>JAJZRE010000050.1 GCA_021802945.1 Pseudomonadota bacterium
TTCAGGTCCATGCAGGCCCAGCCGTTGAGGCCGGACGCGTAGATGATCGGGAAGTCGAGCTGTTCGTCGGTTGCGTGGAGCTTGTCGAACAGGTCGAAGGTCTGGTCCACGACCCAGTTCGGACGTGAACCCGGGCGGTCCACCTTGTTGATCACGACGATGGGCCGCAGGCCCAGCGCCAGCGCCTTCTTGGTGACGAAGCGCGTCTGCGGCATCGGGCCTTCGACGGCATCGACCAGCAGCACCACGCCGTCGACCATGCCGAGCACGCGCTCGACCTCGCCGCCGAAGTCGGCGTGGCCGGGGGTGTCGACGATGTTGATGTGGTAGTCGCCGTAGGTGATCGCGGTGTTCTTGGCCAGAATGGTGATGCCGCGTTCCTTCTCCAGGTCGTTCGAGTCCATCACCCGCTCGTCAACCGCCTGGTTGTCGCGGAAGGTGCCGGACTGCTTGAGGAGCTGGTCGACCAGCGTGGTCTTGCCATGGTCGACGTGCGCGATGATGGCGATGTTGCGGAGCTTGCGGGACATGATTAAGAGCCTATTTCAGTAGAAACCATCCCCCGCGCCGGTTGCCCGCGGGTTGCAGGGCCAGTCGCGGGGAGCGAAGTTTGGTCATTCCAAATGAGCGACCCGCAACGCCGTCATGCGCCTGCAGACAACCGGCCCTAGTCCAGATTGCGGGAAACCCGGCATTATAACAGGGTTTATTGACTATTTATTGGGCAAGCCGATGCGCGGCCAGGCGGGCGTCGATGCGGTCGATCATCTGCTGGTAGCGTGGGCTGCCGACCGGCCCGAAACGGCGGTCGAATTCGGTCTGCGGCATGAATTCCGGCTGGTCGCGAAAGTCCGGCAGCAAATCCGCATCGCTGCCGGCGCTGGCCAGCAGTTGCCGCACCCGGGCGGCGGCATCGCCGGTCGCGCGCGAACCGAGCTTCACGCCGGCGCGATCGTTGGCCAGGTCGGTGAAGCTGAAGCCCGATCCCCTGTCGGCGTCTTCTTCCTCCTTGATCAGGCCGATGGCATTGGCCAGGCGGCTGCCGCCGTTGGCCGCCAGCGCGGCGGAAATCACGAAATGCTCGGCGAAGTCGCGCCGCCCGTGGATCGACAGCAGCACGCGCGGCGCCCGGCGGATCGAATGGCTGTCGCCCTCCAGCAGCTTGGGCAGGCTGATCCCCCCCAGGTACGCCGCCAGGGCAGTGAGCGCGGCGCGGTTTTCCTCGCGTGCGTCGTTGCCGGTTTGCTGGGCGTAGGCAAACAGCGGCCCCATGATGCTCACCAGCGGCACCGTGCTGCCGCGCGGGTGGGGCTTCAGCAGGGCGTCCAGTTTGGCGGCATAGGCCAGCATGCGTGCCTGCTCTTCCGGCGCGATCAGCAGTTCGGCGCTCTTGCGTTCGATGCGGGTCAGCAGTTCGGGGCGCCAGCGGTAATCGAGGGTGGCCTGGTTCTCGTCGAAGCTTACCCGGATGAAGGCATCGGCCAGCGCGGCATAGGTCTTGTCGCGAAGCAGCCAGCGATGCGCCAGGCGCGCCGTCAAGTCGGCCAGCGCCCCGGGCAGCGGCAGGCTGCCGAGCTGCAGGCTCTGGATGCGGATACCGCCGGGCACCTCGGCGACTTCGGCGGTGATGTTGAGGTAGCGTCCAAACGGATTCGGCGGGACAGTCAGCGTGGCGGTGAGCGTGGCGAGTCCCGGGGTGAGGTCGGCGGAAATGCCGCTGACGCGGCGCAGTTCGACCGCGTAGTTGAGCAGCCGGTCGAGTTCGGCCTCGTCGAGCTGGATGCTCTGAACCACATCGGGCGTCTGTCCGCGCGGGTCGTGCTTTTCGAACAGCGATTTGATCCAGGCGAGATCGGTGCGGCGGAACTGCGCCGGCGGTTCGACCGCGGGGGCATCGTCCAGCATCAGCCAGGGCAGCACGAGGAGTGCGGCCAGCACGGCGAACAGCGCACCCCAGCCAACCAGACGTTTCATCTCGGTTCCGGCTGGTTGCGCATGAAGTCGGCGGTTTTGAAAAACGCGGCAGTCAGTTCCTGCTGCATGGCGGCGTCCACCCCCGCATCCTGCATCGCGCGGGACATGCAGCCCATCCACTGGTCGCGCTCGGCCTCGCCGATGGCGAAGGGCATATGGCGGCGGCGCAGGAAGGGGTGGCCGAAACGGTCGGTGTATTCCGGCGGGCCCCCGGTCCAGCCGGAGAGGAACCAGGACAGCTTGTTGCGCGATTCGCCGAGGTCGGCCGGATGCAGCTTGCGGATGCCGTAGTAATCCGGATCGTCGTCCATCAGGTCGTAGAAGCGGTCGGCCAGTCGGCGAATGGCGTCGCCGCCGCCGAGGCGTTCGTAATGGGTTTGCATCGTTCAGGCTTTCACGGGTTTGACGGCGGCGGCCGCCGCCTTGGCAAGTTGGCGGGCGGCGTCGGTGCTGCCGGCCGTGGCGAGTGCCACGCCCATGCGGCGGCGGGCGAAGGCCTGCGGCTTGCCGAACAGGCGGATATCGACGCCGGGCGTGGCGAGCGCCTCGGCGACGCCATCGAACGCAATGCCGGCCGCGTCCATGCCGCCGTAGATCACCGCCGACGCACCGGGTTCGCGCAGGCTGACGTCGACCGGCAGGCCGAGGATGGCGCGCGCATGCAGCTCGAACTCGTTCTGCCGCTGGGTGGCCATCGTCACCATGCCGGTGTCGTGCGGGCGCGGGCTGACCTCGGAGAACCAGACGGTGTCGCCCTTGACGAACAGCTCCACGCCGAAGATCCCGCGCCCGCCGAGATTGCCGGTGACGGCGGCGGCGATATCCTGCGCACGTTGCAGTGCGGCGGCGGACATCGCCTGCGGCTGCCACGATTCGACGTAGTCGCCTTTCACCTGCACATGGCCGATCGGTTCGCAGAAATGCGTTTCGATCCGGCCCGATCGCCCAAGCGCACGCACGGTCAGCAGGGTGATTTCGTAGTCGAAATCGATGACGCCCTCGACGATGACGCGCCCCTTGTCCACCCGCCCGCCGCTGGCCGCGTAATTCCACGCAGCCTGCAGCTGGCTTGCGCCTTCGACCCTGGACTGGCCCTTGCCGGACGAGGACATCACCGGCTTGACGATCACCGGGTAGCCCAGCTTCCCGGCCGCGGCAGTCATTTCGGCGAGGCTGCCGGCGAACACGTAGGGCGAGGTCGGCAGGCCCAGCGTCTCGGCGGCGAGCCGGCGAATGCCTTCGCGGTTCATGGTGAGGTTGGCGGCGCGCGCGGTGGGGATGACCTCGGCCAGGCCCTCGACTTCGACTTCCAGCAGGGTCTCGGTGGCGATGGCCTCGATCTCCGGCACCACGAGATGGGGCTTTTCCGCCTCGATCAGCGCGCGCAGCGCCGACCGGTCGCTCATGTCGGTCACGTATGCCCGATGCGCGACCTGGTGGCCGGGGGCGTTGACGTAGCGATCCACGGCGATGACTTCGACGCCGAGGCGCTGCAGCGCGATGATGACCTCCTTGCCGAGTTCGCCCGCGCCCAGCAGCATGACGCGGGTGGCGGAAGGAGAGAGCGGGGTGCCGAGGCGCATACGCAAATCCATCAGAGCCAAAAGCCCGATTTTACCGTGGCTTTACAGGTATTTCTCGAGCGGAAGCGCCTGCAAGGCGCGCAGCAGGCCGCGCTGGATGGGCGTGGTTTCCGGTTCGTGGTCGAAGGTTCGCTCGGCGCCTTGATGGACATCCCGCCATTGCAGGTGCCTCACGATCTTCCTGTCGACGGTTTCGGCGACGAGCCGCGGCCGGAAGCTGCGTTCCGGGCGCATGGCATCCTTGGCCATGGCGGTGACTTCGCGGGCGATCTCGGGCGAATGGATGACCAGGCCCATTTCGGTGTTGAGCAGCGTCGAGCGGGGGTCGAAGTTGAAGCTGCCGATGAACACGTGCTCGTCGTCGAAAACGAAAGTCTTGGCGTGCAGGCTGGCGCGCGACGAGCCGCTGCGGAGATCGCGCAGGCGGCCGCCGACGGGTTCGGCCACCGGCTTCAGCTCGTAGAGGTTGACGCCGGCTTCCAGCAGCGGAATGCGGTAGTTGGCGTAGCCGGCGTGCACGATCGGCACGTCGCTGGCGGCGTAGGCGTTGGTCAGCACGTCGACCTGCACGCCCTGGCTGCGCCAGTATTCGAGATAGGCCATGCCGGTGGCGCCGGGTACGAAGTAGGCCGACACGATGAGGGCGTGGCGGGTGGGATTGACCCCCAGCCCGGCGAGCTGGCCCATCAGCAGCCGGGAGGACGATTCACTGCGCTTGAGCACTTTCTCCGGCGGATCGACGATGAGGTCGGCGGGGGCGATGTGCCAGGGAATGCTTCCCCTGAGCAGGCCCGGGATGGGATCGGCGGCGGTCAGCGCGCGGCCGTAGTCACTGTCGAGTTGCCGGGCGCGGAACCGGGTCAGCATCCGGATGGTGCGCTGCAGTCGCTTGACGCTGGCCGACACCGGCAGCGCGGCGGCGGGCACCGCGGCCTCGCTGTTCCAGTAGGCGTCGAACGACTGCGACATCGCGTCGACGATGGCGCCGGCGGCGACGACATCGAGGTCGACGAAGGCGAGTTGGTCGTCGGCAGCGAAATACTCGTCGCCGATGTTGCGACCGCCGGTGATGCCGAGCTGGTTGTCGGCGATGAAGAGCTTGTTGTGCATGCGGCGGTTGAGGCGGACGCGTTCGCGCAACGCCTGCCAGCCCTTCACCAGCAGACTGGTGCTGCGGGTGTGGAAGGGATTGAACAGCCGCACCTGGATGTTGGGGTGGGCATTCAGCGTGGCGAGCCCCAGTTCCTTGTCGGCGGTGTCGATGTCGTCG
This sequence comes from Pseudomonadota bacterium, assembly GCA_021802945.1. Classification (GTDB taxonomy): domain Bacteria; phylum Pseudomonadota; class Gammaproteobacteria; order Burkholderiales; family Thiobacillaceae; genus Thiobacillus. Next base: position 4,828 of record JAJZRE010000050.1, read on the forward strand.
ATCAGCAGGCGCACGCGCACGCCGCGATCGGCAGCCGCCAGCAGCGAGGCGGCGACCATCTTGCCGGTGGTGTCGTTGTGGAACAGGTAGTACTGCACGTCCAGCGTGCGCGTGGCGCGCTGCGCCAGCGCCAGACGGGCAGCCAGCGCCGCATGTCCGCCCTGCAGCAGATGAAAGCCCGATTCGCCGGGCGGGATCCTGGCTGCCAGCCGGTCCTTCAGGGGGCTGTCGGCGAGGCTGGATACGGCGTGCGAGGGAGGGCGGCTGGCGTCGAGATTGAGGGTGCTGGCGCAGCCGGCGAGAGACAGCAGCGCGGCGAGCCCGATGCGGGCGAGCAGGTCAGGCCGTCTGCGCATCCAGTCGATGCCAGGCGAAATGGGGGCCGGGATCGGTCTTGCGGCCCGGCGCGATGTCGCTGTGGCCCACCACGGCCTGGATCGGGTAGGCCGTTCTCAGCGTGGCCAGCAGCGGGATCAGGGTCGCATACTGGGCATCGGTGAACGGCAGGTCGTCGGTGCCTTCCAGCTCGATGCCGATGGAAAAATCGTTGCAGCGCTCGCGCCCCTGCCAGTTCGATGCGCCCGCGTGCCAGGCGCGCAGCGTGCACGGCACGAACTGGATCAGGCTGCCGTCGCGGCGGATGAGGAAGTGCGCCGACACCTCGAGGCCACGGATGCCCCGGTAATAGGGATGCGCATCCCAGTCGAGCCGGTTGGTGAAGAGATCGATCACCGCGTCGCCGTCGAACACGCCCGGCGGCAGCGAGATATTGTGGATGACGATGAGCTCGATCACCATGCCTTCCGGGCGCGAATCGCAATTGGGCGAGGGCAGATGGCGTGCGCCGGGCAGCCAGCCGGCGGCATCGAGGTCGCTGGGACGAGAGGCGGAAATCGACATGGCGCAAGCTTACTCGACCCGCGCAAAGTCTGGAAACATCGGCTGACACCCCGTAGACTGCCGACTTTTCAGGAATACCGGGTGCCTCATGACACGGCTGGATGCGCAACAATTGCTGGACCACGCCGAGCGCATTGCGTCGGAGGAAGAAGTGCAGGCCGTGCTCGATCGTCTGGCGGACGAGATCGGACGCAGGCTGGCGGACGCGTTTCCGCTGGTGCTTGCCGTCATGGGGGGGGCGGTGGTGTTCGCCGGCCAGTTGCTGCCGCGGCTGCGGTTCCCGCTGGAATTCGATTACCTGCACGTCACCCGCTATCGCGGCAAGACCGAGGGCGGCGAGGTGGAATGGCGGGTGCTGCCGGGACAGAACGTGATCGGCCGCAACGTGCTGGTGCTGGACGATATCCTCGACGAGGGCGAAACCCTGGCGGCGATCCGCGACAAGCTTCTGCACATGGGCGCGGCGCACGTCTGGTCGGCGGTGCTGACCGACAAGGACAACGGCCTCGCCAAACCGATCCGGGCCGATTTCGTGGGGCTGGCCGTGCCCGATCGCTATGTGTTCGGCTGCGGCATGGACGCGTACGGGCTGTGGCGCAATCTGCCCGCCATTTACGCTTTAAAGGACAAATGACATGCTAGGCATCATCGGCGGCACCGGGCTGACCCAGCTCGCCAATCTGGAAATCACCCACCGCCAGGTGGCGCGCACGCCTTACGGCGAGCCATCCGGCGCACTCACCTTCGGCCGCATCTGCGGGCAGGAAGTGATCTTCCTGGCGCGCCACGGCTACGGGCACACGATTCCGCCGCACGAGGTGAATTACCGCGCCAACCTGTGGGCACTGAAGGACCACGGCGTGGACCGCGTGGTGTCGGTGGCCACGGTCGGCGGCATCCATCCGGAGCTGATCCCCGGCACGCTCGTCATTCCCGACCAGATCATCGACTACACCCATGGTCGCGGCGCCACCTATTTTGCGCAAAGCGACAAGCCGGTCACCCATCTCGATTTCACCTATCCCTACTGCGAGGCCATGCGTGCCGCGCTGCTGCTGGCGGCGGACAATGCCGGCATCCGCCTGCGCGCCGGTGGCGTCTACGGCGCGGTGCAGGGGCCGCGCCTGGAAACGGCGGCCGAAATCAACCGCATGGAGCGCGACGGCGCCGACATGGTGGGCATGACCGGCATGCCCGAAGCCTATCTGGCGCGCGAGCTCGGGCTCTGCTACGCGGCGGCGGGGGCGGTGGTGAACTATGCGGCGGGCCGCGGCCTGTCGGCCGACGGTATCCAGATGGAGGAAATCCAGGCCGTGCTGGGCGAGGTGATGCTGCAGGTGCGGCATCTGCTGGAACAGCTGGTGACCGATGACGCCGCCGGCATGTGCGCGATCTGAGCGTGCCATGAAGCAGGAACCATGAAGCTTTACCGCATCCTGCAATCGCAGGGGTTCGGCTCGCGCAAGGGGTGCCTGGCCCGGGTGCGCGCAGGCGCGGTCGCGGTCAACGGCGCGGTCTGCGGAGACCCCGAGGCCGAACTCGATCCGGCAGGACTGGAGCTGACCCTTGATGGCGTCACCTGGGCGTACCGCGAGAAGGCCTATGTGCTGATGCACAAGCCGGCTGGCTACGAGTGCTCGCACCACCCCAGCCATCATCCCAGCGTGTTTTCCCTGTTGCCACAGCCGCTGCTGCAACGCGGCGTGCAGTGCGTGGGCCGGCTCGACCAGGACACGACCGGCCTCTTGCTGTTTTCCGACGACGGCCAGTTCATCCACCGCATGATCTCGCCCAGAAAGGGCGTTGCCAAGGTTTATCTTGCCACGTGTGCCGAGCCTGTGACCGATGCCATGCTGGAGGCACTGCGCACGGGCGTCGTGCTGAACGACGAGCCGGCGCCGATCGTCGCCCTCGCCTGCGAAAGGCTCGATGCCAGCACGCTGCGCCTGACGCTTGCCGAGGGCAAATACCACCAGGTCAGGCGCATGATCGCGGCGGCGGGCAATCATGTCGCGACGCTGCATCGCGAAGCCATCGGCAACCATGCGCTGCCGGCGGACCTGCCGCCCGGCGGCTGGCGCTGGCTGGAGTCCCCCGACCTGCAACAACTGGAACAGCCATGGCCATCCGCGAAGTCCTGAAGATGGGCGACCCGCGCCTGCTGGCGCCGGCGCAGCCGGTGGAGGATTTCGGTTCGCCCGAACTGGCGCAGCTGATCGTCGACATGCACGACACCATGCGCGCCCTGAACGGCGCCGGCCTGGCGGCACCGCAAATCGGCGTCGGCCTGCAGGTGGTGATCTTCGAAGTCGCCGCCAACCGGCGTTATCCGGAGGCCGGGAACGTGCCCTTCACGGTGCTGATCAATCCCGTTCTGACGCCGCTGTCCGAGGTCATGGAAGAAGGGTGGGAGGGGTGCCTGTCGGTGCCCGGCATGCGCGGGCGGGTGCCGCGCCACGCAGACCTGCGCTACCAGGGTTTCGACGCCGCGGGGACGCCGATCGACCGCAGCGTGAGCGGCTTCCATGCCCGCGTGGTGCAGCACGAGGTCGACCACCTGCGCGGCATCCTGTATCCGATGCGGATCCGCGACCTGCGCTATTTCGGCTTCACCGATACCCTGTTTCCGGGGCAGGCCCTGCAGGACGACTGAAGGTATTCAGGGCTCGCAGGCACGAATTTAGCTAGCCTAAAGTTGTTCCGGCCAGCGCCGCTAACTTGCTACGTAACCATGGGCGACGTGCCCAGGCACCCGAAGCAAGGACAACAATGAGCCCGGAACATCAGATCCAGCAGGCGCAGCGCCGCATCCAGCATGCCGACGTGATGCTGAACGAAGCGGCCCAGCTTGAAGACATTGCCGCCCAACTGATGACAGTGCAGCGGTACTGGAACGCCCCCAACCGTCAGCTTCATCTCATGGCTGCGCTGGAGGCCAGCCGCAGCGTCTGGCATGCGATTCAGGCTGCGCTGGCCGAAGGCACGCTGCCGTTGCCGCCGGAAGTGCAGCACAACCTGCTGATCCTGTCGGTGTATGCCGACAGCAAGATCGGCTTGTGCGAGTCCGCGCCCGATGCCGACACCCTGGGCAGCCTCATCGCATTGACGCGAACCCTGGCGGGCAGCCTCAAGGAATGGCGGGAGGCGGCATGACGGGGTCGCTGGATTGCGCGCGGCATCCTGGTCTGAGCTTCGCCGAGCCGGTGGGTGCCGGTACCTCGGTCCGTCCCGGCCGCGGGCGCAGCCGCGTCAAGACCGACGTGGATGAAAAGGTCAAGAAGCCGGCCGACGGCGTGCGCAAGAAATCACCCCCCGCCCGCAAGACGCCGTCGCGCGGGCGCTACGTCGACGAGTACGCGCGTCCGCCGGTGTAGCCCGGCGCACCGTCACTTCAACGCTTCGATCAACTCGGCTTCCAGCGCCTCGCGTTCCGCGGATGTCTGCAAGGCCGCGCCCCTGAGCAGAAAGGTGTCCTCGACCCGCTCGCCCAGCGTGTCGATCTTGGCGGCATAGACGTTCACGCCGTGCCGCATCAGCACCTCGGCCACCGCAAACAGCAGGCCCCCGCGATCCGCACAGGTGATCGACAGCATGTGGCCGTGGCCCTGCGCATCGGCTTCCAGCCGCACCGTGGTGGGGTAGGGATGGTGACGCTGGTGGCGCGACAGGCGACCGCGCGGCACCGCCTGGATCGGATGCGCCGGGTCGAGATCGCGCGCCAGTTCGTATTCCACGAAGCTCAGGAAATCGCGGTAATGGATGCCGCGGCTGGCCAGGTCCATCACCTGGAAGCTGTCCAGCGCGTAGCCGTTGCGGGTGGTGTGGATCTTGGCTTCGAGAATGGTGTACTGAATGCGGGCGAAAAAGCCGCAGATACGGGCGAAGATGTCGGCCCGGTCGGGCGCGTAGACCAGCACCTGGATGCCTTCGCCGGCCGGCGACAGGCGTGCCCGCACGACGGCGTCGGCGCTGCCGGTGCGGCGCCACAGCATGCGCGCCTGCCAGGCCATGTCGCGGGCGTCGAAGCGCACGAAATAGCGTTCGTCGAGATGCTGCCACAGCGCATCGGCGGCGTCGGCCGGCAGGCCATAGAGGGCGAGGTTGACCCGCGCTTCCCTCTGCCGGGCGGCGATATCCGCCACCGCGGCGTCGCTGCCCGCCAGCCGGGCGTGGGTGGCGTGATACAGGTCTTCCAGCAGCTTGCCTTTCCACGCGTTCCACACCTTCGGGCTGGTGCCGCGGATATCGGCCACGGTCAGCAGATACAGCGCCGCCAGCCGGCGCGCGTCGCCGACCCGGCCGGCGAAGGCGGCGATGACCGCGGGGTCGCTGATGTCCTCTTTCTGCGAGGTGCGCGACATCACCAGATGCATGTCCACCAGCCAGGCGACCAGATCGCCGTCCGCCCTGTCGAGCCCGTGCTGGCGGCAGAATCGGCGCGCATCGACGGCGCCGAGTTCCGAGTGGTCGCCGCCGCGGCCCTTGGCGATATCGTGAAACAGGGCGGCCAGATAGAGCAGCTCGGGCTTGTCGAACGCCGCGATCAGGCGGCTGGCGAGCGGGTACTCGTGCGCGAGGTCCGGCACGGTGAAGCGCCGCATGTTGCGGAGCACGGTGAGGATGTGTTCGTCCACCGTGTACACATGAAAGAGATCGTGCTGCATCTGCCCGACAATGCGGCCGAACGCCGGAATGTAGCGCCCGAGCAGGCCATAGCGATGCATCGCGCGCAGCGCCCGGGTGATGCCGACCGGCTGGCGCAGCAGCGTCATGAACAGGGCGTGATGCAGCGGATCGGCGCGAAACGCGGCATCGATGCGCGTGCTGCCGCGCCACAGCGCGCGCAGCGTCGCCGGCTCGAAGCCGGCCAGCAGCGGGTGCTGGGCGTACACGATGAAGGCGCGCAGCAGGGCATCGGGCTTGCGTTCGAACAGGTCGGCGGCGCGCGCTTCGAGCAGATTGGCGCGCACCTGGAAATCGGCGTCGATCGGCTGCGGCGGCGCTGTCACCGGGAACAGCCGCACGCGCAGCGACTGGATGAGGATGTCGTTGACGCGCTGGATCAGCTTGGCCGCCCGGTAATACCCCTGCATCAGCCGCTCGCCGGGCTGGCGGTGCGGCGTGGCGGCCAGCCCGAGGCGGGCCGCGAGTTCGGTCTGGTAGTCGAAGGCGAGGCGGTCTTCGCGGCGTCCGGCCAGCAGATGCAGATGAATGCGCAGCGCCGACAGGGTGCGTTCCTCGCGCGCGATGCGGCGCGCCTCGGCATGGGTGAGCAGGCCGGCGCGCGCGATGCCGCTCCAGCCGCCCAGGATGCCGCAGGCCTGCGCCAGCCAGTGGACGGTGTGCAGGTCGCGCAGACCGCCTGGACTGTCCTTCAGGTTCGGCTCGAGCTTGTAGGCGCTGTCGTCGAAGCGCGCGTGGCGCGCCTGCTGCTCGGCCAGCTTGCCGTCGAAGAAATGCTGGGGGTCGAAGCGGGCCTGGAAGCGGCGGCCGAATTCGTCGAACAGGCTTGCGGCGCCGCACACGAAGCGTGCCTCCAGCAGGTTGGTTTCCACCGTGATGTCGGCGGCCTCGGCCAGGCACGCATCGATCGTGCGCACGCTGTGGCCGATTTCCAGCCCGACGTCCCAGCAGGCCTGCACCCAGGTCTCCAGCGCCGCCTGCTGGCCGGGCGCGGGATCGTGCGGCAGCAGCAGCAGCACGTCCACGTCGGAACCGGGAAACAGTTCGCCGCGCCCGTAACCGCCGACGGCGGCGAGGCAGAAACTGGAGGGCAGGGCGAGGCGGGCCGAGAGTTCGGTCAGCACGTCGTCGACCAGCGCGGCGTGGCGGGTCAGGTAGTGGCCGGAAGGTTGCTTGAGAAAGGCCGCCGCCAGTTCGGCGCGGCCCGACTTGAGCCGCTCGCGAAGGTCGGCGAACGGCTGGGGACTCACGCGGCGCGGCGGATGCAATCAGGCACGGCCGGGGTGCCGGCCGATACGGTCAGCACCTCGTAGCCGCTGCCGGTGACCAGCACCGTGTGCTCCCACTGCGCCGACAGGCTGCGGTCCTTGGTGACGATGGTCCAGCCGTCCGGCATCTGGCGGATGTCGCGCTTGCCGGCGTTGATCATCGGCTCGATGGTGAAGGTCATGCCGGGCTCCAGCACCAGGCCGGTGCCGGGCTTGCCGTAGTGCAGCACCTGCGGGTCTTCGTGGAAATTCCTGCCGATGCCGTGGCCGCAGAATTCGCGCACCACGCTGTAGCCGTGGTTCTCGGCGAAGCGCTGGATGGCGTGGCCGATGTCGCCGAGACGCGCGCCCGGCTTGACGTGATCGATGCCGACCCACATCGCTTCGTAGGTGACCTGGATCAGGCGCCTGGCCTGGATCGATGCCCCGCCCACCGCGAACATGCGGCTGGTGTCGCCGTGCCAGCCGTCCTTGATGACGGTGATGTCGAGGTTCACGACGTCGCCGTTCTTCAGCACCTTGTCGCCCGGCACGCCGTGGCACACCTGGTTGTTGACCGAGGTGCAGATCGACTTCGGGTAGGGCGTGTGGCCGTTCGGCGCGTAGTTCAGCGGCGCGGGGATCGTGCCCTGCACGTTCACCATGTAGTCGTGGCAGAGCCGGTCAAGTTCACCGGTCGTGACGCCGGGCTTGACGAAGGGCGTGATGTAGTCGAGCACTTCCGAGGCAAGCCGGCCAGCGACGCGCATGCCCTCGATTTCGGCGCCGGTTTTGATGGTGACAGTCATGTAAAGGCTGGGGGAATTAAAGCCGCATTCTAGCGCCCCGGCGGGCGCCGGAAAAACCATGTGCCTGTCGTGGGCGATAACGGGAGGACGTTCCGGGGCGTCCCGTTGCCAGTCCGGATGTGCCGGACCCCGCTTGCGCGCGTGCTGCCACGCGGGTGAATCTTCCCCCGTCGTCATCCGTCTGCTGCACGACGGCGGGAGGCGGTTGCATCCCAATGCTGTTCGCTTAACCCCTGAACCGTTCGCCCTTCGACAGGGCGAACGCTCAGATTGCCCTGCCGGAGCCGGGCGCCTTGAAATAAGGACCCGTTCGAATTAGAATTGCCGGCTGTCCGAAATGGTTCGGACAAATTCGCACACCTGTCATTAAAGGGTGGCGGCGCGTTCGGACTTGGACGGCGCGCGGCTGCTGACGGGTGGAGGCTCAACCCTTTAGGAGATTTTCATGTCTGTCACCATGCGTCAAATGCTGGAAGCCGGTGTCCACTTCGGCCACCAGACCCGTTTCTGGAACCCCAAGATGGCTCCGTTCATTTTCGGCCATCGCAACAAGATTCATATCGTCAACCTGGAAAAGTCGCTGCCGCTGTTCCAGGAGGCGCAGAAATTCGTCCGCCAGCTCGCCGCCAACAAGGGCAACGTGCTGTTCGTCGGCACCAAGCGCGCCGCGCGCGACATCGTGCGCGAGGAAGCGCAGCGCGCCGGCATGCCCTACGTCGACCAGCGCTGGCTGGGCGGCATGCTGACCAACTTCAAGACGGTCAAGCAGTCGATCAAGCGCCTGAACGAGCTGGAAGCCTCGCTGGCCGAACCGGGCCGCCTGTCGAAGAAGGAAATCCTCACGGTGCAGCGCGAAGTCGACAAGCTGAACCGCAGCCTGGGCGGCATCCGCGAAATGGGCGGCCTGCCCGACGCGCTGTTCATCATCGACGTCGGCTACCAGAAGGGCGCCGTGGTCGAGGCCAGGAAGCTGGGCATCCCGGTGATCGGCGTGGTCGACACCAACAACAGCCCGGAAGGCGTGGATTACGTCATTCCCGGCAACGATGACTCGGCGCGCGCGATCCGCCTGTATGCCCGCGGCATGGCCGATGCGGCACTGGAAGGCCGTGCCCAGGTCATCAGCGAGATCGTCGGCGGCGAAGAGTTCGTCGAGGTTGAAGAGGAAGGCGGCGTGGCCGCCGAGTAAACGCGACGCGCTGCAATATCGCCGGGATCGCGTCCGGGCGAGCGTATTCGAGGAGGGGCGTCTGCCCCTCTTTCCGTATTGAATTGTTTGAAACTGGCTGTATTTAATTGAATCTTGGGAGTTTGAAATGGCAGAAATCACTGCAGGCATGGTCAAGGAACTGCGCGAAAAAACCGATGCGCCGATGATGGATTGCAAGAAGGCGCTGTCGGAAGCCGGCGGCGACATGCAGAAAGCCGAAGAAATCCTGCGCGTGCGCTTCGGCAACAAGGCCGCCAAGAGCGCCGGCCGCGTGGCCGCCGAAGGCGTGGTGACGATCGCCATCAGCGCCGACGGCAGGTCTGCCGCCATGGTCGAGGTCAACTGCGAAACCGACTTCGTGGCGAAGAACGACGACTTCCTGGCGCTGTCCAACGCGCTGGCCGAGATGGTGCTGAGCCAGAACCCGGCCGACGTCGCCGCACTGTCCGCGCTGCCGTACAAGGGCACCACGGTGGAAGCCTTCCGCACCGAACTGGTCGGCAAGATCGGCGAGAACATGTCGGTGCGTCGCTTCGCGCGCCTGGCCGGGCAGGGCAAGTTCGCCAGCTACATCCACGGCGGCAAGATCGGCGTGCTGGTCGACGTGACCGGCGACGAAGCGCTGGCGCGCGACATCGCCATGCACATCGCGGCGTCCAAGCCGAAGTCGCTCGATGCGTCCGGCGTCTCGCAGGATCTGATCGACACCGAGCGCCGCGTCGCGATCGAGAAGGCCAAGGAAGCCGGCAAGCCGGAAGCCATGCTGGACAAGATCGCCGAAGGCACGGTGCAGAAGTTCCTCAAGGAAGTCACCCTGCTGTCGCAGCCCTTCGTCAAGGACGACAAGCAGACCGTCGAGCAGGTGCTGAAATCGAAGAGTTCGCAGTGTCACGGCTTCGTGATGTACGTGGTGGGCGAGGGCATCGAGAAGAAGGTGTCCGACTTCGCTGCCGAAGTGGCTGCGGCATCCAAGGTCTGACCTGACATGGCGCCGGTCCGACGCATCCTGCTGAAACTGTCTGGCGAGGCCCTGATGGGGCCGGACAGCTTCGGCTACCACGCCGACACCATGGCAGGCTTCGTCGGCCAGATCCGCGAGGTGGTGGCGCTGGGCGTGCAGGTCGGCATCGTGGTCGGCGGCGGCAACCTGTTCCGCGGCGCCACCGGCGCGCTGTCGGGCATGAATCGCGCCACCGCCGACTCGATGGGCATGCTGGCCACGGTGATGAACGCACTGGCGCTGAAGGACGCGCTGCAGCAGGCGGGCGTCGGCGCGCGGGTGCAGACCGCCGTCCACGTTGCCCACGTCGGCGAGGATTTCGAACGCGATGCCGCCGTGCGCGAACTGGAAGCCGGAAACGTCGTCATCTTCGGCGGCGGCACCGGCAATCCCTTCTTCACCACCGATACGGCGGCGGCGCTCCGCGCGGCCGAGATTGGCGCCGATCTGCTGCTGAAGGCGACCAAGGTCGACGGCGTCTACACCGCCGACCCGAAGAAGGATGCGCGCGCCAAACGCTACGAGGCGCTGAGCTTCGACGAGGCGATCGCAAAGAACCTGGGCGTGCTCGATACTGCCGCCTTCGCGTTGTGCCGTGAACAGAAACTGTCGCTCGTCGTGTTCAACGTCTTCAAGCCCGGCGCCCTGAAACGCGTGGTCATGGGCGAGGACGAGGGTACGCGGGTGAGCAACCATTGAGGAGTTGAAATGGCTGAAACCACCATCGCCGACATCAAGCAGTCCGCCGAGCAGAAAATGGGCAAGACGCTGGACGCGCTGAAGGCCGATCTGGCCAAGGTGCGCACGGGACGCGCCCACACCGGCATTCTCGACCACGTGATGGTCGACTACTACGGCAACCCGACGCCGGTGCCGCAGGTGGCCAACGTCTCGCTGGTCGATTCACGCACGCTGGGCGTGCAGCCTTACGAAAAGAACATGGTCGGCAAGATCGAGAAAGCGATCCGCGATGGCGATCTCGGCCTGAACCCGGCGACGCACGGCGACATCATCCGCGTCCCCATGCCTGCGCTGACCGAGGAACGCCGCAAGGATCTGATCAAGGTCGTGCGCGGCGAGGCGGAAAACGCGCGTGTCGCGGTGCGTAACGTGCGTCGTGATGCCAACGGCACGCTGAAGGACATGGTCAAGGCCAAGACCGCGACCGAGGACGAGGAGCGCCGCACCCAGGACGAGGTGCAGAAGCTGACGGACAAGTTCATCGGCGAAATCGACAAGATGCTGGCCGACAAAGAGAAAGAACTGCTCGCGGTCTGAGTGAATCCGACGAGCATATCCGGCGTGTCTACCCGCACCAAGCAAGCGACTCCGGCAGGCACTGACGTGCCGCGGCACATTGCCATCATCATGGACGGCAATGGCCGCTGGGCGAAGCGCCGGCTGATGCCGCGCGTCGCCGGGCATCGCAAGGGCGTCGAGGCGCTGCGCGGCGTGATTCGCGCCTGTGCCGAGCGCGGCGTGTCGCATCTCACCGTGTTCGCCTTCAGCTCCGAAAACTGGCGGCGCCCGCAGGAAGAGGTCACCCTGCTGATGGAACTGTTCATGCGCGCGCTCGAGAACGAGGTGGCCAAGCTGCACGAAAACGGCATTCGCTTCCGCGTCATCGGCGACCTGTCGGGTTTTTCCGGGCGCATCCAGGCCTTGATACGCGACGCGGAGGCCTTGACGCGCAACAACACCCGCCTCACGTTCACCGTGGCTGCCAACTACGGCGGGCGCTGGGATGTCGTGCAGGCGGTGAAGAAGCTGATGTTGTCGGGTGTACCGGCCGGTGCGGTGAACGAAACCACGTTGGCCGAGCAACTCAGCATGGCCGACGCGCCTGAACCCGATCTGTTCATCCGCACCGGCGGCGAGCAGCGCATCAGCAACTTCCTGATGTGGCAGCTGGCCTACACCGAACTCTATTTCACCGACGCGCTGTGGCCCGATTTCGATGCGGCGGCGCTGGATGCGGCGATCGCGTCGTATCGCACCCGCGAACGCCGCTTCGGCCGTACCAGCGAACAGCTGCGATCCACGTCGTGAATGCGCACCGGTCGACCCATCCATGACGCCGCTTCTTAGACGGATCAGCACAGCCCTGTTGCTGCTGGCGGTGTTCGTGCCGGCGGTATTGTGGGCGCCCGCGTGGCTGTGGGCGATCCTGATGGCCGCGGTGGTCGCCCTGGCCGCGCACGAGTGGGCGCGGCTGAGCCATTTCCCGCCGCAGACGGCGTGTATCTATGCCGCGCTGTTGACGCTGAGTGCGCTCGCACTTCCCTATGTGCTGCGCGCGGACTGGGCGGTTTTCCAGACGTCGCTGATCGTCCTGGCGGTCGCGTTCTGGCTGGTCGTCGCACCGCTCTGGCTGCTCGGCCACTGGCAGGCGCAGCACGCGTTCGTTCGCGCGGCAATCGGCGTGGTGGTGTTGCTGCCGACGTGGGCGGCGCTGCTGTATCTGCAGGCACGCGGCCCCGCCGTGCTGCTGGGGGTCATGGCGGTCGTCTGGATTGCCGATACCGCAGCCTACTTTTCCGGACGCCATTTCGGCCGGCACAAGCTTGCGCCCGCCATCAGCCCGGGGAAGACCTGGGAAGGCGTGGCGGGGGCGGCCGTCGCACTGGCGCTGTACGCCGGCGCCCTGAGCCAGCTGGCCGACATTCCCTTGCAGTCCCTGCTGCTCATGGTGGCCGGCTTGCTCTACCTGTCGGTGCTGGGCGATCTGTTCGAGTCCTGGATCAAGCGCGTGTCGGGCATGAAGGACAGCGGCGACACATTGCCGGGCCACGGCGGCGTCCTCGACCGGATCGATGCGCTGACCGCCACCCTGCCGATCGCCACCGGCATGCTGATGTGGCTGGAACGAGCGACATGAAACCGCGCGTCCTCACCATCCTGGGCGCCACCGGAACCATCGGTGTCAACACGCTCGACGTAGTCGCGCGCCACCCCGATCGCTTCGAGGTCTTCGCGCTGACCGGTGCCACCCAGGTCGAGCGCATGCTGGAACAGTGCCGCGCGCATCGGCCGCGTTTCGCGGTAATGAGCGAGCCCGCGGCCGCGGCGGCGCTGCGCGATCGGGTCGCCGCCGAAGGCCTGGCGGTCGAGGTGCTCGCAGGCAACGCGGCACTGGCCGAGGTGGCGACTGCTCCTGAGGTCGATACCCTCATGGCGGCGATCGTGGGCGCCGCGGGGCTGCCGGCAACGCTGGCGGCGGCCCAGGCCGGCAAGCGGATCCTGCTGGCCAACAAGGAGACGCTGGTGGTGTCCGGCCAGCTGTTCATGGATGCCATCGCCGCCAGCGGCGCCGAACTGCTGCCGATCGACTCCGAGCACAACGCCATTTTCCAGGCACTGCCGCCCGACTTCGACGGCGATTTCCAGCGCGCCGGCGTGAAGGCGCTGTGGCTCACCGCGTCCGGCGGCCCGTTCCGCACCCTGTCGGCCGAAGCGATTGCCGCCGCCACGCCGGCACAGGCGGTGGCCCACCCCAACTGGGTGATGGGCAGGAAGATTTCGGTCGATTCGGCGAGCCTGATGAACAAGGGCCTCGAAGTCATCGAGGCGCGCTGGCTGTTCAATGCGCGCCCGGAGCAGATCAAGGTGGTGGTGCATCCGCAGAGCATCGTGCATTCGATGGTCGAATACGCCGACGGTTCGGTGATCGCGCAGATGGGCACGCCCGACATGCGCACGCCGATCGCCTATGCGCTGGGCTTCCCCGAGCGCATCGACGCCGGCGTGTCGGCGCTGGAACTGATGGGCAGGCAGTTGACCTTCGAGGCGCCCGACACGGCGCGCTTCCCCTGCCTGCAGCTGGCGTTCGACGCGCTCGCCGCGGGCGGCAACGCCGCGGCCGTGCTGAATGCCGCCAACGAAATCGCGGTTGCGCGTTTTCTCGACGGCGCGGTTCCGTTCCCTGCCATCGCCGCCAGCATCGCCCACACCCTCGGCGCGCTGGCGGGCGGCCCGGCCGACACGCTTGAGGACCTGCTCGAAGCAGACCGTCAGGCGCGCCGTGTGGCGGGCGCCTATCTGGAGGCCCGTGCATGAGCGTGCTGCATACCGTGGTCTGGTTCCTGGTCGCCATCGCCATCCTGGTCGTGGTGCA
>JAJZRE010000005.1:0-9473 GCA_021802945.1 Pseudomonadota bacterium
GCCGCGTCAGCGGATGCGCGCTGCCCAGCAGTTCGAACAGGGCGAGCAGGCTGGTACGGCCGAGGTCGTTGCGATAGCCGCGATCGGTGCGGGCGATCCACAGCAGTTCGTCCATCGCGCCGGCAAACGCGTCCGCGGCCAGCAAGCGCGCTGCGCGCTGGTAATGCGCGTCGAGATCTTCCGGATGATGCGCGAGGCGGGCGTCGAGTTCATCCAGCGGCGGCGCCTGCCGTGCGGTTTCCGCCAGGCTCAGGTGGGCGTACAGCGACGCGATCATGGCGTCGCCGCGCGCTTCCGCCGGCAGGCTGTCGAGCAGTTTCAGCGCCTGCTCGCCGTCGCCCTCGGCCCACAGCAGTTTGGCGAGGTCGCGCGGGATGGCGAGGTTGTCGGGTTCGGCCATCGCCGCGTTGGCGAGCAGCAGGCGCGCCTGCTCGATCTTGCCCGCCTGCCACGCGGCCACGCCCAGCGCATGGGCGCGGTTGGCGTCGCCGGCGATGAAGCGGTCGAGCACCTCGCGGAAACTGCTGTCGGGATCGGCGCCGTGGATGGTGTGGGCGACTTCGCCGCGCCAGAAGAACTTCACCGTCGGAACCGAATTCACGCTGAAGCGTCGCGCCAGCTCGGGCAGGTCGTCGGCGTTCAGCATGACCAGCAGGAACTTGCCGCCGTATTCGGCGGCAAGCTTCACCAGCCGCGGCATCAGGATGAAGCAGGGGCCGGCCTTGGGGGTCCAGAAATGCACCAGCACCGGACCCTTGTGCGAGTTTTCCAGCACCAGGCGGTTGAAGTTCTCGGCGCTGGCATCGAAGACGTAGGGCGACAGCGCCATCAGGCGAATCCTCCGTGTGCGGCGAAGCGGTCGCAGGCGGCGACCAGTTCGCGTGCGATGCCCGGCTCGAACGCCGAGTGGCCGGCATCCGGTACGATGACATAGCGTGCCTCGGGCCAGGCGCGTGCCAGCGCGTCGGCCGACACGATGGGACAGACGGCATCGTAGCGCCCCTGCACGATCACGGCCGGGATGGCGCGGATGCGGTCGACGTTGGCGAGCAGGCTGTTGTCGGGCAGGAAGATGTGGTTGACGAAGTAATGCGCCTCGATCCTGGAAAGGGACAGCGCGGTTTTTTCGCTGCCGAACGCGGAGACGAGCTCGGGGCTCGGCAGCAGGGTCGAGCACGATGCCTCGAACGTGGCCCAATGGTAGGCGGCCGGCTGATGCACGGCCGGATCGGGGTCGACGAGACGGCGATGGTAGGCGGCAAGCAGATCGCCGCGCTCGTTTTCCGGGATGAATTCCGCCAGCCGCCTCTGCGCCTCGGGGAACAGGGCGCGAATGCCATAGAGGAACCAGTCGATCTCGCTCTTCCGGCACAGGAAGATGCCGCGCAGCACCAGCCCGCGGCAGCGCTCGGGATGGGCCTCGGCGTAGGCGAGCGCCAGGGTCGATCCCCAGGACCCGCCGAACACCAGCCAGCGCTCGATGCCGAGTTCGCGCCGCAGCGCTTCCATGTCGGCGATCAGGTGCGGCGTGGTGTTGTCGGCGAGTTCGCCGTGCGGCGTCGAGCGGCCGCAGCCGCGCTGGTCGAACAGGACGATCCGGTAGCGTGCTGGATCGAAAAACCGCCGCTGGTTGGGCGAGGTGCCGGAGCCGGGACCGCCGTGGACGAACAGGACCGGAACGCCTTCGGGATTGCCGGATGTTTCCCAGTAGATGCGGTGGACGCTGCCCGTTTCCAGCATGCCGCTGGCGTAGGGGGAGACGGGCGGGTAGAGCGTGGTTGTTGACGCATACGATTCCACATGGGCTTGAGCCCATAGTGGATCGGAGTCCTTTAGGGCTTCAGCGTCTTTGCAACCACGGTCTATCCCTTGCGGGTAAAGCGGGCGGGTATTGGGCATGGCAACGGGGGCTGGATCGCGAACGTCGATAGTATCGCCCAGCCTGCGACGGTTGAACATGCATGGCTGCTGCGTATCGGCCGATCCGGCGCACGGGTGTGCGCTTGCGCATGGACTGAAGGAATGGGATGGATGGGCCGATAAGCATTACTGCGGCCAGTCTTTATCATAACCAATACGAGGAGTCGTTCCATGAAACATGTCGTCAAGGTTGCCCTGCTGGGGCTGGGTGGAGTCGGGGAGCGGTTTGCCGAGCATTTTCTGGAGAAAATCCAGGAAGAAGGCGTCAATGTGGAAATCGTTGCCGTCGCGCACCGCAACCTGGAATCGCCCGTTGCGCTGGGCTTCAGCCACAGCAAGGTGCCGGTGTTCAAGGACGCGATGGACGTGGTGACCATGGGTGCGAAAGTCGACATCATTTTCGACCTCACCGGCGACCCCGACCTGCGCAAGAAGCTGCGGGTTGCCCTCCAGGAGAGCCACAACCAGCACACCGTGATCGCGCCCGAAGTGGTTGCCCATCTGCTGTGGAATTTCTTTGGGGAAGGCGAATTGCCGAGCAGCGGCCGGACGGGCTACTGACACATGCGCGGGCTGCCGGGCTAAGATACGGGCGAGCCCGACCCGGTGTGTTCTCATTTGGCAGCCATGACCTCCCCCTTCAAATTCGCCCACGCAGTAGATGATGACTGGACCCGGGCCGCGCAGGCCTGCATGAATCAGCTGGGGGCGATCCCGTCGGCGGCGACGCTGGGGTTTCTGTACGTATCGGATGCCTTTGCGGGGGAACTCGACGCAATCCTGGCATTCTTCAGAAGCGCGACCGGCGTGCCGCACTGGACCGGCAGCGTGGGCGTGGGCGTCTGCGCCACAGGCGTGGAATACCTGGAAGCGCCGGCGATGGCCGTGATGCTGGGGGAGTTCGATCCAGCCGACTTCAGCATGCTGCCGGTGCTGCGCGCGCCGCAGGACGTCGACGCGCAGCCTGCCGATGCCTACTTTGCCGTGGTGCACGGCGACCCGGCGAATAACCGCATCCAGGAATTGATCGAGGGCCTCGCCGCGCACGTGTCGAGCGGCTTTGTCGTCGGCGGGCTGTCGAGCGCGCGCGGCGAGACCGCACAGATCAGCGACGGGGTGGTGAAGGGCGGCCTGTCGGGGGTGCTGTTCAGCGAGCGGGTGAAGCTGGCGACGCGGCTGACGCAGGGCATCTCGCCGCTGGGCCCGCGCCATCGCATCACCACCGCCAACAAGAACGTCATCGGCAGCCTGGATCATCGTCCGGCGCTCGATGTGATGAAGGAAGAAATCGGCGAAGTGCTGGCGCGCGACCTGCGGCGCGCGGCCGGCTACATTTTCGTCGGCCTGCCGGTGCGGGGATCGGATACCGGAGATTACCTGGTGCGCAACATTCTCGGCGTCGATCCGCAGAACAATCTCGTGGCGGTCGGCGAATACGTCGAGCCGGGCGACGAACTGCTGTTCTGCCGCCGCGACCAGCAAACCGCGGAAGACGACCTGTTGCGCATGCTTGCCGCCATCGGCCCGCAGCTCGCCACCCCCATCCGGGGTGGCGTGTATTATTCCTGTCTGGGACGCGGCCAGCACATGTTCGGCGCGCCGAATCGGGAGTTGGAGCTGATTCGCGACGCCCTTGGGGACTTTCCGCTGGTTGGCTTCTTTGCCAACGGGGAAATTTCCCATAACCGCCTGTATGGCTACACCGGGGTATTGACCCTGTTTGGCTGATCCGATTAGGAAACACGGAGATACGCATGACCCTGCACGCCATGAAAGAAGATGAAATCCGCCTGTTGCGCAACGAAATCGAGATGCTGATGAACGAGCGGCGCCAGTTGTTGCAGGTGACGGGCGCGGCTGCGGTATTCGTTGCCAACCTCGACACCGAAAGCCTGCCCGATGAGACCGGAACCATCGACGCGGCCGAGATGCTGGCCGAGCAACTCAATGGCCTGTCCGAGGAAACCCTCAGGGACGCACTGGAATCCGTGGGCGCCGAAGTCGACCCAGCGCAGTAGCCGGAATCGACGCCTTGCCCCGTCTGGCCCTGCCTGCTCCCGCTGAAGTCAGGCGCGTTGCGCTGATTGTCGGACTGACGGCGCTGGCCTACGCGCTGGCAGGCTGGGCGAGCCTCAAGCTGTCGGCCTACGTGGCCAACGTCGTGGCCATCGTCTGGCTGGCTGCCGGCATCGGGGCCATGGCCAGCCTGCGGTTCGGGGTGGCGGGGGTCGTGGGCGTATTGCTGGGGGCGTTTGCGGCCTACGGCCTGATCCTGCTGCCGGAAGACGCATTCCGCCTTGCACTCGGCGCGGCCGCGGGCGCGGCGATCATGGGCTATCTGCCGCGCTACCTGCAGCCCTTCAGCCCCAGCCTCGACTACGTGTCCAGTGTTGCCAAGTTTGCGCTGGTGGCTGCCCCGCTCGGGTGTGCGGTCAGCGCGGTGGTGGGCGTGTTCAGCCTGTATTTCTTTGGCGACCTGCGGACCGGCGTGGTGTTCCATGCCTTGTGGGTGTGGTGGCTGGGCGATCTGCTGGGGGTCTATCTGATTGCGCCGCTGCTGCTGACGGCATCGCGCTGGGACCTGCTGCCGACCCACAAGGGCGCGCGCCTGGAGGGCCTGGTGCTGGTGCTCGGCATGATGCTGCTGACGCGCGTGATGATGGAATACGCCGATCCCTTGCGGCCTGCCGAAATTGTCCTGTTCGTCCTGTTGCCGGGGGTGCTGTGGGCGGCACTGCGGTTTTCGGTGACCGGGGCGAGCGTGGCCATATTTCTGGCGGCGCTGATCGTGATGGGCGTTTCGGTGGTCTCCTATGGCGGCCTCACCGGCGCCACCAGGCCGGGCGACGTGTTCGCACTGCAGGTCAGCATGATGACCATGGCGCTGGGCGGCCTGTTTGTGTCGGCCGCGCTGGCCGAGCGCCGCTATTCCGAAATGCGGCTCGACATGCTGGCCAACCATGACCCGCTGACCGGGCTGCCCAATCGCTCGTATTTTCAGGATTTTCTCGGCCATGCGCTGGCGCGCGCGCAGCGTGAAAATCTCCAGGTATCCCTGCTGTTCATCGATCTCGACCGCTTCAAGCACATCAACGATTCGCAGGGACACGAGGTGGGCGACCAGGTGCTGCGCGTCGTGGCCAACCGGCTGGATGAGCAATTGCGTGCCGATGACTTCGTCGCCCGGCTGGGCGGGGACGAATTCGCCGTCATCCTGATGCATCCGCGGGCTTCGCGTGCCGCAAGCCGGGTGGTCCGCAAGCTGCTCGCGGCGCTGGCCGAATCGTTCAAGCTCGATCGGCGGCGTTATGCCATCGGCGCCAGCATCGGCATCAGCGTGTATCCGGACGATGGCCTCGATGCCAACACCCTGCTGCGCCAGGCCGACCTGGCGATGTACCAGGCCAAGCAGCGCCGCAGCGGCTTTGAATATTTCAGCGATGAACTGAACACCGTGGCGCAGCAGCAGCTGAATCTGGAAACCGGGCTGCGCCATGCGCTCGAGCGCAATGAACTGGCGCTGGCCTACCAGCCCAAGGTCGATCTCGCAAGCGGCCGGGTGGTGGGGCAGGAAGCCCTGATGCGCTGGTTGACCCGTTCGGGCGGCATCATCTGGCCGGATCAGTTCATCCCGGTGGCCGAGGAAACGGGCCTGATCATGCCGCTCGGGCGCTGGGTCGTGCGGGCGGCGTGCGAGCAGTGGATCGCCTGGCGCGAGGCTGGCCTTGATCCGCCGCCCGTGGCCATCAACCTGTCGCCGCGCCAGTTTTCGGATGCGCGCCTGATCGACGATATCGATACCATTCTTCGGGAAACCGGCATGCCACCGTCGCACTTGCAGCTGGAGATAACCGAAAGCGCCGCGATGGAGAATCCGGTGCGCACCTTCGACATGCTCGATGCCCTGCGCCAGCGCGGGCTGCATGTGTACATCGATGATTTCGGCACCGGCCATTCCAACCTGGGGCAGTTGAAGCGCATGCCGATCGATGCGCTGAAGATCGACAAGAGCTTCGTGACGGATGTGCTGACCGACAGCGATGACGCCGAAATCGCCACCGCGATCATTCGCCTCGCGCATGCCCTCAATCTGCGCGTGGTGGCCGAAGGCGTCGAGACGCTCGAGCAGGTGGCGTTCCTGAAACAGAATGGCTGCGATGAAATCCAGGGGTACGTGATCGCCAAACCGCTGCCGCCGGACAAGGTGAGCGAGCTGTTTGCACAGACGTTCAACTTTGGTTGAAGGCCCGGATCGCACATGGGCTTCCCGGCGCCGTCAGCACTTGTTTGCCACACAGCAGCTCGGCGTTGCCGGTTGTCATCAGCAAGATGAAAACCGGCTCGAGCACCGGCTTGGTCGGAAGCCCCCCCTTTGCCTTGCTTCGCCCGGCCGTGAGCGGGTGCGAAGGAATGCGGCCCGATCACGGCAAGACTTATCCCACCAGCTGCTCGAGGACGAAGGGCAGGATGCCGCCCTTGTTGTAGTACTCGACCTCGATCGGCGTGTCGATGCGCAGCGTGAGCGCGACGCGCTCCACCTTGCCATCGGCGCGGTGGATCACCAGCGTGACGTCCTGCTGCGGCGTGATGCCGGACTCGGTGCCTTCGAGGTCGAAGGTTTCGCTGCCGTCGAGCCTCAGCGTGGCCGCGTCGACGCCGTCCTTGAACTGGCAGGGCAGCACGCCCATGCCGGCGAGGTTGGCGCGGTGGATGCGCTCGAAGCTTTTGGCGACGACCGCCTTCACGCCGAGCAGCGTGGTGCCCTTGGCCGCCCAGTCGCGGGAAGAGCCGGTGCCGTATTCCTCGCCCGCGAAGATCATCAGCGGCGTGCCGTCGCGCTGGTATGCCATGGCGGCGTCGTAGATCGGTTTTTCCTCGCCGTCCTTCAGCGTGATGCCGCCTTCGCTGCCGGGGATCATCAGGTTCCTGATGCGCACGTTGGCGAAGGTGCCGCGCATCATCACCTCGTGGTTGCCGCGGCGCGCGCCGTAGCTGTTGAAGTCGGCCTTGGCGACGCCGTGTTCGGTGAGATAGAGGCCGGCCGGCGAAGTCGGCTTGATGCCGCCGGCCGGGCTGATGTGGTCGGTGGTGACCGAGTCGCCGAAGATCGCCAGCGCATGCGCGCCGCGGATGGCGGGGGTGGCCGCCTTGCTGCCGGTGAAGAAGGGGGGCTGCTGGATGTAGGTCGATTTCGCATCCCATTCGTAGACCGTGCCGGTGGGCGCGGAGACCGCGTCCCACAGCGGGTTGTCGGCGCCGACGTCGGCGTAGATCTTGCGGTAGGCCGCCGCGTCGGTGGCGGTGCCCATCACGGCGGCGATGTCGGCGGCGCTGGGCCACAGGTCCTTCAGGTAGACCGGCTGGCCGTCCTTGCCGGTGCCGAGCGCTTCCTTCTCGAAGTCGATGTCGACGCGGCCGGCCAGCGCGAAGGCGACGACCAGCGGCGGCGACATCAGGAAGTTGGCCTTGACCGCCTGGTGCACGCGCGCCTCGAAGTTGCGGTTGCCCGACAGCACCGACGCGACGACCAGGTCGTTGTCGGCGATGGCTTTTTCGATCTCGGGCTTCAACGGGCCGGAGTTGCCGATGCAGGTGGTGCAGCCGTAGCCCACCACGCTGAAGCCGATCTGTTCCAGCGCGTCCATCAGCCCGGCCTTGTTCAGGTACTCGGTGACCGCGCGCGAGCCGGGGCCGAGCGAGGTCTTGACGTGCGCCGGCGGCTTCAGGCCCAGCGCGGCGGCCTTCTTCGCCAGCAGGCCGGCGGCCAGCATCACGCCGGGGTTGGACGTGTTGGTGCACGAGGTGATCGCGGCGATGGCGATGTCGCCGTGTCTGATCGGCGTGTCGCCGGTATGGAGTGCGGCCGCGCCTTTGCCGTAACCGCCGTCGGCAACGGGCTTGTCCATCAATGACGTGAACGCGGATTTCAGGCCGGCCAGCGCGATGCGGTCCTGCGGCCGCCTGGGCCCTGCGACGCTCGGTTCAACCGTGGCGAGATCGAGTTCCAGCACCAGCGAATAATCGATGTCGCCCGCCTTGGGAATGCCGAACAGGCCCTGTGCCTGGTAGTAGGCGCGGATGGTGTCGACCTGGGCAGCGGGACGGCCGGTGGCGGCGAAGTACTGGCAGGTGGCTTCGTCGACCGGGAAGAAGCCCATGGTCGCGCCGTATTCGGGCGCCATGTTGGCGATGGTCGCGCGGTCGGTCACCGACATGGCGGCCACGCCCTCGCCGAAGAACTCGACGAACTTGCCGACGACTTTCGCGCGGCGCAGCATCTCGGTGAGGGTCAGCACCACGTCGGTGGCGGTGACGCCGGGTTGGGCGTGGCCGGTCAGGTTGACGCCGACGACATCGGGCGTGAGGAAGTACACCGGCTGGCCCAGCATCGCCGCTTCCGCCTCGATGCCGCCGACGCCCCAGGCGACGATGCCGAGGCCGTTGATCATGGTGGTGTGGCTGTCGGTGCCCACCAGGGTATCCGGGTAGGCCATGCCGTCCTGTTCCATCACGCCGCGCGCCAGGTATTCCATGTTGACCTGGTGCACGATGCCGACGCCGGGCGGCACCACCTTGAAGGTGTCGAAGGCCTGCATGCCCCACTTGAGGAACTGGTAGCGTTCCCGGTTGCGCTCGAATTCGATCTTCATGTTGAGATCGAGCGCGTCATGCGTGCCCGCGGCGTCGACCTGGATCGAGTGGTCGACCACCATGTCGACCGGCACCAGCGGCTCGATCTTCTTCGGGTCGCGGCCCAGCTTCTGCGCCGCCGAGCGCATCGCCGCGAGGTCGGCCAGCAGCGGCACCCCGGTGAAGTCCTGCAGGATCACCCGCGCCACGGTGAAGGGAATTTCCTCGGTGCGTTCGGCATGGGGTTTCCAGCTCGCCAGCTGCCTGACGTGCTCGGGCGTCACCTTCACGCCGTCGCAGTTCCTCAGCACCGATTCCAGCACGACGCGGATCGACACCGGCAGGCGTCCCACCGACATGCCCAGTGTGGCTTCCAGCTTTTTCAGCGAGGCGAAACGGACCGTGCCGGTGTGGGTGGAAAAGGAATCGAGAGTGTTGAAGGTGTCGGCCATGGTGAGGTGACTCGTGAAAATATGGACTGGAAAACGGGCGAAAGGACGAATTTTACCGGAAGCGCGCCGCGCGCAGGCGGTGCGCCTACAGGCGGATGCCGAACGCAGCCAGCAGCCGGACCATGCCCAGGTAGGCCAGCGCGGTGGCCGCGCCGGACACCGCCAGGCTGAGCCAGAATCCCCAGCCGTGGCGCAGCAGGATGGGCAGCAGCACGAACAGCAGCAGCGAGGGCAGCACCAGCCAGAAGATGCCGCCGGCCAGCTCGGCGACCTTCTGCGCGTCGCCGGTGTCGAGGTAGAGCCAGACGAAGGCCAGCAGCGAGGTGAGCGGCAGCGAGGCCAGCGCCGCCGCCCAGAAGGTGCTGCGCTTGGCCACCTCGGCCACCGCGACGAGGATCAGCGCGGACAGGCCGATCTTGAGTGCGTAGTGTCCCATGGTGACGGGGTCAGGCTTCGCGCCTCATCTGCGGG
>JAJZRE010000005.1:9573-66768 GCA_021802945.1 Pseudomonadota bacterium
CGCCTCATCTGCGGGAACAGGATGACGTCGCGGATGCTCGGCGAATCGGTCAGCAGCATCACCAGGCGGTCGATGCCGATGCCGCAGCCGCCGGTGGGCGGCAGACCGTGCTCGAGCGCGCGGATGAAGTCGGCGTCGTAGTGCATCGCCTCCTCGTCGCCGGCCTCCTTCTGCCGCACCTGCTCCATGAAGCGCTCGGCCTGGTCCTCGGCGTCGTTCAGTTCCGAAAAACCATTCGCCATTTCGCGCCCGGTGATGAAGAGCTCGAAGCGCTCCGTGATGTCGGGCTGGGTGTCGGAGCGGCGGGCCAGCGGCGAGACTTCGGCCGGGTAGTCGATGATGAAGGTCGGCTGGACCAGGAGCGCCTCGGTGGTCTCCTCGAAGAAGGAGAGCTGCAGGCCGCCGATGCCGTCCTGCGGACGGTACTTCGCCTTCATCGCGACGAACTGGCCGATCAGCCAGTCGCGGTCGTTCAGCTGCTCGACCGTGTAGTGGGGGTTGTATTTGCGGATCGCCTCGACGATGGTGAGGCGGTCGAACGGCGTGCCGAGTTCGATTGCGTTGCCCTGATAGGCGACCGTGGTCGAGCCGGTGGCGGCGACCGCGGTGTGGCGGATCAGCGCCTCGGTGTAGTCCATCAGGTAGCGGTAGTCGCGATAGGCCTCGTAGAACTCCATCATGGTGAACTCGGGGTTGTGCCGTGTGGACAGCCCCTCGTTGCGGAAGTTGCGGTTGATCTCGAACACCTTCTCGAAGCCGCCGACCACCAGGCGCTTGAGATAGAGCTCGGGCGCGATGCGCAGGAACAGTTCCATGTCGAGCGCGTTGTGGTGCGTGGCGAAGGGCTTGGCCGCGGCGCCGCCGGGGATGGGGTGCATCATCGGCGTTTCGACTTCGAGGAAGCCGTGGCCGCTCATGAACTCGCGGATGGCCTGGATGATCTTCGAGCGGCGCATGAAGGTGTCGCGCGCCGTATCGCTGGTGATGAGGTCGAGGTAGCGCTGGCGGTATTTCTGCTCCTGGTCGGCCAGGCCGTGGAATTTTTCCGGCAGCGGGCGCAGCGCCTTCGACAGCAGGCGGATCGACTTCGCCTGGATGGTCAGCTCGCCCTTGTTGGTCTTGAACAGCGTCCCGGTCACGCCGAGGAAATCGCCCAGATCCCAGTGCTTGAACGCCTCGTGCGCATCAAGTCCGGTGAGGTCGTTGGACACGTAGACCTGGATGCGCCCGCTCATGTCCTGCAGGGTGGCGAAGCTGGCCTTGCCCATCACGCGCTTGAGCATCATGCGGCCGGCGAGCTGCACCGGGATGGCCTCGGCTTCCAGCGCTTCCCTGGATTTCTCGCCGTGTTCGTGTGCGAGCTTGCCGGCGTAGTCGCGGCGCTCGAAGTCGTTGGGGAAGGCGACGCCTTGTTCGCGGATCGCGGCGAGCTTGGCGCGGCGCTCCATGATGATCTGGTTTTCGTCTTGCAGGGGGGCGGTGTTTTCGGTATTCATGGCGGCTGGGGTCAATCGAAACGGTGAAGCGCAAAGCCGAGTTTTTGAGCGGCTTCGGCCTGTTTTTTGTCGGCGGTGGAAAATTCCGGAATGGCGTGGCGACGCGCGACGGCGAGGTGCAGCGCGTCGAGCGTGCGCAAAGGCAGGTCGGCGACTTCGTCCATCAGGTGGTAAGCCAGCGTCAGGTCGTCCTCCAGGAAAGACGAGACCGCGAGGGCGCCGTCCTGCACATCCAGTCTGAAGGCCTCGAGCACCTGCGCTTCGAGCCCGGCTGTGATCTGCTGGGCGCGGCGGCGCCGCGCGAGCGCGCAACGCATTTCGACGACGGTCAGCCGACTGATCGCGAGCGGTGCCCGGGCCAGAAAAAAGGCGTCAAAGGTGTCGCTGCCTGCCTCGCTGAGGTAGCGCTTCACCAGCGCGCTGGTATCGACATAAATCATCAGAAGCGGTCTTCACGGTCTTCGCTGATCAGGATTTCGCTGGGAATTTCCTGGAACGGCTGGCTGGCGCGGAATGCGGCGAGCGAACGAAACGCTTTCTTGCGCGGCTCGACCGGCAGGATGCGCGCCACCGGCTCGCCATGACGTACCACCAGCACTTCGTCGGCGTCGGCGAACATCTGGTCGGGATGCGACAGGCCTTCGCGGGCTTCGCGGATGGTCAGGGTTTTCATGGGCGCCTCCGGAGGGCAAAACGTGACACAATTATAGCCAATGTGACACATCCGCTGCCAGCACCTTGTTTAAAAAAGCAACTTCCATGTCCGACACCCCCTTAAGCCTGCTCAACCGCGTCTTTGGCTACCCCGCGTTCCGCGGCGAGCAGGCGGCCATCGTCGATACCCTCGTGGCGGGCGGCGACGCGCTGGTGCTGATGCCTACCGGCGGCGGCAAGTCGTTGTGCTACCAGATCCCGGCGCTGCTGCGCGAGGGCTGCGCGGTGGTGGTGTCGCCGCTGATCGCGCTGATGCAGGACCAGGTCGCGGCCTTGCGGGAACTCGGCATCGCGGCGGCGTTTCTGAACTCCAGCCTCGACGGCGCGGCGGCGATGCAGGTCGAACGCGAATTCGCCACCGGGCAACTCAAGCTTTTGTACGTCGCCCCGGAACGCCTGCTCACGCCGCGTTTTCAATCTCTGCTCGAACAGGCCCGCGTCGCGCTGTTCGCCATCGATGAGGCGCACTGCGTGTCGCAATGGGGGCACGATTTCCGCCCGGAATACCTCGGCCTGTCCGCCCTGCACGAGCGCTTTCCCGCGGTGCCGCGCATCGCGCTGACCGCGACGGCCGACACCGCGACGCGCGCGGAAATCCTCGCCCGGCTCGATCTCGGCGCCGCGCGCGTCTTCGTCGCCAGCTTCGACCGCCCCAACATCCGCTACCGCATCGCCGAAAAGACCGAGCCGCGCCGTCAGCTGATCGATTTTCTCGACGGACACAAAGGCGAGGCGGGCATCGTCTACTGCAGCACGCGCAAGAAGGTCGAGGAAACCGCCGACGCCTTGAAGCAGGCCGGCTTCACCGCCTTGCCCTATCACGGCGGCATGGACAACGACACGCGCCGCCGCCACCAGGAAAAATTCCTGCGCGAGGACGGCGTCGTCATGGTCGCCACGCTGGCGTTCGGCATGGGCATCGACAAGCCCGACGTGCGCTTCGTCGCCCACCTGGACCTGCCGCGCTCGGTCGAAGGCTACTACCAGGAAACCGGCCGCGCCGGGCGCGACGGCGAGCCCGCCGAGGCGTGGATGGCGTGGGGCCTGCAGGACGTCGTCACGCAGCGCCGCTTCATCGACGAATCGGATTCGGAAGACGCGCACAAGCGCATCGGCCACGCCAAGCTCGACGCCCTGGTCGGCCTGTGCGAGGCGGCCAGCTGCCGCCGCGTTGCGCTGCTCGCCTACTTCGGCGAAGCCAGCCCGCCCTGCGGCAACTGCGACGTCTGCCTCAATCCGCCCACCCTGTGGGACGGCACCGAAGCCGCGCAGAAGCTGCTCTCCACCGTCTATCGCACCGGCCAGCGCTTCGGCGCCGGGCATGTGCTCGACGTGCTGCTCGGCAAGACCACGGAGAAGATCGAGCGCTTCGGCCACAACCAGCTGAGCGTGTTCGGCATCGGCGCCAGCCAGACCGACAAGGTCTGGCGCGCCGTGCTGCGGCAGTTGGTCGTGCGCGGGCTGCTGGAAGTCGACCACACCGCCTACGGCGCGCTCAAGCTCACCCAGGCCGCCAAGCCCGTGTTGAAAGGCGAAGAGACCGTGATGTTGCGCGCCATGGAAGTGCGTCCCGCGCGCAGCAAGAAGACGCGCCTGGCAGTCGACCACAACGACGAGGATCCGCTGTTCCTGTCCCTGCGCGCCTGGCGCCGCGAAACCGCCAACGAAAAAGGCGTGCCCGCCTACGTCATCCTGCACGACGCCACCCTGCGCGAAATCGCCGCGCGCCGCCCCGCCACCCTGGCGGAGCTGGGCGAGATATCGGGGCTGGGGACGAAGAAGCTGGAAGCCTACGGCGAGGCCGTGCTGGGGGTGGTGGCGGAGGGTTGAGCAGCCCTCCGGAAATTTACACGCCCTGTTTCAGGCTCGCCTCGATGAACATGTCGAGGTCGCCGTCGAGCACCTTCTGCGTGTTCGACGCTTCGACGTTGGTGCGCAAATCCTTGATGCGCGACTGGTCGAGCACATAGCTGCGGATCTGGTGGCCCCAGCCCACATCCGACTTGCCGGCTTCGAGCTTGTCCTGCTCGGCCTGGCGCTTGCGCAGTTCGGCTTCGTAGAGCTTCGACTTCAGCATCGACATCGCCTCGGCGCGGTTCTTGTGCTGCGAGCGGTCGTTCTGGCACTGCACCACGATGTTGGTCGGCAGGTGGGTGATCCGCACCGCGGAGTCGGTCTTGTTGATGTGCTGGCCGCCGGCGCCGGATGCGCGGTAGGTGTCGACGCGCAGGTCGGCGGGGTTGATGTCGACCTCGATCGAATCGTCGACCTCCGGGTAGACGAACACGCTGGCGAAGCTGGTGTGGCGTCCGCCGGACGAGTCGAAGGGCGATTTGCGCACCAGGCGGTGCACCCCGGTTTCGGTGCGCAGGGTGCCGTAGGCGTAGTCGCCCTCGATCTTGATGCTGGCGGACTTGATGCCGGCGACGTCGCCTTCGGATTCCTCCAACAGTTCGGCCTTGAAGCCCTTGCGCTCGGCGTATTTCAGGTATTGCCGCAGCAGCATCGAAGCCCAGTCGCAGGCCTCGGTGCCGCCGGCGCCGGCCTGGATGTCGACGAAGCAGTTGCTGGGGTCGGCCGGGTTGTTGAACATGCGGCGGAACTCCAGCGTGGAGACGTCTTTCTCGATGCCGGCGATGTCGGACTGCACGGCGGCGAGCGTGTCGTCGTCGTTTTCCTCGCGCGCCATCCCGAACAGTTCGGCGGCATCCTTCAGGCCCGACGCCACGCGGTCGAGCACCTGCACCACGTCTTCCAGCGACTTGCGCTCACGTCCCAGTTCCTGGGCGCGGGCGGCGTCGTTCCAGAAGTCCGGTGCTTCGGACAGGCGGATGACTTCTTCTAGACGATCTTTCTTGTGATCGTAGTCAAAGAAACCCCCTGAGCTGGGTGGCGCGCTCGCCCAGGTCGGCGAGTTTGGCTTCGATCTGATTGAGGCTTTCGGCTTCCATGATTGTGCTCGTGACTAGGCGGAAAAACCGCGCATTATAGCCCAGGCGGCGATCATCCCCACGCCCACCGTGCCCATCCCGGCGATCGCGTGGCGCGCCATCCGCCATCCGCCGATGACGAGGGTGAGCGCCGATTTGAAGAGCAGGTTGGCCAGCACGGCGAGGATGACGACGTTGACCACCACCGCCACCGACAACTTGTCCAGGTTGAGCAGCCGCAGGCTGGACAGGGTGATGGGGTCGACATCGGTCAGCCCCGACGCCAGCGCCACCGCATACAGTCCGCGCGTGCCCAGCCAGTCGGACAGCCAGGCCGCGGCCAGCAGCACGGCGGCGTACATCAGGCCGAAGCCCAGCGCCGGGCGCAGTTCGGTGGGGTTGCCCATCGCCAGGGGGGGCAGGGCGCCCCGCGGCTGCAGCCGGCGCACCCCGTATGCCGCGCCGAGTCCCCCGGCGACCAGCCCGCCGAGCAGCACCGGCGCCAGCTGCGCCAGCACACCCGGTGCCAGCACGGCAGCCAGCACGCCGAGGCGCACCAGCACCACCAGGTTGGCCAGCACGACGACGATCACCGCGACCGGCATCATCGCGCTGCTGGCGCGGGCGTGGCGGCTGAGCGACAGGGTCGTGGCCGTCGACGACACCAGCCCGCCGAGCAGGCCCAGCATCACCGCGCCGCGCTGCTGTCCGACCAGCCGCAGCGCGGCATAGCCCGCCAGCCCCACGCCGACGATCAGCACCACCATCCACCAGATCTGGTACGGGTTGAGCGCGCCGTACGGGCCGTAGTTCCGGTCCGGCAGCAGCGGCAGGATGATCAGCGCCAGCACGGCGAACTGCAGCATCGACAACAGGTCGCGGCGCGTCATGTGCTGGCTCAGGCCGCGCAGTTCGGGCTTGAAGTACAGCAGCATCGTGCTGACGATGCCCAGCATCACCGCCAGCTGGATTTCGTCGTGCCACACCATCACGCCCAGGCCGTAGCACAGCATCAGCGCCGCCACCGTCGTCGTCCCGGGGTCGCCGTCCTGGGGCGGCGATTGCAGGTAGGCCGCGATCATCATGCCGCCGACCAGGAGCAGACCCACTGCGATCAGCCACAATTCACCGAAGGCAGTGGCCAGATGCGTCGCCAGCACACCGAGCAGCGCCGTCAGCGCGAAGGTGCGCAAGCCCGCCTTCGCCGCCGGATTGCGTTCGCGTTCCAGCCCCATCAGCAGCCCGATCGCCAGCGCCACGACATAGCGCGGCAGCGAGGCCAGTTCGGGGGGCAGCCAGTTGATCAGTTCTTTCATCTCGATGCGCTTGAATGTAAGGTGTGCGGGTGTCCTGGCGTCAGGCCGACATTAAAGGGGTTCGCTGCGCTTGGCAAAACCGATCGATACGGCTATCGCGGACGGACATGCGTCGTTCCATCGGGCTGCAGGCGGTGGGCGCATGTGCTAATGCTAAAACGGGTGCGCCGTTTGCCCGCCTATTCTTGCATGCCGGGCAGGCGCCGGCGCGAGAGTTGTTTGCAGACGTGCAAAGGATCAGAATGTATATTAAGATATGCTTATATTAATTGAACGGAGAGGAACGTCCATGCTGCTTCGTCTATTTGCATTGATCCTGCTTGGCGGACTGGGCCTGGGACAGGCCCAGGCAGACCCGAACGGCGCCAGGCTTTTCGCGCGCAACTGCGCTGCCTGTCATGGCGAGAAGGGCACGGGCGGCATCGGCGTTCCGCTGGCGCTGCCTTCGTTCCAGGCCAGCATCAGCGACGACTACCTGCGCAAGACCATCCACCTGGGCCGTCCGGGGCGGGTCATGCCGGCCTTCTCCAACCTGAAGGAGGAGGAGATCGAGGCCATCGTCCACTACGTTCGGTCCTGGAACACGGGGCCGGCCGTCACCTATACAAGCAAGCCCGTGCGGGGCAATCCGTCGCATGGCAGGCAGCTGTTCCAGCAATACTGCGTCGCCTGTCACGGTCCCAACGGCGAGGGGGCCAAGGGAACGGGCGTGACGTTCTCGCGGCCGCGCGACCTGCCCATCATGGCGCCCGCGCTGCACAATCCCGGCTTCCTGGCCGCGGCCCCCGATGCCATGATCAAGGCCACCCTGATGAAGGGCCGGCAGGGCACGCCGATGGTTTCCTTCCTCAAGCAGGGGCTCAAGGAAAAGGACATCGACGACATCGTCAGCTATGTGCGCAGTTTCGAAAAGCAGCCGCTCGCGGAGTCGGCGCAGGTGCTGCAGGCCGAAAGCCCGGTGATCGTCCGCGACTCGCCGTACGACCTGAAGACCACGGTGGAAAACGTCAAGACGGCGGTGACCACCCATAATTTCTTCTATGGACGGGTGCAGACGCTGGAATATGGCCTGACCGCGCCGGCCAGTGAAAATCCGAAGCAGGTCATCGTCTATTTCTGCAATATCAGCCTGCTCAACCAGGCGCTCGCTATCGATCCGCGCGTGGGCATGTTCCTGCCCTGCCGCATCACCATCCTCGAGAAGCCGGACGGCAAGGTGCAGGTGATGTCGGTCAATCCCACGGTGCTGAGCCGGCTGTTCAACAATTCCGAGCTGAACCAGCTGTGCGATCAGATGAAGCAGAGCTACACCGCCATCATGGAGGAATCGACGTTATGAAGAAGCTGATGCGAAAAATGGGAGCGGCCGCTCTGACGCTGCTTCTTCTGGCGGCGCCCGCCTTGGCGGACGGCTTGCTGATGGCGCGCGTGAACCAGCCGTTTCCCGAGGCGATGACCCTGCTGCAAAGCGCCATTTCTTCCCGCGGCTACACGATCACGCGCCTGCAGCAGGTGAATGAAAACCTGGCCAAGCGCGACTTCAAGAGCGACATGTACCGCGTGGTGTATTTCGGCAAGCTGAATGAAGTGAGGCAGGTGACGGCCGCCCATCCCGAACTGATCCCGTTCCTGCCGCTGAACATCACGATTTTCGCGGAGGGCGAACAGACCATTCTGGTGGCGAGCCACCCGCAGACGCTGCAGCAATTCTTCCCCGACCCGGCCTTGAAGCCCGTCTTCGACCGCTGGGAGAAGGATATCGATTCCATCATGGACGAGCTGCGCGAGGGCGCCAACTCCTGAACGGCCCCGGCCGGCAGCCGTTACTCGATTGCCGCAGCCATCTCCTCGCCTGTCGGCGCATGCGCGGCTTTCGCCGGGCCGCGCAACAGCAGGATGAGCGGGATGGTTGCCAGCGTGATCCACATCATCAACCGGAAATCCTGAAGATACGCGAGTGACGCGGCCTGCCGCGTAATCTCGTTGTTGAGCGCGGTCAGGCCCTGCGGCGTGGTCAGGTTGTATGCGCCGGCCTCGGCGGCCTGGCGCAGGGCCAGATTGAAGGGCGTGAGGTAATCCGCCAGCGCGGCGTGATTCGTCTGGGTGTGCTGCGACAGATAGGTGATCACGACCGAGATGCCGATGCTGCTGCCCAGGTTGCGCATCAGGCTGAACAGCGCGGTGCCCTCGTTGCGGAAATGCGGGGCGAGGGTGGCGAACGTGATGGTGGAGAGCGGCACGAAGATGAAGCCGAGCCCGAGCCCCTGCGTGATGCCGGTGCGCACGATGTCCCAGCCGGTGACGTCCGGCGTGAAGCGGGTCATTTCCCACAGGGAAAAACTCACCAGCAGCAGGCCCGCAAAGATCTTGTAGCGCGGATCGACCTTGCCTGACAGCTTGCCGACCGTGATCATCGCGATCATCGTTCCCACGCCGCGCGGCGCCAGCAGGAGGCCGACGTCTATCACCGGGTAGCCCATCAGGTACTGCATGAAAGGCGGCAGCAGGGCCATCGTCGCCAGCAGGATGATGCCGACGATGAAGATGAACACCAGGCCGATGCTGAAGTTGCGGTCACGAAACAGCCCGGGCTCGATGAACGGCTGCGGGTGGGTGAACATGTGCGCGACGAAGAGGTAGAGGAACAGACCGGCGAGCATGGCCTCGATCACGACTTCCGGACTGGCGAACCAGGCCAGCGACTCGCCGCGATCCAGCATCATCTGCAGCGCGCCGATGCCCAGGCTCAGCATGGCGAAACCCGGCAGGTCGAACCGGCGCGAACGGTCGATGGCGGTTTCCTTGACGTAGGTCGCAAGGCCCAGCCAGGCCAGGAGTCCGAAGGGCAGGTTGATGTAGAACACCCAGCGCCAGTTGTAATACTCGGTGAGCCAGCCCCCGAGCGTGGGGCCGAGGATCGGCCCGACCATGACGCCCACGCCCCACAAGGCCATCGCCCTGCCATGCTGTTCGCGCGGATAGGCGTCGAGCAGCACCGATTGCGACAGCGGCACCAGGCTGGCGCCGAACACCCCCTGCAGCAGGCGGAACACCACGATTTCCGGCAGGCTCTGCGCCGCCCCGCACAGCATCGACGCCAGCGTGAATCCGATCACCGATCCGATGAACAGACGCTTGCGGCCGAAGCGGGCGGCGAGGAAGCCGGTCAGCGGCATGAAGATGGCCGCCGCCACGATGTAGGAGGTGAGCACCCAGGAAATCTGGTCCTGGGTGGCGCCCATCGACCCCTGCATGTGCGGCAGCGCCACATTGGCGATGGTCGTGTCCAGCGCCTGCATGATGGTGGCCAGCATCACCGACAGGGTGATGAAACCGCGGTGGGCAGTCTCCGCTTGCGCGGCGCGCGCGGAAGCAGTCATGCGCGATCTAGAACGACAGGCCGAGCAGGCGGCGGCGGTGGCCGGTATCGATCTCGACCTCCGTGCTCAGGCCTGCGCGCAGTGGCGGCGCATCCGCAGGGTTTTCCAGCCGGATGCGCACCGGCACGCGCTGGGTGATCTTGACCCAGTTGCCGGTCGCATTCTGGGCAGGGATCACCGAAAACTCCGAGCCCGTCGCGGGGCTCAGGCTCTCCACCACGCCGTGCCAGGATACGGACGGATAGGTGTCGACGTGGATGGACACGGGCTGCCCCGGACGCACCCAGGTCAGGTCGGTTTCCGGAAAATTGGCCTCGACCCACGGGTTGCTGCTCGCCACCAGCGTCGTGACCACCGTGCCGGCCTCCACATACTGCCCCGGCTTGGGCAGCTTGCCCACCGTGCCGGGCAGCGGCGCATGGACCTCGACGTGAGCCAGATCGAGCTTCGCCTGCTCGAGTTCGGCTTCGGCGGCGAGGTAGGACGGATGGCGCGTGATGCCGGAATCGATGCTGCCGCCCAGCGTTTCGGCTATGCGCTTCAGATCCTGCTCCAGCGCGGCGATCTGCTGCGCCGCGAGTGTCGTGTTCTGCTTGGCGTCGTCATAGCGGGAAGCGGAGATGAAATGCTTCGCCACCAGGTCGGCCTGGCGTTGCCGGTCCCTGTTGGCGAAGGCGAGCCGGGTGCGCGCCAGCGCGATTTCCGCCTGCTTTTCCCGGTAGCTTGCCTGCAGGGCCGAGAGGTCGGTGCGCACCTGGGCCAGCTTGGCCTCGGCCTTCGCCACGGCGACCCGGAACGGCGCGGGATCGAGCCGGAACAGAACCTGACCGGCGCTGACCGCCTGGTTCTCGCGAACCGGGACGTCCTGGACGGAGCCGGATACTTCGGCGCTCACCGGCACCTTGTCTGCCTTGATGTAGGCGTTGTCGGTGGAGACATGGCGCCCGCCGTTCAGATAGACGCCCAGCGCGATGGCGACGACGATCAGGGGCACCACGACCAGCAGGATCGGCCGGGCGCGCTGACGACGGCTGCGCGGCCCGGCTTCGGGGGCATGGATTTCGGGAGTCCGGGGGGCGCTCATTCGGACTTCTCCCCGGCGTGACGGCGTGGCAATGCGGCGAGGTTGGCGCGCATCGTGTTCAGCGCGCGGAGCAGCGCCTCGGCTTGGTGGTTGTCGATGCCGGCCAGGGCATCGGCGCGGATTGACGTCGCGACCTGTTCGATCGCGGAGAGGTGGGCGGCGGCCTCGGGCTCGAGAAACAACTTGTAGGCCCGGCGGTCGGACGGGTCGGGGCGCCGCTCCACCAGCCTGGCTTCCGCCAGCTGGTCGATCAGGCGCGCAAGCGAAATGGGCTGTATCTCCAGCATGTCCGCCAGCTCGACCTGGCGTATCCCCTCGTTGCGGGATACGTAAATCAGCGCGCGTGCCTGGGCCAGCGTGAGCGAACTGCCTTCCAGCCGCTGCCTGAAGGCATGGCGCATCAGGCGCGACACGTCCGCGAGAAGAAACCCCAGGCTGTCCTGTCTTGTTTTCACGGCCATCCGATATAATAAGCTTAGCTTATTATATGTCAGGCATGCTTAATGGGTCAATGGCCATGCCGGCCGCTGCATGCTGCCGCATGCGCGCTGGCTAACCGGCCACGCCGGGAATGCGCCACCTGATCATCGCGACCTTCACGGCGTCGTTCACGACGAGACACGAAAACATCGCGTAACCGAATAGCGCGAGCATCTGCCACCACGGCAATGGCGCGAAATCCGGAAGACCCGCGAAGGTCAGCAGGGTGCCGATCAGCACATCCGCCGCGAGCGCCGCCAGCAGAATCGTGCTGGGCATGGTCGTCCAGAACCACCGCCGTTCTCGCGCGGACACGATCGAGAATGCAGCGAAGTAGAGCAGCATCAGGAAGCTGAAGGAGTAAAGGGCGCTGACGTTGGCCGCCAGCCCGAAGCGCGACCAGCCGATGTACAAACCCGCCAGCGTTTCCATCACCATGGCCACGCCGAGCACCACGGACACCTCGATGAAGCCGCCGATATTCCATGTCTCCGGCTTGCTGGAGGGTTGAACGGTGTCGGTGGCGAGGGAAATCTTCGCGAAGTCCGTCATGAAGGCCAGCAGCAGCATGGCAAAGGCGGAAACGACGAACCTGCCGGTCACCACAAACGCGATCGAGACAAACCCCGCCTTCAGGATCGTGCGGCTGATCTTGTTGATGATCCAGGTCAGCACCCGCTGGTAAATGGTTCGTCCCTGCCTGACCAGCGTCACGATGTTCGTCAGCCCCGCTTCAGTCAGGACAACGCTTGCCGCGCCTTTTGCGACATCGGTCGCGCTGCTGACGGCGATGCCGACTTCGGCCTGGCGCAGTGCGGGCGCGTCGTTGACGCCGTCGCCCGTCATGCCGGTCACGTGCCCGGCGGCCTGCAGGTGCCGCACCACGACATATTTGTCCTCAGGATACACCTCGGCGAAACCATCGACGCCCGCCAGCAGGTCGGCCGACTCGCTGCCAGGCTGAGTGCCCTCGGCTTTCAGGTCTGCCACGCGCCGGATGTTGGACAGCCCGACGTCCTGCGCGATTTCACTGGCCACCGCCAGCGCATCGCCGGTCAGCATCTTCACCGAAACGCCGAGATCGCGGAGTTCGGTGATGAGCGCCCGGGCATCCGGCCGGGGCGGATCGTACAAGGTCACCAGCCCGACGAGTCCGGGCGTGCCGGTCTCAGGACCTCGCGCCACGGCCAGCGTCCGGTACCCCTTCATGGCCGATGCGCTGACCCGCGACTCCAGGGCCTCGATGGCCTGGGGCTGCAGCCCGCAGGCCGCGGCGACGGTCCGAACAGCGCCTTTCATCACGCGCAGCCGCTGCCCGTCCTGTTCGATCACGGCTTCCGTCCGGCGGTTCGCGGCGTCGAACGGCGCGAAGGAGACGGGCGTGACCGCGGACTTGCCGTCGAATATATGCCGCTCTTTCGCCGCGGCGAGGAACGCCAGGTCGATCGGATCCTGATTGGCCTCCTGTGACGCACTCGCGCCGGCGAACAGCACCTCGGCCTCGGTTGCGCGTTCCAGCGGAATCACGCCGGTGACGGCCAGCTGGTTCATCGTGATCGTGCCCGTCTTGTCCACGCACAGGACGTCCATCGTCGCGGCATCCTCCGCGGCGCTGAGGCGTGTAACCAGTACGCCGCGTCGCGCCAGTTCCCTGGCGCCGACGGCCATGCTGACGGTGAACATGACGGGGAGGGCCACCGGGACCGCACTCAACAACAGGACGAGCATGAGGGGAACCATCTCGAGAAGCGGCGTGCCCCGGATCACCGACAGCACGATCACCCCGCCGAGCAGCGCGCCGACGATCACGAACAGCCAGCGCACCACCCGGGCCACCACGGCTTCGATGTGCAGCCTTGGGCGCGCCTGCTGAACCAGCTCGGTGGTGCGGCCAAAGTACGTTTGCGCCCCTGTCAGCAGAACCACGCCGTTGCCTTCTCCCCGGCGGACGACGGATCCCGACGAGAGCACATCCCCGACCGCCTTGTCCGCGTCCTTCGATTCTCCGGTGAGGGCCGACTGGTCAACACTCAAGGTGCCCGTCAGGAGCGTGATATCTGCCGGAATGATGTCGCCCGGACGCATGCGGACGATGTCGCCGGGGACCAGTTCCCGGGCTGGAATCACCTGCCAGCTCGATTCGCGCAGGACGCGCGCATTGACCTGCAGGCGTCGCCTGAGCGTCTCGACCACACCGGCCGCCCGACGCTCCTGCATGAACCCCAGCACGGCATTGACGACCAGGAGCGCCCCGACCACGGCGAGATCCGAGTATTTCCGCAGCACCGCCGACAGGATCATGATCAACTCGAGCATCCATGCCGACACGCCCCAGAATTTTCCGAGAAACTGGAGGAGCGGGTGCCCTTTCTGCTCGGTCACCTCGTTGTACCCGTATTCCTTTCGGCGCGCGTCCACGTCGCCATGCGTGAGTCCGGTTTCGGGGTTCACGTGGAGTGCCAGGAGCGCATCGGGAACCGATGCGATGTCGGGTGCTTTTCTGGCTGATGACATCGAACGTGGAATCATGGCGTGCTCCGATTGGCCGGAAGGGGCTGGCCAGGCCAGGTGTCTTGGCCGGGCATTGGGCAGAGAGTAGATGGACTATTATGAATCGGGGCGCGGCGCATTCAAGAAGTGATCCGTCGCCGGGGTGTCTTGAGATCGTTGAGGCGCATGATTTCCTTAAATCGCACGCAGGGGAGTGAGACAAGCCATGTACAAATCGATTCTGGTCGCCATCGACGGCAGCCAAACGTCCGAGCTGGCCTTGAAGGAGGCGGTTCACCTGGCCAAGGGCCTGGGGGCCAGACTCCTCATCGTCAACGTGGTTGATGAGGTCAACTTCAACTGGGCGGAGTATCCGAACCTGACGGAAATCTGGGACGCGCTGGTCGCCAGCGGACGCGCCCTGCTCGGCAAGGCCGCTGCCACGGCGGCGGAAGCCGGGGTCGCAGCCGACACCCGGCTTGTCGAACTGGACAAACTGGGGGACCGCGTTCCCGAAGCCCTCGCGCGCGAAGCCGATGCCTGGCCAGCCGATCTGATCGTGGTGGGCACGCATGGCCGGCGCGGCCTGAGCCATGTGTTTCTCGGCAGCGTTGCCGAGGGAATCGTGCGTGTGGCGACCAAGCCCGTGTTGCTGATCCGGAGCCCGAAGATAACCGCTTGATCCGTTCGCGCGCGCGATGGGGCTGCAATCGGGGGCACCGGCACGTCCGGACGTAAAGATGGCCATAACCCTGGAGGATTATGGCCATCTTTGGACCACCAGGGATCATGTTCTGGTGGTGGGGCGGAACCTCGCGCCAAACCTATGTAACTCAGCGCCTTATAGCCGCTTCGAACTTTTGCGGAAAGGTGCGGAGTCCAGCCCCTGCTGTCGGCAACCGTATCAGTTCCGGCCTGCTGTTGGCATCAGCCAAGTGCGCCAGATCGACGGCCAGTTCGATTCCGGAGACCGGAATTGAACCAGCGTCCGCTTCGGGCGCCTGGCGCCCACGATCTACCCGACGCACCCGGGCTACTGCCTGGTCGCCCAAATGTCGTACTCGACCATCGGCTTGGACTTTGTGCGCAGGAAGGCATCCGCCTGGCGCTTGCCTTCTGTGGCAGACCCAGCCTCCCTGATAGGGGTGATGCGCCAGCCGCTGTCACTGAGGGAGCTCTTGATGAGGTCGAGCGGGTCGGCGCGCCTGACCGGCTGCTCGCCGGCAAGCTCGCCGAGCTCCGCGCCGTCCTGCTGCTGCATCCGGATGATTCGTCGGCATTGCGGGAAGAGGTCCAGCACGAGTCGGACACCCTACCGGGAATCTCCATCCGGGTGAAGAACGCGCAGGGTGAGGTGATCGCGGAGAGCCCGGAGTCCGGCAAGGTCTTCGACGAAGGTGGTTTGCTCACGACCGGGATTCCGGATGGCAACCAGGCGCGCAGTCTCGTGGGGCGTGGCGGCGAGCAATTCCGTGTCTTGTCGGGCGGTTTCGAACTCGGCACGCGCTACAGGGTGGATGTGGCGCTGAGTCTCACCAAGGAGGAGCGCTTGTTGGCGGACTACCGGCGGATGCTGATTTCGTTTCTGGCCGCAGCGTTGGCGGTTGCCCTGGCCGCGGGATTCCTGATCGCCCGCCGTGGCTTGCGGCCGGTGTCCCGACTGGCCGCCATCGTCGATGAACTGGGGCCTGACCAATTGCATCGCCGCATCGGCGAGGAGGCCTGGCCGGCTGAAGTGAAGCCGCTTGCGACCAACTTCGACCGCCTGCTGTCGCGTCTGGAAGAATGTGCCTCTCGTCCTGATCGGCATGAACGTCGTCTACTCCCTTACGGCCAAGGCTTACGCCTCGAATGCCCCTTCAGGCTGAACTGGTCGATACGATGACGGACGAAGTCAACGGACTCACGGACGCGGAAGTCCAGGCGCGCATCGCGCGGGGCGAGGTCAACCGGGCGGCGATGCCGACGAGCCGCACGACCATGGCCATCGTGCGCGCCAACGTCTTGACCCGATTCAACGCGATACTGGGAACGCTGTTCGTCGTGATTCTGATGACGGGTCCTTGGCAGGATGCCCTTTTTGGCGGGGTATTCGTCCTCAACACCCTGATCGGCATCGTCCAGGAGCTGCGGGCAAAACGGGCGCTGGACCGCCTGGCGCTGGTGAGCCAGCCGAAGGCCCGTGCCCTTCGCGCCGGGCAGGTCATCGACATCGCGACGGCGGAGATCGTTCTGGGCGACGTCCTGGTGCTGGCGTCGGGCGACCAGGTGGTGGTCGACGGGGTCATGCTCGACGCCGCAGGGATCGAGGTCGACGAGTCCTTGCTCACCGGCGAGTCGGCGGCGGTGCCGAAGCGGCCCGGCGACGAGGTCTTGTCGGGAAGCTTCGTCGTCGCCGGCACGGGGCGCTGTCGGGTCACGCGCGTTGGGGCTGCTGCTTACGGGCAGCGTCTCGCCAGCGAGGCCAAGCGTTTCAGCTTGGCGCATTCCGAGTTGCGCGCGGGGACCAACCGGATTTTGCGTTACGTCATGTGGGCCATCGTGCCCACCGCCGCGCTGCTCTTTGCCGGCCAGTTCGCCATCCAGGCGCCGGTCGCCGATGCCCTGTTGTACTCGGCGGCCGGCGTGGTCGCCATGGTGCCGGAGGGGCTGGTGTTGCTGACCAGCGTTGCCCTGGCGCTGGGGGCCTTGAGGCTGGCCCGCCAGCGGACGCTGGTTCAGGACCTCCCCGCGACCGAGACGCTGGCCAGGGTCGATGTGATCTGCCTCGACAAGACCGGGACGCTGACCGAACGCGAACCCCGGTTCGAGAATGTGGAGCTGCTGGGCAACCACCCTGACGCGGGTCGAGCCCTTGCCAGTCTCGTCGCGGCTGAGCCCAAGCCCAATGGCACGTTGCGGGCGATCGGGCGGGCCTGCCGCGAGAAGCGGCACCGGGCCGCCACGGCCTTCGTGCCGTTCTCATCGGCACGCAAGTGGAGCGGCGCCACGCTGGAGGGACTGGGTACCTGGGTGCTTGGTGCGTCCGATGTACTGCTGGCCGAGATACCGGAGGCAGACGCCGTGCGGCGCCGCGCGGAGGAACATGCGCGGGCCGGACGGCGCGTGCTGCTTCTCGCACAAACGGCTGCCGCGCTCCCTCCCGACCGCCTGCCGGACAAGCTCGTGCCGGCCGCCTTGGTTCTGCTCACCGAGCAGGTACGCGGCGATGCGGCCGAGACGCTGCGCTATTTCGACGCGCAGGGCGTCGCGATCAAGCTGCTGTCGGGCGACCACCCGGCCACCGTCGGCCAGGTTGCGTCGCAGCTCGGAATCGGGAATGGCGCGGAGCCCGTGGATGCGAGGGATCTGCCGCTGGATGCGGAAGCGCTTGCTACATTGGCTGAAACGCGCTCGGTCTTCGGCCGCCTGTCGCCGCAGCAGAAGCAATCGCTGGTCGCGTCGCTGCAGGCCAACGGCCATGTGGTGGCGATGGTGGGCGACGGCGTGAACGACGTGCTCGCCCTCAAGCGCGCCGACATCGGCATCGCGATGGGGGCGGGTGCCGGCGCCAGCCGGGCCGTCGCCCATCTCGTGCTCCTCGACAACCGGTTCGCGCGGCTGCCTTCGGTGATCGCCGAGGGCCGGCGCGTGATTGCCAACGTGGAGCGGCTGGCGGCGCTGTTCCTGACCAAGACGGTGTACGCCATGCTGCTGGCATTGGCCGTCGGCGTCGCCGACGTCACGTTCCCCTTCCTGCCCCGGCACCTGACGCTGGTCGGGTCCCTGACCATCGGCATCCCCGCGTTCTTCCTGTCCCTCGAACGCGGTGCCGAGCGGGCCCGGGCCGGCTTCGTCGGGCGGGTGCTGCGTTTCACCGTACCGGCCGGCATGTTCGTCGCCGGCGCGACCTTCGCTGCCTACGCGCTCATCCACACGTATTCCGGCGGCAGCCTGGCCGAGGCCCGCACCGCCGCTACCGTGACGCTATTCGCCGTGGCGAGCTGGGTCCTGTTCATGGTGGCACGCCCGGTCAGGCTAACACGCTGGCTCCTTTTCGGCGGGACGATCTCCACATTCCTGATCGTGTTGAGCGTGGCGCCGCTACGCGCGTTCTTCGCGCTGGAATCCCTGCCGGCCGGCGCATGGCTCGCCGTGACGGCGATCGCCGCGGCGGCCGCGGGCGTCCTCCACTGGAGTGCGGCGGTTGCGGCGAAAGCCCCGGCGGAGGCGATGAAAACCCGGCCCATCACGAAGAAGGACATCGTGAACTGGCTGCTCAGTGCGGACAGTCCCAAATGGTTCCTTCTGGCGGCGGCGGTACTCGTCATAGGCGGCGCCTGGCTCTTTTTCGGCGTGCTGGAAGACGTCATCAGCCACGATCCACTGGTCGATGTGGATGCCTACGTGTATCACTTGCTGCAATCGTTGCGCACGCCCATTCTGGACGGCATCATGATCGCCGTCACTGAACTGGGCGATGCGCAGGTCCTGCTGCCGGTGATGCTCGTTACGCTGGCATGGTTCATCGTCCACCGCCTCTGGCTGACAGCGGGCT
Organism: Pseudomonadota bacterium; assembly: GCA_021802945.1. Lineage (GTDB taxonomy): Bacteria > Pseudomonadota > Gammaproteobacteria > Burkholderiales > Thiobacillaceae > Thiobacillus. The sequence continues at coordinate 28,001 of JAJZRE010000005.1, forward strand.
ATTGGCTCGCCGCCATCGGGGGCGCCGAAGTGCTGGCGAAGGTGATAAAGGTGGTTCTCCATCGACCACGGCCCGGACTGTTCTATGGCGGGATCGAACAGTTCTCCTTTCCGAGCGGGCACGCCACGATGAGCGTGGTGGTCTATGGGTTCCTGACTTTTCTGCTGTGCCGTGGCGCGAGGTCCGGCCTACGGAAGACAGTCATCTCCGTCATCGCGGCATTGGTTGCCGGGATCGCGCTATCGCGGCTCTATCTCGGGGCGCACTGGCTGTCGGATGTTCTGGGCGGTCTGGCGTTTGGGACAGCGTGGATCGCCGCGCTGGCCATTGCCTACGAATATCAGTCCCATGAGCAATTCAGACCGGCCAGGCTTGCAGTTCTCATGCTGATGACGCTGCTCATCGCGGGCGGTGTGCACATCGTGTCGAGTCACGAAGCGGATTATTCGCGTTACGCACCTCAGCCGGATTCCGCGGGTATTCACGCAAAGATCCTTGCTAGTCAGCAGATGCTTCAGTGATACCGCACGACTACATTGCAAAGTCGGTTTGACGGGCACGGGTTTCGTACTCAACCAGACGCCATCAGAAGGATTTCAGCGTCTCGGCGTGCGACGAGACCAGGCAAGACACGGCCACCTCCGAAAATCCACCGCCGTAGTTCCTTGGCAGCGCTCGGCCAGTCCCGCTGATTCACTCGCCGCCGCAGCGTCGACGTCCGCAGCCGCCCTGCGCCGAGGTTGAAGGTGAAGTCCACGACGGCAGCGAGCCGGTTCTCGGGCTCGGTGGCCAGCACCGGGCAGTAGCGCAGCGTGGCGACGAGCGCGTTTCGCAGATCCTGGGCCAGATAAGCCTCGCCCTCGTCCTCGGTGATCGGCGGATGGTCCGGCTTGCAAAGGTGCCCGTAGCCGATGGTCCAGTACCCTGCCGGGCAGACGTAAGGATGCGCCCGGCGCATTGGATCGGACTTCGGCACCCGATGGAGGCCCTCGAAGCGCTTGGCCAGGCCGACTGCGGCCGATGGGACTTCGATCACGGACGCACCCGATCAAACACGCGCCCACCTCCCACGAGCTTCAACTTGATGGCGGCGCCGACCAGAAGGGCGGCGAGCACCCCGGTGGTCACCACCTTCACCACGGTCCGCCACGCTGTGCGGCGCGCGTCACGCCAGGCCTCCAGTAGGTCGCGCAGATCGCGAATGTCGCGGGCGGCCTTGCCGTTCTCGATGCCCATGCGGGCCAACACCCGCTCGGCGCCCTTCTCGGCGGCGCGGTCGAGAAGCTCCTCGAAGTCCTCACGGCGCATGAGCAGCGTGTCGTCCGCTTGGGCGGGGTTTTCGGTTTCGTGCATGTTTCGGTCCTCCAGAAATGCGAAACCCGCCAAGCGGCGGGTTTCCAGGGTTGGGAAGCGGGAACGGGTCAGATCGCGATGCCGGGGCCCCAGCCGGTCGCCTTGTAGACGGAGAGCACACCCTTTGCCACAAAGGCTTTGACGGCCTTGTCCGTGAGCTTTGCGCCGATACCCCAGCCATGGTTTTTTCCTTGGTTCGATTTCACTCGATATCCCAGATGGTACCCCCATTCTGGCAGGATGGTGCTGGACGATATTGGCTCGGTCTGGACGTGAAAAAGGCCATAATCCTTGTTTTTAACAAGAATTATGGCCTTCTTTGGACCACCAGGGATCATGTTCTGGTGGGCCGGCGTCACTTTAATACAACACTCTTGACCGCATGGATAAAGGGTTTCGTGTTTTCCTTGTGCCGCTGTTACTGCGCCTGTTACTGCAAACTGTGAATGCTGGGCGGTAATTTGAGCCCCGCAACGCTGGTCGCCCGCATCATTTCCACGCCCTAAATGTGATGTGCCGATTAGACCCAGCGGGTGAAGACCTGTCGCATCTCGATGAATGGCTGCTGCCGCCGAACTTGAGGAAGCCCCTTTCCAGGGAACGATGATTTGCCAGGCAAACAAAACGAGCCGCCTTCGGGCGGCTTTTTTTCGCCCTGAAATCCCGCGGAAATTTTTCCCCCTATCCAAGAAAGTCCAAACAAACAATCCTGAACGCCATGGCACCCGCTGAGGCGCGGAAATTTCCCGCCATATCCAATTGAGTTTGGATTCTTGATTCTAGGCGGGTGGGTGGCGCTGATCGCGCGCGCCTATTTTCAACCCCTTGAAGGAGTCTCGTATGGAAAAACTTGTCGCCACTATTTCGGAAGCTTGCCTGCTTCTTGGGATCAAGCGGAGCACGCTGTATGCGCTGGAGAACGCCGACCCCACATTCCCGCGCAAGATTTCGCTCGCACCGCGGCGCGTGGGCTTTATGCGGTCAGAGTTGGAGGCCTGGCTTGCCGCTCGGCCGCGCGTTGCACGGTCGCCCGCCCCGGAGGTCTCCGGCAAAGCCGCGTGAGACAGGCCATGGGGAAATCAAAAAGAAAAGCCGTCGGCCCGGCCAGGGGCATGACGGCTTATCACAACAGACAGCGCAGCGATTCTAAACCATGCTATTGCCGAGGCCAAGGAACTTGCATCACCTGCGGATGGTGGCGCCGGACCATGCGCGTCAACAGCGAGCGCCGCAAAGGCCTGGTGGGCAATCATGGGCGTTGACATGCTGCTATCCAAACTGGACGGCGTGAAGCGAACCGGCCCGGGGCGCTGGCTGGCGAAATGCCCGGCGCATGAGGACCGCCGCGCCTCGCTGGCGATTCGCGAAGGCGACGTGGGCAAGACCTTGGTGCATTGCTTTGCCGGATGCACTGTTCGTGAAGTCGTCGCCGCTGCCGGATTGGAAATATCCGATCTGTTTCCCCCGCGCCCTGCTGACCCCGCCCACATCGGCAGGCCAGAGCGGCGGCCGTTTCCAGCATCGGACATACTGCGCGCAATCGCATTCGAAGCGCTTGTTGTCGGCTGTGCGGCGTCGACGCTGGGCGCCGGTGGCTCGCTGCCGGCCACAGAACGGGATCGGCTGATGCTGGCCGTGCGGCGGATTCAGGCTGCGGTTGATGCGGGAGGGCTGAATCATGGCTGACGACGGCGCGGAACGCGGTGCAGCTTTCCTCGACAGATTGGCCCCCACGGGTGGCGGGCGCCAGGCACCCAAGGCGGCCGCGCCGGCAGACGATGGCAGGCGCTGGGATGAGCCGATGGGGTTCAATCAAATCGAAACCCCGGAACTGCCACCCGACTTGCTGCCTGGCGTGTTTGGCGAGTACGCGGATGCCTTGTCGTCGGCGCTGCAAACACCGCCGACGATGGCCGTTCTGTTCATCCTGGCGGTGCTGTCGCTGGCCTTGCAGCGCAAGTTCAAGACGTCGGCGTTCGGTGATGACTACTGCGAGCCGGTCAACGTGTGGGTGGTGATCCTGGCCGACTCCGGCGAGCGCAAATCTGCATTGATTCAGCGGCTACTCAAGCCGGTGCTGCTGAAGGAAGCGAAGTTGGCCGACCAGATGCGCCCCGAGATTGTCGAGCGGGACACCCTGCGCAAGATCAGCCAGCGGCGCGCGGAAAAGTTGCAGGCTGACGCGGCGAAAGAGGATAGCCCGGTGCGGCGCGGCGAGATCGTGGCCGAAATCACCGACCTGGCGGAACAGACGCCGGACGAACTGCGGCCACCTCGATTCTTCACGGGCGACGTTACTCCTGAGAGGTTGCAGGGGATGCTGGTCGAGCACGATGGCCGCATGTCGGTGGTCTCCGACGAGGGCGGCATATTCGCCGTGCTGGCTGGCCTGTACTCGGGTGGCGAGTCGGTGGTTGATGTGGCGCTGCAGGCTTATTCCGGCTCGCCGGTGCGGGTTGATCGCGGTAGCCGCACCGCGGTAATCGATCGGCCTGCGCTGACCTTCGGACTCGGGATGCAGCCGGGCCTGCTGCAAGACATGGCACCGACAGCAAAGCGCAAGTTTCGCAGCTCTGGAACCTTCGCCCGCTTCTTCTTCGGACTCCCTGCAACCCGCATCGGCAAGCGCGATATGGGCCGGCGCGTCAACATCGCGCCCGAGCTTGAGGCGCGGTATCGGGGCGAGGTGCTGCGGCTGCTGGAGCTTGAACCGCGCACCGACGTTGCCGAGGGAGAGGATGACGAACACATCCTGCTGCTGTCCGATGCCGCACGCGAGCTATGGGTGCGTTTCGCTCAAAAAATCGAAAACGCGCAGGCCGAAGGCGGGCCGCTGGAATCGATGCGCGACTGGTGCGCCAAGCTGCCAGGCGGCGCGCTGCGAGTGGCTGGATTGTTTCACGTTGCCGGGCACGGCAGGCCGGATGAGGCTATCAGCGAGGAAACGATGAAGCGCGCTGTCGACCTGTGCCGGGGGCTGATACGCCACGCCCTGGCCGTGTTCGACCTGATCGGCGCCGATCCTGCCACCGATGACGCCAAGGTGTGCTGGCGCTGGATCGAGCGGCGCGGCGAGCCCGAGTTCCTGCGCTCCGAATTGCACCGTGCGCACCATAGCCGGTTCGACCGGATCGACCGCCTAATTGCCGCACTGGAAACACTCAAGGTTCGCAACTTGATCGCCGGCCCGTTCAAAGGGACGGCAACAGGTGGGCGGCCGCCGATTTACTACCAGGTCAACCCGCTTGCCATGAGGAGAGGCGGCGGGGATGTGCCTGCATGAAGGTTTTTCACCGGCGCGCTGTGCGCCATTCAACCACTGAAAGGGGCAACAAATGAGCAAAGTAGCATCAATCAGGAGTGGGGATTCCGCGCTGGGAGGCGATGTGACCGAAGCGCCGAACAGGGTGGTCGGCGGAGATTCTTCAATGCTGGAAAAGCTGGCCGGCGCACTAGACCGGGTGGTTTCGGAGCGTGAGAAAACCCTGCGGGCAGTGCGATCCGCTAACGCGATCCTGCGCGAACCATCGCCGCCCGGATTCGACCACGCGGCTTCAGGGCGTGCGATTGCGCAGGCGCGCGTCAACGATCTTTTGGCCGGCACCGCCGAGGCTGATGGCGTGGCGGCGGAATTCGACAGGCAAAGAAAGGCGGCAGACGAGGCGCATGCCCAGCATGCACGGCGGCATACCGAGGCGAGACGCCAGCTTGAGCAGGCGGAATCGATGCTGGCGGCGCTGACTGCGCAGGCCGTTGAGCTTGATCGATCTCTTCGCAAGGAGCTTATTGGGATCGGCGCATCGGAGGAAGCAGCCGCCGCCAAGGCGCTGAACGAGGCTATCGAAGGCTACATCACGGCTTTCGTCGATTTTCGAGCGGTGATCTGGCTGCAGCATGTCGGGGAGCCTGGTGAACGTGGACGGCAATTTTCGTTCCCCCGCGAGGACGATATCACGCTCGCCGTTCCGGACGCATGCCGTTCCGATGTGCCTGAAGGCTGGCAGCAGACTGCCGACAGCGGCGTCGTGCTCTGGGATCGGTATGGGATCGCGCGTCGCGTGAATGAGCGCGTAACCGAAATCATGTCTTTGAGCACTGCCGGGCTTTATCCAAAGGTCGGCGCTGATCTTGTGCGGCAGCAGGATTCCTAAGGGCATCCCAGGCGGGCGGTCTGTCCGCTGATTTTTTAGCAGTCAATGTGAAAGGATCAAGATGGATATGCAATGCAAAGACATTGAAGTATGCGGCACCTCCGCGCATGGCCATGGTGGACCCGGGGAACCGCCGTCCCCTGACGACGATGATGATTGGGAGGATGACGAAGTGCCGTGGTGCTGACGAAATATCGAACAGCCGGGCCTGTCCCGGCTCTTGGCTTTCAACTTGAAAGGAAAACGACCATGAGTGACCAAAAACTTACCTACGCTATCGGCGGCGACGCCAGCGGCCTGAAGAAGGCGCTGGCCGACGTCGAGGCTGCGAACGCCCGCGTTCGCCAATCTCTGACCGCCAAGCTGGGCGAGATCGGCACCTTCAAATCCGCGCAGGCCGAGCTGACGCGCCTGGGCGCGGCGCTGGATGAGGCCAAGCGCAAACGCGACTTCTTCATCAACTCCGCCCAGGCCGGCGGGGCGGCAGGCGTCAAAGCCTTCGCGCGCGATATCGCCCAGGCCAAGGCGGAAGTGTTGCGCCTTGCCGAAGCGATGCAGCGGCAGCGCGCCACGCTGACGGGCACGGGCTCGGCTCTCAAGGCCGCAGGCTTCGATGCGGCGAACCTGTCCGGCGCGGAAGCGAAGCTGCGCGCGGCGATGGACGCGGCCAACGGGGCCGCGGCGAAACAGTCGGCCGCGCTGCGCGAGCAGTTCGCGCGCAACGGTGAATTCCGTCGCAGCGTCGATCAGGTGCGCGATTCCTTCGCGCGGCTGCGTGCCACCTTCGCGCCTTTGGTGGCGACGCTGGCCGCCGGTTTCAGCGTGCGCGGTATGGCGGAGGCGGCGGATCAGTACGCCAATCTGCAGGCACGGCTGAAATTGGCCGCGCGGTCGCAGGAAGAGTTCGCCGCATCGAACGATGCGATCCAGCGGATTGCGAGCGCGGCGCAGGCGCCGCTAGCAGAGACGGCCGCGCTCTACACCCGCATTGCCAACAGCCTCAAGGATACCGATGTCAGCCAGGCCGCGTTCGTCGACACGACCGAAGCGGTCGCGCTGGCGCTAAGGCTGTCGGGCGCGACGGTTGCAGAGTCGCAATCCGCGTTTTTGCAATTTTCCCAGGCCATGGCATCGGGCACGCTGCGAGGTGAAGAGCTGAATGCTGTTTTTGAATCGGCACCACGCCTGATGCAGGCGCTGGCCGCTTCGCTTGGCAAGCCGGTTGGTGAGTTGCGCGCCATGGCAAAAGAGGGTGCCTTGACCCGGGATGTATTGATTAACGGGTTGGCCGCCGAGCTGCCCAAATTGCGGCGCGAAGCTGAGAGCCTGCCGAAAACGCTGGCCGGAGCCTTCGTCGAATTGGGAAATCGGGTGCTTTTGATGGTTGGGCAGATCGATCAGGCATCCGGTGCCAGCGCATCGCTCGCCAAGTCATTTCTCGATCTGGGAACACCCGCCATCCGCGTTGTTTTCCAGACGCTTACTGTGCTTGCCGCCAATCTGGCATTTGTGTTCAAGACGGTTGGGCGGGAAATAGGTGCCTATGCCGCGCAGGTCGCCGCGATGCTGCGGCTGGATTTTAAGGGCGCCCGGGGCATCCATGACGCCGTGGCTGCCGATGCCAAGGCTGCCCGCGCTGAACTAGATGCGCTTGAGAAAAAAATAATGGGATTGGGTGCGCCAAAAGTTGCCATCAAGCCAGTGACGGGTAAGGGTGCGATTTCAAATCCGAACGTGGTTGATACAGGCAAACCCGACAAGGCCGCGCTGAGTGCTGTCCAACGGGAGGTGGCCGCGCTGCTGAGGGCGCAGGAAGCGCTGGAGAAGGCGCGGGCGGAAGCCGCTGCGCAGGGGCTGGAAGACAGCCTCACCACCCGCCGCGAAAAGCTCGAGCAGGCGCGCAAGGCGGAGCTGATCGACGAGGCAGGGTTCATCGCGGCGAAGGCGGCGCTGGACGAGGAGGGGCTGCGCAACGAGCTGGCGGCCTTGCAGGACCAGCAGGCGAAGCTGCGGGCGGCATCGTTGGCCCCGGGCGCGAAAGGTTCGGAGCGCACGCAGGCGCTGGCCGATCTGGCGCTGGTGGATGCGCGCATCCAGTCGGCCGGCGACAAGATACTCAACCTGAGCCAGGCGGCGACGGCTGAACTGGCCGCGCTGGCCTCGGCCAGGCTGAAGGCGCAGGCGGAGTTCATCGATGGACTGGAGCAGGAAGCATTTTTGTCGGGCCTCGCCAACGATGAACGCGAAACCGCGCTGCTGCTGCTGGAAGCGGAAAAGCGCGGCATCACCGACGTCAACCGCCTGTTGGAACTGCAGGGGCAGATTCGCGCCAACGCCAACGCAGCGAAGGCGTCGGAAGAACTGCAGCGGCAGCAGGATGATGTGTACAAGACCGTGCAGCAAGGCGTGCAGCGAGGGTTTGCCGACGGCCTCAATGCCATCGCGACGGGCGAGGGCACGCCGCTGAAGAACGCGGTCGATGCCTTGCGGAACGCGCTGTCGAATGCGCTGGCCGGCAGCCTGACCGATGCCCTGCTCAATAGTCCGCTGGTCGGCGGCAAGGAAGGCGTGTTCAACATCGCCGGGTCGCTTGGTTTCGGTGGCAAGAATGACGGCTCGACCCCGGCCAGCGCGATCTATGTGCGGGACGTGAACACGGCAGCCGATGCGCTGTCAGGGGCGGGCAGCGGCGAAGGCGGTGGCCTGTTCTCCGGCTTCACCAGCATGTTGAGCAGCCTGTTTGCCGGAATCAAGGCCGCCTTCGTCAGCATGGTGAGCAGCATCGGCAATGCGCTGTCCGGCGCTTTCGGTGGCGGCGGCGGTGGGCAGAACTGGCTCGGCGCGATCGCCAGCGCATTCGGGTTTGCCGAAGGCGGATGGACCGGGCCAGGCGGCAAGTACCAGCCGGCCGGCATCGTCCACGCCGGCGAATTCGTGTTCGACCAGGCGGCCACCAACCGCATCGGCGTCGGCGTGCTGGAAAACATGCGGCGCATCGCCAGCGGGCGCTTCGTCAGCAGTCGCCCGCGTCTGGGCTACGCCGATGGCGGCGCGGTGAACCTGCCGGGCGGCGCCGCGCCGGTGGTCAACTCCAGCACGAAGATCGTCAATCACTTCGACATGGATTCCGCGCTCAGCGATTACCTCAACACCCGCGGCGGCGAGCGCGCCGTGCTCAACATCATCCAGCGCAATCCGCGCGCTGTGGGTGGGTGACACGCATGGCTCAAATTTGAGCACCCCAAAGGCCGGGGTCTTCCGGCCTTTTTTTTGCAACTTTCGCACCTTTTTTATCTGATTCCCTAGAAGGTTTTTATAAGGATTTTCTTTCTTTACTTGTGAATAAAGGCTTTCAAGACTTGGGCCACACCAAGGCCGGAATAAAGGGAATAAAGGGCGGAAAGCTACTTTCGCCACTTCTTTCCCTTTATTCCGGCCTGTAGTACCGCTGGCGGTTACTTGATCGATGCAGGATTTTCCGGCTCGTACATGCCAATGGACGCCGGGGGCCCCTACAGCCCCCGCCTGTCTCGGATGTTTCGAGCCGCATTCATTCCCCTGTTATCTGGGTTTTGGCGGCTCTAACGGTACACTGGACAGTGTTCAATGAAGCGGCTCAGTTGAGCGCTTTCGGGTTCAAGGCCCGAAAAAAAAGCCACCCGAAGGCGGCTCATTTTCTTTGCTTGGCAAATCATCATTCCTTGGGTGGTCTGTAAGACAGGGGCTTCCTCAAGTTCGGCGGCAGCAGCCATTCATCGAGATGCGACAGGTCTTCACCCGCTGGGTCTAATCGGCACATCACACGATCCGCCAGCCAGCCCATTTTCATGGATGACTTGGCGGCCAAGGCCGCCAGGCAAGCAGCATCCAGTGCGTCCCAGGGTCCCGTCTCCCCCGATAATTGCTCTTCCAGCCTCTTGCAGATGGCGGCTATCCCCCGTGCATCCACAGTTAGCTCGAACAATGCCGAAGTGACCATCTTGAGTTCATCGGGCGGCAGATTTGCACCAGGCTCGGTTTTAAGGTTGACAACGGTCTCATGCTGCATGTCCGAGCTCCTTCTTCAACAAGCGCTCGATATCGCGCACGGCAGTGTCGGAAAGCTTGGTGATCAGCCATAGCGCGGAATTTTGCAACTCGCATTTATCAAGCGCAGCGCCTGCTGTATCTCCCATTGTTTTGAACAAGACCTGCAAATCTTCGAGGTTGGCGAAGGTGGGGGTGTACGTTTCTACAGCCATGATCCATATCTCCTTGTGGTGGGTGGTCTACAGGGCCGACACGCACTGCTGGCCCGCTTTGCCTGAGTCCGTCAAGCGGCGGTATTGCCACTGGTTACGCTGTTTTTGCCCTGAGGGGAATCACGTTTTCAACCTTGAGGGCGTCCAGGTAATCCGCCCATGCCTGCATCATTTCCCGGCGCTTCGTCAGGTGGGCCGTCCGGTTGTATGCGCGGCCGTTCGGGTCTCTCACAGCATGGGCCAGTTGGTGTTCGATCCAGTCCGGCCGAAAGCCCAGGACTTCATCCAGGACAGTTCGGGCCATTGCCCTGAAGCCGTGGCCAGTCATTTCCTCTTTCGGTATGCCCATGCGCCGCATGGCCGCCAGGACGGCGTTATCACTCATGGGCCGGCCATTGGTCCGCGCTCCGGGGAAAACATACCGGCCGCGTCCGGTTACGGCGTGCAGCTCGCGCAGGATTTCAACCGCTTGGCGGGATAGGGGGACCAGGTGGGGTTCGCGCATCTTCATGCGGGCGGCGGGGATATTCCATTCCGCGTTATCCAGGTCGATTTCGGACCACTCCGCTTTGCGAAGCTCACCCGGCCGGACGAATACCAGAGGCGCCAGGCGCAAGGCGCACTTGGTCACGAAAAATCCGGTGTATCCATCCAGGGACCGCAGCAAGCCGCCGATGGCCTTCGGGTCCGTGATGGCTGGCAGGTGGGTTTTGCTCACGGGCACAAGGGCGCCTCTCAGGTCCGCCGATATGTCACGTTCGGCACGGCCGGTGGCGATGGCATAGCGGAAAACCTGCCCGCAGTTTTGCAGTGTGCGGTGCGCCGTCTCAATCGCTCCGCGTTCCTCGATCCGCCGCAACGCGGACAGCAGTTCCGGCGCCTTGATTTCGGCAATCGGGCGGGCGCCGAGCCAGGGGAAAATGTCGCGTTCGAGGCGCCGGATGATCTTGTCCGCGTGGCTTGCTACCCAGTCAGCGGAAAACTTTTCGAACCACTCACGGGCGACGGCTTCGAAGCTGTTGGCCAGGGGGATTCCGTCCGCCAGCCGGCGTTCAGTCTCCCGCGCTTCCGCCTGCCTCGTTCTTTTCGCTTTTCGGACTTCGCTGGGGTCGACCCCTTCCGCCAAAAGGGCGCGTGCGGCCTCCGCGTTTCTTCGCGCCAGGGCCAGCCCGGTTTCGGGATAGACGCCAACGGATAGCGTTTTGCGTTTTCCTTCGTGGGTGTAGTCGAGCCGCCACCATTTTTTCGCATCGGGGCGGACCAGCAAATAAAGCCCGCTACCGTCAGGAAGACGATAGGGGGCTTCTTTGGGTTTGGCCGCCTTGATGGCGGTGTCTGTAATGAGTTCCTTGGCCATGCAGTAACTCCCCGGTATGCGGTAACAGGAAAATGCTGTTACTGCGGACGTTACTGCAAATAATGCCGGATTTCAATGGATGTTACTGCATGACCCCGGACGCCATATAAAGAAAAAGCCCGTATTTTCACGGGCTTAAGGATGCTTCTGGATGTTGTTGGATGTTGAATTGGTGGAGCCGGCGGGAATCGAACCCGCGTCCGCAAGCCCTCTACAGGCAGTTCTACATACTTAGTCCGGTGTTTTTAAGCTTTAAGCTTGATCACGCCCGCCGAACAGGCTGGATTTCGCCGAGTCGCCTTGGATTTGGCACCTGCCCAAGCGACCCGGACAGGCACGATTTCATGTGAATTAACTCACTGCCGGTTTGACCCGGCCCAGCCCATGAACAGGCTAGTGTGAGTCCTGGACCTTAAGCGGCCAGGGCGTAGTTTTCGTCGTTTGCGACTAAAGTTTTTCAGTTGGATTTACGAGGTGCTCTGACCCTCGGTATGCCCTACGCTGCTTTGCGACCCACGTCGAAGCCAGGTCGGCCCCATGTGCGTTGCTGCAACAAGTGTACCGCATAGAGGGCCGGTCCGCAGGAAAGTTCCGGTGGAGCGGGAAATTTCTGGGGGGCATATTGAGGCTCCTGATACCGTGACAGGCCTCAATCACCGTTCGCCCTGTCGAAGGGCTCAGCCCGAACGGGGGTGAGAGATGCCCTTGTCAGGCGAACGGGGGGGCTTACAGGAAAGGCAAGGGGTCGTGCGCGACTGCCACCGCCACGATGTAGCCGAACACGAGCAGGGCGGCGATCCAGGCGGCGATGCGCCTGCGCCTGGTCTTGCCGCGCTTGAGGGCGACGGTGCCGAGCACGATGTAGGCGATCAGCGCGAAAAGCTTGGCGGTGAGCCATCCGTCCACCAGCGGGTACTGGCCCAGCGTGATGGCGAGGCCGAAGCCGCTGATCAGCAGCAGGGTGTCGTTGACGTGCGGGACGATGCGCACCCAGCGCGCCCGCAGCCGCGGGGAATCGGCCATCATCCAGGCGCCGCGCAGGAGGAACAGCGTCAGCGTGATGGCGATGGTGGCGAGGTGGACATGCTTGAGCAGGCTGTAGGCCATGTCAGGGCGCCAGGTAGTCGAGGGTGTCGAGCGGGTGATGGATCTCCGCGTGGGCGCCCCAGGTGTGCGGCTGGTCGGCGGCGTCGAGATAGCCCCAGGCGGCGACCAGCGCCGGCATGGCGGCGGCCGTGGCGGCCTGGATGTCGCGCTCGGCATCGCCCAGGTACAGGCACTGCGCCGGCAGGGCGCCGCACAGTTCGGCGGCGGCGAGCATCGGGGCCGGATGCGGCTTGGGCTGCGGGCAGGTGTCGCCGGAGACGATGCAGGCGGCGCGCTCGGCCAGGTCGAGGATGGACATCAGCGGCTCGGTGAAGCGCGCCGGCTTGTTGGTGACCACGCCCCAGGCGAGGCCGCGCCGTTCCAGCGCGTCCAGCAGTTCGGGAATGCCGGGGAAGGGCCGTGACTGGCGGCAGATGTTCGCGGCATAGAGTTCGAGGAACTCCTCCCGCATCGCGGGGAAGCGCGCATCCCCGGGATGTAGGCCGAAACCGAGGCCGAGCAGGCCACGCGCGCCGTGCGAGGCCTGCGGGCGGATGATTTCATCGGTGAGCGGCGCGAGGCCGTGGCGCGCGCGCTGCAGGTTGAGCGCGTGGCCGAGGTCGGGCGCGGTGTCGACCAGGGTGCCGTCGAGGTCGAACAGGACGGCGCGGATGTTCTCGAGCATCGCGGCTTTACTCCCCCCGGCGCGTCGCCATCAGGTAGTTGACGTCGGTGTCGGCTTCCAGCTTGTAGACCCTGGTCAGCGGGTTGTAGGTCATGCCGATCAGTTCCTGGGTGTCGAGCCCGGCTTCGCGCGCCATGCGGGCGAGCTCGGCGGGCTGGATGAACCTGGCGTAGTCGTGGGTGCCGCGCGGCAAGAGCTTGAGGACGTATTCGGCGCCGACGATGGCGAACAGGTAGCTCTTGGCGTTGCGGTTCAGCGTGGAGAAGAACACCCAGCCGCCCGGCTTGACCAGCCTGGCGCAGGCGGCGACGACCGAAGCGGGGTCGGGGACGTGTTCGAGCATTTCCATGCAGGTGACGACGTCGAATTCGCCGGCGTGCTGGGCGGCGAAAGCTTCGGCGGACACCAGCTGGTAATCGACGCTCTTGCCGGATTCGTAGAGGTGCAGCCCGGCGACCTTGAGGGCCTTCTCGGAGAGGTCGATGCCGCTGACCTCGGCGCCGGCGCCCGCCATGGCCTCGGCCAGGATGCCGCCGCCGCAGCCGACGTCGAGCACCTTCTTGCCGGCCAGCGGCGCCTGCCTGTCGATCCACTTCAGGCGCAGCGGGTTGATTTCGTGCAGCGGCTTGAATTCGGAGTTCGGGTCCCACCAGCGGTGGGCGAGTTCGGAAAACTTGGCGATTTCGGCGGCGTCGACGTTGCTCATGGGAACCTCAGGCGGTGAGTTTGCCGCGCCAGTAGGCGGCGCGGGCGGTCAGGTCGTCGCTATCCAGGTCGACCAGGCGGCGTTCGTTCAGTTTCAGCTTGCCGTCGACCCAGACGTGGGTGACGTGCTCGCGTCCCGCAACGTAAACCAGGTGCGAGACGGGGTCAAACACCGGCTGGCCGGACAGGGCATGCAGGTCGACCGCGACCAGGTCGGCGCGCTTGCCGGGGACGATGCTGCCGATCTGGCTGTCGAGGTTGAGCGCGCGGGCGGCGTCCAGGGTGGCGGCTTTCAGCGCGGCGGCGGCGGGCAGGGCGGCGGCGTCGCCGCTGGCACCCTTGGCCAGCAGGGCGGCCAGGCGCATCTCGCCGAACAGGTCGAGGCGGTTGTTGCTGGCGGCGCCGTCGGTGCCGAGGCCGAGGTTGACCCCGGCACGCAGCAAATCGCCGATCGGCGCGATGCCGGAGGCGAGTTTCAGGTTCGACGTCGGGCAGTGCGCCACGTGGCAGCCGTGTTGGGCCAGCAGCCCGATTTCGGCTGCGTCCACGTGCACGGCGTGGACGCCGATGAAGTTGGGCCCCAGCAGTCCCAGCCGGGCCAGCCGTTCCAGCGGCCGTACCCCGTACTGCTTCAGGCTGTCCCGGATTTCGTCGGCGGTTTCGTGGATGTGGGTGTGGACGGGCAGGCCGAGCTGCTCGGCCAGCGTGTTGATGCGGCCGAACGTGGCATCCGAAACGGTGTAGGGCGCGTGCGGGGCGAAGGCGAAGGCGAGCAGCGGCTCGTCCTTCAGTTCGTCGCGCAGGGCGAGTCCCCTGGCCAGGTAGTCGTCGGCGTCCGAGGCGTAGGCGCTGGGGAATTCCATCACGATCATGCCCAGCGTGGCGCGCATGCCCGCCTGCATATACGCTTCTGCTGCCGCCTGCGGGAAGAAATACATGTCGTTGCTGGTGGTGATGCCTCCCGCGAGCATCTCGGCGGCGGCGAGCAGGGTGCCGTCGCGCACGAAGGCCTCGGACACGTGCTGTTTCTCGGCCGGCCAGATCCGCTGGTTGAGCCAGTCCATCAGCGGCAGGTCGTCGGCAAAGCCGCGCAGCAGCGACATCGCCGCATGGCCGTGCAGGTTGACGAGGCCGGGGATCAGCGCGCGGCCGGGCAGGGCGAGCGTCTGCCCGGCCGCGTAGCGGGCCTGCGCGGCGTCGGCGGGCAGCACGTCGAGGATGCGGCCGTCCTGCACGACGACGGCGTGGTCGGCCAGGGTTCCTGCGGATTCGACGGGTACCACCCATTGCGGCAGGAGAAGAAGGTCGGCGGGGGCTTTCATGGTGGCGTGGATTCTCGCCGTTTACGATTGGATTGGCAAAGGCGGCCGTGGTTTGGCAAAGGCGGGCGGGCGCGCCAGCCATGCTAAAATCGCGGGCTTTGAAGCCTGATAAATAAAAGCCGGTTATGGAACAGTTTGCCAAGGAAACCCTCCCGGTCAGCCTCGAAGAGGAGATGCGGCGCTCATATCTCGACTACGCGATGAGCGTGATCGTCGGGCGCGCGCTGCCGGACGTGCGTGACGGACTGAAGCCCGTGCATCGCCGCGTGCTGTTCGCGATGAACGAGCTGGGCAACGACTGGAACAAGGCTTACAAGAAGTCGGCCCGCGTGGTCGGCGACGTCATCGGTAAATACCACCCGCACGGCGACACCGCGGTGTACGACACCATGGTGCGGATGGCGCAGGACTTCTCGCTGCGCTATCCGCTGATCGACGGCCAGGGCAACTTCGGCTCGGTCGACGGCGACAACGCGGCGGCGATGCGTTACACCGAAGTGCGCATGGCGAAGATCGCGCACGAGCTGCTGGCCGATCTCGACAAGGAAACCGTCGATTTCGGGCCCAACTACGACGGCTCCGAGCAGGAACCGCTGGTGCTGCCGACCAAGATTCCCAACCTGCTGATCAACGGCTCGTCCGGCATCGCGGTGGGCATGGCGACCAACATCCCGCCGCACAACCTGACCGACATCTGCACCGCGCTGCACACGCTGCTGGACGATCCCGAGACCGACATCGAGTCGCTGATCGCCATCGTCAAGGCGCCGGATTTCCCGACCGCCGGCATCATCTACGGCCTGTCGGGCGTGCGCGACGGCTACCGCACCGGGCGCGGCCGCGTCGTGATGCGCGCCACCTGCCATGTCGAGGACCTCGACAAGAGCGGCGGCAAGCAGGCCATCATCATCGACGAGCTACCGTACCAGGTGAACAAGGCCAACCTGCTGATCAAGATCGGCGAGCTGGTGCGCGAAAAGCAGATCGACGGCATTGCAGACCTGCGCGACGAGTCAGACAAGTCGGGCATGCGCGTCTACATCGAACTGAAACGCGGCGAGAACGCCGACGTGATCCTGAACAACCTGTACAAGCAGACGCAGATGCAGGACACCTTCGGCATGAACATGGTGGCGCTGATCGACGGTCAGCCACGCCTGTTGAACCTGCGCGAAATGCTCGACGCCTTCCTGCGCCACCGCCGCGAAGTCGTCACCCGCCGCACCGTGTTCGATCTCCGGAAGGCGCGCGAACGCGGCCATATCCTGGAAGGTCTGGCGGTGGCGCTGGCCAACGTCGACGAGATCGTCGAACTGATCAAGAGTTCGGAAACGCCGGTCATCGCGAAAGAGCGCCTGCTGGGTCGCGCCTGGAAGTCGGCGATGGTCGAGGAAATGCTGGCGCGCATCGACCCCGAGTTCTCGCGCCCGGTGAACATCGGCCCCGAATTCGGTTTGCATGCCGACGGCTACCACCTGTCCGAGATCCAGGCGCAGCGCATTCTGGAAATGCAGCTGCAGCGCCTGACCAACCTGGAGTCGGACAAGATCATCGGCGAGTACAAGGAGATCATGGCGAAGATCGCCGACCTGCTCGACATCCTGGCCAATCCGGCGCGCATCACCCGGATCATCCGCGAGGAGCTCACGCAAATTCAGGAGCAGTTCGGCGACGCGCGCCGCTCGGCCATCGTCGAGAACGCGCAGGACATGTCGATGGAGGACCTGATCAAGCCGGAAGAGATGGTCGTCACGCTGTCGCACGGCGGCTACATGAAGTCGCAGCCGCTCGACGACTACCGCGCGCAGAAGCGCGGCGGGCGCGGCAAGCAGGCGGCGGGCACCAAGGACGAGGACTTCATCGAGAAGATGTTCGTCGCCAACACCCACGACTACATCCTGTGCTTCTCCAACCGTGGCCGGCTGTATTGGCTCAAGGTCTACAACGTGCCGCAGGGCGGGCGCGGCGCGCGCGGCAAGCCCATCGTCAACCTGCTGCCGCTGGAGGATGGCGAAAAGATCAACGCGTTGCTGCCGGTCAGGACCTTCGACGACGATCACTACGTGTTCATGGCCACCAGCAACGGCATCGTCAAGAAAACGCCCTTGAGCGACTTCTCGCGGCCGCGCACCGCGGGCATCATCGCGGTGGGGCTGGACGAGGGCGATTTCCTGATCGGCGCGTCGATCACCGACGGCCGCCACGACGTGATGCTGTTCTCCGACGGCGGCAAGGCGGTGCGCTTCGACGAAAACGACGTGCGCCCGATGGGCCGCACCGCGCGCGGCGTCATCGGCATGAAGCTCGCCAAGGGCAAGAAGCTGATTTCGCTGCTGGTGGCCGAGGACGAGAACGACTTCGTGCTGACCGCGACCGAGAACGGCTACGGCAAGCGCACGCCGATCGCCGAATACACCCGCCACGCGCGCGCCACGCAGGGCATGATCGCGATCCAGACCAGCGAGCGCAATGGCCGCGTGGTGGCCGCCACGCTGGTGAAGGAGGACGACGAGATCATGCTGATCACCACCGGCGGCGTGCTGATCCGCACCCGGGTCAAGGAGATCCGTGCCATGAGCCGCGCGACGCAGGGGGTCACGCTGATCAACCTGGACAAGGGCGAAACGCTGATCGGCCTGGAAAAAGTAGCCGAAACCGACAACGAAGAGGAATGAGGAGATCCTGAAAATGACAATCTACAACTTCAGCGCCGGTCCGGCCGTGCTGCCAAAAGATGTCCTGCTGCAGGTGCAGGCCGAACTGGTCGACTGGCACGGCAGCGGCATGTCGGTGATGGAAATGAGCCACCGCGGCAAGGAATTCATGGGCATCGCCGCCGAGGCGGAGGCCGACCTGCGCGAGCTGATGGGCATTCCCGCCCACTACAAGGTGCTGTTCCTGCAGGGCGGCGCGTCGAGCCAGTTCGCGATGGTGCCGATGAACCTCTTGCGCGGCAAGGCCGGCGCCGATTACCTGAACACCGGCGAGTGGTCGAAAAAGGCGATCAAGGAAGCGAAGAGGTACGGCGCGGTGAACGTGGTGGCGTCGAGCGAGGACAGGAACTTCAGCTACGCGCCGACGCAGGACCAGTGGAAGCTCGATCCCGACGCGGCCTACGTGCACTACACGCCCAACGAAACCATCGGCGGCGTGGAGATGTTCTGGACGCCGGAGACCGGCAGCGTGCCGCTGGTGGCCGACATGTCGTCGACCATCCTGTCGCGCCCGATCGACGTGTCGAAGTTCGGCCTGATCTATGCCGGCGCGCAGAAGAACATCGGCCCGGCCGGCCTCACCCTCGTCATCGTGCGCGACGACCTGATCGGCGAGACGCTGAAAGGCACGCCGACCATGTTCGACTACAAGATCCACGCCGACAACGATTCGATGTACAACACGCCGGCGACCTTCGCCATGTACACGGCCGGGCTGGTGTTCAAGTGGCTGAAGAAGCATGGCGGCCTTGCCGCGATGGAAAAGACCAACCGCGAGAAGGCCAGCCTGCTGTACGACTATCTCGACGCGACCGACTTCTACAATTCGCCGGTGGCACGCGACAACCGCTCGCTGATGAACGTGCCGTTCACGCTCAAGGATGCCGCGCTCGACGAAGCCTTCCTCAAGGGCGCCAAGGAACGCGGCCTGATCCAGCTGAAGGGTCACCGTTCGGTCGGCGGCATGCGCGCCTCGATCTACAACGCCATGCCGGTCGAGGGCGTGCGTGTGCTGGTCGAGTACATGCGCGACTTCGAGAAAAGCCATGGCTGAGCCGCGCAGGATCCTCACGCTCAACGCCATTTCCGCACGCGGACTGGCGCGACTGCCGGAGCACTACACCGTCGGTGGCGACATTGTCGACCCGGACGGCATCCTGGTGCGCTCGGCCAGCATGCACGAGATGGACATTCCCGCTTCGGTGCGCGCGATCGCCCGTGCGGGCGCGGGGACCAACAACATCCCGGTGAAGAAGCTGTCGGAGCGCGGGGTGCCGGTGTTCAACGCGCCGGGCGCCAACGCCAACGCGGTGAAGGAGCTGGTCATCGCCGGCATGCTGATCGGCGCGCGCAACCTGGTGCCGGCGCTGAAATTCGTCGAAGACCTGTCCGGCAGCGATGAGGACATGCACAAGGCGACCGAGGCCGGCAAGAAGCGGTTCGCCGGCATGGAACTGCCGGGCCGCACGCTCGGCGTGATCGGTCTTGGCGCCATCGGCTCCACTATCGCCGAAGCCGCGATCAGGCTTGGCATGAACGTGGTCGGCTTCGATCCCGCGATCACGGTCGACGCCGCGTGGCGGCTGCCGTCGCAGGTCAAGCGTGCGGAGAATGTGGAGGACGTGCTGCGCATGGCCGACTTCGTCACCCTGCACGTGCCGCTGCTGGATGCCACCCGCAACCTTGTCAACGCCCAGCGCATCGGCGTGATGCGTCCCGGCGCGGTGCTGCTCAACTTCGCGCGCGAAGGCGTGGTCGACAATGCCGCGGTGATCGAGGCGCTCGACGCCGGCAAGCTGCATGCCTATATCTGCGACTTCCCGGCCAACGCGCTGAAGGGCCACGCCAGGGCGGTGGCGCTGCCGCACCTGGGCGCGTCCACCGAGGAAGCGGAGGAGAACTGCGCGGTGATGGTGGCCGAACAGCTCGCCGATTACCTGGAAAACGGCAACATCCTCAACGCCGTCAACTTCCCCAACGTCAGCATGGCGCGCGAATCCGCGTACCGCATCGCGATCGCCAACGCCAACGTGCCGAACATGGTGGGCCAGATTTCGTCGCTGCTCGCCGCTGCCGGCCTCAACATCCACAACATGGTCAACAAGTCGAAGGGCGACATGGCCTATACGCTGGTCGACGTCGACAGCGCCGTGACCGCTGCGGTGATGCAGCAACTGGCCGCAATCCCGGGTGTGCTTGCAGTGAGGTATTTGCCCGCATGACGGACGACGCACAGGGCGCGCCTGGCGCACAGGCTGAACTTGGCGCACTGCGTGCGCGCATCGACAGCATCGACGATGCCCTCCTGCAACTGGTGTCGGAACGTGCGGGCATCGCCCAGCAGGTGGGACGCAGCAAGAAGGGCGACAAGATCTACCGCCCCGAACGCGAAGCGCAGATTGTCCGGCGCCTGCGTGAAGCCAATCCCGGCCCGCTCTCGGGCGATACTGTCGAGCGGCTGATCCGCGAGATCATCTCGGCCTGCCGCGCGCTGGAACAGACCACCCGAATCGCCTATCTCGGCCCTGCCGGCACCTTCAGCCAGCAGGCGGTGCACAAGCACTTCGGCCACGAGGCGGAGGCGCTCGCCGAGAATGACATCGACGCATGCTTCCAGGCGGTGGAGACCGGACGCGCCGATTTCGCCGTGGTGCCGGTGGAAAACTCGACCGAGGGCGCGATCGGCCGCACGCTCGACCTTATCGTTGCCAGCGAGCTGAGAATCTGTGGCGAAGTGATGCTGCCGATTCATCAGAACCTGATGCGCAAGCATGGCGGCCTCGCCGGCATCCAGCGGGTGTATGGGCACGCGCAGTCGCTCGCGCAATGCCAGCAGTGGCTCAGCCGCCATCTACCCGCAGCCGAACGCATCAGCGTCGTCAGCAACAGCGAGGGCGCGCGCCGGGCCGCGGCCGAGCCCGACGCTGCCACGCTGGGCTCGGCCGCGGCCGCGGAACTGTATGGCCTCGCCGTGGTGGAGGCGCGCGTCGAGGACGAGGCCAGCAACACCACGCGTTTTCTGGTGGTGGGTCAGAGCGACGCTGCGCCGTCCGGGCGCGACAAGACCTCGCTGGTGATGAGCACGAAGAACGAGCCGGGCGCGGTGGTCAAGCTGCTGCAGCCGCTCGCCGACGCCGGCATTTCCATGAGCAAGCTCGAATCGCGCCCGGCGCGCTCGGGCAACTGGGAATACCTGTTTTTCGTGGTTTGCCAGGGCCACCGCCAGGATGCCAACCTGGCTGCGGCCCTCGCCGAAATCGGCGCGCGCGCCGCCTTCCTCAAGATTCTCGGTTCCTATCCCGCCGCATCGTGATGAATTGTTGTGACCTTGCGCCGCCGCACGTGCGCGCGATTGCCCCGTACCAGCCCGGCAAGCCCATCTCCGAACTCGCGCGCGAGCTGGGATTGAACGAGGCCGACATCGTCAAGCTGGCGTCCAACGAAAATCCGCTCGGCCCCAGCCCCATGGCGCTGGCGGCGGCGCAGGACGCGCTCTACGACATGGCGCTGTACCCCGACGGCGCGGGCTTTGCGCTGAAGGCGAAGCTGTCGGAAAAGCTGGGCGTGGCGCAAAACCGGATCGTGCTGGGCAACGGCTCGAACGACATATTGGACATGGCGGCGCGCGCCTTTCTGGCACCCGGCACGTCAGCGGTCTACGCACAGCACGCCTTCGCGGTGTACCCGATCGCCACGCAGACCGTGGGCGCGCAGGGCATCGCGGTGCCGGCGAAGGACTATGGCCACGACCTCGCGGCGATGCGCGCGGCGATCCGCGACGACACCCGCGTGCTGTGGATCGCCAACCCCAACAATCCGACCGGCACTTTCCTGCCGTGGACGGAGATCGAAGCCTTCCTCGAAACCGTGCCGTCTCAGGTGCTGGTGGTGCTCGACGAGGCCTACGGCGAATACCTGCCGACCGATGACCGTTGCGATACGCTCGCGTGGATCGAGCGCTTCCCGAACCTGCTGATCAGCCGCACCTTCTCCAAGGCCTACGGTCTCGCGGGCTTGCGCGTCGGCTACGGGGTCGGACATCCCGACGTGATCGGTCTGCTGAACCGGGTGCGCCATCCCTTCAACGTCAATGCGCCCGCGCTGGCGGCCGCCGAAGCCGCGCTCGACGACATCGAATTCCTGCTGCGCAGCTATGCGCTGAACAGCGCCGGCATGGTGCAGCTGGTCACTGGGCTGGCCGAGCTGAAGATCGACACGGTCCCGTCGAAAGGCAATTTTCTGCTGGCGAAAGTCGGCGACGCGGCGCGCATCAACACCGAATTGCTGAAGCGCGGCGTCATCGTGCGTCCTGTCTCCGGGTACGGCCTGCCCGAATTCCTGCGCGTGTCGGTGGGGCTGGCCGGGCAGAACGCCCGTTTCCTCGACGCGCTGAGCGTGGTTCTTGCCGCTACAGCGGCTTTGGAACCACGGCCTGACCCTGGCGGTCGGAGAGCCAGCCTGTGATCGTCGACACACTCGCCCTCGTCGGCACCGGCCTGATCGGCGGCTCGTTCGCGCTGGCGCTGAAGCAGGCCGGCGCGGTGCGCGAGGTGCTGGGCGTCGGGCGGAGTCCCGCGCGGCTCACCGTCGCGCGCGAACTCGGCCTGATCGACCGCGCCGTCGGCTGGGACGAGGCCGGGCAGGCCGACTGCATCCTGCTGGCGCTGCCGGTCGGCGAGACCGAAGTCACGCTGAGAAACCTGGCGCCGCATCTCAAGGCTGGCGCCATCGTCACCGACGCCGGCAGTACCAAGGCCAACGTGGTCGAAGCGGCGCGCGCCGCGCTGGGCGGCCGGTTTGCCGACTTCGTCCCGGGCCATCCCATCGCCGGCTCCGAGCAAAGCGGCCCCGGTGCCGCCCGCGCCGACCTCTTTCGGGGCAAGCGCGTGGTGCTGACGCCGCAGACCGACACCCGCGCCGAAGCGGTCGCCACCATGCGCATGCTGTGGGAAGCGGCAGGCGCGCAGGTCGAGACGCTGGACGCCGCGCTGCACGACCGCATCTTCGCGGCGGTGAGCCATTTGCCCCACCTGGCGGCGTTTGCGCTGGTGGACGAACTGGCGCAGCGCGCGGATGGCGACGCCTTCTTCCGCTTCGCCGCCAGCGGGTTTCGGGATTTCACCCGCATCGCCGGCAGCAGCCCGGAAATGTGGCGCGACATCGCGCTGGCGAACCGCGAAGCCTTGTTGACTGAACTGGATGCCTACGTCACTGCGCTGCAAGCGCTGCGGAGCGCCGTCTCGGCCGAGGATGCCGAGGCCTTGCTGGCCATTTTTTCGCGTGCCCGCGAGGCACGTAATCACTGGGCTCACAAAAAACCTTGATGGAATATCTCGATCTACCCGCAAGCAGCGCCGCGCGAGGCACGGTGCGCCTGCCAGGTTCCAAAAGCATTTCCAACCGCGTATTGCTGCTGGCAGCGCTGGCGAAAGGCACGACCATCGTGCGCGCGCTGCTCGATTCCGACGACACCCGGGTCATGCTGGACGCCTTGCGCGCGCTGGGCGTGGGCGTGGCGCGGGTGAGCGATTCCGATGACTATGAAATCACAGGGGTGGGCGGCGCGTTTCCGGTGAAGCAGGCCGAGCTGTTTCTCGGCAATGCCGGCACCGCGTTCCGTTCGCTGACGGCCGCGTGCGCCCTGTCGGGCGGCGAGTATGTGCTGAAGGGCGTCGCGCGGATGCACGAGCGGCCGATCGGCGACCTGGTCGACGCCTTGCGGAAGCTCGGCGCGCGCATCGACTATCTCGGCCAGGAGGGCTTTCCGCCGCTGAAGATCCATCCGGCGGAGATCGCCGGCGACACCACCGAGGTGCGCGGCAACGTGTCGAGCCAGTTTCTGACCGGCCTCCTGATGGCGCTGCCGCTGCGGCAGCGCAACACCACGATCGAAGTCGTCGGCGAACTGATTTCCAGACCCTATATCGGGATCACGCTGGCGATGCTGCGCCGCTTCGGCGTGGACATCGCGCGCGACGGCTGGCAGCGCTTCGGCGTCCCGGCGACGGCGCGCTACCGGAGCCCGGGCGAAATCTGGGTGGAGGGCGACGCCTCGTCGGCGTCCTATTTCCTCGCCGCGGGCGCCATCGGCGGCGGGCCGGTGCGGGTGCAGGGCGTGGGCCGCGACAGCGTGCAGGGCGACGTGCGCTTTGCCGACGCGCTGGCCCAGATGGGCGCGCAGATCGACATGGGGCCGAACTGGATCGAGGCGTCTGCGCCCGGGAATGGCCGCCTGAAGGCGATCGACCTCGACTGCAACGCCATCCCCGACGCCGCGATGACGCTGGCGGTGGCGGCGCTGTTTGCCGACGGCACGACCACGCTCAGAAACATCGCCAGCTGGCGGGTGAAGGAAACCGACCGCATCGCGGCCATGGCGACCGAGCTGCGCAAGATCGGCGCCACGGTGGAGGAAGGCGCGGACTTCATCCGCATCACCCCGCCTCACGCCTCACGCCTCACGCCTCACGCTGTAATCGACACCTACGACGACCACCGCATGGCGATGTGCCTGTCGCTGGTGTCGCTCGGCGGCGTGCCGGTGCGGATCAACGACCCGGCGTGCGTGAACAAGACCTTCCCCCAGTATTTCAAGGTTTTCGCGGGGATCGCCCAATGAGCGCCGCGTCCGGCTCCATCCCGGTCATCACCATCGACGGCCCCTCGGCCTCGGGCAAGGGAACGGTCGCCGAGCGGGTCGCGGTGGCGCTCGGCTTCCATTTTCTCGACAGCGGCGCGCTCTACCGGCTGACCGCGCTGTCGGCGATGAAGCACGGCGTGGCGCTCGACGACGAGGCGGGCGTGGCGGCGCTGGCGGCCGCGCTGCCGGCCGCCTTCCGCGACGGCGCGGTGTGGCTGGCGGAAGAAAACGTGACTGACGCCATCCGCGCCGAAATAGTGGGCGAGGGCGCCTCGAAAGTGGCGGCCCTGCCGGCGGTGCGCGCGGCGCTGCTCGACCGCCAGCGCGCCTACCGCCAGCCCCCCGGCCTGGTGGCGGACGGCCGCGACATGGGCACGGTGGTGTTCGCCGACGCGGCAACCAAGGTCTTCCTCACCGCCAGTGCCGCGGCGCGTGCCGAACGGCGCTATAAGCAGTTGATCGAAAAGGGGAACTCTGCTAATCTACCAAGCCTTGTTGCGGATATGCGGGCCCGCGATGCGCGCGATGCCGCCCGCACCGTTGCACCGCTGAAACCCGCGCCGGATGCGCTGCTGCTCGATACGACCCATATGGATATCGAGTCGGCGGTGCAGGCGGTGCTGGCGCATTACCGCAGCAGGCAATGAAGTAATTATCCGTGCCAGACCTGTGCCCGCAGGCTGGCGATGTGCAACCAACCCCGTCCTCACCGACGGACAAGAAGGTTTTTAATGTCTACTGCTACCGCTACTTCCGCCCCCGAATCCATGGAAAGCTTTGCCGCCCTGTTCGAGGAATCCCTCGAACACCAGGAGATGCGCCAGGGTGAAGTCATCACCGCCGAAATCGTCGGCATCGACCACAATTTCGTGACGGTGAATGCCGGCCTCAAATCCGAGAGCCTGATCCCGATTGAAGAATTCAAGAACGACCAGGGCGAGATCGAAGCCAAGGTCGGCGATTTCGTCGCGGTCGCCATCGAGTCGATCGAAGACGGCTTCGGCGCCACCAAGCTGTCGCGCGAGCGCGCCAAGAAGCTGGCCGCGTGGCTGGATCTGGAAGCCGCGATGAACGAAGGCCGCATCGTCACCGGCATGGTGCAGGGCAAGGTCAAGGGCGGCCTGACGGTGCTGGTGGGCGGCCTGCGCGCCTTCCTGCCGGGTTCGCTGGTCGACATGCGTCCGGTCAAGGACACCACGCCCTTCGAATACAAGGAAATGGAATTCAAGGTCATCAAGCTCGACCGCAAGCGCAACAACGTCGTGGTGTCGCGCCGCGCCGTGCTGGAAGAGACCATGGGCGCCGACCGCGAGGCCATGATGGAGAACCTGAAGGAAGGCTCCATCGTCAAGGGCGTGGTCAAGAACATCACCGACTACGGCGCGTTCGTGGACCTGGGCGGCATCGACGGCCTGCTGCACATCACCGACATGGCCTGGCGCCGCGTCAAGCACCCGTCCGAAGTGGTGCACGTCGGCCAGGAACTGGAAGCCAAGATCCTGCGCTACGACACCGAGAAGAACCGCGTCTCGCTCGGCATCAAGCAGCTGGGCGACGATCCGTGGGTCGGCATCGCCCGCCGCTACCCGCAAGGCACCCGCATGTTCGGCAAGGTCGCCAACCTGACCGACTACGGCGCGTTCGTCGAGATCGAGGAAGGCATCGAAGGCCTGGTGCACGTCTCCGAAATGGACTGGACCAACAAGAACGTCAGCCCCTCCAAGATCGTGCAGCTGGGTGACGAAGTCGAGGTCATGGTGCTCGACATCGACGAGGACAAGCGCCGCATCTCGCTGGGCATGAAGCAGTGCAAGTCGAACCCGTGGGAAGACTTCGCGATGAACCACAAGAAGGGCGACAAGGTTTCCGGCGCGATCAAGTCGATCACCGACTTCGGCGTGTTCATCGGCCTGCCGGGCGGCATCGACGGCCTGGTCCACCTGTCCGACCTGTCGTGGAGCGTGCCCGGTGAAGAGGCCGTGCGCAACTTCCGCAAGGGCCAGGACGTGGAAGCCGTGGTGCTGGGCATCGACCTCGAGCGCGAGCGCATCTCGCTCGGCATCAAGCAGCTCGAAGGCGATCCGCTGACCAGCTACGCGACCGGCCACGAGAAGGGCAGCATCGTCAAGGGCACCATCAAGACCGTGGAGCCCAAGGGCGCCACCGTGCAGCTGGACAGCGACATGGAAGGCTACCTGCGCGCATCCGAGGTCTCGCGCGATCGCGTCGAGGACATGCGCAGCCACTACAAGGAAGGCGACGAGATCGAGGCCATGATCATCAACGTCGATCGCAAGAACCGCGTGATCAACCTGTCGATCAAGGCCAAGGACATGACCGAGCAGGATGCGGCGATGAAGAAGTTCTCTGCCGAATCCGCAGCGGCGGCCAGCGGCTCGACCAACCTCGGCGCGCTGCTGAAAGCCAAGCTCGACAACAAGAACGCCGAGTAATCCATGACCAAGTCCGAGCTGATTGCTCAACTGGCGGCGCGGCATTCGCAATTTTCGGTTGCGGATATCGAGATGGCGGTGAAAACGATCCTCGACGCGCTGGCGAAAAACCTGTCGCGCGGGGAGCGCATCGAGATCCGCGGTTTCGGCAGCTTCAGCCTGAGCTTTCGCCCCGCCCGCCTCGGGCGCAATCCCAAGTCGGGCGAGCGCGTGCAGGTGCCGGCCAAGTACGTGCCGCACTTCAAGGCCGGCAAGGAGTTGCGCGACCGGGTGGATTTTCCGCTTTAAGTGGGTCAGGGGCATTGAAAACGGCGCGGATTGCGCCGTTTTCTTTTTCTATTGCCCCTGCAAAGGTAGAATGGGCGCCGACCACACGCGATCATTCATGAAAAATCTCACACGTTATCTGGGGCTGGCGCTCAAACTGCTGGTATTCCTGCTGGTGCTGGGCTTCGCCCTGAAAAACAGCCAAACGGCGATTTTCTATTCCTATCTCGGCTACGTGTGGCAGGCGCCGCTGATCGTCATGCTGGGCCTTGCGTTCATCCTCGGTGCGCTGGCCGGGGTGCTCGCCCTGCTGCCCACGTTGTTCCGTCTGCGGCGCGAACTTGGCCGCAAGCCGCGGGCGATCGAGGCGGATACCGTCACGCAGACCGACCTGCCCGTCGTGTAAAGCGCCATGGAATTCGAGTTCTGGTGGCTGCTGGCGTTCCCCCTGTTCTTCGTGCTGGGCTGGCTGGCGGCGCGGGTCGACATTCGCCAGGTCGTGACCGAGTCGCGTGCGCTGCCCAATTCCTATTTTCGCGGGTTGAACTTTCTGCTCAACGAGCAGCCGGACAAGGCCATCGAAGCCTTTCTGGAAGTCGTCAAGCTCGAGCCCGAAACCATTGATCTGCATTTTGCGCTGGGCGGCCTGTTCCGCCGCCGAGGCGAACTCGATCGCGCCATCCGCATGCACGAGCATCTGCTGGAACGCGAGGGGCTGGCCGAAGAGCAGCGCCTGCGTGCCATGAGCGAACTTGGGCAGGACTACCTGAAGGCCGGCCTGCTCGACCGCGCCGAACAGGTGTTCGGAAAACTGCTGGAGACCTCGCAACATGGCCTGGCGCGTACCTACCTGCTGGAAATCTACGTGCAGGAGAAGGACTGGCAAAAGGCCATCGACGCCGCGCACGTGCTGGAAAAGGACACCAGCAAGCCGCTCAACGCCGACATCGCCCACTTCCATTGCGAACTGGCATTGCTGGAGGCGGCGAAAGGCAATCCTGACGCCGCCGCGGCCCATCTGCAGCAGGCGCTGGCCAGCAATCGCCAGTCGGTACGCGCCAACCTGATGGCGGGCGACCTCGACGCGGCGGCGGGACGGCACGAGGCCGCCATCGCCGACTGGCGCCTGGTCGAAGCGCAGAGCGCGGCGCACATGGCGCTGGTGGTGGACCGCGTGCTCGGCAGCTATCGCCTGCTGGGGCGGCTGGACGAAGGGGTGAACTGGCTGCGCGCCCTCTATGTCCGGCAACCGTCGCAGGATGTATTCAATGCCCTGTACCTGGCCGTGTCCGAAACCGAAGGCGCGGCCGCCGCCAGCCAGCTCGCGCGCGAGGAACTGCGCCGCAACCCCAGTCTGCGCACGCTGGACCGCCTGCTTGAGGCCGAGCTGGTCAATGCGGAGCCGGACGCGCGCGAGCTGTTGCAGGTGGAAAAAACCCTGGTGGCCTCGCACAGCCAGCGCATGATGCGCTACCAGTGCGGCAGCTGCGGGTTCAAGGCCACGCAGTTCTTCTGGCGCTGCCCGGCCTGCGGACGCTGGGACAGCTTCGACCCCGAGCGGCGCGAGAGCGAAGGCTGATGCACGTTAAATGACTCGAGGCATGCGGTGAATTCGACAAAGATTATCGTGGCGCTGGATTTTGCCGATGCGGCGTCGGCGCTGGCGCTGGCCGGGCGGCTCGACCCTGCGCGGTGCCGGGTCAAGGTCGGCAAGGAACTGTTCACCGCGGCGGGGCCGGATCTGGTGCGGGCGCTGGTGGCGCGCGGCTTCGAGGTCTTCCTCGACCTCAAATTCCACGACATCCCCAATACCGTGGCCGCGGCGTGCCGTGCCGCGGCCGGGCTCGGGGTGTGGATGCTGAACGTCCATGCGTCGGGCGGGCGCCGGATGATGGTGGCGGCGCAGGAGGCCCTGAGCGGACTGGAAAGGCGGCCCTTCCTGATCGCCGTCACGGTGCTGACCAGCATGAGCGCCGAGGATCTGACCGAGATCGGCGTGGCCGATGCGCCGGCCGACCAGGTGTTGCGGCTGGCGCGGCTGACGCAGGCCTGCCAGCTCGATGGCGTGGTCTGCTCGGCGCAGGAGGCCGCCATGCTGCGCGCCGACCTGGGCGCGGACTTCCGACTGGTCACGCCGGGTATCCGGCCGGCCGGCGCCGAGGCGGGTGACCAGCGCCGCGTGATGACCCCGGCGGAAGCCTTGCGCGCGGGCGCGACCGATCTGGTGATCGGGCGCCCGATCACGGCCGCGCCGGACCCGCTGGATGCCTTGAAGCGTATCCAAACCGACATTCAAAACCCTTAGGGAGATCGTTGTGAAAATAACCGTGATCGGCACCGGCTACGTGGGCCTGGTGACCGGGACCTGCCTGGCCGAGGTCGGCAATGAGGTGCTCTGCCTCGACGTCGACCCGACAAAAATCGAGATCCTGAAATCCGGCGGCATCCCGATCTACGAGCCGGGTCTTGAGGACATGGTGAAGCGCAATGTCGCAGCCGGCCGGCTGCATTTCACCACCGACGTCGAGGAATCGGTGGCCTTCGGCCAGATCCAGTTCATCGCCGTCGGCACGCCGCCGGACGAGGACGGCTCGGCCGACCTGCAGTACGTGGTGGCCGCGGCGCGCAACATCGGCCGCCACATGACCGACTACAAGCTGGTCGTCGACAAGTCCACCGTGCCGGTCGGCACCGCGGACAAGGTGAAGGCCGCCTTGCAGGAGGAACTGGCGAAGCGCGGCGCAAGCATCGCGTTCAACGTGGCGTCGAACCCCGAGTTCCTGAAGGAAGGCGCGGCGGTGGACGATTTCATGAAGCCAGACCGCATCGTCATCGGCACCGACAGCGAGCGCGCCACGGCCCTGCTGCGCCAGCTGTATGCGCCGTTCCAGCGCAACCACGACCGCCTGACCGTGATGGACGTGAAGAGCGCCGAACTGACCAAATACGCCGCCAACGCCATGCTGGCGACGCGCATTTCCTTCATGAACGAACTCGCCGTGCTGGCCGAGAAACTCGGCGCCGACATCGAGCAGGTGCGCCACGGCATCGGCTCCGACCCGCGCATCGGCTACCACTTCCTGTATGCCGGCT
This sequence comes from Pseudomonadota bacterium, assembly GCA_021802945.1. Taxonomy (GTDB): domain Bacteria; phylum Pseudomonadota; class Gammaproteobacteria; order Burkholderiales; family Thiobacillaceae; genus Thiobacillus. Next base: position 58,068 of record JAJZRE010000005.1, read on the forward strand.
GCGGCTATGGCGGCTCGTGCTTTCCCAAGGACGTGCAAGCCCTGCGCCGTACCGGCCAGGAAAACGGCATCCCCCTGCGCGTGCTCGATGCGGTGGAAGAGGCCAATGACGTGCAGAAGCATATCCTGGTCAACAAGCTGACCACGCGCTTCGGCACCGATCTCAAGGGCAAGCGCTTCGCCATGTGGGGCCTGGCGTTCAAGCCCAACACCGACGACATGCGCGAGGCGCCCAGCCGCACCATGCTCGAGGCCCTGTGGTCCATGGGCGCGAGCGTGTCGGCCTACGATCCGGCGGCGATGGAGGAGACCCGCCGCATCTACGGCGAGCGCGCCGACCTGCTGCTGGTCGACAGCCCGATGGATGCGCTGAAAGGCGCCGACGCGCTGCTGATCGTCACTGAATGGAAAGTCTTCCGCAGCCCCAATTTCGACACCATGAAGTCGCTGCTGAAGACGCCGCTGGTTTTCGACGGCCGCAATCTCTACGAGCCGCAGGCGATGCGCGAGATGGGCTTCGACTACCTGCCGATCGGACGCCAGTAATGTCCTTGCGCGACGCCATCCGCCATGCCCGCATCCTGGTGGTGGGCGACGTGATGCTGGACCGCTACTGGTTCGGCGACGTCTCGCGCATCTCGCCCGAGGCGCCGGTGCCGGTGGTGCACGTCACGCGCAACGAGGACCGCATCGGCGGCGCCGGCAACGTCGCGCGCAATGCGGAGGCGCTCGGCGCGCAGGTCACGCTGTTGTCGGTGGCGGGACGCGACGAGGCCGGGCAGGCGCTGCGGGCGCTGCTCGACGCCGAGTCGTTCACCGTGCACCTGCACGAGGATCCGGCGTTTTCCACCATCACCAAGCTGCGCATCATCGGCCGCCAGCAGCAGCTGCTGCGCGTCGATTTCGAGACCCAGCCCGGCCACGAGGTGCTGGCCGCCAAGCTGGAAGCCTATGCGCAACTGCTGGCCGGCTGCGACGTGGTGATCCTGTCGGACTACGGCAAGGGCGGGCTGACGCACGTCACGCGCATGATCGAGCTGGCGCGCGCGGCGAACAAGCCCATCCTGGTCGACCCCAAGGGCGACGACTGGGCACGCTACACTGGTGCCACCCTGATCACGCCCAACCGCAGCGAGTTTCGCGACGTGGCCGGCAGCTGGAAAACCGAGGCCGAACTCGCCGATAAAGCCGCGGTGGTGCGCGCGAGCTTTCAGCTCGATGCCCTGCTGGTGACGCGCAGCGAGGAAGGCATGAGCCTGTTCGATGCGGACGGCGCGCACCACGAAGCCACGCGGGCGCAGGAAGTGTTCGACGTCTCCGGCGCCGGCGACACCGTGATCGCCGCCTATGCCGTGGCGCTGGCCGCCGGCGCGAGCGGCGTCGAGGCCGTGCGCCTGGCCAATCGCGCGGCGGGCATCGTGGTCGGCAAGTTCGGCACCGCGGTCGCGACCGCGGACGAAGTCTTTGGAGAGGAAGCATGAGCCAGTACACCGTCGTCACCGGCGCCGCCGGGTTCATCGGCGCCAACATCGTCAAGGCGCTCAACGAACGCGGCGAGACCAACATCATCGCGGTCGACAACCTGACCCGCGCCGACAAGTTCAGGAACCTGACCGACTGCGAGATCGCCGACTATTTCGACAAGGCCGAATTCCTCGACCTGGTCGAGGAAGGCGTGCTCGACGGCGGCGTGGCAGCCATATTCCACGAGGGCGCGTGTTCCGACACCATGGAGACCGACGGCCGCTACATGATGGAGAACAACTATCGCTATTCCAGCGCGCTGCTCAAGTTTTGCCAGGACGAAGGCGCGCAGTTCCTCTATGCCTCGTCGGCCAGCGTCTACGGCGCCGGACGGGTGTTCTCCGAGTCGCGCGAGTTCGAGTCGCCGCTCAACGTCTACGGGTATTCCAAGTTCCTGTTCGACCAGAGCGTGCGCCGCCTGTGGAGCGAGCGCACCGCGCAGATCGCCGGCTTCCGCTACTTCAACGTCTACGGCCCGCGCGAGCAGCACAAGGGGCGCATGGCCTCGGTCGCGTTCCACTTCTTCAACCAGTACCGCGCCGAGGGCAGGGTGAAGCTGTTCGAGGGCTGCGACGGCTACCCCAACGGCGAGCAGCGGCGCGATTTCGTCTCGGTCGAGGACGTGGTGCGGGTCAACCTGTGGTTCCTCGACCACCCCGACGTGTCCGGCATCTTCAACGTCGGCACCGGGCGCTGCCAGAGTTTCAACGACGTCGCGGTGGCGGCGGTCAACGCGTGCCGCGCGGCGGAAGGCCAGCCGGCGCTGACGCTGGAACAGATGCAGGCCCAGGGCCTCGTCAGCTACATCGCGTTCCCCGAGGCGCTCAAGGGCAAGTACCAGAGCTATACCGAGGCGGATATCTCGGCGCTGCGCGGCGCGGGGTATGATGCGTCCTTCTACGGCGTGGAAGAAGGCACCGCGCGCTACATCGAACATTTGCTGAAAACATGAGCACCTACAAGACGATCGAGGATACGGTTGGCAACACGCCGCTGGTGCGCCTGAAGCGCATGCCCGGCACGACCGGCAACACCATCCTGGTCAAGCTCGAAGGCAACAACCCTGCCGGCTCGGTGAAGGACCGCCCGGCACTGTCGATGATCGACGCGGCGCAGGCGCGCGGCGAGATCAAGCCCGGCGACACCCTGATCGAGGCGACCAGCGGCAACACCGGCATCGCGCTGGCGATGGCGGCGGCCATGCGCGGCTACAAGATGATCCTCATCATGCCCGAGCACCTGTCGATCGAGCGGCGCCAGACCATGCGCGCCTTCGGCGCGGAGCTGCAGCTGGTCAGCAAGGAAGCCGGCATGGAAGGCGCGCGCGACCTGGCGATCGCGATGGAGAAGCAGGGCGTCGGCAAGATCCTCGACCAGTTCTCCAACCCCGACAATCCCGCAGCCCACTACCGCACCACCGGCCCCGAGATCTGGCGCGACACGCAGGGCAGGATCACCCACTTCGTCTCCAGCATGGGCACCACCGGCACCATCATGGGCTGCTCGCGCTACCTCAAGGAACAGAACCCCGCGATCCAGGTCGTCGGCGTGCAGCCCACCGAGGGCTCGCAGATTCCCGGCATCCGCAAGTGGCCGGAGGAATACGTGCCGAAGATCTGCGACTACGATCGTGTCGACCGCATGATCTACGTCAGCCAGCAGGACGCCGAGGAGACCACCCGCAGGCTCGCGCGCGAGGAAGGCATCTTCGCCGGCATCTCGTCCGGCGGCGCGCTGTGGGCCGCGCTGCAGCTGTCGAGGGAAGTCGAGAATGCCGTCATCGTTTCCATCGTCTGCGACCGCGGCGACCGTTATCTGTCGACGGGCGTTTTCCCGGCCTGAATTGACGAGCGTCCATCGCGGTGCTACTTTGGTATCACCCAAATAACCGGGAGATCGTCATGGCCGCGACCACTACACTCAAACTGCCCGAACCGCTCAAGGCGCGCATCGCGCCGCTGGCCGAGGCGGCGGGTAAATCGCCTCACGCCTGGATGATCGAAGCACTGGAAGAGCGCGTCGCGCAAGCTGAAGCTTATGCTGCGTTCATGGCCGAGGCGCTCGAAGCCGATCGCGAAATGACCGAGACGGGACTCGGCTATGCGGCGGACGATGTGCATCAATACCTGTTGGCCAGGCTCGACGGAAAACCTGTCAAACGTCCCAAGCCGATCAAGATCTGATCGATGACGGCGATTGTCTACACCCCGCAAGCACTCGACGATCTGGACCGGCTGGAAGATTTTCTGCTCGAACTGGATGCGCCAGCCGCCAGAAAAATCATTCCCCTTATCATTTCGGCAGTAGAGACTTTGCGCCTGCACCCCAACATTGGCCGGCGTCGCGGCATTCAGGTACGCGAACTGGTCATCTCGCGCGGAAAAACCGGCTATATCGCGTTGTACCGTTACGATGAAATCCGTGATGTCGCACGCATACTGGCGATTCGCCACCAGCGCGAGGTCGTCCTGTGAACGAAATATCAACTAAGAAACATCACGCCTGATGGCCAAAACCAGGACGATCTACTCCTGCACCGAGTGCGGCGGCACGCTGCCGAAATGGCAAGGCCAGTGCCCGCACTGCAACGCCTGGAACACTTTGGTCGAGACCATCGCCGAATCGGCCAAGCCGCGTTTTGCCGCGCTGGCGGCGACCAGCACGGTGCAGTTGCTGCACGACGTCGAAGCCTCGGAAGAAAGCCGCATCGCCACCGATATCGGCGAGCTCGACCGCGTGCTCGGCGGCGGCCTGGTGCCGGGCGGCGTGGTGCTGATCGGCGGCGACCCCGGCATCGGCAAGTCGACGCTTCTTTTACAAGCATTGGCCGGCCTGTCCGGCAATCTGAAAACGCTTTACGTCAGCGGCGAGGAATCGGCGCGCCAGGTCGCGCTGCGCGCGCGTCGCCTAAGCCTCCCCGAAACCAATCTGCCGGTGCTGCCGGAAATCCGCCTCGAAGCGATTCTCGCGCAGCTGGCCGACATGAAGCCCGGCGTCGCCGTGATCGATTCGATCCAGACCGTCTATTCCGAGGCGCTGACCTCCGCTCCGGGCTCGGTGGCGCAGGTGCGCGAATGCGCCGCGCAGCTGACGCGCCACGCCAAGCAGGCCGGCACCGCGATCATCCTGGTCGGCCACGTCACCAAGGAAGGCGCCATCGCCGGCCCGCGCGTGCTCGAACACATCGTCGACACGGTGCTGTATTTCGAGGGCGACACCGGATCGTCATTCAGGCTCGTCCGCGCGTTCAAGAATCGCTTCGGCGCGGTCAACGAGATCGGCGTGTTCGCGATGACCGAGAAGGGGCTCAAGGGTGTGTCCAACCCCTCGGCGATCTTCCTGTCGCGCCACGGCGAGCCGGTGCCCGGTTCCTGCGTGCTGGTGACGCAGGAAGGCACGCGGCCGTTGCTGGTGGAAATCCAGGCGCTGGTCGATTCCAGCCATGCGCCGAGTCCGCGCCGCCTGTCCGTCGGCCTGGAGCAGAACCGGCTCGCGATGCTGCTCGCCGTGCTGCATCGCCACGCCGGCATCGCCTGCTTCGATCAGGACGTGTTCGTCAACGCGGTGGGCGGGGTGAAGATCAGCGAACCGGCCGCCGACCTCGCGGTGCTCGCCGCCATCGTGTCCTCGCTCCGGAGCCAGCCCCTGCCCGACAAGCTGGTGATGTTCGGCGAAGTGGGGCTGGCCGGCGAAATCCGCCCGGTGCAGCGCGGCCAGGAGCGCCTCAAGGAAGCCGCCAAGCTCGGTTTCACCCAGGCCATCGTGCCGGCCGCCAACCAGCCCAAGCAAAAAATCCCCGGCATGACGATCCACTCGGTGCAGCGGCTGGACGAGGCGATCCGATTGTTCAGGGATAGCTGAGCATGGCCTGAATTTCCCCCGACCCTGCGAGCCATAACGCCAGGCGTTAACGTCCGGCATGATCGAATCGTTCAGATGCAAGGACACGCGGGCCCTATTCGAAAACAAGCGCGTCGCGCGCTTCGTCAGCTTCGAGCAAGTTGCGCGTCGCAAACTCAAGCAATTGCATGCTGCGGCCGACCTCGCGTTTCTTAAGGTTCCGCCGCAAAACCGGCTGGAAGCCTTGAAAGGCGACCGCAAAGGGCAGTGGAGCATCCGCATCAACGACCAATGGCGCCTGTGCTTTGAATGGCGCGACGGCTCGGCGCTGAATGTCGAGATCGTGGACTCCCACTGAAAGGCGGCAAAACTGTGCATTTTCCCGCGGGCGCCTTGCAACCATGCTACTCACGCTTCGATTTTTTGCTGATTTCGGCCATCCGCTCGCGCCATTCCTGAAGCTCCTCGTCTTCGATCTCGAGCTGGATGGCCACGATTTCCTGCACGCTCATTTTTTTGTCTTCCAGTCTGCGCATGAGTTTGAATCGCATCCTTGCCAGCAAGCGTTCGGTTTCATCCTTGTTCAAATGGTTGGCCTTTTCGAGGTATTCATCCGCAGGTTTTCTCATCGCAACGCGTCCTTCGTACTTTGGAAATTCAGGCTCAAAGTTATACCCATATTCGATTCATTCGCTACCTTGGTCCGTGGCGCGAAAACCGGCACGCTGCAAACGGCTCGTGCCATCCCTGCGGGAACAAAAGCTTCTCGCATCCGTCATGGATATGTCATTTGCAGCGGTCAGAATTGCCAGTCCCACTGGAACAGTGTCTGCTATGGAGTCACTCATGGAGACGGCAAGCGCCCTGCAGGTGAAAGGTCCCCTGACGAATACGCATCCGCCTTCCGGCATACCCGAAGTGCGAATCATCGATCTGGCAACCCTCACCCTGGATGACCTGGGCATGATCCGTGACTGCAGCAGGGCGTGCGAGCAGGTATTGGGCTATCTCCCGGACGAGCTGGTTGGCCGTCATATCTCCATGATCCTGCCGCAGCTGCCGAATGCGGACCTGGTGCAGGAAGGACGCATCAACCCGCGACTGGCCTTTCTCTGCCACTGCGCCTTTGCTTTCCGGGCACGGCGTCGTGACGGCCAGACCTTTGCCAGCGAATTGTTCATCAACCGCCTCGATATCCACAACGTGGTAGTCCTGATACGCAATCTCGAAATTTCCAGATTGAAGGGCGGCGGGCAGGCCGGCTCACCAGGCGTATTCGCTTCGGCACGGATTCCGGCCGGGTTTGCGTGGACGCACCCAAACCAGAATGCCGGGAATTGACGGACATGCGCTGGATTCATCCTGGACAGGGCGCGATCGATGCCAGTCGCTGAGGCACGCCGCCCCAGCGAGGCCTGTCCGGACACAACGGACATCGCGCAGGTCCTGACGGAGCTCAAGAGGATTCGGGCAGACATGGTCGCCAACGAATCCGGGGCGCCGCAGCATCTCGCCGCCGTTCACGCGAACTATCGCGAGAGCGCGCGGAATCTCCTTCATTACCTGGCCCTGCGCCGTCGCGATCTGCGCCCGCTGCAGCGGTCCCTGGCTGCGATGGGGCTGTCCTCGCTCGGGCGGGCCGAGTCGAATGCCCTGGCATCGGTCGATGCGGTCATGCGTGTACTGGGCCACCTTGCGCAGGGAGGCTGCGAGGCCGTTTACCAGGGCGGGGGCGCCTCTGAGTTCTCCCGCGGCGAACGGCTGCTTGCCGAGCACGCGGATGCCTTGCTCGGGCCTGTGACGAGCGGACGCCAGGTGAGGATCATGGTCACGCTGCCGAGCGAGGCGGCGGACGATTACCTGCTTGTTCACAATCTGCTGCGGCAAGGCATGGACTGCATGCGCATCAATTGCGCGCATGACGATGCCGCGGCCTGGGCGCGGATGATCGAGCATCTGCGGCAGGCGGAGCGATCTCTGGGCCGGTCCTGCCGCGTATTCATGGATCTGGCGGGCCCGAAGCTGCGGACCGGCCCGCTGGAGCCCGGTCCGGCGGTGGTCCGGATCCGCCCCGGCCGCGACGTCTACGGACGGATCACCGCGCCTGCGCGGGTCTGGTTGACTGCGGAGGAATCCCCGCAATCGCCCCCTTCACCTGCAAGCGCGTGCCTTCCTGTGCCGTCGGCCTGGCTGGCCCGGCTGCGCATCGGGGATAGCGTGAAATTGACCGATGCCCGGGATGCCCGGCGGACTCTCAAGATTGTCGATGTGACCGATCAGGGGTGCTGGGCGGAAGCAGGCCGAACGGCTTACGTCGTCCCCGGTACCCGTCTTCGCCAGGCGCATGGCGAAGGCGACGCGGACGCGCGCGTGTGCCGCATCGGCGCCTTGCCGCCGGGGGAAAACGCCATCACCCTGCAAAAGGGCGACCTGCTCGTTCTGACCCGCGATTTGAAGCCGGGGCGAGCGGCGACTTACGACAGCACGGGGAAAATGCTGACGCCGGCCGTGATCGGTTGCACCATTCCGGAAGTCTTCGATCAGGTTCGGGCGGGAGAGCCGATCTGGTTCGACGACGGCAAGATCGGTGGCGTCATCGAGAGGGTCGAGCCGTCGCGGGTACGCGTCCGCATCACGCAGGAATACCTGAAGGCCGTCAATTTGCGCGCCGACAAGGGAATCAACCTTCCCGAGAGCGACCTGCGCATCGCGGCCTTGACTGACAAGGACATCGCGGATCTATCTTTCGTGGCCCTGCATGCGGATATCGTCGGGCTGTCCTTTGCCAATTGTGCGCAGGACGTCGCCGCGCTTCAGCAGAGGCTGGCGAGCCTGGGGGGCCGTCAGCCGGCCATCGTGCTCAAGATCGAAACGCGGCGCGGGTTCGAAAACCTGCCCGACATGCTGTTGGGCGCCATGCATGCCCCGCATTGCGGGGTGATGATCGCCCGCGGCGATCTGGCCGTCGAGTGCGGGTTCGAGCGGTTGGCGGAGGTTCAGGAGGAGATTCTCTGGCTTTGCGAGGCAGCGCACGTTCCCGTGATTTGGGCGACCCAGGTGCTGGAGACGCTTGCCAAGGAAGGACGGCCATCGCGTGCCGAGATTACCGACGCCGCGATGGGGCTGCGGGCCGAATGTGTCATGCTCAATAAAGGGCCCTATGTCCTCAGTGCCGTGCGGGCGCTGGACGACATACTGAGACGAATGCATGCGCATCAGGCGAAAAAACGATCCATGCTGCGGGAATTGCGCCTGGCCCACAGACTGCCGGGCAAATCCGATGCGGCAGTCCCGACGGCTGAGCCTGCCCATTAGGGCCGGGTGTCGGCAGCGGGTCG
>JAJZRE010000005.1:66868-73464 GCA_021802945.1 Pseudomonadota bacterium
TGCAGCTGGCCGTGGTTGTGGATGCCGATGATGTCCCCCGCCACCGCGTCTTCCATGCGGGTGCGCTCGTTGGCCATGAAGACCACCGCGTTGGCGATCTTCATGTCCTTGCCGGTGCGGCGGTGGCGCACTTTCATGTTGGGGGTGTAGCGGCCGGAGCAGACGCGGAAGAAGGCGATGCGGTCGCGGTGCTGCGGATCCATGTTGGCCTGGATCTTGAACACGAAGCCGGTGAACTTCGGCTCGGTGGGGTCGACCACGCGCTCGACCGCCTCGCGCGGCTGCGGCGGCGGCGCCCAGTCGGCGAGCGCGCGCAGCACTTCGCGCACGCCGAAGTTGTTGATGCCGGAGCCGAAGAACACCGGCGTCTGGCGGCCCTTGAGAAAGTCGTCGAGATGGAAGCTCGCGCCGGCGCCGCGCACCAGTTCGATCTCGGAGAGCAGGGTGTCGGCTTCGAGCGGGAAGCGTTCCTTCAGGGCGGCGTCGCCCAGCCCCTGCAGCGATTCGAACGGCTGGTCGGCGTTCTCCTCGCCGGCCTTGAAGCGCAGGATTTCGTCGTTGATGAGGTGGTAGACGCCCTGGAAGCGCTTGCCCATGCCGATCGGCCAGGTCACCGGCGCGCAGTGGATTTTCAGGATCGATTCGATCTCGTCCAGCAGTTCCAGCGGCTCGCGCACCTCGCGGTCCATCTTGTTGATGAAGGTGATGATGGGGGTGTCGCGCAGGCGGCACACTTCCAAGAGCTTGATCGTCTGCTCCTCCACGCCCTTGGCGGCATCGACCACCATGATCGCGGCGTCCACCGCGGTCAGCACGCGGTAGGTGTCTTCCGAGAAATCCTTGTGGCCGGGGGTGTCGAGCAGGTTGAACACGCAGTCGCCGTGGCTGAACTGCATCACCGAGCTCGCGACCGAAATGCCGCGCTCGCGCTCGACTTCCATCCAGTCGGAGGTGGCATAGCGTCCGCTCTTGCGCGCCTTCACCGTGCCGGCCATCTGGATCGCGCCGCCGAACAGCAATAGCTTCTCGGTCAGTGTGGTTTTGCCCGCGTCGGGGTGCGAGATGATGGCGAAGGTGCGGCGCTTTTTGACGTCGCGCACCAGGGCGGGATCGCCGGTTTGCGCCGGCGGGGTCGGAGTGGGTTCCATCGGGGAGGGCAGGCGGAGATGAAGCAATCCGCAATTTTAAGCTATTTCACGCGGCAGCCCGGCCCCCGAGGGAAGGCGACCGAAAATCCGTAAACACTTCCTTTATTCCCGCATAGAAAACTTCGATTGAGATAGTGCACTTGCCCGTGGCGGGGGGCGCGGGCTTCGGAGTACCATTTCGGGAATTCAAATCCGGGCTGAAAACCCGACCGTCCGGCGGATATTCCGGGCGGTTTCAAATGACTTTGCATCCATCGGATGGAGGACACAACAATGACGGAGCATGTTGCGACCAACGAGACCATACTCGTGGTGGGCGGCGGGATTTCCGGCATGACTGCCGCGCTCGAGGCGGCCGAAACCGGCAAGAACGTCGTTCTGGTTGAGAAAAATCCCGCACTGGGCGGACGCACCTCCCAGCTGTACCGCTACTTCCCCAAGCTGTGCCATCCCGTCTGCGGGCTGGAAATCAACCTGCGCCGCCTCAAGAACAATCCCCGCGTGCGCGTGCTGACGCTGGCCGAAGTGACCGGCCTCTCAGGCGGCACCGGCAACTACACCGCCAGCATCAGGATCAGGCCGCGCTACGTCAACGAGAACTGCACCGCCTGCGGCGACTGCGAGCGCGCGGTCGACATGAAGGTGGACGACCCGTTCAACTACAACCTCGGTCAGCACAAGGCCGCCTTCCTGCCGAACGCGATGGCCTATCCGCAGCGCTACGTGCTGGACCCGGCGATCATCGGCACCGCCGACGCCGACCGCGCCAAGGCAGCCTGCAAGTACGGCGCGATCGACCTCGACATGCAGGAGGAGACGATCCAGGTCAAGGCCGGCGCCGTGGTGTGGGCGACCGGCTGGCAGCCCTACGACGCGGCGAAGATTCAGCCCTACGGCTACGGCCGCTTCAGGAACGTCATCACCAGCGTCGAATTCGAGCGCCTGGCCGACATCCACGGCCCCACCGGCGGCAGGATCCTGCGCCCGAGCGACGGCAAGGAGGCGAAGAACATCGCCTTCATCCAGTGCGCCGGCTCGCGCGACGAGAACCACCTGCGCCACTGCTCGCGCATCTGCTGCATGGCCTCGCTGAAGCAGACGCACTACGTGCGCGAGAAATATCCGGAAGACGGCAAGTCGACCATCTACTACATCGACATCCGCGCCATCGACCGCTTCGAGGATTTCTACCAGAAGGTGCAGGCCGATCCCTCGGTCACCTTCATCAAGTCCAAGGTCGCGAAGATCACCGAAGACGAGCACGGCAACGCCGTGTGCCATGGCGTCAATACCGAAGGCTACAAGCGCTACACCACGCCGCACGACCTGGTGGTGCTGGCGGTGGGCATGGAGCCCTCGGTCAAGGGCATCAACATTCCCGGCCACATCGTGGCGGATTCCAGCGGCTTCATCGAAGCCGACCCGGCCAACGGCGCGGTGTTCGGCGCCGGCTGCGCGTCGAATGCGCTGGACGTGAACCGTGCCGTGCAATCGGCCACCGCGGCGGCATTGCGCGCCATCCAGGTGGTCAACAAAGTAGCAAAGGCGGAGGCTTAAACAATGGCTGACATCAAAGTCGCAGCGTATATCTGCAAGGGCTGCGGACTCGGCGAGCGCCTCGATACGGATGCGCTGGTCAAGATCGCACAGAAGGACGGCAAGGTGCCGCTGGCGAAGTCGCACGATTTCCTGTGCAACGCCGACGGTGTGGCGATGATCAGGAACGACATCGCCAGCGAGGGCGTGACCCACATCATGATCGGCGCCTGTTCGCGCCGCGCCAAGACCGAAGCGTTTTATTTCCCCGAGAACGCGGTGGCACGCGCCAACCTGCGCGAAGGCGTGATCTGGATCCGCCCCGACACCGAGGAGGCGCGCGAGACCACGCAGGACATGGCGGAGGACTACATCCGCATGGGCTGCGCCGAAGTCAAGGCGATGACCGCGCCCGGCGGCAACACCAACACCGGCACCAGCAAGACCCTGCTGGTGGTGGGCGGCGGCGTCACCGGCATGACCACGGCGATCGAAGCCTCGAAGACCGGCTATCCCGTGGTGCTGGTCGAGAAAACCGGCGAACTCGGCGGCTGGGCCGGCAAGCTCTACAAGCGTACCCCGGTTCACGAGCCGTTCAAGTCGCCCGCCGACACCGGCGTCGCGGATCTCGTCTCGCAGGTGCAGGCCGACAGCAACATCAAGGTCTATCTGAACGCGACCGTCGCCAGGACCGACGGCGCGCCGGGCCGCTTCGTGGTCGACATCGCCACCGAGTCGGGCGCGACGCACACCGAGGATATCGGCGCCATCGTGCAGGCGACCGGCTTCACCCTGTACGACATGAACAAGCTGCCGGAACTCGGCGGCGGCAAGTCGCCCAACGTGATCGACCAGGCCGGGCTCGAAGCGCTGGCGAAAGCGGCCGCGGCAGGCGACGGCGTGATCCGCCGCCCCTCGGACAACCAGCCCGTCAAATCCGTGGTGTTCGTGCAATGTGCCGGCCAGCGCGATCCCAGCGGCACGCACCTGTCCTACTGCTCGGGCTATTGCTGCAACGCCAGCATCAAGCAGGCGATGTACTTCAAGGACGCCAACCCCGACGTCGACACCACCATCATCTACACCGACCTGCGCACGCCCGGCAACGGCGAGGACTTCTACCGCAGCGCGCAGGAGAAGGGCGTCATCTTCACCAAGGGCAGGGTCGCCGAAGTGGTGCCCAACGGCAACACCAGCACGGTCAAATTCCACGACCTGATCCTTGACGACCCCGACGCGGCCGAGGCGGACGTCGACCTCGTCGTGCTGGCGACCGGCCAGGTGGCGAACTCCGGCATCAATATCGACGCGCTGACCAAGCCGCAGGTCGAAGGCCAGGAGGGCGAGCCTGCGGCCGCAGGCACGGTGGAAGTGAAGCCGATCTCCATCCTCAACCTGACCTACCGTCAGGGCCCGGACGTGCCGCAGCTGAAGCAGGGCTTCACCGACTCGCACTTCATCTGCTTCCCCTACGAAACCCGCCGCACCGGCATCTACACCGCCGGCCCGGTGCGCCGCCCGATGGACATCGCGCAGGCGCGCGAGGACGCCACCGGCGCCGCGCTGAAGGCGATCCAGGCGCTGGAAAACGCCGAACTCGGCCGCGCCGCGCATCCGCGTTCGGGCGACCTGTCGTTCCCGAAGGTGCGTCTGGAAGGCTGCACCCAGTGCAAGCGCTGCACGGTGGAATGCCCGTTCGGCGCCATCGACGAGGACGAGAAGCGCTTCCCGGTGTTCAACGAATCGCGCTGCCGCCGCTGCGGCACCTGCATGGGCGCCTGCCCGGTGCGCGTGATCTCGTTCGAGAACTACTCGGTCAACACCGTCGGCGCGCAGATCAAGGCGGTCGACATCCCCGACGAGTTTTCCGAGAAGCCGCGCATCCTGATCCTGGCGTGCGAGAACGACGCCTACCCGGCGCTCGACATGGCTGGCATGAGCCGCAACGAGTACTCGGCCTTCGTGCGCATCATCCCGATCCGCTGCCTCGGTTCGGTCAACACCATCTGGATCACCGACGCGCTGAACGCGGGCTACGACGGCGTGATGATGATGGGCTGCAAGTCCGGCGACGAATACCAGTGCCACTTCGTCAAGGGCTCCGAACTCGGCCGCGTCCGTCTGTCGAAGATCGACGACACGCTGAAGACGCTGAACCTGGAAAAGGAGCGCGTGCGCGATCTCGAAGTCGCCATCACCGACATCGAGCGGGTGCCCGACATGATCAACAAGTATGCCGCCGAGCTGGTCGCCGTGGGCCCCAGCCCGTTCAAGGGATTCTAAGGACTGAACATGAGCGCAAATACCGCACTGGCGGAGAAATACCGCAACAACTTCCTGAAGGAAATCGAAGAACAGGTCGAGATGGGCGACTGGGTCAAGATGTGCATGCAATGCGGCGTCTGCTCCGGTTCCTGCCCGACCAACTTCCAGAGCGCTTGGGAGCATCCGCCACAGGAACTCTTCATGATGATCCGCGCCGGCAAGCGCGAGGAAGTGCTGACCACGACCTCGATGTGGAACTGCACCTCCTGCTACAACTGCATCGTGCGCTGCCCGCGCAAGCTGCCGATCACCCACATCATGCACGGCATCGCCGAATACGCGCACCGCATCGGCAAGGCGCCGAAGATGCAGGCCACGCGCTTCTTCAGCGGACTGTTCTGGAAGAATGCCACCAGGACCGGCCGTGTCAACGAGCTCAAGCTGTCGATGGGCCTGTACTTCAAGGACGGCCTCGGCGCCGGCATCAAGGAAGGCATGAAGATGAAGGACGTGGCGCTGGGCCTGATGAAGGCCAAGCGGCTCAACCCGTTCGAACTGTTCGGCGGCCACAAGTGCAAGGACCAGAAAGGCATCCAGGCGATGCTGAAGAAAGCCTACGAAATCGAGCGCAGCCGCAAGGCCGCCAAGATGGCGGGCTGAGGAGAGAAATATGGCCAAACATGAATACGCGTTCTACCCCGGCTGTTCGTCGCAGAAGGGCGCTTCCGCCTCCAACTACCTGACGTCGGTCGAGTCGATGTGCAAGACGCTCGACGTCAAGCTGACCGAAATCCCCGACTGGAACTGCTGCGGCGCCTCGATCGGCTACGCTGAAGCCGGCGAACTGCCGCGCCACGTTCTGAATGCGCGCAACTTCGCGCTGTCCGAGCAGAACCTGCCCGGGCAGGAGATCGTCGCCACCTGCGCCGCCTGCTGGCTGGGCGCGCGCGAAACCCGCGAGCGCCTGACGCATTCCGACACGCTGATGGCCGACACCCGCGAGGCGCTCAAGGAAGCCGGCCTCACGATCAACGAAATGCCCGAGATCCGCCACATGGTCGAGGTCCTGATCGAGGATCTCGGCTTCGACGAAATGGCGAAGCACGTCGTGCGGCCGCTCGAAGGCGTGAAGATCGCGGGCTATGTCGGCTGCCAGACCAACCGCCCGTTCGGCGTTGCCGGCGAATCGTTCGAAAATCCGCAGTACCTCGACAAGATGGTCGAAATGGTCGGTGCCGAGCCGATCCCCGAGTACGAGCAGAAAGTCACCTGCTGCGGCGGCGCGCTGGCCTTTTCCGAGCCGGAAAAGGCGCAGGCGCAGATCAAGGACATCGTCGAGTCGGCCTACGACCATGGCGCCGAAATGATCGTCACCCCGTGCCCGCTGTGCCAGGCCAACGTCGAGATCTACCAGGGCCAGATCAACCAGCGCTACGGCACCAAGTTCAACATCCCGGTGATGTACTACAGCCAGTTGATGGTGGTGGCCTACGGCGGCAGCGCCAAGGACGCGGCCCTCAACGGCCAGGTCATCAAGGCGCGCCGGCTGGAAGAGATCGCCGCGAAACCGGTCAAGCGCTGACCGGTACATGCGGGCATAAAACGGGAGGGGACTGTGTGCCCCCTTGCTTTTTGGGTGGAGGGAAT
>JAJZRE010000005.1:73564-75073 GCA_021802945.1 Pseudomonadota bacterium
GACTGTGTGCCCCCTTGCTTTTTGGGTGGAGGGAATGGGTGGGTTCCTGCTCCCATGGCCATGCGGTGCGCTATTTGCGTGCCGAATAGGTGGGCAGCGTAATACGGAAGGCCATGGCAATCAGTCGTATACCGAGGATGGTCGCCATCCCCGCCCAGGCCGCGATCACCGGCGTCAGCCCCAAGGCTTGCAGGCCGATCGCTACCAGAGCGCCGGCCCAGGCGGCTGACGCATAAAGCTCCCCGCGCAGGAATACCAGCGGGACTTCATTGCACAGCACATCGCGCACCACGCCGCCGAAAATGCCGGTGATCATTCCCAGCAGGCTCGCCGCCAGCCAGGGCGCGTGCCAATCCAGCGCGATCTGGGTGCCGACGATGGTGAACAGCGCCAGGCCGATGGCATCGGGGATGAGGAACAGGCGCGGCGGCAGGCGCAGGCCGCGCACGGCAAAGAAAACGACGAGCGTCGTCGCCAGGGCGACATACAAATACACCGGCTCGCCGAGCCAGAATACCGGACGCTGCAGCAGCAGGTCGCGCACCGTGCCGCCGCCCAGCGCGGTGGCCGTTCCCACCATCACGGCGCCGACCAGATCCATGTTCTTGCGCCCGGCATCGAGCACGCCGGTGAGCGCAAACACCGCGACGGCAGACAGGCCGACCCAGTACAGCAGGTTTTCCATGAAGTGTGTCCGGTGGCAGCGCTTGGGCTGCCCGATCTTGTCGATGCCGGAGTATCGCAAGAAATGGAAGGGCGGGCACCCGCGACGCCTATTTCGTGCGTTCCCGCCGCAACAATTCGGCCTTGCGCGCAAGGCCCCAGCGATAGCCCGCCAGCTCTCCCGTGGCACGGACGACGCGATGGCATGGGACCGCCTGGCAGGCATGGGCCATGGCGCACCGGGCCTGTACGGCCTTGTGGCAGCCCTTGCACGCCAGTGGCGCGGATCGCGTAGACGAATGCGCCGTCCCGCCTGCGGGTCGCGGCGGACCACGGCGCTGCCAGCGCGGCTCGGCCTCGATCGGGGCAGCATTCGGCGGGGGGCGCGTATCCATGGTCGGCTTCAGTTGGAGGCCGGGAAGCCCGGTGTTCACCGGTTAGGCCCGGCCCGCAATCCGGAACGTGCGCTCAAATCCCGCACCCGTCGCGCGGCCCGTCGAGCGCGGTATCCTTATGTTTTCTTCAACAAGTACGTGAACATGAAAAAAGCCCAAGACTTCAACCAACTGATCGACCTGGTGCACGAAGCGGTGTACGAAGTCGACGAACTGCGCGCCTGCCTGGAACACGACGACGAAGAGGCGTCGATCTACACGCCGTTTCTGGATGACCTCGACAAAATGCTGCGCGACCTGCACGAATCGATGGCCTCCGGCACATACGGCGGCGTGGGCAAGGGCGGGGATCTGGCCTTCATGCCGCTGTTCAAGAAGCACGAGCGCAACATTCCGTTCCGCGAACTGCTGCGCACGATCAATGCGACCCATCGCGAAGGGTACGAGGCCT
>JAJZRE010000051.1 GCA_021802945.1 Pseudomonadota bacterium
CTTGCGACCGTACTCCCCAGGCGGTCAACTTCACGCGTTAGCTTCGTTACTAAGGGATTTCACTCCCCCAACAACCAGTTGACATCGTTTAGGGCGTGGACTACCAGGGTATCTAATCCTGTTTGCTACCCACGCTTTCGTACATGAGCGTCAGTGTCATCCCAGGGGGCTGCCTTCGCCATCGGTGTTCCTCCACATCTCTACGCATTTCACTGCTACACGTGGAATTCCACCCCCCTCTGACGCACTCTAGACTGCCAGTTCAAAACGCCATTCCCAGGTTAAGCCCGGGGATTTCACGTCTTGCTTAACAATCCGCCTGCGCACGCTTTACGCCCAGTAATTCCGATTAACGCTCGCACCCTACGTATTACCGCGGCTGCTGGCACGTAGTTAGCCGGTGCTTCTTCTGCCGGTACCGTCATTAGCACACGATGTTAGCGCGTACCGTTTCGTTCCAGCTGAAAGAGCTTTACAACCCGAAGGCCTTCTTCACTCACGCGGAATGGCTGGATCAGGGTTGCCCCCATTGTCCAAAATTCCCCACTGCTGCCTCCCGTAGGAGTCTGGGCCGTGTCTCAGTCCCAGTGTGGCGGATCATCCTCTCAGACCCGCTACTGATCGTCGCCTTGGTGGGCCTTTACCCCACCAACTAGCTAATCAGACGTCGGCCGCTCGAATAACGCGAGGTCTTGCGATCCCCCGCTTTCCCCCTCGGGGCGTATGCGGTATTAGCACAGCTTTCGCTGCGTTATCCCCCATTACTCGGTACGTTCCGACGCATTACTCACCCGTTCGCCACTCGCCACCAGGAGCAAGCTCCCGTGCTGCCGTTCGACTTGCATGTGTAAAGCATTCCGCCAGCGTTCAATCTGAGCCAGGATCAAACTCTTCAGTTCAATCTCTGCAATTACTACCAATACTTCAGTCGCTCAACTCAAACTCGCTCCGTCAATAAATAACAGAACTTGATTCAAGTGTGAGCATTCATGCTAGTTGCCAGCCCCAGTAAACCAGGCCCAGCTACCGCAACAACACCCACACCTATCGGCTGTAAATTGTTAAAGATCAACCTCTTATCAACTTCGCTCCAACCGCGTCGCCGTTTCGAGAGGTGCGCATTCTACGTAGTTCACATAAAACGTCAACACATATTTCGAAATGGTTGCGGGGGCAGGATTTGAACCTACGACCTTCGGGTTATGAGCCCGACGAGCTGCCAGACTGCTCCACCCCGCGCCTGTCGCAATGAAACCGCGTCAATCGAGAAGCGGAACTATAGCAAAGCGTGTTCCGCCCCGTCAACACTTACAGGCCTTTTGGTAAAACCCGGCATGCCCCAATGCAAACATATTCAATCTTTTCAATTGACTGGGCGAAGCCCGCCTCACAGGAACAGAACGCAAAAAAACACGGACAGCATGAGACAGCCGGAAACCGTGCACATTTATTGTGCAGACAGTGCGTCGGCAAACTCGCTACCATTCAGCGTCACCGTCGATTGAAAGCCCTCTGTGCACATTTCCGATTTTTCCCTGTCGCGCCTGCCGCGTATCGAGTTCGGCCCCGGCGCGCTCGCCAAATTGCCGGCCATCGCCCGGTCATACGGCAAGCGTGCCCTGCTCGTGACCGGAGCCGGTTCGCTGAAAGAATCGCCGTTCTGGCCAGCCGTGACAGACGGGCTGAAGGCGCAGGGGATGACATGGCTGCACCTGACCATTCCGGGCGAGCCATCGCCGCAGATGGTGGACGAAGCCGTGCGCGCTTTGCACCCGGAGTCCATTGATGTGGTGATAGGCATCGGCGGCGGCAGCGCGCTGGACGCCGCCAAGGCGATTGCAGGACTGCTCAAACCCGGCAATTCGGTGATGGATCATCTGGAGGGCGTCGGGCCCGAACTCCCTTATGCAGGCCCGTCCACGCCGTTCATTGCCGTGCCCACCACGGCGGGCACCGGATCGGAGGCGACCAAGAACGCCGTGTTGAGCGTGCAGGGCAAGGATGGCTTCAAGAAATCCTTCCGCGACGAAAAACTGGTGGCCGAAGTCGCGCTGGTCGATCCGGACTTATTGGCCACCTGCCCGCCCATGGTGATTGCGGCGAACGGCATGGATGCCTGCACCCAATTGCTGGAGTCGTATGTCTCGAGCCGGGCCGCGCCGCTCACCGACTCACTCGCCTGGGGCGGCATGAAGGCCGCACGCGACGGCCTGCTCGCCTTGCATGCGAATGCCGGCAACGCGACGGCGCGCGCGCAGATGGCGTATGCGGCGCTGGTTTCGGGCATCACGCTGGCGCAGGCCGGACTCGGCTCGGTGCACGGCCTGGCCGCGCCGCTGGGGGCGTTTTTCCCCATTCCGCATGGCGTCGCATGCGGCACCCTGGTGGCGACGGCCACGCGCGTCAATATCGATGCAATGCACACGCGCATGGCAAATCACCCAGCGTTGGAAAAATACGCGCAGGTGGGACGCCTGCTGAGCAGACAGGGCCAGCTGGACCAGGCTGCGGCACACGCTGCCCTGATCGACACGCTGGAGGCCTGGACACGCACCCTCCAGCTTCCGACGCTGGCGCACTACGGTGTGACGCACGCCGACATCCCGCGCATCGTGACCAACAGCCGCGGCAGCAGCATGAAGACCAACCCGGTGCACCTCGAAGACGGCGAAATCACAGCCATTGTCTCTGCGCGGATTTGACGGCGGCGCGCTCAAGTTAGGTTGCTGACGTCCGCTATTTCTGCGACTTCATTATCTGGAACGCAATCATGTCCGGCCTCCTCGTTTTCTTCGTCGTGCTCGCTGTCCCGGCCATCTATGGCGTATTCATCTTCAACCAGCTGGTGACGCTGAAACACAATGTCGGCAAGGCCTGGTCGAATATCGACATCCTGCTCAAGCAGCGCCACGACGAGCTGCCGAAGCTGGTCGAGACCTGCAAGCAATACATGCAGTTCGAACAGGACACGCTGGAAAAGGTGATGCAGGCGCGCAGCCAGGTGGCCAGCGCACGTGAATCGCACAACATTCCCGCGCTGGGGCAGGCCGAAGGGGCGCTGCGGCTGGGCCTGGGCAATCTGTTTGCGGTTGCCGAAGCCTATCCCGAGTTGAAAACCAACGAAACCTTCCAGCATCTGCAGGCGCGCATCACCGGGCTGGAAAACGCCATCGCCGACCGCCGCGAGTTCTACAACGACTCGGTCAACGTCAACAACGTGCGCGTGGAGCAGTTCCCCGACACCGTCGTGGCGCGCCTGTTCGCATTCCGCCAGTTTCCGCTGCTGCGGTTTGCGGCCGAAGAGAAGAAGGACGTCGATCTGAAGCAGCTATTCAATAGCTGATGCTCCCCGCGCGCTGGACCGACGAATGGCGGCATGACTACGCCAATCTCGCGCTGGGCGGCGGCAATCTGCTCATCCTGCTGCTCGGCTTCAAGCTGCAGTCGGGCATCGGCTGGCAAATCAGCTTCGCGCTGATCGGCCTGACCAGCTTCTGGGCATGGTTTGCCAATCTCAAACGCTATCGCACCGTGGCGGACACGCCGACCTCGCGCATCGCCTCGGCGCCGCAGGGCTACGTCGAACTCGTCGGGCGCGGCCGGCAGCCGCCCGGCGAAGGCCTGGTCAGCCCCGTAAACGGCCTGCCCTGCCTGTGGTACCGCTACCGCATCGAGCGCAAGAACGGCGACCGCTGGGAATACGTCGAATCCGGCGTGTCGCATGACACCTTTGGTGTGGACGACGGCAGTGGAAGCGTGCTGATCGATCCCGAGGGCGCGGAAATCCTCACCTCGCACAAGCAGGTTTTAAACGCGGGGGGCTACCGCAAGACGGAGTGGACGCTGATCGAAGGCGAACCGATTTACGTCATCGGCGAGCACGTCACGCTGGGGGGACCCAACGCCGTGCTCGACAAGAAGGCCGACCTCGCCACCCTGCTGGCCGAATGGAAGCAGGACAAGACCGCCTTGCTGGCGCGCTTCGACGCCGACCGCGACGGCGAAATCAGCCTCGAGGAATGGGAGCGCGCACGTCAGGCCGCATCCGACGAAGTCGACCGCGCTCACCTTGATATCCGCATGAAAAACGGCATCCACCTTGTACGCAAGCCGTCGCATGGCCGCCCGTTCCTGGTTGCCAACCGCGAAGTCACCGCACTGGTGCGGCATTTTCGTCTGTGGAGCTGGGCGCATCTGGCGCTGATGACGGGCGCGCTGCTGGGCCTGGTGCTGGTCGGACGCACGGTCTGAACACCGCTTGCCCTGCGCGGCTTCCCGCCCTATAGTCAAGGCACGGAGGATGCGTCATGAAACACCCCATACCCGAAACCCCGCCCGATTACGACCACACTCGCATCATTGAGCGGCCCGACGGTTTTTACTGGACCGACGCCGAGAGCGGCGAGGAATACGGGCCCTTCCCCAGCCTGCTGGAAGCCATACAGGACATGGAATACAACGCCGACAGCGACTACGAACCCGGCGAAACGGTGGAGGAGGCCGAAGACGAGATCGGCATCTCGGACTGGATCGATCCTGACACGGGCGACCCTGGCGAAGAATCTCATCGCCCCGTGGATTAGGCCGGCCCTCAGTGACCGGGGGCGTCGCGCTCAGCGACCTCCGCCGCGCGCGCCTCGCGCTCGAACAGATTATCCCGATACGGATTGCCGCCGCGCACCCACGCGAGCAGCCCGGCCAGCGGATACAGCACCAGCAGCAGCGCCCCCCACCGTTCGAACTGCCTGACATGCGCACGCTCATGGGCGCGTGTCGCCGTCAATGCCCCCGAAGAAACGCCCAGGACGACGTGCCCCAGCGTGATCGCCGCGACCGTCCCGCTGAAAGGAAAACCGCGTCGCAGCACCCATGCTGGCCAGCCTCCCGCGGCTTCGAGAACGCCCTCCACCCGCTGCAGCGTGCCGCCGCTTCCCCGCGCGACAAGCGCGATGACCAGGCCCAGCAGCGTGACCGGCAACGCCCACAGATAACGCAGCACCCACAGCATTCAGGCATCCAGCGCACCCGCAAACCAGCGCGCCTCGTGCAAACCCCCGTCCACAAAATGCCGGCGCGCCCGCTCAAGCTGCGTCGCGGTCCCCGCCGCATACACGTCGAAGCGGTGCAGATCCGGATAATCCACCACGATGCGTTTCAGCAGGACATCCAGGTCATCGGTCGGCGCATGCGGCAGGTAGTTGAAATTGTCCAGCGCATCGGTCCAGGCGCGGCACAGGTTGTCCTGATAATGTCCGGCTTCGTCGGCCAGCCAGTGCAGATCCATCGATTCGGCCAGTTCCAGCGACATGGCATGCTGGATCAGGCTCTTGATGGGCGCGAAACCCGCGCCAAAGGCCAGGAAAATCACCGGACGCGGCGAATCCTCGTCCAGCACGAATTCGCCGAAGGGCCCGTCCATCTCCACCGTGTCGTTGGTTTTCAAGGTGTCGAACACGGCCTCGGCAAACGCATCGCCGGCGCGGCGCGGAATCTGCACCTCGATGTGGCGGTCCTCGCAGGGGCAGCTGGCAATCGCATAGTGTCCCTTCACCCCGTCGATCGACACATCGACGCTCTGTCCGCCGAGATAACGCAGGCGCTGGCTGCGCGGCGCCAGGATGTGCAGCGCGGCCATGTGCGGATTGAACAGCTCGACCGATTTGACCTTGGCGGTCAGATGCTGCACCGGGATATCGCGCGCACCCGCCACATTGGCCTCGATCACCACGTCGTTCACCGGCGCATACGCGCACAGCAGAATGACGCCGGCGTCCTTTTCTGTTTCTTTCAGCACATAGTCGTGGGCGTGAACCTTCTTCACCTCGCCCGACAGGACGCGCGCCTTGCACTCGCCGCAGTTGCCGTTGCTGCAGCCGTAATTGAGCGACACGCCGTTGCGCAGCGCGGCTTCCAGCAAGGTGTCGTTGCCGTCCACATAGAATGCGTGGCCGCTGGGCTGGATGGTCACATGGGCTGACATGATCTTGAATATCCTCTCCCGGGCGATCGCCGCCTGCGCCAGCACGGCTTCCGGCGGGACCTCGGCCAGATTGCGCAGCAGGAACGCGCGCACGGTGTGCAGGGCATGGCGCGTTTCGGCGCTCGTGTCTTCTTCGATTTCGTCGATCTTCTCGTCGAGCCAGGCCATCACGTTGCCGTAATGCACCAGCAGGGCCCTGGCTGCCGCGTAGTCGTCGCCCAGTTCGTTCAGGCGCGCCACCAGCACGTCCTTGTCGGGCAAGGCCCGCTCCAGCACCCGCTTGGCGAACGCCTTGTCCTTGATTTCCTGGACCCGGCGAAACTCCGCATCGTCGTCCCACTTCATCTCGGGAAACGCCCGCAGCAACTCGTCGAGTTCGACCATGCCGTCGAAGGTCGCCAGCGTGCCGCCGCGGATCATTTCCTGCAGGTCATGGCGCGGCTTCCCGACCAGCCTGGCCACGCGGGAGAGCGGGAGTAAATGGCTCATGGCCCGATGGTACTCCGTGTCCGTGGCAGACAGAATCGGCACTTCACCAGATTCTGAATCCCTGATTCGCTCGCTCTGCCTAGACTGACAATACAATCCCGTCATGCCTTCCATCGCCACCCGCCCCTGCCCCGCCGAGGTCCGCGCCGCGCTCGAACAGGCCGGCATCGCCCCCGCCTGGGCGCGGCTGTATGCCGCGCGCGGCGTCCGCCATCCCGACGAAGTCGCGCACCGCCTGCCGCAGCTGCTGCCGCCCGCCGGCCTGCTGCACATCGAACGCGCCGCCGCGCTGCTGGCCGACGCCATTCGCGACCACAAGCGCCTGCTCATCGTCGCCGACTACGACGCCGACGGCGCCACCGCCTGCGCGGTCGGCGTACGCGGCCTGCGCATGCTCGGCGCGCAGACCGATTTCATCGTGCCCAACCGGATCGAGCATGGCTACGGCCTCACCCCCGACATCGTGAAGCTCGCCGCCGCACGCCAGCCCGACCTGCTGGTGACGGTCGACAACGGCATCGCCGCGGTCGAGGGCGTGGCGGCGGCGAACGCGCTCGGCATCCCGGTGCTGGTCACCGACCACCACCTGCCGGGCGACGCGCTGCCGGACGCCGCCTGCATCGTCAACCCCAACCAGCCGGGCTGCGGCTTCGGCTCGAAGAACCTGGCAGGCGTCGGCGTGATGTTCTACGTGCTGCTGGCGCTGCGTGCCGAACTGCGCCGGCGCAGCGCCTATGCCGACACGCCCGAGCCGGATCTGCGCGCCCTGCTCGACCTGGTCGCGCTCGGCACCGTCGCCGACGTGGTGAAGCTGGACGCCAACAACCGCACCCTGGTCGCGCAAGGCCTCGCGCGGATGCGCGCCGGCAAGGCCAGCGCCGGCGTCAACGCGCTGTTCCGCGCCGCCGGGCGCGACCCCGCGCGCGCCACCGTGTTCGACCTTGGCTTCATGCTCGGCCCGCGCCTTAACGCTGCCGGCCGCATCGACGACATGGCGCTCGGCATCGAATGCCTGCTGGCCGACGATCCCGCCGCCGCGCTGCAACTGGCGCAGCAGCTCGACACGCTCAACCGCGCGCGGCGCGACGTCGAAGCCGACATGCTGGAGGAGGCGCTCGCCATCCTTGCCTCGTTCAATCCGACCGACAGCCACAGCCTCACCGCATACCAACCCGACTGGCACGTCGGCGTGATCGGGATCCTGGCGTCGCGCCTGAAGGACAAGTTCCACCGCCCCACCATCGTGCTCGCCCGCAGCGACACGGGTGAACTCAAGGGCTCGGGCCGCTCCATCCCCGGCCTGCACCTGCGCGACGCGCTCGACCTGATCGACAAGCGCCATCCGGGCCTGATCGTCAAGTTCGGCGGCCACGCCATGGCTGCAGGGCTCAGCATTCCGGACGGGCGCCACCCGGAATTCAGCCAGGCGTTCGAGGCCGTGGTGCGCGAACTGATCGACCCGGCGGATCTGGAAGGGATGATCGAAACCGACGGCGAACTGGACCTTGCCGAGCACAGCTACGCACTTGCCGAACAGTTCGACCACGCGGTCTGGGGACAGGGCTTCCCTGCCCCGTTGTTCACCGCTACCTTCGATGTCGTGGCGCAGCGCGTCGTCGGCGAGAAGCACCTCAAACTGAAACTGGCGCGCGACGACGTGACATTCGATGCCATGCGGTTTTTCCAGGCCGATCCGTTGCCCGAGCGCATCCGCGCCGTCTACGCGCTCATGCCCAACGAATTCAATGGCCAGCAATCGCTGCAGCTGAAGCTGCAGCACTGGGAGCCCGCCGGCTGATTTCTTTATTGCCACGAGCAACCCAGGTGCCACGTAGTGTTGAGCAAAATACGTCCCTCAACCGGGCTTTCAATCAGGCGGCTGCAAGGAAACATGAACGATGGTGCGCGTCGCCGGCGTATCTGACCAACAGGCGTTTTCATTCCATCGACCACCCGAATTGACACAATAACTGTATGGATTTGATGCGGGCCGGTGCGGCTAGAATGACGTCCTTTTGCGCAGGAGTCCCTCATGTCCGAACCCGTCGTGTATGACCGCAATCCCGCCGAACTCGAACTCGAACCCGGCGAATACTGGTGGTGTTCGTGCGGCCGTTCGATGACGCAGCCCTTCTGCGACGGTTCGCACGAAGGGACCGGCCTGGAACCGATGTCGTTCGTCATCAAGGAAAAGACCACGGTGTGGCTATGCAACTGCAAGCACACCAGGGACAAGCCGTTCTGCGACGGCACGCACAACGACCTGCCCGACGACATTTTCTGAATCGTTCAACGCCATCATGGCAGCCCTCCCCGAAAGCGTGCTCGCCTTCTGGTTCGGCGCACCGGGCAGCGCGGCCGAGGTCTCCGGACGGCAAGGCAAGCTGTGGTTCGGCAAATCCCCGGAAAATGATCAGCGGGTGATCGAACAATTTTCCGATACGTGGGTGGCTGCAACCCAAGGCAGGCTCGATCACTGGGCAGGCACCCCACGCGGAAGGCTGGCCCTGCTGATCGTGTTCGACCAGTTTCCGCATCACCTCCACCGCGACCAGCCGCAGGCCTTCGCTACCGACCCGCAGGCACTGGCGTTGTGCCTTGCTGCATTGGCGGCAAACGAAGACCGGCAACTGGCGCCGATCGAGCGGGTGTTCCTCTACCTGCCGCTGGAACATGCCGAGTCGCTGGACATGCAGGACCGATCCGTGGCCCTGTATGAAACCCTGGCGCACGAAGCCGCAGCCGACGAACGCGCGCTGTTCGACAATTTCCTGGATTACGCCCGCAAGCACCGCGACGTCGTCGCGCGCTTCGGCCGCTTTCCGCATCGCAATGAAATCCTGGGGCGCCCTTCCACGCCCGACGAAGTCGAATTCATGAAACAGCCCGGCTCGCGCTTCTAGCCGGTAAAATGGCCGCTTTTCGCCTTTCGGCCCGTTCATGTCCCGCCAGATCCTCGTCACCTCCGCCCTGCCCTACGCCAACGGCAGCATCCACCTCGGCCATCTGGTCGAATACATCCAGACCGACATCTGGGTGCGCTTCCAGAAGATGCGCGGCCACGACTGCCGCTACGTGTGCGCCGACGACACCCACGGCACCGCGATCATGCTGCGCGCGGAGAAGGAAGGCATCACGCCGGAAACGCTGATCGGCCGGGTGTGGGAGGAACACACGCGCGATTTCGCAGGCTTCCACATCGGCTTCGACCACTACTACTCGACGCATTCGGACGAGAACCGCGAACTGGCTTCAACGATTTATCTGCGCCTGAAGGAGGCCGGGCTGATCGAGGTCAAGACCATCGCCCAGCTGTACGACCCGGTGAAGAACCTGTTCCTGCCGGACCGCTTCATCAAGGGCGAATGCCCGAAGTGCGGCGCGGCGGATCAGTACGGCGACAACTGCGAAGCGTGCGGCGCGACCTACAGCCCGACCGAGCTGAAGAACCCGGTGTCGGCGGTGTCGGGGGCGACGCCGGTGCACAAGGATTCCGAGCATTACTTCTTCAGGCTCGGCGCGTGCGAGGCCTTCTTGCGCGAGTGGACGAACTCGGGCGCGCTGCAGGCCGAAGCCGCCAACAAGATGCAGGAATGGTTCGCCTCGGGCCTGAACAACTGGGACATCAGCCGCGACGCGCCCTATTTCGGCTTCGAGATCCCCGGCGCGCCGGGCAAGTATTTCTACGTGTGGCTGGATGCGCCGGTGGGCTACATGGCGAGCTTCGCCCGCTACGCCAAGGACAACGGCCTCGACTTCGACGCCTGGTGGGGCGCCGATTCGAAAACCGAACTGGTCCACTTCATCGGCAAGGACATCCTCTATTTCCACGCCCTGTTCTGGCCGGCGATGCTCAAATTTTCCGGCCACCGCCTGCCGAGCGCGGTGTACGCGCACGGCTTTTTGACGGTCAACGGGCAGAAAATGTCGAAGTCACGCGGCACCTTCATCACCGCCGAGAGCTACCTCGCGCAGAAACTGAATCCCGAGTGGCTGCGCTACTACTACGCGGCGAAGCTCAACGGCTCGATGGAGGACATCGACCTGAACCTCGACGACTTCGTCGCGCGGGTGAATTCGGACCTGGTCGGCAAGTTCATCAATATCGCCAGCCGCACCGCAGGCTTCATCCACAAGCAATTCGAGGGTAAGCTCGCCGACGGCGTCGCCAACCTCGAACTGATTGGCGACTTCCAGGCCGCTGCCGATACCATCGCCGCGCACTACGAGGCGCGCGATTACGCCAAGGCCCTGCGCGAAATCATGGCGCTGGCCGACCGTGCCAACCAGTATGTCGCCGACGAGAAACCCTGGGAACTGGCGAAGAAACCCGAAGCCGTGTATCGCCTGCATGAAGTCTGCACGGTCGCGCTGAACTGCTTCCGCCTGCTGACCCTGTACCTGAAGCCGGTGCTGCCGAAACTGGCGGAGCAGGTCGAGACCTTCCTCGACATTCCGCCGCTGGCCTGGGACGACGCGCAAAGCCTGTTCATCCGCCATCGCATCAACGCCTACGCCCACCTGATGACCCGCATCGACCCGAAAGCCATCGAAGCCATGGTAGACGCCAACAGACAGAACCTCGAACCGACCCCGGCCCCCGCGCCGGCGCGCCACGCCGAAGCGCAAGTCCATGCCGCGCAGCCGGTGGTCGACACCATCTCCATCGACGACTTCGCGAAGATCGACCTGCGCATCGCGCGCATCGCCAACGCCGAACACGTCGAAGGCGCCGACAAGCTCTTGCGGCTGACGCTCGACCTCGGCGAGCTCGGCACGCGCCAGGTGTTCGCCGGCATCAAGTCGGCCTATGCGCCGGAAGCGCTGGTGGGGCGGCTGACGGTGATGGTCGCCAACCTCGCCCCGCGCAAGATGAAGTTCGGCATGAGCGAAGGCATGGTGCTGGCCGCCTCCCACCCTGAAGGGCATAAAGGCGACGCGCCCGGCCTCTTCATCCTGTCGCCCGACAGCGGCGCGCAGCCGGGCATGAAGGTGAAATGACCCGGCCATGAAGACGCATCGCCTGCGCATCCACGGCCGCGTGCAGGGCGTGTGGTTCCGTGAGTCGATGCGGATCGAAGCCGAACGCCTCAACGTGACAGGCTGGGTGCGCAATACCGCGGACGGCGCCGTCGAAGCCGTGATCCAGGGGCCGTCCGAGGCGGTCGAGGCCCTGATCGAATGGGCGCGCAGCGGACCGCCGCTGGCTCGGGTCGAGCGGGTTGAAATCGGCGAAGCGCAGGGCCATTACAGCGGATTCGTGAAGCGGTCCGACTAAGAGTCGGGCTGGCCGGCGGAATCCGGACAAAAAAATGCCCGGCTCAGTGAAGAGTCGGGCAGAATATCCACCAAAGGAGGAGGATTGGAGGAGACAACACCAAGTGCCATTGCGGCGACCTCAGTGTTATTAGAATAATCTAATATTCAGCATTGCTTGTCAACACTTTGTTACAAGAAAAATCCGAATTGGTACGTTTATTCCAGTCCCCCTCGATTCTCAGTAAATCACGTTCACGGCCTCGGGCTTGAGCCAGCCGCCCAGCGACTCGAGCAGCCGGTCGTCCAGCCGCACCCGCCAGTCCTCGCCCAGCCGCACCCGGCAGCGCGCATTGGGATTGTGGTACTCGACCCAAACCGGGCACCCGCCCTCCTGCGCCTTGTAGGGCGCGAGCAGTTCCGCCAGCTTGCGCCCGCTCGACTGGCCGTTGCACGTCAGCCGCAGCCCTTGGGCGAAGCGGGTGCGCGCGCCGGCCAGGTCGTAGATCCGCTCCGCCGTCACCCGCACGCCGCCCGAATAGTCGTCGCGGTTGACCTTGCCCTCGATGACCAGCAGCGCGTCGTCCTTCAGCAGATGGCGGTTCTGCTCGTACAGTTCGTTGAAGATCACCACCTCGACCTGCGCGGTCGCGTCGTCCAGCAGCAGGATCAGCATCTTGCCGCGCCGCGTCATCTGGGTGCGCAGCGAGACGGCGATGCCGGCCAGCATCACCGGGTCGCGCGAAGGCTCCAGACTGTCGAGCTGGCGCTTGGCGAAACCGGACACCTCGGCCAGATACGCGGTGAAGGGATGGCCGCTGAAGAAATAGCCGAGCGCGGATTTTTCCTGCAGCAGCTTTTCCTGCTCCGGCCACACCGGCACATCGATCAGGTCTTCGCCGCCGCCGTCGAGCGCCTCGCCGAACAGGCCGACCTGGCCGCCGCTGCGCGCGGCGCGGTCGGCGGTTTCCAGCGCGGCGCCGACCGAGGCCATGAGGCTGGCGCGGTGCGGGTTCAGGCTATCGAACGCGCCCGCCTTCACCAGCGCCTCGAGCACGCGGCGGTTGAGGTAGCGCTTGTCGACCCGCCGCGTCAGGTCGAACAGCCCCTTGTAGGGTCCGTTCGCCTCGCGCTCGGCGACGATCGCGCCGATCGCCGCCTCGCCGCTGCCCTTGATCGCGCCCAGGCCGTAGCGGATTTCGGTCTGGCTGACCGGTTCGAAGCGGTAGCCCGACCGGTTGATGTCGGGCGCCAGCATGGTCAGGCCGTTGGCGCGGCAGTCCTCGTAGAACACGCGCACCTTGTCGGTATCGGACATTTCAGACGACATCGTCGCGGCCATGAACTCGGCCGGGTAGTAGGCCTTGAGCCAGGCCGTGTGGTACGCCACCAGCGCGTAGGCGGCCGAGTGCGACTTGTTGAAGCCGTATTCGGCGAACTTCTCCATCAGGTCGAACAGGCGCTCGGCAACCTTGGTGTCCGCCCCGCGTCTGGCCGCGCCTGCGAGGAAGATCTCCCGCTGCTTGGCCATTTCCTCGGGCTTCTTCTTGCCCATGGCGCGCCGCAGCAGGTCGGCGGCGCCGAGGCTGTAACCCGCCAGGATCTGCGCCACCAGCATCACCTGCTCCTGGTAGACGATGATGCCGTAGGTCGATTTCAGCACCGGCTCGAGGTCGGGGTGGAAATACTCGGGCTTCTGCTTGCCCTGCTTGCGCGCGATGAAGTCGTCGACCATGCCGGAGCCGAGCGGACCCGGGCGGTTCAGCGCCATCAGCGCGATGATGTCCTCGAAGCAGTCGCCCTTGAGCTTCTTTTCCAGGTCCTTGGCCGAGCGCGATTCGGACTGGAACACCGCGGTGGTATTGCCGTCGGCGAATAGCTTGTACACGGCCGGGTCGTCGAGCGGCAGGTCTTCCAGCCTGAAATTCTCCCGCCCCGGATGGCGCTGCACGAAGCGCACCGCCTCGGCGAGGATGGTCAGCGTGCGCAGGCCGAGGAAGTCGAACTTGACCAGGCCGATCGCTTCGACGTCGTCCTTGTCGAACTGCGACACCATGGCGTCCGAGCCTTCGGCGCGGTACAGCGGACAGAAATCGGTCAGCCGGCCCGGCGCGATCAGCACGCCGCCCGCGTGCATGCCGACGTTGCGGGTGATGCCCTCGAGCTTTTCCGCCAGCGGCAGCAGTTCGGCGAGTTCTTCCTCGTTCCTCGCGCGCTCGTCGATCTGCGGTTCCTTCTCGCGCGCCTCGGCGAGCGTTATGCCCAGTTCGTTGGGCACCAGCTTGACGAACTTGTCGACGAACAGATACGGCAGGTCGAGCACGCGGCCGACGTCGCGCAGCACCGCCTTGGCCGCCATGGTGCCGAAGGTGGCGATCTGCGACACCGCCGCGTGGCCGTACTTGTCCTTCACGTACTGGATCACGCGGTCGCGGCCGTCCTGACAGAAGTCGACGTCGAAGTCGGGCATCGACACCCGCTCCGGGTTGAGGAAGCGCTCGAACAGCAGGTCGTAGCGCAGCGGGTCGAGGTCGGTGATGCCGAGACAATACGCCACCAGCGAACCGGCGCCCGAGCCGCGCCCCGGCCCCACCGGCACGCCGTTGTTCTTGGCCCAGTTGATGAAATCGGACACGATCAGGAAATAGCCCGGGAAGCCCATCTGGATGATGGTCCCCAGCTCGAACTCCAGCCGCTCGGTGTATTCGGGGAGTCTGGCGGCACGCTCGACCTCGTCCGGATAGAGGTGGACCATGCGTTCATGCAGGCCCTCGAACGAGCGCTGCAGCATGTAGTCGTCGAGGCTCATGCCGTCCGGCGTCGGGAAATCGGGCAGCCGGCTCTTGCCGAGTTCCAGCGTGAGATTGCAGCGCTTGGCGATTTCGACACTGTTGGCGAGGGCCGCAGGCAGGTCGGCGAACAGTTCGGCCATCTCGTCCGGCGTCTTGAAGTACTGCTCGGCGGTGAACGGCCGCGGCCGGCGCGGGTCGCCCAGCATCATGCCCTCGGCGATGCAGACACGCGCCTCGTGGGCCTTGAAATCGTCAGGAGAAATGAACTGGATCGGATGGGTGGCGACCGCCGGCAGATTCAGCGCCGCGCCGACGTCGAGCAGGCCGTCGATCAGGCGCTCGGCGTGCGGCTGGCCGAAACGCTGCAGTTCCAGGTAATAGCGCCCGGGAAACAGCGCGGCCCAGGCTTCGGCGGCTGCGCGTGCGGCATCGGGCTTGTCGCCGAGTATGGCCTGCGCGACGTTGCCGGCGTCGCCGCCCGACAGCGCCAGCAGGCCGTCGGTGCCCTCGGCCAGCCAGGTGGGATCGATCTCGGCGCGGCCGCGATGGATATTGTCCTGGTAGGCGCGGGTGAGCAGCTCGCACAACCGGCGATAGCCTTCGCGATGCTGCACCAGCAGCAGCAGGCGCGACGGCCGGTTGCGGTCGGCCGCGTTGCTCACCCAGACGTCGCAGCCGAACACCGGCTTGATGCCCGCGCCGCGCGCCGCACGGTAGAACTTCACCCAGCCGAAGGTGTTGGACAGGTCGGACAGCCCGAGCGCCGGCATCGCGACGCCCTTCGCGCACCCGACCGCCTCGTCCACCCGCACCAGGCCGTCGGAGACGGAGTATTCGGTGTGCAGGCGGAGATGGATGAAGCGCGGGTCGGTCATGGGGGAGCGGCGGAAAAGCAGGGCTCCATTTTAACGCCGACGGCGGTCGCGCCGAAAAGCAAAAAAGGCAGCCGAGGCTGCCTTTTTTGCATCTCAAGCATCGGACTCCACCCGCAAGCACCCTAAAGGGCATAAAGGGCAGGCCGTGGTTGTCCCCGCAAGGAGGAGGCCATGACTGTAAAGCTGCTAAAGCAGCAACAGCCATGCACTAAAGCCGATTAATCGGCAACAACCACGCTCAGTTGGCGCGGCGCTTGAATTCGTTGGTGCGGGTGTCGATCTCGATCATGTCGCCGATCTCGACGAACGCGGCCACCGGCAGCTCGAACCCGGTGGGCTTGATGCGGGCCGGCTTCATCACCTTGCCCGAGGTGTCGCCGCGCACGGCGGGCTCGGTGTATTCGACTTCGCGGATGACGGTGGTGGGCATCTCGACCGAGATCGCCTTGCCGTCGTAGAACACCACTTCGACCGGCATGCCGTCGTCGAGGTAGTTCAGCGCGTCGCCGAGGTTCTCGCCTTCGACTTCGTACTGGTTGTACTCGCCGTCCATGAACACGTACAGCGGATCGGCGAAGTAGGAATAGGTGCATTCCTTGCGGTCGAGGTTGACGGTCTCGAACTTGTCGTCGGCACGGTAGACGCTTTCCATGCCGGAACCGTTGAGGAGGTTCTTCAGTTTCATCTTGACGACGGAGGCATTGCGGCCCGATTTCGAGAATTCGGCCTTTTGCACCACCATCGGGTCTTTGCCAATCATCACGACGTTGCCGGCGCGGAGTTCCTGTGCGATTTTCATGGGTGTGTGTCCTGTGCTGCGAGAGCTTCTAAGGGATTGAGAAAACTCGTTATTTTAACTTATTTTCAACAAAATCCACCAGCTTGTCGCTCAGCCGCCCGGCCAGCCCGAGACGGGCGCACCAGGCCTCCGCATGGCGCTCGATTGCAGCCAGCTGCGCCCGCCAGGCTGCCCAGCAGGCCGCCACGCCCGCGGTTTCCGGCTGACCGTTCCAGTGTCGCCACATCCCGCCCACCGCGCGCGCCGTCTCGTGGCCCAGCCCTTCCGTGTAATGCGCCAGCAGCGCGTCCAGCTTGGCCCAGTGTGCAGCCTCGGCCTGCGGATAGGCCTGCCACACTAGCGGACGCGCCGCCCATTGCGCACGCACGCAGGAGTCCTCGCCGCGCACGAAATTGAGACCGCACGCCCACAGCAGATGGTCGTACCGGTCCTGATCGAGAAACGGCAGGATGCGCAGCGCGAGGGCGCCGCGCTGGTGCCTGTCGCCCGCCTGCAAACTGGAAACCCCCAGCCATGCAGCCAGCTGCGGGACAACCCGGCCTTCGGGGACGAGACAGGTGACGGGACGCGGGTCGGCTGCCCAGGCGTCGAGCAGATCAGGCAGCGCAGGATTCTCGTAGGCGAACAGCGATACCCGCAGTTCATCCGCCTGCGGCACACCCAGGCCCAACTCGCGCCAGAATGCCGGCGTTCCGCTGCGGACGAATCCGGCGCGCCGCCCGGCCAGATCCGCCTCGGCCAGCAGGCCGCCCGTGTCCGATGTGTAGCCGGGGAAGAAAAAATACTTGGTCAGCGGCAGCCGCGGGTGCGGCGAGGGCAAGCCATGATGGGCAGCCACCCAGGCCTCGGCGCTCAGATATTCGAGATTGATCCAGACCGGCGGCGGGAACCGCTCGGCCATGGCCGCCAGATAGGATTCCGGCAGGGCGCAGCCGAACGCCTCGACCACCACCTGCGCCGGCTCGGTCGCCGCAAACGGCATGCGCCACGCGCAGACCGTCACCCCTTCGCAGGCTTGCCGATCCGCATCCGCGTCAATGGCCGGCCAGATACGCTGAAACGCGCGCAGGTCGTCCACCCACAACCGCACGGCCAGGCCATGCTCTCTGGCCAGCCCGCGCGCCAGCCGCCAGGCAATGCCGATGTCGCCGTAGTTGTCGACGACGTTGCAGAAGATGTCCCAGGTGGCGCGCATGGCGTGCATCCTACCGTATCCCCAAAACGGCGAAGGCCCCGAGGGGCCTTCGTTCAAGCCTGCCTGAGCGTTCAGCTCACTTCTTGCCGGAGAGGCAGGACTTCATGAACACCTTGCGCGCATCGCCCTTCATCTGCTTGCC
Organism: Pseudomonadota bacterium; assembly: GCA_021802945.1. GTDB lineage: Bacteria > Pseudomonadota > Gammaproteobacteria > Burkholderiales > Thiobacillaceae > Thiobacillus. The sequence goes on from JAJZRE010000051.1 coordinate 17,529, forward strand.
CGAGGCCTCGGCGTTGCAGTCCTTCATGCGCTGCTGCTGGGTCGTTGCCTTGCCCTCGGTTTGCGACCCGCCGGACAGACAGGATTTCATGAACGCCTTGCGCGCGTCGCCGGAAAGCTGCTTTTGCCCGGCGTCGGCGTTGCAGGATTTCATCCGCGACTGCTGGGCCGTTTCAGCCCACGCACCCGTAGTCAGCAGGGCGCCCACCATCAGGCCGATCAGCATGATTTTCTTCATCCCGTTTTCTCCTTTGGTTGAATGGAAACCACAGTCTAATCCAGCGCTTTGTTTTTTCACGCTTTCCCTCTTGTAAAAACTCGGGCACGGTAGTAAAAAGCAATCAGTTTGGTTTCAAGAACCGTGCAGGTTTGGCATTACCGCAGGGCATTACCGGGTAGCGCGCTTGAATTCAGACCGACGGCTATAAAAAACACGCCGTCCTGTCATCCGCCAGCGTCTATGCCCCTTCGGGTGCAGTCATGCTTACCGCGGTTATGTTTCGTGTCACGCCAAGGAGGGAGTTTCAATGGCAACAGGTACTGTCAAATGGTTCAGCGACGCCAAGGGTTTCGGCTTCATCACCCCCGATGACGGCGGCGAGGATGTGTTCGCACATTTCTCCGCCATCCAGACCAGCGGCTTCAAAACGCTGAAGGAAGGCCAGAAAGTCAGCTTCGAAGTCAGCCAGGGCCCCAAGGGCAAGCAGGCTTCCAACATCCAGCCGCAAGGTTGAGTTGTTG
>JAJZRE010000052.1 GCA_021802945.1 Pseudomonadota bacterium
CCGTTGAAGTCGGCGCGGGAGGCGACGTTGCCGTTGGGGTCGTAGGTGACGGCGGAAGACGCAGCACTACAGCCGGAACCGCCGGGCTGGGAGACGCCGGTGGACTTGACGACGCCGAGGACGGTCGTGAAGTTGTAGGTGCGCTGGGTGTTAAGGGGGTCGGTGACGGTAGTGCTGCCGTCGGGGTTGTAGGTCAGAGTATGGAGATCGGCACCGCCGGAGTGGCCGGTGGAAATGGCCTCCCCGCCGGCGGCATACTGGTAGGTCGCGTAGCGGTCGCCGTTCTCGTCGGTGATGCCGGTGAGCGCATGCGGCAAATTGGCGCCGGAGGTGTTTTCGGGTTCGTTGTAGTGGTAGGTCTTGCTGCGGCCGTCAGGATAGGTGACGGAGACGAGATTGCCCTGGGTGTCGTAGCCGTAGGTAATGATGCCGCCGGCAGGGTCGGTGACGGTGGCGATGCGCTTGTTTGCATCATAGGTGAAACGCAGTTGACGGCCGGTGTCGGCGGTGACGGTATCAAGGGTGTTAGGGTCGTCATCGCCACCGGATCCGGTGGGAAGATCGTAGGTCAAGGTATGGAGACGGCCACCGCGGTCGGCGATGGAAATAAGTTTGCCGGTGGCGTCGTAGGTCTCCACGGTGTCGGCGGCGGCGACTATGAGACGCCAGCCAGTACGAACGCCGCTGGTGTCCTTAAGCTCCGTCAGACGGTCGGCTACGTCGGCGTCTGTTTGCCAACTGCCGGCATTCAAGTTAAAGCGAAAAACCTTACCATTCTCCCGATACAAATAAGCCGAGTTTGCGAAATATTGAGCATCGTTCTTGATAAATCTATCAAAATAACTGAGCCAACCGTTCCCAAGCCTCAATGGTCGGGACTCGGTGTTATACATTCGTGTAAAAATGAAAGAATTGCTCTCGTAATCCCGCTCCCGTTGGAGTTTGTTCCCCGTTCCTATGTTGACGGGGTTAGTTCCATTGTCAGTCACGGGAGAACAATCGCTCCCCTGATTTTTAAAAATATCAATATCCGAATTTACAAATAATTCGAACGCCCATTGATTATGGTCGGCGAATCCCGGCGGCGGGTTGGCGCTCTCAAGTCCCGTACAGGCAGGGCCACGGATAAACTCGGGATCGCCAAGGTTATCCACAGCGCCTTCCACCCTCGCTTCAACCGTATATGGCAGATCAGAACCGTTTTTTGTGAAATAGTCTCTACAAGCTGATACAGGAGTGCTTCCATACCCTGGCAATACATAGCCGCTACCACGGTACCCATCAGGGATAGCTACATAGCGATCGGCAAACGACGCCCAGCCGGTTTGGCTGCCGAATGCCATGTACAAGAGTACGAGTTCTGCCAGCGAGCGTAGCCTAGATGTAGCGCGGTGAAATCCGGGATAAGTTATTCGCAACCAGCTTCCCGGATTCCATTTCATTTCATCCGAGTTACGGCCTGGTTGACGTGCGCATTGCACGCACAAACGCATCCCATTCGACATGGTTCCTCTCCCCTTAGCGTGTTGCCTAGAATTGTTTTATTTGTTCTTCCGCAGGGTCGGCTCGCGTGCGTTGCGCGGGCCGTTGATGTTGGCCGAACTCTATTCGAGCATCGCCGGGCTCGTCAAGCGCCCGCACATTCATGACTGGGCATCCGGTTCGTCCCTCATCGCGCCCAACCCCCATCAATCAGGCGCCATGCGGTTACGAGCAATATCGGCAGGGGCCTCACGAATACAAATATCGACGCTGACACGTATAGACCGTTGACCGCGCGAAAATCCGCGTGCTAAGTTCGATGCCATAACTAGAACTAGCAGCTTGGCACGCTGGCAATTTGCTGAAAACAACGCGTGATTGTTAAGGCACATGGAGGAAAAGCAGCATGGGCGATCGTTCTGCATACCAATCTTCAACAGACTCCTGGTCTCCCATTTCCGGGATAGCCACCGCTTTCGGCGACGGTGCCGTTTTCGCGCGCCCCGCATTGGAACGACGTGAGAAGCCGATCCGTGCATGCGGCCGCTCGACATTCTTCGCTCCACACACTTCGGTGCCCCGGTCGTTTCCCGTTCCGGTGGGAAAACGCAGCGTGGCAAGCAATCCTGCTTTTAACACCCAGGTAACATGCGCCTGTTTCAATTCAGCACCATGACAGCGTCCACGCCTCTGCCGCTCACCCCAGGGATGCCGTCTTGCGTCTCCAGAAACGTCTCTGCTCCACGGCGGACAACCACATAAAGGTCAGATCGTGCTTCCATTCATCGTGACACCCAGCCACCGCCGCAACGGCGGCTTCACCCTCCTCGAACTGCTGGTGGTGCTGGTGATCCTGGGTTTGCTGGCGGGTTATGTGGCACCGCGGTATTTCGCCCAGGTCGGCAAGTCGGAAGTGAAGACCGCCAAGGCCCAGATCGTCGCGCTGGAAAAGGCGCTCGACCAGTATCGGATCGATACCGGGCGCTACCCCACCACCGAACAGGGGCTGCCTGCGCTGAATGCCAAACCGGCCGATGAAGCGCAGTGGGACGGCCCCTATCTGAAAAAAGCGGTGCCCAACGACCCGTGGGGGAAACCGTATCAATACAAGAATCCGGGCGAGCACGGCGAAGTGGATGTTTTCTCCTTCGGCCGCGACGGCGCGCCTGGCGGCACCGGCCAGGATGCCGACATCACCAACTGGTAAAGCCACCCCATGCGCTATCGGGTAAAAGCCTTGCGTCCCGGAGCAGGCGTGACAGCGACGACCGTCGAGGCGCTCGACGAAGCGGAGGCCACCGCACGGCTGCGGCGCGAGGGCGCCCAGGTGCTCTCGATCGTTGCCGAGCGCGGCCGATGGCTGGCGGTCCGGAGCGCGCGCTTTCCGCTGCTGCTGTTCACGCAGGAACTGATCGCGCTGCTGGACGCCGGGTTGACCCTGACCGAGGCGCTGGAAACCCTGGGCGAAAAGGAGAGCCGGACCGAGTCGCGCCAGCTGATCGAACGCCTGCTTTCCACCATGCGTGAGGGACGTCCGTTTTCGGCAGCGCTGGCCATGCAGGGGAAGGCGTTCCCGCCGCTGTATGCCGCCACGGTGCGCGCGGCGGAAAGCACCGGCGACCTCTCGCCTGCACTGGCCCGCTATGTCGGCTATCAGAACCAGATCGACGCGGTGAAGAAGAAGGTGATTTCCGCATCGATCTATCCGATGCTGCTGATCGGGGTCGGCACGCTGGTGATCGGCTTTCTGCTGGGCTACGTGGTGCCGCGCTTTGCCTCGGTATATGCCGACGCCGGGCGCGACCTGCCGTGGATGTCGCAGATGCTGCTGGGCTGGGGTCAGGCAGTCGAGGCGCACGGTGTCTGGATATTGCTGGGGGCCGTGGCCGTCATGGCCGGTTGCGTCGTGGCGCTGGCGCAGCCTGCCACCCGCGCCACGCTCACGCGGCTGGCCTGGCGCATCCCGGCGATCGGCGACCATCTGCGCACCTTCGAACTGGCGCGTTTCTACCGCAGCCTCGGCATGCTGCTGACGGGCGGCATCCCTATCGTGGCGGCGCTCGGCATGGTGTCGGGCCTGCTCTCCGCGCATCTGCGCAGCGGCGCGGCTACGGCAATGGACGCGATGCGGCGCGGAGAATCGATTTCGGCCGCGTTCGCACGCGGCGAACTGACCACGCCGGTCGCCACGCGGCTGCTGCGCGTCGGCGAAAAAAGCGGCCGCATGGGCGAGATGATGGAGCGCATCGCGATCTTTCACGACGACGAAATGGCGCGCTGGGTGGACTGGTTCACCCGCCTGTTCGAGCCGCTGCTGATGGTCTTCATCGGCCTGACCATCGGTTTGATCGTCGTGCTGCTCTACATGCCGATTTTCGATCTGGCAGGGTCGATCCAGTGAACGCCCCCCACCCTGCCCTCACGCCCGCCACGCTGGCCAGCCTGCGCCAGGAGGCACGCGCCGCCGGTCAGGCCGTCATGCTGCGGATGCAGGAGCAGTTCGGCCTCGATGCCGATGCCACGCTGCATCTGCTGGCAACCCACAGCCATCAGCCCGCCTTCGACATGGCCGCGCTGAATGCGCTGGCGGTCGACTTCGGCAAACTGAGTTTCAGCGAAGCAGTCCGGCGACACTGCCTGGCCGCACGCGATGCCGACGGGCAGCCGTGGCTGCTGCTGACCGACCCCTGGGACGGCGCCAGCCGGGCCTATGCTGCCCACGTGCTGGGCGTTCCGTTCAAGACGGGCCTCGCGCATCCCGCCGACCTGGCGGCCCTGCTGGCGCGCCACGAGGAAGGCCTGCACGCGATGGAAGGCGTGGGCGGCGGCGGCGCGCAGGCGGCGCAGGACTCCGGGGCCGAGACGCTGTCGTTCGCGAGCATCGCCGAGGACGCCAGTCCGGTGGTGCGGCTGGTGCGCTCGACGCTGTATGACGCGCTGAAGGCCGGCGCCTCCGACATCCACCTGGAAACCGATCCGCGCGGGCTGTCGGTGAAGTACCGCATCGACGGCGTGCTCTCGCATATTGCCCACGCGCCGGGGGTGGAGGTCGCCGAGCAGGCGATCTCGCGGATCAAGGTGATGTCCGAACTCGATATCGCCGAGCGCCGGGTGCCTCAGGATGGCCGCTTCAAGGTGGCGATGCAGGGACGCGAAGTCGACGTGCGGGTATCGATCATGCCGAGCGTGTTCGGCGAGGATGCGGTGCTGCGGATTCTGGACCGTCAGGCCTTGTCGGAAGAACTCTCGGGATTGACGCTGGAAGGTCTGGGCTACGCCGGCGCGACGCTGGCGCGCATCCGCAAGCTGGCGGCCGAGCCCTACGGCATGCTGCTGGTGACCGGGCCGACGGGATCGGGCAAGACCACCACGCTGTATGCGGCGATTTCCGAGATCAACCACGGCCGCGACAAGATCATCACCATCGAGGATCCGGTCGAATACCAGCTGCCCGGCGTGCTGCAGATCCCGGTCAACGAGAAGAAGGGCCTGACCTTCGCGCGCGGCCTGCGCTCGATCCTGCGCCACGATCCCGACAAGATCATGGTCGGCGAAATCCGCGACGCCGACACCGCGCAGATCGCGGTGCAGTCGGCGCTCACCGGCCATCTGGTGTTCACCACCGTGCACGCCAACAACGTGTTCGACGTCATCGGCCGCTTCATCCACATGGGGGTCGACCCCTACAGCTTCGTCTCGGCCCTGAACGGCATCGTCGCGCAGCGCCTGCTGCGGATGAACTGCCCGCATTGCGCGGAGCCGGTCGTGCCCACCGCCGACCTGCTGGAGTCGTCGGGCCTGACGGCTGAAAAAACCCACGATTACGCGTTCCGCCAGGGCAGCGGCTGCGGCCATTGCCGCGGCAGCGGCTACAAGGGCCGCCGCGCCATTGCCGAGATCCTGCTGCTCACCGACGAACTGCGCGAACTGATCGTGGCGCGCGCGCCGATCGGCCAGATCAAGGAGTCCGCCGCGCGCGGCGGCACCCGCAGCCTGCGCGACGCCGCGCTTGCACTGGTGAAGTCGGGCGACACCACGCTGGAGGAGATCAACCGTGTCACGCTGGTCGGCTGACCCCCTGCGCATCGCGCTCGCTCCGGGCGAAGCAGCCCTGCTGCGCCCACGCGACAGGTCCGTCAGCCGCGTACTCACCACGGACGAATGCAGCCCGGTGAGCCTGCTGCCGCTGCTGGATGAGGCGCTCGCCGATCCGGACTGGCGAAGCCGCGGGGCCGAGGTTGTGCTGTCGCAGCATTTCGTGCGCCACGTGCTGACACCGCCGCCCGGCACCGCGCTTTCGCAGGCGGAGGAGCGCGCGCTGGTGACTGCCGGCCTGCGCGAGATATACGGCGACGCGGTCGATCAGTGGAACGTGCAGGTTCTCAGCCAGCCGCCGCAGGCCGGTCTGGTCGGCGCTGCGGTGGATGCCGCGTTCGCGCAACAGCTGGATGCGCTGCTGGCGCGCCACGGCTTTCGCCATACGACGATACGTCCGCTCGCCAGTTTCGCCGCGCGTCGCCTGCCGAGAAAGTTTGCAGGCTGGTGGGCCTTGGGCGAGCCTGGCTGGCTGAGCCTGTTCGGGGGGAGCGGCGGCATGTGGCAACACCTTGCCGGCGTGCCGGTCGGCGATGGCTGGGCCGACGCGCTGCCCGACCTGATCGAGCGCGAAGCCGGCGTGGCGGCGCTCGCCCTTCCGCCCGCAGTCTGGGTCCAGACCGTTGGCGCCGGGTCCGTCTCCCTGCCGGCTACCGGCAACGAACGCTGGGAGATGCTCCCCTGCGACGCCGAGGCCCGTGGCGCACTGGCGCTCGCAGGGATATGACGATGCCACGGCTCGATTTCGATTTTCATGCCCAGCCGTCGCGCCCGGGCTTGCTGCCGGTCGCGTTGGGGCTGGCCGGGGCGGCAGCCATGGCCTGGGTCTGGATGAATCTGCAGGCGGCGCGCGCAACCGAGGCGGGACTGGCGATGCAAATCACTGCCCTCGAACAGACTTCCTCGCATCCGGCCGCCAAGCCCGTTTCGCATGCGGATGCCGCGGCGCAGGCCACCCGCGCGCGCGTCGCGGCACAACTGAAATATTCCTGGCAGCCGGCGTTTGATGCGCTGGCCACCGCCCGCAGCCGCAAGATCGCGCTGGTCTCGCTCGACGCGATACAGGCCAGGTCGCAACTGAAGCTGGTAGCAGAAGCGCGGCAACTGTCGGATGCAATTGCCTATATCGACGCCCTGCAACAACAGCCGGGCATTCACCGCGTCGAACTCCTGCAGCACGAGGTGCAGGACGACGACGCGCAGAAACCGCTGCGCGTCGGCATCCTGGTGGAGTTAAACCCATGAACGTCCGGATATGGCAGCTTCGGCAAGGGGCGCGTCGCCTCGGTGCCGGCGGCCTGGCCGGACTGGGCATGCTGGTGGCCGCGTTGCTGCTGCACGTGTTCCAGGTCGAGTCGTTGCAGAAGACGATCCATGCACAGCGGGCCAGGATGGCTTCGCTGCGGCAGGCGGCGCTCACGCGCGAGGCGACCCCGGCGCCGGCGCCTCTCAACCCCCTGGCCCTGTTGCCGCCGACGGGAGAAGCGTCACGGCTCGTCGGTGAACTGGAACGGCTGGCGCGATCGCACGGGCTGGCGTTGCCGCGCGGCCAATACAGCGTGTCGCCGCTGGCAGGCACCACACTTCAGCGCTGGCAGCTGGTGCTGCCGGTCGAGGCCTCTTATCCCGCACTGCACGCCTTCCTGGCCGCCGCGCTGGAGCGCCTGCCCAACCTGACACTGGACGAACTGAAGCTGAAGCGTGATCGGATCGAGTCCGCCGAATTGCAGGCCGAACTGCGCCTGAGCCTGTTTGTTGAGGCGGCGCCGTGACCGCTAAAAAACGACGTTCCGTTTTGTTCCTTGCCCTGGCTGGCGTGCTTGCCTGGTCGATCTGGCTGGCGCTCAACGAACCGCCGGACGATGCCGCGGGCGATCGAATCGACGTGGCCGAGCCGGTGATGCATACGCCCCGGCCGAGCGCCCCAGCCCAAGACCCCGCGCCGATCACGCCCCGGACAAGCTCGCAGGATGCCGCAGCGCGGCTGGCGCTTGGCCCCAACCTGTTCCCCGAACAGACCTGGTATACCCCCCCGCCTCCGCCACCTCCCCCGCCGCCGCCCCCGCCGCAGGCGCCCGCCCTGCCCTTCAGCTACATGGGGCGCTGGCAGGAAGCCGGCCAGACCACCTATTACCTGGCGCGGGGCACGCTCCCGGTAAGCGCGCGCGCAGGCCAGGTCCTCGACGGCGTATGGCGGCTCGAGCCCGTAGCCGGCGGCATGCTGAATTTCACTTACCTTCCGCTGAACCAGACGCGCAGCCTGCGCACAGGAGATTGAGTTGCTACTCACCCGTCATATTCGCCTGACTGCCGTCTTCCTCGCCCTGGGCCTGGCGGGCTGCGCCAGCAAGGGACTGACCGAAGGCCGCACGCTGATTGCAGCCGGCCAGACCGAGGCCGGCATTGCCCGATTGCGCACGGGCATGACCGAGGAGCCCAACAATATTGAACTCAAGGCCTACTACCATACCCAGCGCGAACGCATCGCCAGTGAGCTGCTCACCCAGGCGCAGCAGGATATCGACGCGGGACGCTTCGATGCGGCCGAAGCCACCCTGAAGAAAGTGCTGGCGATCCATCCCGAGAACCCGCGTGCGCACGCCCTGCAGGACAATCTCGCCTCGGCACGCGAAAACGAGAAGCGCTTGCAGGCCGCCGCCCAGGCATTTGCGGCAGGCCATGCGGACGAAGCGGAACAGGCGGCCCGCGTGATTCTGGCCCAGGCGCCGGGCCATCTCGGCGCGCTGGACCTGTTGCAGAAAATCGAGGCGTCGCGCACGTCCGACGAAATCAGCCCGCGCGAGCTGGGTGCCGCCTACCGCAAGCCGATCACCCTGGAATTCCGGGATGCACCGCTGCGCAACGTGTTCGACATGATCGCGCGTCAGTCGGGCCTCAATTTCATTTTCGACAAGGACGTAAGGACGGACACCAAGGCCACGCTGTTTGCGCGCAACACGCCGATTGCGGATGCGGTGGACATGCTGCTGATGACCGGGCAGCTGGCAAGAAAAGTGGTGAACGCCAATACGCTGCTGATCTACCCCAACCTGCCGCAAAAGCAGAAGGCGTACCAGGATCTGATGGTCAAGGGGTTCTATCTCGGCAACGCCGACGCCAAAACCACCATGGCGATGCTGCGTACGCTGATCAAGGCCAGGGATATGTATGTCGACGACCGGCTGAATCTGCTGGTGATGCGCGACACGCCCGAGGCCATCCGTCTGGCGGAGAAGATCATCGCCGTACAGGATCTGGCCGAGCCGGAAGTCATGCTCGACGTCGAGGTGCTCGAAGTCAAGCGCGGACGGCTGCTCGACCTCGGGGTGCAGTATCCGAACCAGTTTTCGCTGCTGAATTTGCCGCCTGCGACCACGTCAACCATTGCCCAGGGAGGCGTGGTCATCAACACCACCCCCCCTGCATCCGGCTTGACGGTCGAGAGCCTGAAAAACATCTCGGCCAGACAGATCGCCATCAGCCCCACGCCTGCGGTGAACGTGAAAAAGGAGGACAGCGACGTCAACATCCTGGCCAATCCGCGCATCCGCGTGAAGAATCGCGAGAAGGCCAAGATCCACATCGGCGACAAGGTGCCGGTGATCACCTCCAACACCACCTCGACGGGCGTGATTTCCGAGTCGGTGTCGTACCTCGACGTGGGGCTGAAGCTCGACGTCGAGCCCCGCGTTCTGGCGCACGACAACGTGCAGATCAAGGTCGGCCTGGAAGTGTCGAACATCGTAAAGGAAATCCGCAGCAACAGCGGCACGCTCACCTACCAGATCGGCACCCGCAACGCCGGCACCACCCTGCGCCTGAAGGACGGCGAAACCCAGGTGCTGGCCGGCCTGATTTCGGACGAAGATCGCAGCAGCGCCAGCAAGATACCCGGGCTGGGGGATCTGCCGCTGCTGGGGCGGCTGTTCTCCAACCACCACGACGAACGCAACAAGACCGAAATCGTCCTGCTGATCACCCCGCGCGTGCTGCGCAGCGATTCCACCCGCGAACCTGCGCTGACCGAATTCCGGGGCGGCACCGAAACCGACATCGGCGGTGGACTGGCAACCCCATACAGCCCGCCGCTGGACCGGGCACTGCCCGTGCCGCCGCTTCAGCCTGTCAGTCCGCCCGCCGGTCAAGGGGCAGACGTCCCTGCCGAGCCGGACGATGTCCCGGTTCAACCCGTCCCCGGGATGCCGCCGCCTCCGGCGCCCGACAACTAGGCCATGTCCCGGCGCAGCGGCGGATTCAGCCTGATCGAGCTGATGGTCACCCTGGCCATCCTGGCGCTGCTTGCCAGCATGGCGGTACCGTTCGCCCAGCTGGTGCAGCAGCGCCACAAGGAAACCGAATTGCGCGAAGCCTTGCGGCAGATCCGCACGGCGCTCGATGCCTACAAACAGAGCGTCAAGGACGGCCGCGTCGCCTCGCCGGCCGACGGCAGCGGCTATCCGCCCGATCTCGACGTGCTGTGGCAGGGCGTCTCCGACAAGACCAAGCCGGATGCGGGCAGGCTCTACTTCCTTCGCCGTCTGCCACGCGACCCGTTTTACCCGGATACGGCCGCGCCGCCTGCCGAAACCTGGGGCCTGCGCAGCTACGAAAGCCCGCCCGACGCGCCGGCGCCCGGACGCGACGTGTTCGACGTGTATTCGCTGTCGCCCGCCACCGGCCTGAACGGCGTACCCTACCGGGAATGGTGAGTCCATGCTGAAACGGATACAACGCGGATTCACCCTCGTCGAACTCATGGTCGTGATGGCCATCATCGCGCTGTTGCTGTCGCTTGCGCTGCCGCGCTATTTCAAGCACCTGGACATGTCCCGCGAAACCATCCTCAAGCAGGATCTCGCCGTCATGCGCGACGCGATCGACAAATACCATGGCGACACGGGCCGCTACCCCGATGATCTCGACGAGCTGGTGAGCGCCCGATATCTGCGCGCCGTCCCCGTCGACCCGATCACGGAGCGCCGGGACACCTGGCAAATCGTGGCGCCGTCGGGCGATGCAGCAGGCGCGATGTATGACATCAGGAGTGGCGCCCCTGGCGTCGCACACGACGGCAGCGCCTATGCCGACTGGTAAGTCCGCACAATCCGGCTTCACTTATTTGTTCGTGCTGATGCTGATCGCGCTGATCGGCATGGGGCTCGCCGCCGCAGGCACCCTGTGGCATGCCGGCGCGCAGCGCGAACGCGAGGCCGACCTGCTATTCATCGGCGACCAGTATCGCCGGGCGATCCGCGGCTATTACGAACTCGATCCCGCGCAGCCGCGCCTGCCGCAGAGCGTCGACGACCTGCTGGAAGACCACCGCCGTCCCAACATCGTGCGGCACCTGCGCCGCGCATATCGGGACCCGCTTGCCGGCGGCGAATTTGCCCTGATCCGCGACCCCGTCTCCCGGGGCATCGTCGGCGTATACAGCCTCGCGCCGGGCCGGCCGTTCAAGATTGCGGGATTTTCATCGAAAGACGAGGCGTTCAACGGCGCGAAAAGCTATGCCGGGTGGCGCTTTGTTTTCATTCCATCTCCCGGTGCGGCAGCCGCGCCGGTGGCCGCCAAACGACCGTATCGGTAAGCGCAGCCACATGCCATCGCTTATGCCAGCGGCCAGCGCCGGATCACCTCGTAATGCGCGCCGTCGGATTCGGTCCGCGAAGCCACCAGCACGAAACCGCTGATCGGCCAGTGTACCGGCGCACACGCGGGCACATCCCCACCCGCCGATTTGCGCAGCAGGGTGACATGCGGCACGTGCGGCCGCGCATCGACGGGGAAGCCGGCCGCCTGCAGGGCGGCATTCAGCGCGCTCACCAGTTCGACGTGCTGCGGCGGCGTTTCGCTCGCACCGAGCCAGCCGATGCGGTTGTGTCGCCAGTAGCCAGCCTGGTCGAGGAGCAGCTCGAACGTCTCCGTCCGGACGGCGTCGGCGCAGGCGACCAGGGCATCCAGCTGTTCGGCGGGTGTGCTGCCGAGAAAAGCCAGGGTGATGTGCAGGGTATCCGCCCGCATGCGCTGCCCGCCCCAGTGCTGGTGCAGCCATTTGCCGGTGCGGTTGAGCGCGTCGCGGGTGGCGTCGTCCGGCCACAGGGCGAAAAACAGCCGCAGCGTGTCGGGCTCGGCCAGACGCGATTCAGTCACGCGCGATCAGGCACACCGCTTCCGCGGCGATGCCCTCGCCGCGCCCGGTGAAGCCGAGCTTTTCGGTGGTGGTGGCCTTGACGTTGACGCGGTCGAGCGCGACGCCGAGGTCGTCCGCGATATGCGCCGTCATCCGCGCGATGTGGGGCGCCATTTTCGGCGCCTGTGCGATGAGGGTGGCGTCGACGTTGCCGACGCGCCAGCCGCGCTCGCGCAACTGCTCGCTGACGCGGCGCAGCAGGATGCGGCTGTCGATGCCGGCAAACGCCATGTCGGTGTCGGGAAAATGCCGGCCGATGTCGCCCAGGCCGGCCGCACCCAGCAGCGCGTCGCATATCGCATGCAGCAGCACGTCGGCGTCGGAATGACCGGCGAGGCCGCGCTCGTAGGGAATGTCGACGCCGCCGACGATGAGCCTGCGGTTCTCGGCAAAGGCGTGCACGTCGAAGCCGTGGCCGATCCGGATGTCATTCATTCAGCTTCCCCAGGATCAGGCCCGCCAGCTCCAGGTCCTGCGGATAGGTGACCTTGAGGTTGCGGCTGTCCGACTCGACCAGCCGGGGCTGCAGCCCGAGTTGCTCGATGGCCGAGGCTTCGTCGGTCATGTCGCTGCCGGCGGCGCGCAGCGCTTCGATCAGCTGGCCATGGCGGAACATTTGCGGGGTTTGCGCCTGCCACAGTCCGGCGCGCGGCACGGTCGCTTCGGCCCGCGGCCCGGACGCCGCATCGGCCGCGGCACGCTTGAGGGTGTCCGCCACCGGCACGGCCAGCAGGCCGCCCACCGGGTCCTCGGCCACTTCATCCAGCAGCTTGCCCAGCATGTCGTCCGGCAGACAGGGACGCGCGGCATCGTGCACCAGCACCCAGTCGTCGGCCGCGCATGTCTTCGACATGGCCTGCAGCCCGTTCAGCACGGTCTCGGCGCGGGTGGCGCCACCGCATCGCAACACCTCGATGCGCTCCTCCCACCCCTGCCACGCGTAGTTGTTCCAGCGCCTGTCGGTGGGCGACAGCACGACGAACAGCTTGGCGATGCGCGGCTCGCGTGCCAGCACCATCATCGCGTGCGCGATCATGGGCACCGAATTGAGGTCCATGTACTGTTTCTCGATTGCTCCGCCCATGCGCGAGCCCGAGCCGGCCGCGGGAATCAGCGCGTAGAACTTCATGCGTCGCCTCCGGGCGCCAATACGTCGCGGTTGCCGTTCGATTGCATCGCCGATACCAGTCCCGCGCGCTCCATGTCCTCGATCATGCGCGCGGCGCGGTTGTAGCCGATGCGCAGCTGGCGCTGCACCGAGGAGATCGACGCGCGGCGCGACTTCAGCACGTAGGCCACGGCCTGATCGTAGAGCGGGTCGGCTTCCGCGCCCGCCTCGCCGAATTCGCCGCCGCCCTCGCCCGCCTCTTCCGGCGATTCGAGCACGCCTTCGACGTATTCGGGTTCGCCCAGCGACTTCAGGTAGTCGACCACGCGATGCACCTCGTTGTCCGACACGAAGGCGCCGTGCACGCGCTGCGGCAGCCCGGTGCCGGGCGGCAGGTAGAGCATGTCGCCCTGCCCCAGCAAGGCCTCGGCGCCCATCTGGTCGAGGATGGTGCGCGAGTCGATCTTGCTCGATACCTGGAAGGCGATGCGCGTCGGGATGTTGGCCTTGATGAGGCCGGTGATGACGTCGACCGATGGCCGCTGCGTCGCCAGGATCAGGTGGATGCCGGCGGCGCGCGCCTTCTGCGCCAGCCGCGCGATCAGTTCCTCGACCTTCTTGCCGACCACCATCATCAGGTCGGCGAGTTCGTCGATCATCACCACGATCATCGGCATGGTTTCGAGCGGCTCGGGGTTATCCGGCGTCAGGCTGAACGGGTGCGTGAGCGGCGTGCCGGCCTTCCTGGCGTCGCGCACCTTCTGGTTGTAGCCGGCGAGGTTGCGCACCCCCACCGCCGACAGCAGCTTGTAGCGCCGCTCCATCTCGCCCACGCACCAGTTGAGCGCGCTGGCGGCCTGCTTCATGTCGGTCACCACAGGCGCCAGCAGGTGCGGGATACCTTCGTAGATCGACAGCTCGAGCATCTTGGGGTCGACCATGATCATGCGCACCGCGCTCGGATCGGATTTGTACACCAGCGACAGAATCATGGCGTTGACGCCGACCGACTTGCCCGAGCCGGTGGTGCCGGCGACCAGCAGGTGCGGCATCTTGCCGAGATCCGCCACCACCGGGTTGCCGGCGATGTCCTTGCCGAGCGTGACCGTCAGCGGGCTGGCGCTGTCGTGATAGGCCTTGGAGCCGAGAATCTCGGACAGACGCACGATCTGCCGCTTGGGATTGGGAATCTCCAGCCCCATCGTGTGCTTGCCGGGAATCGCCTCGACCACGCGGATGCTGATCACCGACAGCGTGCGCGCCAGGTCCTTCGCCAGGTTGACGATCTGGCTGCCCTTCACCCCCACTGCCGGCTCGATCTCGTAGCGCGTGATGACCGGGCCGGGCGAAGCCGACACGACTTTCACCTCGACGCCGAATTCGGCGAGCTTGCGCTCGATCATCAGCGAGGTGAATTCCAGCGCCTCGGGGCTCGCCGTTTCCACCGCCTCGTCGGCGGGGTCGAGCAGATGCAGCGGCGGCAGCGGCGAATCGGGCAGTTCGGAGAACAGCGGCGCCTGCTTTTCGGTGACGGCGCGCTCGGACTGCGGCACTTCCCTCACCACCGGTTCGATGCGGATGGGCGGCGCTTCGACGCGCTTCTTCTTTTCCACCGACACTTTGGCTTCGCGTTTCAGCTGCGCCGCTTCGCCCAGCTTGCGGTCGCGATAGGCCTGCCAGGTCTGGATAGCCTTCCACCAGCCCCACTCCACCCCCGCGCCGGTGCGCTCGGCCATGGTCAGCCACGACACGCCGGTGAACAGGCTGAACCCCACGGCCATCAGCAGCAGCAGAATGATCGAGCCGCCGGTGAATCCGAACAGCGCGCCTGCGGCCGCCCCCAGGCCCGCGCCCGCCACGCCGCCATGCGCGTCCGGCAAGGTCACCGTCCAGTGCCAGGTGCGCAGCCATTCGATGCCTGCGCTGCCCAGCAGCAGCAAGCCGAATCCGCCCAGCCTCAGCCAGCGTTGCCGGCCGCCTGTCAGCGGCGTTTCATCGAGATGGCGGAAGGTATGAATCACATAGGCCATGGCCAGCACCACCCACCACCAGGCCGACACGCCGAACAGCATCAGCAGCAGATCCGACAGCCAGGCGCCGAAGCGCCCGCCCAGATTGTGCAGCGTACTGCTGTCGCCAGTGGTGCTGAAACCCGGATCGGCCGCGCTGTGGGTGAGCAGGATGGCCGCCAGCAGCAGCGCCGCGCAGCCCACCAGCAGGGCGCGGGCTTCGCGCAGCAGACGTTGCATGCGGGGCGACAAGGGGGTCGAGGAACGGGAAGCGGGACGCGCCATGGAAATTTGAAACAGGCAAAAGTGCCCCAATTATAGCGGGCAGGCATACCGGACTGGCAGCATGGAAATGCGGACGCCAGGATTGGTTAGAATAGTCACCTTTCTCCCACGGCTGATTACAGACATGAGCACCGCACACCACAAACTCATCATCCTCGGTTCCGGCCCCGCCGGCTATTCGGCTGCGGTGTATGCCGCGCGCGCCAACCTCTCGCCCGTCGTCATCACCGGCATGCAGCAGGGCGGCCAGCTGATGACCACCACCGAAGTCGACAACTGGCCGGCCGACGTCGACGGCGTGCAGGGCCCCGAGCTGATGGACCGCTTCCAGCGCCACGCCGAGCGCTTCAAGACCGAGATCATCTTCGACCAGATCCACACCGCCAGACTGACCGAGAAGCCCTTCACCCTGATCGGCGATTCCGGCACCTACACCTGCGATGCGCTCATCATCGCCACCGGCGCCTCGGCCATGTACCTCGGCCTGCCGTCCGAGCAGGCCTTCATGGGCAAGGGCGTGTCGGGCTGCGCCACCTGCGACGGCTTCTTCTACAAGAACCAGGACGTCGCCGTGATCGGCGGCGGCAACACTGCCGTCGAGGAGGCGCTGTATCTCGCCAACATCGCGCGCCACGTCACCGTAGTGCACCGCCGCGATACCTTCAAGTCGGAGAAGATCCTCGTCGACCAACTGATGGAAAAGGTCAGGGAAGGCAAGATCAGTCTCGAACTCGACCACACGCTGGACGAAGTGCTGGGCGACAAGACCGGCGTCACCGGCATGCGCATCAAGCGCACCCAAGACGGCGCGACCAGGGACATCGCGCTGACCGGCATCTTCATCGCCATCGGCCACAAGCCCAACACCGCCATCTTCGAAGGCCAGCTCGAACTCGAGGGCGGCTACATCGTGACGAAGGGCGGCAACAAGGGCAACGCCACCGCCACCAGCATCGAAGGCGTGTTCGCCGCCGGCGACGTGCAGGACCACATCTACCGCCAGGCCGTCACCAGCGCCGGCACCGGCTGCATGGCCGCGCTCGACGCCGAACGCTACCTGGACGCACTCGGCAAGGCCTGAGCGTCGCCCGGCCCGGCGAGTGATCCGGCATGAAGCGCGCCCGCGGCAGTGCGCTCGCCCCCGCCTCGTTCGAGGCGCTGGCGCGCATGCGCCGCGTCTTGCGCGAGCAGGCCACCACGCCGGCCACCCTTCACCAGGCGCCGCATAAACCCAAGGCCCCGGCGGACGGCGCCATGCTGTTCCGCCGCGCCGTCGCCGATGCGACTCCCCTGCCCCCTTCGGATCGCGCGGAGCTTGCACGCCCGCGTCCCAAACCCGTCGCCCGTCAACGACGGGCCGACGAGCAGCAGGTCCTGGTCGATTCCCTGTCCGACCCATGGGACTGCACCCTGTCGGGCATAAAGGACGCCGCCGTCTCCACCGGCGAGGAGCTGTTCTTCTCGCGCCCCGGCGTGCCCACCGCGGCGCTCCGGAAACTGCGGCGCGGCGGCTGGGTCATCCAGGGCGAGCTCGACCTGCACGGCCACTCTGGCGACGAAGCCCGCGTCGCGCTCGCCGCCTTCATCAACCGCTGCATGCTCGAGGACCGGCGCTGCGTGCGCATCATCCACGGCAAGGGCCACGGCTCGAAGAACCGCCTGCCGGTGCTGAAGAACAAGGTCCGCCACTGGCTGACGCAGCGCGAGGACGTCCTCGCCTTCTGCCAGGCGCGCACCGTCGACGGCGGCGCCGGCGCCGTCGTCGTGCTGCTCAAATCCGCATCCCGTTAGTTAAATTAAGAAAGGCCCCCATGAACGAACCCGTCATCACCGATTTCGAACTGCCCGCCACCGGCAACACCCAATTCAAGCTGTCCGATCACCGCGGCAGGAACGTTGTCGTGTATTTCTACCCCAAGGACAACACCTCCGGCTGCACTCTCGAGGGCCAGGAGTTCCGCGATCTCTACCCCGATTTCGGCAAGGCCAACACGATCGTCGTCGGCGTCTCGCGCGACAGCCTGAAATCGCACGAAGGCTTCAAGGCCGAGTATGGCTTCCCGTTCGAACTGCTCGCCGACACCGATGAAAAGGTCTGCGAACTGTTCGGCGTGATGAAGCTGAAGAACCTGTACGGCAAGCAGGTACGCGGGATTGAGCGCAGCACCTTTGTGTTCGACGTGAACGGGAAACTGGTGAAGAGCTGGCGCGGGCTGAAGGCGCCGGGGCATGCGGCGGAGGTGTTGGGGTTTGTGCAGACGCTTTGAGCG
>JAJZRE010000053.1 GCA_021802945.1 Pseudomonadota bacterium
GCGCCGCGTTTTCCATGCCGGGCCATGAACTCGACCAGTTTTCGGTCGAAGGCAGTTCGGGCCGTGCAAAGCGCATAGGCTTCGGACAGATCGACGAGCGCGCGCCTTACCTCGTCGTAGGCCGAAGCGATGCCACGTTCGGCCAGTTTGTCGGCAGCCTGCCAGCACGGGTCGAAATCGGCAGCCAGCGTGCGCAGGTAGGTTTCCCGCCTGGCCTGCTGTTCGGCCTCAGCCTTTTTGTGCTGTAAGGCTTCCTGCCCTTTTCTCGCTTCGGTAGCGGACGCCGCCAGTTTCCGAAGTTCTGCGACAGTGCGCCGCCGCGTTTCTGGTTTTGCAACCGGCTGTTGTTCGCGCTGCCAGGCCAGGAAACCTGATTTCAGCTTGCGCTCGGCCTGCTGCGCATTCCCGCTCAACAGCAGTTTGAGCATCGCGCTTTTCTCTGCCACGGGAAGCGCGGCGATCCAGACATCCTGTTCCGCGTCGCGCTCGCTATCGGGTGACGAGCGGCTACTCCAGCCCATCAATCGTCAACTATCGACGCGAGCCAACAAGCTTGGTCGAGATGGGCCACAGCTGGTTTCTTTCTTGCTAATTCCACTCTGTGCGATCGATTTTGTCGCGAATACCACAGAGAAACCCATGCCGCTTTTCGACTTTGTCTGCAAAACGTGCGGCAGCAGCTTCGAGCTGCTGGTGCGCGGATCGAGTGCGCCGGTCTGCCCCGTATGCGGCAGCGCCGCGCTGGAAAAACAGGTGTCGCTGCCGGCGCAGCCGGGCAAGACCGCGGGGATCGTAGCCAGTGCGCGCCAGCAGGCGGCGCGCGAAGGACACTTCAGCAACTACGCGCCGTCGGAACGCCCCCGCCGCAAATGACAGCCGTCCGCGCCCTGCATACCCTCCCGCCCGCCTTGTCGGGTTTTGTCGCAAACCCGACAAGGCGGGCGGCCGTGGCGCCGGAAGGCTGCCCATGCTGAACGCCTCGCTGTTGTCCATCATCGAGGATGCGGGGGTCGCCGTGCTGACGCTGACCGAGGGCCTGGATGAGGACGAATTTCTCGCGTCCCGCCTCACCCGCGCGGAAACGGCACGCCAGCTCCGCAGCATGAGCGACGCGGCCGCCAACCTGCCGCCGCAGGTCCATACCCTGCTGGCCGAGGTCGACTGGGACGGCTGGCAGACCGTCGCGCAGCAGATCGACGCCGGCGGCGCGGCGGAACGGGAAGCGCTGTGGTTCGCCGTGCGCTCGCTGGCGCCGGCCACCCTGATGTGGCTGCGCGTGTACCGCAAGAGCCTGCCGTAAATCTTCGAATGCAAGCCGGAATCCGACGCATGGCGGGGCACGCCATGAACCTGCAGATCGATCGCCCTCACCTCGAGGCCATGATCGCGGCGTTTCCGCGCCTGGCGCCGCTGCAGGACCAGCTGCGTTTCGGCAACAAGGTCACCCTGCCGTTCCAGCAGCTCTCCGGCACCGAGTTGGGCTTCCTCGGCGACCTCTACCGCGCCGCCGGCCCTGCCATGCGCACCCGCGCCGCGCAGCTCGCCACGCTGCAGCAGGCCTTCGACGGCCAGGGCACCCGTTTCGGTCCGGACGACGACCTGGAAATGCTGATGCCGGCTATCGCCCGTTATCTCACCGCCGACGCCCTGCGCGGCTGGCTGTTCCGCATCAATGTCGCCGACCGGCCCCTGGCCTACGTGCTCACCCGCCTCGACTACATCGCGCCATCCAACGACGAGACCGGCAAGGTGATGCTCGAACTCAAGGCCAACGCCAAGGGCACGCTCGCCACCGCGACCGTCCGCATCGCCGCCGCCGATATCGTCGACAAGACGGTGGCGGAAATCCTCGCCGCCAAGGGCTACGTGCGCGAAAACGCCGAGCTGATCGCCGCCTACGACGACACCGCGGAACGCTATTTCGACTGGCGCGGCCAGTACGGCGCGCAGTTCTCCGGCCAGGGCACCGGCTTCTACGCCGAGGACCCGGCCGCGACCCACCGCGACACCGACTGGTCGCGCAAGGACGTGGTGGTGCTGTCCTCGGGCGGCGGCAGCGCACGCCTGGTCAACGACGAGGGCATCCTGAACGCCCGCACCACCACCCTGGAAGCGACGGGCGACATCTTCGGCCAGTATCTGCGCAAAGCCGCGAAGAGCAACCACTACAACGCCGAAGACGAAGTGAGCGAATCCCGCGACGCGATTCCCAGGGGCCTGTTCACGCAATTGCCGGTGCACCCCTACGTCTTCATGTTCCACCTGGAGCTGCACCACTACCTGTGGGTGCACGTGGACGACCTCGCGCCCTACGCCTACCAGCCGGCCTTGAAGCAGAAGCTGATCCTGCCGCCGGAGCAGACCGATCTCATCGACATCCTCACCGCCGAGATGGACGTGCTGATTGACGACATCGTGGCCGGCAAGTCCGGCGGCACCACCGTGCTGTGCGCCGGCCCGCCCGGCGTCGGCAAGACGCTCACCGCCGAGGTCTATTCGGAAATCATCCAGCGCCCGCTCTACCGCGTGCACTCGGGGCAACTCGGGCTGAACGTGGCGGCGATGGAAACCGCGCTCAAGGACATCCTCACCCGCGCCCAGCGCTGGGGCGCGGTAATGCTGATCGACGAGGCCGACGTCTACATCAAGCGCCGCGACGACAACATCGCCATGAACGCCGTGGTCGGCGTGTTCCTGCGCGTGCTGGAGTATTTCAACGGCCTCTTGTTCCTCACCACCAACCGGGTGGACGACATCGACGAGGCCATCGTCTCGCGCTGCATCGCCCTGATCCGCTACGACCCGCCCGACAGCGAGCGCCGGCGCCGGATCTGGCAGGTGATGCTGGCGCAGTTCGCGCTGGAAGTCGACGACGCGCTGCTCGCCGAACTGGTGGAGCTGTTCCCCGGCGCCAGCGGCCGCGACATCAAGGGCCTGGCGAAACTGACGGCCAAATACTGCAGCCAGAAGCAGGTCCGCCCCAGCACCGACGTGTTCAGGCGCTGCTCGGTTTTTCGCGGCATGGAACTGGAACGGCCGGACAAGCCGCTTTGTTCCGCATGATTTAGAGGAAGGAGACCCCATGCAAGCACGCATCAGATTCGTCGGCGAGCACGCCCACCTGCCCTCCCCGGACGAGGTCGCCGCGGGCATCGAAGCGGCCAACGCGGTGTTCGCCAGCCACAACGTCGACCCGCTCGCCTGCGCGGCGGCCAACGCCAAACTGGAGAACGACGAGGAACTGACCCGGGAAGAAGCCCGGTTGTGCGTGATCTGGCAGATGGCGGACGACAAGGCCTTTCGCGCCATGACCCTGGGCTGGCTGAAGCGCGATACCGACATCTGGCTCGCCGTGGGCGAGCCAGCGTGACCCCATCATGAACGTGGAACAGCTAGGGCGTGTTAACACTAATTTCGCGTGAAATTAGTGTTAACACGCCCAAACGCCGCGCTGCAGCAGATGCCCGCGCAGGCGGTGGTGCTGCTCGAAGGCGATGCCGGCTACTCGCTGGTCGGCGGCCTCGCCTTCGAGGAAAACGGCAACGGCGTGCCGGACGAAGTGATCCTGTTGCCGTCCATGGAAGATGATTGACAGCGAAGACGACTGATGGCGATCAAGTTCTGCATGCCCCCGGCTCCACCGGAATCCGCATCGTCGCGTTGCCCGTGCACTGCGGCGCGCACTCCCGGCGCATGCGGGCGCGCCAAGCGGTGCTGCGGGAAGAGGGATATCGCTGAATGATGGATGCCGTTGCCGTTCTGGACCCCAAGCCCCTCAGCGAGCTTCCGCTCGACCCCTGCTATGCGGGTTTGCGCGCGCCCTATCACATGCCGGCCGCCCCGACGCCGCTGCCGCAACCGCGGCTGGTGCATTTCAACGCGCAGCTCGCCGCCGAGCTCGGCCTCGACGGCGGGGACCAGGCGCTGGTCGACATTCTCTCCGGCAACCGTCCCTGGCCTGCGTATACGCCGGTGGCGTCCGTCTACGCCGGGCATCAGTTCGGCAACTGGGTTGCGCAGCTGGGCGACGGCCGCGCGCTGACCATCGCGGAAATCCGCAAGCCCGATGGCGGGCGGGTGGAACTGCAACTCAAGGGCGCGGGACGGACGCCCTACTCGCGCGGCGCCGACGGCCGCGCGGTGCTGCGTTCGTCGATCCGCGAATACCTTTGTTCCGAAGCCATGCACGCACTGGGCATCCCCACCGCGCGCTGCCTGAGCCTGGTGGCGTCGCCCGAGCCGGTGCAGCGCGAAACGCTGGAGACCGCCGCCGTGGTCTGCCGCGTCGCGCCCAGCTTCGTGCGCTTCGGCCAGTTCGAATTCTTCTACCACCGCGGCCAGCATGCCCAGCTTGCACCGCTGGCCGACCACGTCATCGCGTCGCATTTTCCGCACCTGACCGGTGAACCGGACCGCTACGCGCGCTGGCTGGAGGACGTCGTCGAACGCACCGCGCGCCTGATCGCGCAGTGGCAGACCGTGGGCTTCTGCCATGGCGTGATGAACACCGACAACTTCTCCATCCTCGGCCTCACCCTGGACTACGGCCCCTTCGGTTTCCTCGACGCCTTCCGCCAGCACCACGTCTGCAACCACTCCGACTACGAGGGCCGCTACGGCTACGACAGCCAGCCCCTGATCGGGCAGTGGAACTGCTCGCGCCTGCTGCAGGCCATGCTGCCCCTGCTCTCCGACAAGGAGGAAGAGGCGGCGGACATCGTCACCGGCATCTACGAACGCTATGCGCCCGCCTACTCGCGCGAAGCCATCCGCCGCTGGACGGACAAGCTCGGCCTGCGCGAGGTGCGCGCGGGCGACACAGACCTGGTCAGCCGCCTGCTCAGCCTGCTGCATCGCAGCAAGAGCGATTTCACGCGCAGCTTCCGCCAGCTGTCGCGTGTGCGCACCGACAGCGACGCACCGGCCGCCGGCGTGCGCGAAGAGATTGCCGATCGTGCGGCCTTCGATGCCTGGGTCGCGGACTACCGCGCGCGGCTGCGCGCCGAGCAGAACACCGACGATGACGCCCGCGCCGCCCGCATGAACCGGGTGAACCCGAAATACGTGCTGCGCAATCATCTCGCCCAGGCCGCCATCGAACGCGCCGTGGACGGCGACGACAGCGAAGTAGCCGTTCTGATGCGGCTGCTCAGCCGCCCCTACGACGAGCAGCCCGACATGGAACGCTACGCCGCCGCGCCGCCAGACGAACTGCGTCACCTGGAAATCAGCTGCTCGTCGTAACCATCTCGCTCCCCTCCCCGCAAGCGGGGGGAGGAGTTGGGGGAGAGGGGCAGTGGTTTCTGGATTGCCGAAAAGCCCAAACCGCAATGAAAACCGAATCATCGAAAAATTTTGTCGTCGCAGAAATGAACACCCACCACTTCATGTTCAGGGGCGCGGGACGCAACCGGGAAACCGCCCGCGTCGCGCTGCTGAACGCCTGGCGGGCGCATCGGACCGCATTGCTGGAACGCTACCCGGAACGGAGCGACTCCATTCCGGACGAGGGCGGCATCGAGGCCCACTTCAAGATTCATTACCTGGAATTCCAGGCGGATGCAGGCTATCGCGATGGCGAACGCGTGTTTTGACCGGTCATCGCAAGGCCCGAAGGGCCGTGGCGATCCAGTTAAATCATGCCCCAGCAAAACCTCTGGATTGCCGCGCCTCGCTCGCAATGACAAGGATCCAGGCCTTTCATGGCCAACCCCCAGCCGATCTCGGCACGCTTACTCAACTCCCAACCAACAGATCGCCCCCCAATGAACGCCCCCACCCTCCTCGACCGCAACCGCGTGATCCTCTGCCACTTCGACAGCTACAGCACCGCCCTGCTGTTCGCCCGCTACGGCGACAGCGTACTGTCACCCGCGCCCTTGCCTGCTTCCGCGAGCGCCATTCCCGCCCCCAACGACGCCAGCGAACAATACAACCCCGGCGCGGTGCTGGGCGCCATGGTGGCACAGCATGGCCTCGATCCCGCGCAACTAAAACTCGATGACGGCTTCCAGGCCTGGGTTTCCAGCGATAGCGGCGCCATCCGCATCCATCTTGCCCGCTTCACCACCTTCGAGGCGCCCCGCCAGGCGATAGAACCGCTCGGCGGGCTATTCAAGCCCATCAGCGAAATGCGGGGGATGCCGATGATCGAGTTGAATCTGATGCGCCAGGTTTTCAACCTGATCATGGGGGGAGGCTAACGCCGGCAAACCCGCCCCTTGCGAGCCGCAAATCAACCCCGCAGGGCCAAGGCGGCGCCAAAGGGCTTCGACAAAACCACGCGGATGTCCGGGGTCATCGGCCTCCTCATCCGAAGTACCCACTGAATCGCCATGGCCCTGCGCGCCTCGCGATAACACGCTTTGCGGAAGCGTCCTAAATATCCTCTTCCATCGCATCCATCGCGATCAGCTGCTCGCGCAGCGCCATGTGGGCGTAGAAGCCTTCCTTCGGATCCAGAAACGGGTCGCTCTGCAATGCCCTGATTGCCAGTTCGTCATGCATGTAAATGCGGCACGCCTTGAGGGCCCGTTCCAGCGCCGCGACGCTGGCATCGAAGTCTTCCGGCGCCTGGCCCGATCCATGGCTTGCCTGCACCTTGCGCACGAAGTCGTCGCGGTCGAAGGCGAACCAGGCATGCGCCCGGCCCTGATGGGGAAACTCGACGACGTAGATCATGCATTCAGTCTCGCGCCAGCATGCCCTTGTTCTGGGCCCGGCGCATGCGCTCGGCCAGCCCCTGCGGACTGGACTCGAACGCCGCGCGCGCTTCCTTGAGCGCGGCGTTGGCGGCGAGCGCCTCCTGCCAGGTCAGCGGGACGCGTCCCGCCATGTGGGTGGCATCGGGCGCCGCCTCGATGATGCGCTCCCGGTTGGGGTGATAGACGACCGGATCGATATCGTCCGCTTCCTTCACGCCGTCCAGGTAGAGGGCGCTGCCGATGACTTCAAGCTTGCGTCCGTCCGCGGTGGTCTTGATCAGAACTGCCATGCGTTCGCTCCCTTGTGGTTGATGGAATTCGCCGCCGTACTTACTTATGGCGGTGCTCGCTCAAACCGGACGGTTCTCGCCGGGGTCGCGCACCGGGCCCATTACCTTCAGGCCGTCCTCGTAGCTCATGCGGGGGAAGGTGCCGGAAAACCTCAGCGCGGTGTCGGCGACCTTGTCCACCTTGCCGGCCGTATCCAGCTTCTTGAGATCGCCGCGTTCCAGGTACAGCAGTTCCAGCAGTTCGTTGTACACGGTGGCTTCGTCGATCGGCAGCACGTAGAAGGTCGCGCCGTTGTAAGGGACCTGATAGCGCTTGCTGAGGTCGATGTTGTTGCAGTAGAGGAAATACTTGCCGTCCGGCTTCAGGGCGGGGCCGATCGCGTCGGCCAGCGGCTTCAGGTATTCGAATGACAGCAGGTAGGCCGCCATGAAGTCGATGCCGGGACTGCCCTCCTCCGCCACGGCGATCACCTGGTCGGCGGTGATCTCCGGCGGGCGCGCTTCGTCGGCGAACTGCTGCGCGAATTTGATGGCGATTTCGCCGCGGAATCCGAAGCGGCCGGCCTTGCCGGTGGCGGCCTTGAACACCGGATTCTGCAGGCGCTTTTCGGCATCGAGTTGTTTGAAGGCGGTCTGGTCTAGCGAGGTCATGGCGTGCTCTCTGCAAACGTTGAAAAAATTTCGATCAACGATGCCAATGCAAGAGCGATGCCAGCCGCTTCTATCGGCTTGATCCCATGGTGCGGCACGGAAAGCCGCGTCGCTGCATGCCGCGCCCTCGCGTCGCGAATGCGACAAGCAGGGCGTCTTCCCGATTCAGGCAGGCAACGTCCCCTGCTCTTGAAAAGCATATCCCCCGGCGCTGCGCCGGACCAGTCGATCCCATCGCCTTCACGGTTGCAGCGCTTTGTCGCAAACCATACAAATCCTACACACCATGCCGCCCCCTTCACGACAGCTTTACCTCCGTGTTTTCAGCGCTTTATCGCCACTTGCGCGCCGTGGCATACGAGTTGCTTTACGGGAAGCGTACGCAGCGGTGCGACAGTCGCCCCGCTCAACGCAAGCCAAGGAAAGCGAGACGTTCATGCCCAAGCTGCCCATCTATCTCGACTACTCCGCCACCACGCCGGTCGACCCGCGCGTGGCGGAGCGGATGATTCCCTACCTGACGCAGCAATTCGGCAACCCCGCGTCGCGCTCGCACGCCTTCGGCTGGGACGCGGAAAAGGCGGTGGAGCAGGCGCGCGAGGAAGTCGCGGGCCTGGTCAACTGCGACCCCAGGGAAATCGTCTGGACCTCGGGCGCGACCGAGTCGGACAACCTCGCCATCAAGGGCGCGGCGCAGTTCTACAAGGGCAAGGGCAAGCACCTGATCACCGTGCGCACCGAGCACAAGGCGGTGCTCGACCCGATGCGCGAACTGGAGCGCCAGGGCTTCGAAGTCACCTACCTCGATCCCGAGCCGAACGGCCTGCTCGACCTGGACCAGTTCGCGGGCGCCATCCGCCCCGACACCATCCTCGCCTCGGTCATGCACGTGAACAACGAAATCGGCGTGATCCAGGACATCGACACCCTCGGCGAACTCTGCCGCGCCAGGGGCGTGCTGTTCCATGTGGATGCGGCGCAGTCCACCGGCAAGGCGCCGATCGATCTTGGCCGGCTGAAGGTCGACCTGATGTCCTTCTCCGCCCACAAGACCTACGGCCCGAAAGGCATCGGCGCGCTGTACGTGCGGCGCAAGCCGCGCATCCGGATCGAGGCGCAGATGCACGGCGGCGGCCACGAGCGCGGCATGCGATCCGGCACGCTCGCCACCCACCAGATCGTCGGCATGGGCGCGGCGTACCGCATCGCCGCCGAGGAAATGGCCACCGAGAACGAGCGCATCCGCATGCTCCGCGACAAGCTGTGGGCCGGCATCGGCACGCTGGACGAAGTGCATCTGAACGGCGACCTGCAGCGGCGCGTGCCGCACAACCTCAACGCCAGCTTCAATTTCGTCGAGGGCGAATCGCTGATGATGGCGATCAAGGACCTCGCGGTATCCAGCGGCTCCGCCTGCACCTCGGCCAGCCTGGAGCCCTCCTACGTGCTGAAGGCGCTGGGACGCAGCGACGAACTGGCGCACAGCTCGATCCGCTTCTCCATCGGCCGCTTCACCACCGAGGAGGAAGTCGACTACGCGGTGCAACTGCTCCACAAGCACGTGGGCAAGCTGCGCGAACTGTCGCCGCTGTGGGACATGCACTGCGCCGGCATCGATCTGAACACCGTGCAGTGGGCGGCACATTGATTTTTAGGGGCTAGGAGTTAGGGGCTAGGGACTAGGGGTTGAGCGGCCAAAGGCCGCGCCAATTAAAAAGGCGCGCAGCGCTACAAAGCCCCCTAAATCCTAGCCCCCAGCCCCTAACCCCTGCGACTGAAAGGAGCAACAGATGTCATACAGCGACAAGGTACTGGACCATTACGAGAATCCCCGCAACGTCGGCGGCTTCACCGCGGACGACGCCTCGGTCGGCACCGGCATGGTCGGCGCCCCGGCCTGCGGCGACGTGATGAAGCTGCAGATCAAGGTGAACGACGACGGCGTGATCGAGGAAGCGCGCTTCAAGACCTACGGCTGCGGTTCCGCCATCGCGTCGTCCTCGCTGGTGACCGAATGGGTCAAGGGCAAGACGCTCGACCAGGCGCTGGCGATCAAGAACACCGACATCGCCGAGGAACTGGCGCTGCCGCCGGTCAAGATCCACTGCTCGATCCTCGCCGAGGACGCCATCAAGGCGGCCGTGGCGGACTACCGCACCAAACACGAAGTCGCCACGGAAGGCTACGCCTCCTGCGACCCCAAAGCCGCGTAAGCACCACGCTCACAGGAGATAGACACATGGAAACGCAAATCGAAAGCCCTGTCGTGTTCACCGACGCCGCCGCGATCAAGGTCAGGGAACTGATCGAGGACGAAGGCAATGCCGCGCTCAAGCTGCGCGTCTCGGTTTCCGGGGGCGGCTGCTCCGGCTTTCAGTACGGCTTCACCTTCGACGAGAACAGCGGCGAGGACGACACCGTGGTGGAGAACTGCGGCGTGTCGCTGCTGATCGACCCGATGAGCTTCCAGTATCTGATGGGCGCCCAAATCGACTACCAGGAAAGCCTCGACGGCGCGCGTTTCGTGATCAACAACCCGAATGCCGCATCCACCTGCGGCTGCGGCAGTTCGTTTTCCGTATAAGGAGCGCGGGCATGGCCATTACGCTGTCAGAACGCGCCGCCGACCGGATACAAAAATTTCTTGCCCAGCGCGGCAAGGGCATCGGCCTGCGCCTCGGCGTGCGCACCAGCGGCTGCTCCGGCATGGCCTACACGCTCGAGTTCGTGGACGAGAGCCTGCCCGATGATTTGTCATTCGAATCCGGCGGTGTCACGGTGCTGATCGATCCCAAGAGCCTGACCTTCCTCGACGGCACCGAACTCGATTTCGTGCGCGAGGGCTTGAACGAAGGCTTCAAGTTCAACAACCCCAACGTGAAGAACACCTGCGGCTGCGGCGAAAGCTTCAACGTATAGGGCGTGTTAACACTAATTTCACGCCCGCGACGAGGCCAATTCGAGATGCAGACCGCGAAGCGAGACGCGCCGCAGTGTCGTTCACTGCAAGCGGCACGCGACAAAGGGATGCGCTCGAATTGGCCCGTCCCTTCGGGTTGCCGCGAGAAAGCGCGTCTGCGGCGTTGCGCCTCTTGGCAAGGGATGGCCCTTGCCTGCGCGACGCGCCTTGCATCCATCGCTTTCTCGCGGCAACGCGGACGCGAAATTAGTGTTAACACGCCCTAGGAGAAACATCATGGCCCTACTCCAGATCGCAGAACCCGGTTTATGTGCGGATCCCCACCAGCACCGGCTGGCCATCGGCATCGACTTGGGCACCACCAACTCCCTGGTCGCCACCGTGCGCAGCGGCGAGACGG
The DNA here is from genome assembly GCA_021802945.1 of Pseudomonadota bacterium. GTDB lineage: Bacteria > Pseudomonadota > Gammaproteobacteria > Burkholderiales > Thiobacillaceae > Thiobacillus. Next base: position 10,966 of record JAJZRE010000053.1, read on the forward strand.
CGGTGCTGGAGGACGAGGCCGGCCGCGCCCTGCTGCCGTCGGTGGTGCGCTACGTTCAGGACGGCAGTCCGCAAGTCGGCCTGGAGGCGAAATTGCGCCAGAGCGACGACCCCCACAACACCATTGCCTCGGTCAAGCGCTTCATGGGGCGCGGCCTCAAGGACGTGCCCCACGCTGCCGCCACGCCCTACCGTTTCGTCGACGCCCCCGGCATGGTGCGGCTGGAAACCCGCGCCGGCGTGAAAAGCCCGGTGGAGGTCTCGGCCGAGATTTTGAAAGTATTACGCAGCCGCGCCGAAGCCGCCCTCGGCGGCGAACTCACCGGCGCGGTGATCACCGTCCCGGCCTACTTCGACGACGCCCAGCGCCAGGCCACCAAGGATGCGGCGCGCCTGGCCGGCATCAACGTGCTGCGCCTGCTGAACGAACCGACCGCGGCGGCGATCGCGTACGGCCTCGACAATGCATCGCAGGGCACCTTCTGCATCTACGACCTGGGCGGCGGCACCTTCGACGTGTCCATCCTGCGCCTGCGGCAGGGCATCTTCGAAGTGGCCGCTACCAGCGGCGATTCCGCGCTGGGCGGAGACGATTTCGACGAATGCATCTATCGCTGGATCGTCGGGCAGAGCAGCCTCGAGGAGGTGCCGGTCGCGGATGCCCGCCTGTTGCTGAGCCTGGCGCGCAAGGCCAAGGAAACGCTCACAGACAGTGACAGCGCGCGCATCAGCGCCACGCTTTCCTCCGGCATGGAAGTGGATCGGATCCTGGGTGCCGAGACCTTCTTCGATCTCACCGCCGGCCTGATCTCAAAAACCATCAGCCCGACACGCAAGGCGCTGCGCGACGCCGGCCTCGGCATCGAAGACATCGACGGCGTGGTGCTGGTCGGGGGGTCCACCCGCATGCGCCACGTGCGCGATGCGGTGGCAAAATTCTTCGGGCGCGAGCCGCTCACCAACCTCGACCCCGACAAGGTGGTGGCGCTGGGCGCCGCCATGCAGGCCAATATGCTGGTGGGCAACCGCAAAACCGACGACTGGCTGCTGCTGGACGTCATTCCGCTGTCGCTCGGCCTCGAAACCATGGGCGGGCTGGTGGAGAAGGTCATTCCGCGCAACGCCACCCTCCCGGTCACGCGCGCCCAGGATTTCACCACCTTCAAGGACGGCCAGACCGCCATGAGCCTCCACGTGGTGCAGGGCGAGCGCGAACTGGTCGGCGACTGCCGCTCGCTCGCCCGCTTCGAACTGCGCGGCATTCCGCCCATGGTGGCGGGCGCCGCGCGCATCCGCGTCACCTTCCAGGTCGACGCCGACGGTCTCTTGTCGGTGTCCGCCCACGAGCAGACCAGCGGCGTGCAGGCCACCATCGAGGTGAAGCCGTCCTACGGCCTGGGCGACGACGAAATCGCACGCATGCTGCAGGACTCCTTCAGCCATGCGCAAAACGACATGGCCGCGCGCAACCTCCGCGAGCAGCGGGTGGACGGCCTGCGCCTGCTCGAGGCCACGCAGGCGGCGCTGGACCTGGACGGCAGGCAACTGCTGTCCGAGGTGGAACGCGCCGCCATCGACCGCGCGATGGAGACCCTGCGTGTGCTGCTGAACAGCCCCGACCACACCGCCATCAAGCGCGCGGCCGACTCGCTCAACCGGGCCACCGCCCAGTTTGCCGCCCGCCGCATGGATGCGAGCATCCAGCGCGCCCTGAGCGGCCGGCGGCTGGAAGCGCTCGAGGCCTAGCGAGACACCGCACCATGCCGCAACTCATCGTATTGCCGCACGAACACCTGTGCCCGGACGGCGCCGCGCTGGACGCCGCGAGCGGCGCCACCCTCTGCGACAGCCTGCTCGCCGCCGGCATCGAACTCGACCATGCCTGCGAACAGTCCTGCGCCTGCACCACCTGCCACGTCATCGTGCGCGAAGGCTACGCCTCGCTGAACCCCAGCACCGAGACGGAAGACGACCTGCTCGACAAGGCCTGGGGCCTGGAGCCGCAATCGCGCCTGGCCTGCCAGGCCATCGTCGACGGCGCCGACCTGGTGATCGAGATCCCCCGATACTCGATCAACATGGTCAAGGAAGGGCATTGAGCAAGCTTCTTTTCCTGCGCTGAACCGATATTCCACCAGGAGCACGCATGCGCATCGGCATCCCGAAGGAAACCAAGGACCACGAATACCGCGTCGGCGTGACGCCCGCGGGGGTGAGCGCGCTGATCGCGCAGGGCCATCAGGTGCTGGTGGAAACCCTTGCCGGCGCGCGCATCGGTTTCGGCGATGCCCTGTACGAGGCGGCCGGCGCGATGATTACGGGCCGCAACCAGGTCTACGGCTGCGACATGGTCGTCAAGGTCAAGGAACCGCAGCCATCAGAAGTGGCGCTGCTGCGCGAAGGCCAACTGCTTTTCTGCTACCTGCATCTTGCGCCCGAACCGGAGCTGACGCGCGTCCTGCTCGAGCGCAAGATCGTCGGCATCGCCTACGAGACCGTCACCGATGCGCAGGGCAGGCTGCCGCTGCTGATTCCGATGTCGGAAGTGGCCGGCCGCCTGGCGGTGCAGGCCGGTGCGACGGCCTTGCAGATCGCCAACGGCGGCAGCGGCGTGCTGCTCGGCGGGGTGCCGGGCGTGGCGCCGGCCAAGGTGGCGATCCTCGGCGGCGGCGCCGCCGGCCTCAACGCGGCGAAAATGGCGCTCGGTCTCGGCGCCGAGGTCACGGTGCTCGACGTCGACGTGGCGCGCCTGCGCCAGCTCGACGACGTCTTCGGCATGCGCGTGAAAACCCGTTTTTCCGAAGCCGCCGCCATCGCCGAACTCGCTCGCGAAGCGGACCTGGTCATCGGTGCGGTGCTCATCCCGGGCAAGCGCGCGCCGCGCCTGCTGACCCGCGACATGGTGAAGGCGATGAAGCCGGGCTCGGCCCTGGTGGACATCGCCATCGACCAGGGCGGCTGCGCCGAGACCTCGCGCCCCACCACCCACTCAGCCCCCACCTATGTCGAACATGGCGTCGTGCATTACTGCGTCACCAACATGCCGGGCGCGGTCGCGCGCACCGCTACGCTGGCGCTGACCCAGGCCACGCTGCCGCTCGTACTGGAACTCGCCGACAAGGGCTGGGCGCGGGCACTGGAGGACAATCCCGGCCTGCGCAGCGGCCTCAACGTGTTGCGCGGCCGGGTCACGCATCCTGCCGTTGCCGCGGATCTCGGCTACGCCTGCGAAGCAGTTGCCGTGGCGGCGCTGGCGGCTTAAACCGCCCTGTCGCAATCCCTACAATCCCCGACAAATGTTGTTTCCGGCTGCTCGGTCCTGATCCGGGCGAACATCTAAGCGGCTGATTGGAAGGAACAATTTACGCTGGCACACCCCTTGCTGATTGCTTGATGAAAGCGAATCTTCATCGGAGCGAACATGGCGATACCTTCTGTAGTCGTAAACGACACGACCCTGCGCGACGGCGAGCAGACCGCCGGGGTGGCCTTCACCGCCGAGGAACGCATCGCCATCGCGCGCGCGCTGGCCGCCGCCGGGGTGCCGGAAATGGAAGTGGGCATCCCGGTGATGGGGCCGGAAGAGCGCGAGAGCATACTCGCCATCGCCAGCCTGGGGCTGCCGTCGCAACTGATGGTCTGGGGCCGCATGTGCGACAGCGATCTCACGGCCGCCGCCAGCTGCGGCGTGCACATCGTGAATCTGTCCATCCCGGTTTCCGACATCCAGATCCGCCACAAGCTGGGGCGCGACCGCGAATGGGTGCTGGAGACCCTCACCCGCTTCGTCGGCCGCGGGCTGGATCTGGGCATGGAGGTCTGCGTCGGCGGCGAGGACGCCTCGCGCGCCGACATCGACTTCCTGCTGCGGGTGGTCGATGCGGCCGGGCGCGCCGGCGCGCGGCGCTTCCGCTTCGCCGACACGCTCGGCCTGCTCGATCCCTTCGCCACCTTCAAGCGCATCAACCGGCTGCGGGAAGAGACCGATCTCGAACTGGAAATGCACGCGCACAACGATCTGGGGCTGGCCACCGCCAACACGCTGGCCGCGGTGCTGGCCGGCGCGACCCACATCAACACGACCGTGAACGGGCTGGGCGAGCGCGCCGGCAACGCCGCGCTGGAAGAGTCGGTCACCGCGATGCACCAGCTCTACCACTTCGAAACCGGCATCGACAGCCGCCATTTCCCGGAAATCTCGCGCCTGGTGGCCATCGCATCGGGCCGCCCGGTCCCGGCGAACAAGAGCATCGTCGGCGACGCCGTGTTCAGCCACGAATCCGGCATCCACGTGGACGGCCTGATCAAGAACCCGCTCAACTACCAGGGCGTGGATCCGGCGGACGTCGGCCGCACCCACACGCTGGTGCTTGGCAAGCACTCGGGTTCCCACGCCGTGATGCAGGCCTACGCCGGCATCGGCATCGTGCTGACGGCGTTCGAGGCCAAGGCCATGCTCGCGCGCATCCGCCAGCACGCCGTCGCCACCAAGCGCACGCCGGATTCGGCCGACCTCGAACGCTTCTATCTGGAAGCCATGCCGCGCGCGCATGCGCAGTCCTGACCGGGAGGAACCCATCATGACCGCGATGATCGACCGCGAACGCCTCGCCGCCCCGCAACCGGCCCCCGGCCTCGTCGCCCTGCTGCGCGAAGACGTGGCCTGCGTATTCCAGCGCGACCCGGCCGCGCGCACCGCCTGGGAAGTCGTTACCACCTATCCCGGCATCCACGCCCTGCTCTGGCATCGCATCAGCCACGCCCTGTGGGGCCGCGGCTGGCGCTATGCGGCGCGCTTCACGAGCTTCTTCGCGCGCATGTTCACCCAGATCGACATCCATCCGGGCGCCACGATCGGCCGCCGCTTCTTCATCGACCACGGCTGCGGCGTCGTCATCGGCGAAACCGCCGAGGTTGGCGACGACGTCACGCTCTATCACGGCGTCACCTTGGGCGGCGTCTCCTGGAACCCGGGCAAGCGCCACCCCACCCTGTGCGACGGCGTGGTGGTGGGCGCCGGCGCTAAGATACTCGGCCCGATCACGGTCGGCCGCGCTGCGCGCGTCGGCGCGAATTCGGTGGTGATCCAGGATGTGCCGGAAAGAATGACGGTGGTCGGCATCCCCGGCCGCGTGGTGCTGCCCGAAAGCCAGCGCCGCATCACGCAGCAGGGCATCGACCTCGACCACCACCTGATGCCCGACCCGGTGGGCAAGGCGATTTCCTGCCTGCTCGACCGCATCGCCGCCCTGGAAAAACACCTGGGCGTGCCCGCCGAGACCCAAGAAAGCCCAGCGACGAACGATTGCGTCACCTGCACCGAAACCTGCGATCCGGCTCACGTCGCCGTGAACCTGAAGCGGACCACCCACTGAAATGAAACGAGCATCGGAAAAACCATGAGCGACCTATTCAAGCAAATGACCCGCTTCTCGGCGGCCGAAGAGTTCCTGGACTATTTCCAGGTTGCCTACGAACAATCCGTCGTCAACGTCAACCGCCTGCACATCCTGAAGCGCTTCAACCAGTACCTGCGCGCGACGCCAGGCACGGCGGAGATGGACGACGTCGCGCTGCACGGCGTGTGCAAGGAACTGCTGGCGCGCGCCTACGGCGACTTCGTGAAATCCACCCCGGCGCAGGAAAAGGTGTTCAAGGTCTTCCAGGACGTGGACGGCAAGCAGCACGTCTCGCTCGACAGCCTGCGCACGGCGCTGCCGTCACGGAGCAGGGCGTGTTAACACTAATTTCACGCCCGCGACGAGGCCAATTCGAGATGCAGACCGCGAAGCGAGACGCGCCGCAGTGTCGTTCACTGCAAGCGGCACGCGACAAAGGGATGCGCTCGAATTGGCCCGTCCCTTCGGGTTGCCGCGAGAAAGCGCGTCTGCGGCGTTGCGCCTCTTGGCAAGGGATGGCCCTTGCCTGCGCGACGCGCCTTGCATCCATCGCTTTCTCGCGGCAACGCGGACGCGAAATTAGTGTTAACACGCCCTAGGAGAAGACCATCATGCATATCGTCGTCTGCATCAAGCAGGTTCCGGACAGCGCGCAGATCCGCGTGCACCCGGTCACCAACACCATCATGCGCCAGGGCGTGCCGGCCATCGTCAATCCCTACGACCTGTTCTCGCTGGAGGAAGCGCTGCGCC
>JAJZRE010000054.1 GCA_021802945.1 Pseudomonadota bacterium
AATTTCAGTTCGCGGTTCGGGCCGATCCGCGGAACGCCCAATACGTGTGCCAGTGCCATGTGCGTACTCCCAATGAATGATGGACGCCATGATGCCGATGCGGGTAACATGAAACAAACGAATATTTCTCATTTATTTAATGAATGTTTCTCATGTTGAGTTGCGCCATCTGCGGCTGCTGCAGGCCGTGACGGAGGCGGGCGGACTGACCGCCGCCGCCGAACGCCTGCATCTCACGCAGTCGGCGGTATCGCATCAGCTGAAAGCGCTGGAGGACGCGTTGGGGCTGCCGCTGGTCGAGCGCACTGCGCGCCCGCTGCAGCTCACCGCGGCCGGACGCCGCCTGCTGGCCCTGGCGCACGCCGCATTGCCGCAGGTGGACGCCGCGCTGCGCGATCTGGCCAAGCTGAAGGACGGCGACGCCGGCGAGTTGCGCATCGCGGTGGAATGCCACACCTGCTACGACTGGCTGATGCCGGCGATGGACAGCTACCGCGACGTGTGGCCGGGCGTGGAGCTCGACCTGCTGGGCGGGTTCCAGGCCGACCCGGTGGGCCTCCTGCTGGATGGGCGCGCCGATCTCGTCATCACCTCGGAAACCGTGCCGCGCGCGGGCATCGCGTATGTTCCGCTGTTCGGTTTCGAGATGCTGGCGCTGCTGCCGCCGGGTCATCCGCTCTCCGCAAGAAAGTGGCTGCTGCCGGCCGACTTCGCCGACCACACGCTCATCACCTACCCGGTGCCGGAAGACCGGCTCGACCTGATCCGGCGCGTGCTCGCCCCCGCCGGAATCAGGCCGGCGCGCCGCGAAGCGCAATTGACGGTGGCCATCCTGCAGCTCGTCGCCAGCCGCCGCGGGCTGGCCGCGCTGCCGGCGTGGGCCGTCGCGCCCTACCTCGAGCGCGGCTACGTCGCCGCGCGCCGCATCGGCAAGCACGGCCTGTGGGCCGAACTCCATGTCGCGGTGCGCGAAGCCGATGCCGCGCGGGCCTATGTCGCGGATTTCATCGAAACCGTGAAGCGCGACAGCTTCGCCCGCCTGCCGGGCATCCGGCCGGCTATCATCGCAGCATGACACCGCGCCTCACCTTTCGCCTCATCCTCGGCGACGACATCGCGCTCGGCCCCGGCAAGGTGCAGCTGCTCGAAGCCATCCGCGAAACCGGCTCCATCGCCGCCGCCGGGCGCGCCATGGGGATGAGCTACAAACGCGCCTGGCATCTGGTCGACACCATGAACCGCTGTTTCGCCCATCCGCTGGTCGAAGCCAGCAAGGGCGGCGCCCGCGGCGGCGGCGCGCAGCTGACACCGCTGGCCGACGCGGTGATCACCCTGTATCGGCGGCTGGAAAACCGCGCCCGCAAGGCGACCGAATCGGATATGGCCGCACTGGCCCGGCATCTTCGTACGGACGGCTGAACCGTCGGCACGCCCCCCATGCTGACGCTCGAGAGGCGCCTGGTCCGTCAACGCTTCGATGGCGACCGGGGCGGCTGGACACGTGGCACGAACGGCCGCGACGCCTCGGGCATGACGGGCGACGACCGGTTTCTGATCGAAGCATTGCGGCGCCCCACCCGGAAAGCCATCGCTTGCTCTCATTCTTTCGATATGACATACTGGACATAACGAACGTGCTTCCCATCCAGGACACCCTCATGACACGCGTCTTCAAGAAACTGGCATCCATCCTTGTGCTGTCCGCATCCGCCAGCCTGCCCGCCGCAGCCGACACGGCGCATATCGCCGTGGCCGCCAACTTCGCCATGCCGATGAAGGTGCTGGCCGACCGGTTCGAACAGGCGACCGGCCACAGCCTCGCCCTGTCGTCCGGCTCGACCGGCAAGTTCTACACCCAAATCAGGAACGGCGCCCCCTTCGACGTATTGCTGGCCGCCGACGACGACACGCCGGCCCGGCTGTTGCGCGAAGGCGATGCCGTCGCCACCCGCAACTACGCCATCGGCAGGCTCGTCCTGTGGAGCGCCAACCCCAGGCTGATCGATGGCACCGATGCCGTGCTGAAGCAGAACCGTTTCGGCAAGCTCGCCGTCGCCAACCCGAAGCTGGCGCCCTATGGCGCCGCCGCCCGGGAAACCCTGGCCAGGCTCGGGCTCCTCGATGCCGTCGCGAGCAAACTCGTGGTGGGCGAGAACATCGGCCAAACCTACCAGTTTGCCGCCAGCGGCAATGCCGACCTCGGTTTTGTGGCCCTGTCCCAGGTCATGCAGGATGGCAAGCTGACCCAGGGTTCGATGTGGCGGGTTCCCACCCGGCTGTATGCGCCGATCCGCCAGGATGCCGCCCTGCTGAAACACGGCGCCGACAACGCGGCCGCGCGCGCGCTGCTTGATTTCCTGGGAACGCCGGGCGCGCAGGCTATCATCCGCGGCTATGGCTACGACCTGTAATCCATGTCCCTGATCGAGGCCGACACGTCGGCCATCCTGCTGACGCTGGAGCTGGCTTCGATCACGACCGCCCTGCTGATGCTGATCGCCACGCCGCTGGCCTGGTGGCTGACCCACACTCACGCGCGCCTGCGTGCGGCCGTCACGGCGCTGGTGTCGCTGCCGCTGGTGCTGCCGCCGACGGTGCTGGGCTTCTACCTGCTGGTGCTGCTGGGACCGCAGGGCACGGTCGGCCGCTGGATGCAGCAACTCGGCTTGTCCACCCTCCCCTTCACCTTTGCCGGCCTGGTGGTGGGCTCGGTGGTGTTTTCGCTGCCGTTCGCGGTGCAGCCGATCGCCAATGCCTTTGCCGCAATCGGCGCGCGTCCGCTCGAAGTGGCGGCCACCCTGCGCGCCTCGTCATGGGACCGCTTCAGGAGCGTGGCCGTGCCGCTGGCGCGCCCCGGCTTCCTGACCGCCGCGGTGCTGGCCTTTGCCCACACCGTGGGGGAGTTCGGCGTGGTGCTGATGCTGGGCGGCAACATCCCGGGCCAGACGCGGGTGCTGTCGGTGGCGATCTACGACCATGTCGAGGCGCTCGAATACGCCGACGCGCACCTGCTGTCGGCCGGGCTGGTGGCGTTTTCCTTCCTGGTGCTGCTGATGCTGGGCCGCTACGGCGGGCACTGGCAGCGGACGCCGGCGTGAGCCTGATCGAAGCGCGGTTCCGCGCCACGCTCGGCGAATTCTCGCTCGACGCGGATTTCAGCGTGCCGACACGCGGCGTCACCGCGCTGTTCGGCCATTCCGGCTCGGGCAAGACGACCCTGCTGCGGCTGATCGCCGGGCTCGAACGTGCGCCCGGCCGTCTCGTCGTCGACGGCGAGGTCTGGCAGGACGACGCCCGCTTCGTTCCCACGTACCGCCGCGCGCTCGGCTACGTGTTCCAGGAAGCCAGCCTGTTTCCGCACCTGTCGGTACGCGCCAACCTGGAATATGGCTGGAAGCGCGTGCCGTCCCGGGCCCGCACCATCCAGCGGGATGAAGTGATCGACTGGCTTGAACTGGCGCCGTTGATCACGCTGCAGCCACACCAGCTCTCGGGCGGCCAGCGCCAGCGCGTGGCGATCGGCCGTGCGCTGCTGTCGTGTCCCCGGCTCCTGTTGATGGACGAGCCGATGGCCGCGCTCGACGCCGACGCGCGCGCGGACATCCTGCCGTATCTGGAACGCCTGCACCGCGAACTCGAGCTGCCCCTGCTCTATGTCAGCCACGCGCTCGACGAGGTGGCGCGCCTGGCCGACCACCTGCTGCTGATCGAAGCCGGCCATCTCGTCTATCAGGGCCCCCTTGTGGAAGGGCTGACCCGGCTCGACCTGCCGCTGGCGCATCGCGACATCGCCGCCACGGTCATCGATGCCGTGGTGGTGGCGCACGATCCGGCACTCCAGCTCACCCGCGTCGCCCGCGGTGCCATATCGCTGGAATTGCCCGGCCTGCACGGTTCGCCCGGCGCGCCGCTGAGGGTGCGCATCACCGCGCGAGACGTCAGCCTGGCACTGGCCATGCCGCGGCAGACCAGCATCCTCAACCTGCTGCCCGCCAGGGTCATTGAACTGGCCGACGATGCGCCGGGGCAGGTACTGGTGCGGCTGGCGCTCGGCGACACCGTGCTGCTGGCGCGCATCACCCGCAAATCGGCGCAACTACTGAATCTGCAGCCAGGCACACCGGTGGTCGCGCAGGTGAAGAGCGTGGCAGTCGCCTGATACCGGCGCCGGACGCCCCGCGCCACGCTACAGTTCCAAGAACAGGTAGGCCAGGAGCCCCAGCCCGAGCAGCACCACCATCAGGTTCATCGCAATGCCGGCCCAGGTCGTGTAGCGCTCGGGGATTTCGATGGGCTTGAGGGTGGCGAGCACGCGCCGGAACTGCAGGATGGAAAAGCTCATCACGATCAGCGCCAGCGATATGAAGGCCACGCCCACCCAGAACGAGAGGTCGCGTCCGATATGGCCGGGCGAGGGGCGCAGCATGTGCATGAACAAACCGAAGCGTTCGAGCACGAAACCGAAGGCCATCAGGGTCAGGCCGGTTCGGTTCCACGCCATCAGCGTGCGTTCGGCGGCGAAAAAGACGCGGGGATCGTTGAGGTCGGACATCAGGCAGGCTCCACTTCGGCGGGTAATGTGGCCTTGAGCGTGGCGGCGAGGCGCTCGAAGGTTTCGGGAAACGGCGCACGCTTGCGCCAGACCAGGCCGATGGTGCGGCCGGGCGGCGGCGATTTGAACGGGCGGATCTCGACGGCTTTCCTCGTTTGGCGCGCGCCGGCATCGACCGCCAGCGCCGGCAGCAGGGTCAGGCCCAGCCCCATGGCGACCATCTGGCGCAGGGTCTCCAGGCTGGTGGCGCGCACTTCCTCGCGGCCGCGCGAACCGGTGCCGCAGACATCGAGCGCCTGGTCGCGCAGGCAATGGCCCTCGTCGAGCAGCAGCAGCTTCTCTTTCATGATGTCGGACACCTTGAGCACACTCTGCTTGGCAAGCGCATGCCCGGCCGGCAGGGCGGCAAAAAACGGCTCGTGGAACAGCGGCTCGACGCGCAGGGTGTCGTCGTTAACAGGCAGCGCCAGCAGGCCCGCATCCAGCTTCCCGTCGATCAGATGCTCCAGGATTTGCGGCGTCATTTCCTCGCGCAGCAGCAGGCGCAGGCCGGGATGTTTCTTGTGCACCAGCGTCAGCGCGTGCGGCAAGTAGTAGGGACCGAGCGTAGGAATGACGCCGAGATGCAGGGTGCGCGTCATCGGGTCCTGCGCGTGCCTGGCGAGTTCGCGGATGCGATCGGATTCTTCGACGATGTTGCGCGCCGCCTGCAGGATTTCGCGGCCGATCGGCGTCGGCGTGACGCGCTTGAGGCTGCGGTCGAACAGCGTCACGCCGAGGAAGTCCTCCAGCTTCTTGATCTGGGTGGACAGCGTCGACTGGGTGATGAAGCAGGCCTCGGCCGCGCGGCCGAAGTGGCCGTGATCGGCGAGCGCCACCAGGTATTTCAGTTCCTGCAGGGTCATGGCCACCCGTTCGATTTCATCAATTAGCTCATTCTAGACTATTCATGAGACAAATCACGCCGGGTGGTCTTTAATGAGGTCTCTCCGCTGTGGAGCCGAATACCGATAGGAGATAGCCATGTCAGAAAGCAAGTGCCCGTTTGTACACAAAGCCGGGAGCGGCACGTCGAACCGCGACTGGTGGCCGAACCAGCTGCGCCTCGACATCCTGCATCAGCATACGCCCGAGTCCAGCCCCATGGACGAGGGCTTCAACTACGCCGAGGAATTCAAGACCCTCGACCTCGCAGCGGTGAAAAATGACCTCACGGCCCTGATGACCGACTCGCAGGACTGGTGGCCCGCGGACTACGGGCACTACGGGCCTTTCTTCATCCGCATGGCCTGGCACAGCGCGGGCACCTACCGCACCGGCGACGGCCGCGGCGGCGCGGGACACGGCAACCAGCGTTTCGCGCCGCTCAACAGCTGGCCCGACAACGTCAACCTCGACAAGGCGCGCCGGCTGCTGTGGCCGATCAAGCAGAAGTACGGCCGGAAGATCTCCTGGGCCGACCTCATCATTCTCGCGGGCAACGTCGCCATGGAATCGATGGGCTTCAAGACCTTCGGCTTCGCCGGCGGACGCGAGGACATCTGGGCGCCGGAGATCGACGTCTACTGGGGCAACGAGCAGAAGTGGCTGGACGACAAGGCGCGCTATTCCGGCGAGCGCGACCTGGAAAACCCGCTCGCCGCCGTGCAGATGGGCCTGATCTACGTCAACCCGGAAGGCCCCGGCGGCAACCCGGATCCGGTCGCCTCCGCCCGCGACGTGCGCGAGACCTTCGCGCGCATGGCGATGAACGATTATGAAACGGTGGCGCTCACCTGCGGCGGCCACACCTTCGGCAAGTGCCACGGCGCCGGCCCCGCCACCCATGTCGGCCCCGAACCCGAGGCCGCGCCCATCGAGCAAATGGGCCTCGGCTGGAAGAGCAGTTACAAGAGCGGCAAGGGCGGCGACCAGATCGGCAGCGGCCTCGAAGGCTCGTGGACGCCGACCCCGACGAAGTGGGACATGAGCTATCTCGACATGCTGTTCGGCAACGAATGGGAGCTGACGAAGAGCCCGGCGGGCGCCTGGCAGTGGACGCCGAAGCAGGCGACCGACAGCAACATGGCCCCGGCCGCGCACGATGCGTCGAAGCAGGCGCCGATCATCATGACCGCCGCCGACATGGCGATGCGCATGGATCCGGCCTATGAAAAGATCGCGCGCCGCTTCCACCAGAACCCGGACGAATTCGCCGACGCCTTCGCCCGCGCCTGGTTCAAGCTGACCCACCGCGACATGGGCCCGAAAGCGCGCTACCTCGGCCCTGACGTGCCCAAGGAAGACCTGATCTGGCAGGACCCCATCCCCGCCGTCGACCACACCCTGATCGACGACCGGGACGTCGCCGCGCTCAAGGGCAAGATCCTGGCGACCGGACTCTCCGTGCCGGAGCTGGTCTCGACCGCCTGGGCCTCGGCGTCGACGTTCCGCGGCTCCGACAAGCGCGGCGGCGCGAACGGCGCGCGCATCCGCCTCGCGCCGCAGAAGGACTGGGACGCCAACCAGCCCGCGCAGCTGGCGAAGGTGCTGAAAGCCCTCGAAGGCATCCAGGCCGAATTCAACGCCGCGCCATCCGGCGGCAAGAAGGTCTCGCTGGCCGATCTGATCGTTCTCGCGGGCTGCGCCGGCGTCGAGGCCGCCGCGAAGCAGGCCGGCCACGCCGTGACGGCGCCCTTCACGCCGGGCCGCATGGACGCCTCGCAGGAACAGACCGACGTGGATTCCTTCGCCGTGCTCGAACCGATCGCCGACGGCTTCCGCAACTACCAGAAGGGCAGGTATCCGGTTTCTGCGGAAGAACTGCTGCTCGACCGCGCGCAGCTGCTGACACTCTCGGCGCCCGAGATGACGGTGCTGGTGGGCGGCATGCGCGCGCTCAATGCGAATGTCGGACAGTCGCAGCATGGGGTCTTCACCCGGCGGCCGGGGACACTCAGCAACGACTTCTTCGTCAACCTGCTCGACATGGGCACGGCGTGGAAGCCGGTATCAAGCGACGCCGACGTGTTCGAGGGCACCGACCGCAAGACCGGGGCGAGGAAGTGGACCGGCACCCGCGTCGACCTGGTGTTCGGCTCGAACTCGCAGCTGCGGGCGCTGGCGGAAGCCTATGCCTGTGCGGACGCGCAGGAGAAGTTCGTCCGCGACTTCGTCGCGGCCTGGACCAAGGTGATGAACCTGGACCGCTTCGACCTCGGCTGACCGGGACGTGCGCACCCGTGCCCGGTCGCCGGGTGCGCAGCCGTCTGCTGAAGACCCGGGCTCCGGCCCAAAACGGACCCATTGACGGGAGAACATCATGATTGCAATGCGCATGACCAGCACCTATGACGAATATCGTCGCGACCGCATCGCCAGCGCGCCTGTCTACACGGCGCCCGCTTATCCGCTATACCGCGCGATGATGCATGCCCTGGCCATGTTCGGCCTCGGCGTCGGGGGCGTGACCGGGCACAGCGATGACATATCGGCGGCTTCGTGGTGATGCCGCTGCCGGATACCGCGCCGGGATAGTCTTTTCAATCAGAAGGAGTCAAGCATGGCCAAAGCCAAAGCCTCACCCGCAGCCCAACAACCGTTTCTGACCGACATCAAGACCTTGCGCGCCCGCGCCCGCAAGCACATCGAGAACGGCGCCGTCACCGATGGCTACCAGGCCGATCGCGCCACCGTCGTCAAGCTGCTGAACGAAGCGCTCGCCACCGAGCTGGTGTGCATCCTGCGTTACAAGCGCCACTACTTCATGGCCAGCGGCATCAACGCCGACGCCGTGGCGCAGGAATTCCTGCAGCATGCCACCGAGGAGCAGGGCCATGCCGACCTCATCGCCGCGCGCATCGTGCAGCTGAAGGGCGAGCCGAACTTCAATCCGGATGGACTGGCGACGCGATCGCACGCCGAATACGTCGAAGGCGGCTCACTCGTCGACATGATCAGGGAAGACCTCGTCGCCGAGCGCATCGCGATCGAGAGCTACGGCGAGATGATCCGCTACATGGGCGACAAGGACATCACCACGCGCCGGATGCTGGAAGACATCCTGGCGATGGAGGAGGAGCACGCCGACGATCTGTCGAGCCTGCTGGAAGACCTCGGCCGCTAGGTGGGATCAGCCGAGAGCGACCGAATAGGTCGCCTCGTGCCAGCGCCCCGCACTCGAATCAAACCAGGTGAAGTCAACCCGGCTGCGGCCTGCCAGTCGTTCGGCATCAAGCCTCAATCCGTGGAGGCCCGGCCCGCATTCGGCCGTGGGAAGGTCTGCCGCGTCGCCCCAGCCGTCGAATCCCAGATGCACGCGGGCAGGCCGGGGCAACACGAGCCACAGGCCCGCATCGACAGCGCAACGCCCCAGCGGCGCGCCGGGTGTCCAGATCGCGCATCCCAGGGCGGGACGCACACCCCCGTAGCGCGCCCACACCGCAGCCGGCCGGTCGACCGGTTGTCCCGCCGCGCGCGACGACGCGAGCTTGATGAATTCGGCGTGCGCCCAGGCAAGCGGCATCGCCGATCCCGTCGCCTTGCCCGGCCGGAACGGCCCCAGCGGTTCGGCATCCCACACCTGCTCGGGAATCAAGCCGTGATTCGCCATCGCGTTCATCGTTTGCAGATACGCCAGGGGATCGTTGCCGGCGGCGAGTTCGTAGTGTCCGCGCTCGCCCGCCAGGAGCGGCCAGCCGCGCCCGCGGCCCGCGCCGTCAAATGCGCGGCCATCCTGGTGCTCCCCGTAGCCGTCGCCGTTGTAGCGATGCCAGACCGGCCCTGCGGGCGTGTCGGTCTTGAGGAGCGCATCGACCAGCACCAGGGTGTCGCGTATCAGGCTGTCGTCGGCACGGCGCAGCCCCAGCCGCACCAGTTGCAGGAAATCGGTGGCGATCTGCTCGTCGGCGGCAAGTTTGAGGTCGTAGCTGTGATTGCTGATCGGCAGAACGCGCTGCATGGCGAGGTCGTCGCACAGGATGCCCGGCGGGGCTTCGCGCACGTAATACGCGGCCACGCCGTGACGCGCACCGAGCGCCGTGTCGCGCGCCACGCACCAGTCTTCGAGCCGCGCATTCCAGAAATCGGCCACGGCGAGCGGCAGGGCGCGCTCCGCTTCCGGCAGCAGCGCGGCGCCGGCGACCAGCGCGGCAATGCAGACCGCCATGGTGAACGGATTGACCCCGGCATCCTCCTCCCAGCGGTCCTGCGGGCTCGCCGGTCCGTGCAGGATCAGAAACGCCAGCGCGCGACGCACGCTGTCGACCACGGGCATCCCGTCCAGGGCATCGCGTTCGGCCAGGCTTGCAGCAAGCAGCACCGGAAAAGCGGTTTCGTCGAGCTGGATACCGCCCCAGTAGGGCTTGCCGCCGAGCCACTGGTTCTGGTTCCAGTGGCCGTCGTCGTGCTGCGTCGCCATCAGATAGCCGAACACCGCGCGCGCTTCGCCGGCATCGCCCAGCGCCAGCAGGGCCTGCGCCGATTCGACCAGATCGCGCGGCCAGACCAGGTGATAGCCGCCGCGTTCTTCGCCGCGATTGCCCCACGGCACCGACAGGCTTGCCACCATCGCCCCGAGATAGGTCTTGTCGCTGTGGGTCTTGAGCACCTGTGCCGAACAGCCGAACTGCGCGCGCAGGTCATCCGGCAAATCGTCTTTCAGGGCGGGCTGGCATTGCTGGTGCCAGCCCTTCCAGGCGGCGGTCTGCTGGTCAATGCTGCGGGCGAACGGCGGCAACAACGCCGCGCGCGCCAGGGTGGCCGCCGCGCTCTTCGAGGTCGCCAGTCCCAGCGCCAGGGTCGCCCGCGGGGCCACTTCCGCCATCAGGGCCACATTGCCCGGCCCGGCTTCGGCGTAGTGCCAGGCCATGGCGCCGTGGGCAGCGAAATCCTGCCAGCCGTCCGATATCCCGACATAGCCCGCCGATGCGGCCCCCAGGGCGTCGTCGCCCGCTGCCGTGCGTGCCAGCAGCGCCAGTCCGAACGGACCCTGCTCCGCCCACACGACCCGCTGCCCCCGATAGATCGTCGCCTCCGCCCGGTTGTCCCGTCCGGTGCCACCCAGGTGCGGCGCAAGCAGGACATAGACGCGCAGACCCGCTTCAGCCTCGAGCGCCAGATCGATCAGGAGTACATCGCGGGCCGCGTCCGGACAAATGGTCAAGCCCAGCACAAAGCGTGGATGGCGATGCGTGATGCGCGGCAGCGGCACGCCCGGCGCCGGGACGGTGAGCGTATAGTCGCCGATGCGTTTGACCTCGACCCAGAATCCGGCGTCATCCGCGACGATGAAGCCGAGATCGCGAATCTGAGGAATGTCGATACGCGGGTAGTACACCTCGTTGACGATGCCGTGCCCGAGGGTGAACCACAGGCGCGACGGCCCGATTGCGGTGCCGACCAGATCCTTGTCGGACGACGCCCAACTGGGCGGGATGCCGGGCGCGCCAGGCGCATGCCCTGCCGTGGGGCAGCGGTTCAAGGGAACGAACGGCATCATGCGGCGGCCCTTCTCGCGGTAGCAGTGAAGACCCCTTCACTTTAATGCAAAACGCCCAGCCTGCCCGGGCAGGATGCAGACCGCGAGTCGGGCCGACGTGAAACCTGAATGTCGGCCGGAACGCGGCGCGCCGCCGCGCTAGCCCGCCGATTCGGTCGCCGGCGTGGTGGCGGCCCGCGCCACGGCCCCGGACCCGGGATGGTGGTGGCCCAGCGCCAGCGCATAGATCCGCTGCAAATCTTCTTCGCTGACGTCGACGAAGGTATCGATCTGGCTCAGTGCATACACCAGGTCGCTGTGCGGGATCATGCATTTTTCCTCTGAGGCCGGATGTGCTGCGGCCGGGGTCTGCCCGACCGTCCGCCGGTGCCAGACCTGCGGATAGCGGCGCCAGGCGAACGGATAGTTGAACACCACCGCCACCCCCAGCATGACGATGATATTCAGCAACACCGGGTCGAAGGAATAGCCATAGCCGAGCGCATGCACCGCTTCGCCGCCCATCACGGCATTCAGCGCGGTCGCCCCGCCCGGCGGGTGCAGGCAACGCAGGGTATACATGGCGGCGATCGACAGGGCGACTGCCAGCGACGCGGCCAGCATCGGATCGTTGCCCAGCCAGCGCTGGCAGGTGACGCCGATCAACGCCGACACCATGTGCCCGCCCAGCACGGCCCATGGCTGCGACATCGCGCCGTGCGGAGCGGCGAACAGCAGCACGGCCGAGGCGCCCATCGAAGCGATGATGAACAATCCGCCGTGTCCGCTCAGCCACAACTCGCTGACCCACAGCACCGACAGGATGCCGACCAGGCCGCCGGCGGCCGACACCCAGTGTTCACGCTCCGAAACCGTATAGGCAATTTTCATCGTTCCGGATTCCGGTTTAAACATCGAGCGTCCGTTTCAACGATGTGCGCATGCCGGCGATCCGGCAGGCCTGCTGGCCGTAGCCATGCGGGAACGGCGCGTGCAGGACCCGTCTGGCGGCGCGCTTGTCGCCGTTCGCGGCGGCCTGATGCTGAATCACGCGCCGGGCGCCGGGCACACTCCCGGTGTCGGGGTACCAGGCCCGAACGGAATCGCTCACCTGCCAGTGGGCGGGAGAGCGTGTCAGGCCTTCCTCGATGGCCCGCAGCGGGGCGAGCGCACGGCTCCAATCGCGGGGCTCGGGCACGCAGCCCGCGTTGTCGCGTTCGGGTACCAGGCTGTCCAGTTCGGCTCGGCGGTTCATGGCAAGCTCCTTTGTCGTTTTGGCGAGCCAAGTTTAGAGAACTCTTATATATCCATCCAACGATAAATTTTGGTGTTTAATATCGAAAACACCGATATGTCCAGATGGATACCGAACTCGCCCGCACTTTTTTGATGGTGGCCGCCACCGGCAACTTCGTCGCCGCGGCCAGCCGCCTGCACGTCACGCAATCGACCGTGAGCGCCCGCATCCACACGCTCGAGACGACGCTGGGCGCGCGCCTGTTCCAGCGCGGGCGCAATGGCGCCGAACTGACCGCGTCGGGCAAGCGTTTCCTGCGTCACGCCAAGAATCTCGTGCGCACCGTCGAGCAGGCGCACCACGACGTCGGCCTGCCGCAGGGCTTTCACGATGTGCTGACGCTGTCGGGCCGAATCGCCCTGTGGGAAGGCTTCCTGCCGCACTGGGTGGCGTGGATGCGCGAGGCTGCGCCGGATGTGTCGCTTCGTCTGGAAATCGGCTTCGAAGCCGACATCATGCAGAGCCTGATCGAGGGTACGGTCGACATCGGCGTGATGTACACGCCGACCTCGCGTCCTGGACTGGTCGTGGAACCGCTGTTCGACGAGACCCTGCTGCTGGTCACCAGCGACCTCGAGCGGGGCTGGCCGGACGACGGTTACATTCACATCGACTGGGGACCGGAGTTCCACGCCCAATTCAGCGACGTCCATCCGGACGCCCCACCGCCCACGCTGGTCGCCAATATCGGCTGGCTGGGCGTGCAGCAACTCCTGACCTACGGCGGGAGCGGCTACTTCCCGCAGCGTCTGGTACGGCAGTACCTCGAAGCCGGCCAGTTGTGGCGCATTCCAGACAGCCCGCAGTTCAGGCTGCCCGCCTACATGGTGTTCCCACGCGACAGCGGCAGCGGCACGCTCAAGAGCGCGCTCGACGGGCTGCGCGAACTGGCGCGCGCGGAGCAGACGGCGCAGCGATGATTAAGGCTTGCGGGCCACCAGGTCGATCAGCGCAGACATGCCGTGATGGTGGCTGCCCTCGCTGATGACCGATTCATGCTCGTGCAGATGCAGGATGTCCCAGTCGCCGAACCAGCCGCGCAGCAGATCGGCGGTATACATGTTGGCGGCATGGGGCGGGCCGCCGGTGCCGAACGCGATCTGCCTGGGCGTATACCCCTGCAGGATCAGCAGGCCGCCCGGCCTGAGGCAGCGGCGGATGCCGGCAATGATGCGGTCGCGCTCGGGCGGCGGCGCGAACTGGATGAAAATGGCGGCCACCAGGTCATAGGCCGCCTCCGGCCAGTTCCAGTCCAGCACATCGGCCTGTTCGATTTCCAGAGCCACGCCGCGGGCGACCGCCAGCTTGCGGGCCTTCTCCAGCGCCACCGGCGACACATCGATTGCATGCACCTTTGCGCCCTGCTCGGCGAGCCATACGCCGTTGCGGCCTTCGCCGTCCGCAATGGACAGCGCCCGCATCCCGGGCCTGACGCGCGCCGCCTGGCTTTCGAGAAAGCGGTTGGGCGCGGTACCGAAGATGTAGTCGTCGGTGGAATAACGCTCGTCCCAGAAGGACGAATTCATCCCGCCACCCTCACTTGGCATTGGTCGCGAGCAGTTTCTCGAGTTGCGCGGCCGGCACCATGCCGGGCACGCGCTGGCCGTTGGCGAAGAACAGCGTCGGCGTGCCGGACACCTTCAGCTTGTTGCCCAGCGCGATGTTGGCCTCCACCGGATTGGCGCACTTGCCGTCGTTATTCGGCACGCTGCCGCGGGTGATGTAGTCGTCCCAGGCCTTGTTGCGGTCGGGTGCGCACCAAATCTGCCTGGAGGTCTGCGGCGCCTTCGGGTGCAGGCCTTCGATCGGGTAGAGGAAGGTGTAGACGGTAATGTTGTCGACCTTGGCGAGTTCGGCTTCGAACCGGCGGCAATAGGGGCAATCGACGTCGGAGAACAGGACCAGCTTGCGTGCGCCGTTGCCCTTGACGGTCTTCAGCGCATTGTTCAGGGGGAACACGTCCCATTTCACCGCCTGCAACTGGTTCAAACGCGCCTGGGTCAGGTTGGTGCGGCTCTTCAGGTCGATCACGTCGCCGGTGAACACATATTGCGCCTTGGCATCCACGTAGACCAGCTGCCCGTCGAGATAGACCTCGAACAAGCCACTGTAGGGCGTTTTCTGCACCGATGCGATGGCGGCGCCGGGAAACTGCTGCGTCAGCGCCTTGCGGATGACCGACTCGTTGGCCTGCGCGGACGCGGCAATCAGCAGGGTTGCGGCCAGCGCCAGGGGGGTGAATTTCATTCGTGACTCCAGAAAAACATCAAAAAAACGTCAGGACATCGCCGCGCGCACCAGGGCGGCCTTTACCGGCGCCACATGATCAACGAGCCGCATCCCCGCATTGCGCAGCCAGCCGGCGCCCTCGTTGGCAAACAGATGGTGCAGGCCATGGGTGAGCGCCTGCATCCGCCGGACCGGTTCGGCACGCTCGCGCGCATGGCGTTGTAACACACGGATGTCGCCGCACGAAGCGCGGCTTTGACGATGCCGGACCAGCACGTCAACCAGGGATTCGGCATCGCCGAATCCCAGATTGACGCCCTGACCCGCCAGCGGATGCACCCCGTGCGCCGCGTCGCCGATCAGCACCACACCGGGCGCAACGGCCGACGCCACCCGGATCAGCCGCAGCGGGAACGCCGCCGCGGGCGTCAGCAGGCGCAAAGCGCCCAGCCGGTCACGGCCGGCCGCCCGCACCTTTTCCGCCAGCGAAGCCGCTTCCAGCGCAACCAGTTCATCCGCATGGCCCGTCCGGGTTGACCAGACCATCGACAGACGGTTCCCCCCTATCGGGGGGCTCCGATCCACTACGGGCTCAAGCCCGTGTGGAGTCGTATGCCCAGGCAACGGCAGCCAGGCGAGGATGTCACTATCGAAAAACCACTGGAACGCGGTGCCGCGATGCGGCCGTTCGCATTCGAAATTGGCCACGACACCGCTCTGGCCGTAGGGCGTCAGTGTCGAGGCCAGGCCCGACCATTCGCGGATGCGCGAGGCGGCGCCGTCAGCGCCGACGACGAGTTCGGCCTCCAGCACCGAACCGTCGGCCAGCGTCAGGCATGCCCTTGATTCCTGCCGTTCGATGGATCCGATCGCTGCCGGGCAGAAAACCGCGACATTGCCATCGGCCCGCAGCGCCTGCCACAGCGCATCCTGCAGCCGCCCGCTCTCGAGGATCGTGGCGAGACGGGACACCCCGGCCTCATAGGCGTCGAGCCGGATCGCGCCGCTGGCGTCGCCTGCGACGTCCATGCGAAACACCGGCTGGATGCGGCCGGCATCCATACGCTGCCACGCGCCGATGCGCTCGAGGAAACGCTGGCTGGCCGGGCTGACGGCGTAGATGCGGGTATCCCAGCCCTCGTCCGGCACCTGCGGCGGCTGGCGTTCGACCAGCGCGACGCGCAGGCCCTGGCGGCCGAGCGCGAGCGCGGCGGCGGCGCCGACCAGGCCCGCGCCGACGATCACGACCTGATAGCGTTCGACGCTCATCCGCGCGCCCCGAACATCATGCGCCGCGCAACGAAGGTCTTGAGCGGCGGGAAGGACTCCAGCGCCAGCAGGCCGAGGCCGCGCGCGTGGCGCAGCGGCGCGAAATCGTTGGAGAAGGTGCGCACGAGGAAATCGGTGAAGCCCAGCCCGCCGATCACGTCGGCGCGGCGGCCACGCGCATAGGCGGCGAGCATGGCCGAGCTGCCGATCTGCCCAGGCGGCGTGTCGCCGGCGAGGCTCGCCAGCTCCCAGGCATCGCGCAGGCCGATGTTGAAGCCTTGGCCCGCGACCGGATGCAGGGTCTGCGCGGCGTTGCCGATGCGCACCACGCGGTTGCCCGCCTCGCTGCCGGTGAACGCGAGCTTCAGCGGGAAGGTCTTGCGCGGGCCGGCGGACAGGAAGCGGCCCTGGCGGCCGCCGAAGTGCTGCTGCAGCGCGGCCAGGAACTCGGCGTCCGGCAGGGCCGCGATGCGTTCCGCATCGGCCTTGCTGGCCGTCCACACCAATCCGTAGCGATCCTCCTTGGGCAGCAGCGCGGCCGGGCCTTGCGGCGTAAAGCGCTCGAAGGCCTGATGCGCGTGCGGCAGTTCGGTCGTCACATCGCACACCACGGCCATCTGGTCGTAATCGCGCTCGAATTTCGGCTGGGGAGCCGTGTCGCCGCGACCGCCGTCGGCCACCACCGCCAGCGGCGCGGCGCGCGCACGGCCGTCCGACGTGTGCAGCGTCGCCGCGTCGGCAGCGGCCTCGATGCGCTCGACCGCGACCCCATGCTCGACCGCGATGCCGGCCTCGGTGAGCGCCTGCTTCAGCGCGGCGGTCAGCACGGCGTAGGGCAGCACGTAGCCCAGCGCCGGCACCTTCAGTTCATCGGCGCTCAAACGCGTCACGCCGAGCGCGCCGCGCTGCGAGATGTGGATGCGGGTGATCGGGGTGACGTTTTCCAGCCGGCCCCACACGCCGAGGCGCTCGAGGATGAGGCGCGAGCCGTGCGACAGCGCCAGCGTGCGGGTGTCGGCGCGGGCGTCCTGGGGCTGCGCCTCGAGGATGCGCGCCGTGACGCCCTGCTGCTGCAGCGCCAGCGCGCACACCGCGCCGACCGGGCCGGCGCCGACGATGAGGACGCCGTTCATCCTTTCATCCATGCCTCGATCTCCGCCACCGTTTTCGGCGGAGAGGTCAGTACCTCGCAACCGGTCGCGGTCACCGCCACGTCGTCCTCGATGCGGATGCCGATGTTCCAGAAC
>JAJZRE010000001.1:0-76471 GCA_021802945.1 Pseudomonadota bacterium
CCGCCGCCTGGTCCGGCCGCTTTTCCGAGCCGGTTTCCGAAATCGTCAAGCGCTACACCGCGTCGATTCCCTTCGATTATCGGCTGGCCGAGTTCGATATTCAGGGTTCGCTGGCCCACGCCGCCATGTTGCACCACGTCGGCGTCCTGTCCAAGGACGATCTGGACGCGATCCGGCGCGGCATGGCCGAGCTGCTGGCCGAGATTCGCGCCGGAGGATTCAACTGGTCGCTGGACAGGGAAGACGTCCACCTCAACATCGAGGCCGCGTTGACCGCGAAAATCGGCGACGCCGGCAAGCGCCTGCACACCGGCCGCAGCCGCAACGACCAGGTGGCGACCGACATCCGCCTGTTCCTGCGCGACGCGATCGACCGCATCCTGGCCGGACTCCGCGCCTGCCAGACCTCGCTGGTCGACCTCGCCGAACAGCATGCCGACACGGTGATGCCGGGCTTCACCCACCTGCAGGTGGCGCAGCCGGTGACCTTCGGCCACCACCTGCTGGCCTATTTCGAGATGCTGGCGCGCGACGCCGAGCGCATGGCCGACTGCCGTCGCCGCGTCAACCGGCTGCCGCTCGGCGCCGCCGCGCTGGCCGGCACCAGCTATCCGATCGACCGCCAGTTCGTCGCCGACCAGCTCGGCTTCGAGGCGGTGTGCCAGAACTCGCTCGACGCGGTGTCCGACCGCGACTTCGCCATCGAATTCGCCGCCGCCGCCGCCCTGGTGATGACCCACCTGTCGCGCCTGTCGGAAGAGCTGATCCTGTGGATGAGCCCGCGCTTCGGCTTCATCGACCTGGCCGACCGCTTCTGCACCGGTTCCAGCATCATGCCGCAGAAGAAGAATCCAGACGTGCCCGAGCTGGTGCGCGGCAAGACCGGCCGCGTCAACGGCCACCTGGTGGCGCTGCTGACGCTGATGAAGGGCCAGCCGCTGGCGTACAACAAGGACAACCAGGAAGACAAGGAACCGCTGTTCGACACCGTCGACACGCTGACCGACACGCTGGCGATCTACGCCGACATGCTGCGCGGGGTGACCGTCAAGCCGGACGCGATGCGCGCCGCGGTGATGCAGGGCTTCGCCACCGCCACCGACCTGGCCGACTATCTGGTGAAAAAAGGCGTGCCGTTCCGCGATGCGCACGAAGTCGTCGCGCGCGCGGTGCGGGCGGCGGAAGCGTCCGGCCGCGATCTGGCCGACCTGCCGCTGCAAGAGTTGCAGGCCTTCAGCCCGCAGATCACGGACGACGTCTACGCCGTGCTCACGCTGGAAGGCTCGCTGGCCGCCCGTGACCATCTCGGCGGCACCGCGCCGGCGCAGGTGCGCGCGGCGATCGCCCGCGCGCGCAGCCGCATCTAGGGCGACGACTCCACCAGCGCCACCGGCGGCGCGTGCTCGCGGCAGATCCGCCGCACCTCCGGGCTGGACAGCTTTTCCTGCATCAGCGCGCAGAAATAGCTGCGCGGCCCCAGCCGCTGGTTGTGGCGGCAGGTCGCGCACACGCCGAAACTGCGTTTTCCGCTCTGCGCCTGCACCTGCGCCAGCACCTGCCGCAGCACCACCATCGCCGACGTCACCCGCGCCGGACTGGCGGTCTGCACGATGTCGCGCCAGGCGCTTCCGGCGCTCAGCGTCTTCAGCAGCGTGGTGCCGCCCTCGGTCAGGATGATCCGCACCACCCGGCCGTCACGGGGATCGGCATAGCGCGAGATCAGGCGGCGGCGGGCCAGCACCAATACCGTCTGCGACACCGTGCCCTTGGTCAGCCCGAGGTATTCGGTGAGCGCCTGGGGGGTGTTGCTGAAGCGATTGGCCTGGTTGAGATAGAACAGCACCTGCAGATGCACCGGCTGCAGCCCCTGCGCCGCCCCCGCCTGCCGCAAATCGGCCCGGGTCAGCAGCGACAGCCGCTCGACCAGGTCGAACAGGGTGAGCGCCTGGCTTTTCAAGTGTTTTTCAGAAACGGACCATGACGCCGCCCTGCGCGGCGATCAGCGCGGCCAGCTTGTCGTAGAGCGGCTCGCCGCTCTTGGTGTCGAACCAGCCGGCATCCATCGGCTTGAAGTGGAAGCCGCCCGAACGCGCGGCCACCCAGATTTCGCGTGCGACGCCGTGGCGGTTGATGATGATCTTGCTGCCGTCGTCGAACTCGACCTCGATGATGCCGTCGGCCGGCGTCTCGAAATCCAGGTCGGCGTCTTCCAGCGCCTGTTCGATGCGGGCCAGGGTGGTGCCGGCGGCCTGGTTGAATTCAATTTCAGTCATGATGTCCCGTGCTAACATTTCGCGCATGAAACTGCGCACCTTGCATATATATATAGTGTCCCTGCTGCTGTGCGGGCTCGGTCTGACGGCCTGCGGCTCCAAGGGTGACCTGTATCTTCCCGAAAATCCCCCCGCACCGCAACGGACGCCCAATTGAATACCCTGAACCGCATCGACGGCCGCCTCCATCTTGAGGACGTGGCGCTCGACACGCTTGCCGAACGTTTCGGCACGCCGCTCTACGTCTATTCGCGCGCCGCACTCGAAAGCGCCTACCGGGCCTACGCCGACGCCTTCGCCGCAACGCCTCACCTGATCTGCTACGCGGTCAAGGCCAACTCCAGCCTGGCGATCCTCAACCTGTTCGCCCGGCTGGGTACGGGCTTCGACATCGTCTCGGGCGGCGAGCTTGCCCGCGTGCTGGCTGCCGGCGGCGACCCCGGCAAGGTGGTTTTCTCCGGCGTCGGCAAGACCGCGGACGAGATGCGCGCCGCGCTCGATGCCGGCATCCTCTGCTTCAACGTCGAATCGGTCAGCGAGCTGCATCGCCTGAACCGTGTGGCCGGGGAAATGGGCAAGGTGGCGCCGGTGTCGTTCCGCGTCAACCCCGACGTCGACCCCAGGACGCATCCCTACATCTCCACCGGGCTCAAGGAAAACAAGTTCGGCGTGCCGATCGCCGACGCGCCCGCGCTGTACCGCCTGGCCGCCAGCCTGCCAAACCTCGCCATCACCGGCATCGACTGCCACATCGGCTCGCAGCTGACCGACCTGTCGCCGCTGGCGGATGCCGCCGACCGCGTGCTGGCGCTGGTCGACGCGCTGGCAGCCGAAGGCATCGTCTTGCATCACATCGACCTCGGCGGCGGGGTCGGTATCCGCTACCGCGACGAGACCCCGCCCGACCTCGCCGCCTACGGCCGCGTGCTGGCGGCGCGCTTTGCCGGCCGCCGCGAGAAGCTGCTGCTCGAACCAGGCCGCTCGCTGGTCGGCAACGCCGGCCTGCTGCTCACCCGGGTCGAGTACCTGAAGCCGGGCGAGGACAGGAATTTCGCCATCGTCGACGCCGCGATGAACGACCTGATGCGCCCGGCACTGTACGAGGCGTACCACGAAATCGTCGCCGTCGACGAGCGCAAGGCCCCGGCCAAACGTTACGATGTCGTGGGTCCGATCTGCGAGACCGGCGATTTTCTTGGCTTTGCGCGCGATCTCGCGATCGAGGAAGGCGACCTTCTGGCGCTGCTTTCGGCCGGCGCCTACGGCATGAGCATGGCATCGAACTACAATTCCCGTGCTCGGGCAGCAGAAGTACTGATCGACAAGAACAAAATCCATCTCATCCGGGAGCGCGAATCACAGGACCGCATGATGGCCGGAGAACGGCTTGCTGACTGAGTTCTGCCGGATCGACGAATGCGTCGACCTGTCACGTTTTTAGTATCGCCCCGATACATTTTGCTTGACCGCGACAATTTTCATCGGATTATTCAGGCCCGGGCTTGACTATCCGTTGAACACCCGGGAAAAGTAACTAGAATGAGGCTCACCAAGCGGAGCCTCGGTATCGCCCGTGTTTAGCGGGTTTCGGGCAAGTCGGTCGCCTGTCGGTACCACGCTTTGGAAGTGCAAACTTTGACTGCACGTGGCTTCAAGCTGTAGTGATAAGTGAATGTGTTCAACTTCTAAGGAGTGACAGATGGCAACAGTGAAGAAACCCGCCGCCAAGCCGGCAGCCAAGAAGGCAGCAGCCAAACCCGCTGCCAAACCCGCAGCCAAGAAGGCGGTCGCCGCCAAGAAACCGGCAGCCAAGAAGCCGGTCGCCAAGAAGGCGGTCGCCGCCAAGAAACCGGCAGCCAAGAAACCGGTCGCCAAGAAGGCAGTCGCCGCCAAGAAACCGGCAGCCAAGAAACCGGTCGCCAAGAAGGCAGTCGCCGCCAAGAAACCGGCAGCCAAGAAACCGGTCGCCAAGAAGGCAGTCGCCGCCAAGAAACCGGCAGCCAAGAAACCGGTCGCCAAGAAGGCAGTCGCCGCCAAGAAACCGGCAGCCAAGAAGCCGGTCGCCAAGAAGGCAGTCGCCGCCAAGAAACCGGCAGCCAAGAAGCCGGTCGCCAAGAAGGCAGTCGCCGCCAAGAAACCGGCAGCCAAGAAGCCGGTCGCCAAGAAAGCCGCTGCCAAGCCCGCGGCGAAGAAGCCGGCAGCGAAGCCGGTGGCCAAGAAAGCGGCTCCTGCCAAGAAGCCTGTAGCGAAAAAGGCGGCTCCTGCCGCCAAACCCGCGCCGGCTCCTGCGCCTGCCCCCGCACCGGCGGTACCGGTCATCAAGCCTTTCGGGCTCTAACAGGTCGGGCACTGCCCAATCTGAAACGGGGGCTTGTCCCCCGTTTTTTTATTGGCCGCGGGAGAAGCTGCCCGCCGCATTCACGCCCCGGCCTTTCCGGGCATCGTCGGCGCGCCTCCTGCCCGCCTTCGCGGGCTTGACGGCGCCAAATGGCCACAGCGTCTGCAGGGCGCCCAGCCGCCACGGCAGGCGCATGATCAGCAGAAGCGTTAGCACCGCCCCGAATATCAGGGGCTGCGTCACGTCTTTCTTGACCAGCCACAGATAGTGGATCACCCCCAACAGGGCAATCGGGTAGATCAGGCGATGCAACTGCTGCCAGCGGCGGCCGAGCCGACGCATCATGCGGTGATTCGAAGTCACGGCAAGCGGAATGAGCAACACGAAGGCAGCGAAGCCGACCGTGATGAAGGGACGTTTGACGATGTCCTTGCCGATGCCCGCCAGATCGAAGAACTGATCAAGCCAGATGTAAGTCGTGAAGTGCAGGCAGGCATAAAAAAAGGCGAACAGCCCCAGCATGCGCCGGTAACGGATGAGTCCGGCACGCCCGGTCAGCCGCCGCAGGGGCGTGACCGCCAGCGTCACCAGCAGCCCGACGAGCGTCCAGGTGCCGGTGGAGCGGGTGATGAACTCGATCGGATTCGCCCCCAGGCCGCCGCTGGCGCCGAGAGCAACCAGCCGCGCGAGCGGCAGCAGGCATGCGGCAAACAGCCAGAGTTTCGGGTTGCGCAGAACCCTGCCCATCAGAAGAACCTCTGCAGATCCATGCCCCGATACAACTGCGCAACCTGCGGACCATAGCCGTTGAACATGAGGGTGTCGCGCTTGAAGAAGTCGCCGATGCGGCGCTCCTTGGCCTGGCTCCAGCGGGGATGGTCGACGTGCGGATTGACGTTGGAGTAGAAGCCGTATTCCTGCGGCGCCGCGCGCATCCATGTCGTCAGAGGCGGCTTCTCGACGAAGCGGATCCTGACGATGGACTTGGCGCTCTTGAATCCATACTTCCAGGGCACCACCAGCCGGATGGGCGCGCCATTCTGGTTGGGCAGCACTTCGCCGTAGAGGCCGACTGCCAGTATCGTCAGCGGGTGCATCGCCTCGTCCAGCCGCAGCCCCTCGACATACGGCCAGTCGAGCACGCGCGAAAGCTGCCCGGGCATCTGGCTGGGGTCGTACAAGGTCACGAACTCGACGTATTTCGCGTTGCCCGTAGGCGCAACGCGGCGAATGAGCTCACTCAAGGGGAACCCCACCCACGGAATCACCATCGACCAGCCCTCGACGCAGCGCATCCGGTAGACGCGCTCCTCCAGCGGCGCAAGCTTCAGCAGCGTGTCGATGTCGTAGACGCCCGGCCTGCCCACCTCGCCCTCGACCGCCACCGTCCACGGACGGGTTTTCAGCCCGCCCGCATTGGCTGCCGGATCGCTCTTGCCGGTGCCGAATTCATAGAAATTGTTGTAGCTCGTCACCGCCTTGTAGGGGGTTTTCTCCTCGTTCAGCACATAGGCGCTGCGGCGCACGCCGGCGAGCCGGACGCCCGCCCGAGCATCCGGCGCAACCCCCAGGGCCGCGCCGGCAGCCAGCGCACCCACGCCCTGCATGAAACGGCGGCGTTCACGGTAAATCCCGGGCGGGGTGATTTCGGACGGGAGAATGTCGCCAGATCGATGTATCGGCATGATGGAATCCTGTCGGTTTTGAGGGCATATCGAGACAGTCGGAACAGGCCGTGCAACCTTACACGACTCATCAACAAAATCGACCCGGCCATGCCGCTTTTGTTTCACCGGGAACATCGACGGCATCGCCCCCTTGCCGATCAGCCCCGTTCATTTGATCCCGGAAATTGACGAACTCGCCATCCGCCCTGACGAAGCTTCGTCAGAACGGGGCAGGCCTGTTTTCATCAAGCCGTCAAACCCCCTTGGTTTAATGCGGTTTTCAAGGCCATGCGGCAATGCGGGAGACTGGCATGAACCCTGCTCGTGTCCTGACACAGCAAGACGAGGAGATAAAGAGATGATCGAACTGGAACCGGGCAATGCATTGGACATCGCCCTGAAGGAGGATGCGTACGGCCGCGACCGCGTCGTCGTCACCCTTCAGGCGCACGGATGCGAACTCAATCTCACCCCGCATCAGGCTCGCGTACTGGCAACCGAACTGATCATGGCCGTGAATCGCGCTGAAGTACGTGGCAACCTGAGGCACAGCCAGAACATGGTGCGCGGCACGCAGCCCGCCGAACGGAAGCGCGGCTTGATCAACCAGGCTTTTGCCAAATAGATTTCAGGCCAGTCGGCTTCGACTGGACCTGGGTAGCAGGCCGCCGGGCTGAACTACCCGACAATCCGCCTCCACATTGTCGGAGGCCCGCCATCCATGATAGGGTGGCACTAGGCGCGACGGTTCGTCCTCGCGCCTTTTTATTTTATGTCCCCCGATGGGGCATTTTCATTATCTTGTTGCGGGAACCAGCATGGCTGTCATCGAACTCACCAAGGACAATTTCGAAACCACCATCAACGGCAACGACGTCGTCGTCGTCGACTTCTGGGCGCCCTGGTGCGGTCCCTGCCGCGGGTTTGCGCCGATTTTCGAAGCCGCGGCCGAGAAGCACGCCAATATCGTGTTCGCCAAGGTCAACACCGAGGTCGAGCAGGAACTCGCCGGCTACTTCCAGATCCGCTCCATCCCCACCCTGATGGTCTTCCGCGAGCAGGTCATCCTCTATTCGGAGGCTGGCTCGCTGCCCGCCAACGCGCTGGACTCGCTGATCGAGCAGGTGATGGGACTGGACATGGCTCAGGTCCACAAGGACATCGCCGAACAGCAGGGCCAGGGTCAGGCCTGATCTACGGCCTCGCACCAGACAACAGCTGCCGCAGCAGCGGCAGCGTGATCGGTCGCCGCGTTTCCAGGCTGAACCGGTCCAGCGCCTCCAGCACCCGCAGCAGGCTCTGCATGTCGCGCGCGGTGTGATTCAGCAGATAGTCGGCCACCTGGGGCTCCAGCCGGAAGCCCAGGCTCTCCGCATGCTGGCTCAAAGCGGCCCGCTTTTCGGCATCGTTCAGGCCGTGCAGTTGGAACACCAGGCCCCAGCCCAGCCGGGTCTTCAGTTCCGGCATCAGCGGCAGGTCCGCCGGCGCCACATTTCCCGCCGCCAGCCACAGTCCACCCGCCTCGCGCACCCGGTTGAAGGCTGCAAACCCGGCATGCTGCTGCGCGTCGTTCCAGGTTTCCACCTGATCAGCAATCACCGCCTGCGCGGCCTGCTGCCCGGTGAAGTCGACCGTCATCCCGCGCGCCCGGCATGCATGTGCCCACGCAGCCAGCAGATAACTTTTGCCGCTGCCCGGCGCGCCCCACACGTAGACCATGCGCTCGCTCGCCGTGCCGTCGAGCATGGCCTGCAACTGCGCCATCAGTTCGACATTGCGCCCCGCCACGAAGCGGGCGAGTTCAGGCTGGGCGGGCGGCCGGATATCCAGGAGGAGTTGCTGCATGGGGCGCAAGGATAAGCCATAAGCCCGGGCCCACTCCAGAAAAACCCGGGGTACGCCATGTGAAAACGCCTGACGCGCGCGGCTATACTTGGCGTTTATGCCCTTGATGCCCGAGTCACTCCGATGAGCCTGGTTTTCCCCGTTCCCGTCAAACCCGTGATCCAACCGCCGCCCATGGTGGAGGAGGTACTCACCGACGATGAACGCGCCGAACTGAAAGCGCGCATCAAGCGTTTGATGAAGGAACAGGACGCGGTGCTGGTCGCGCACTACTACACCTCGGCCGACCTGCAGGACCTGGCCGAGGAAACCGGCGGCTGCGTGTCGGATTCGCTGGAGATGGCGCGCTTCGGCCACGCCCATCCGGCGAAGACGCTGATCGTCGCCGGGGTCAGGTTCATGGGCGAAACCGCCAAGATCCTCAACCCGGAAAAGCGCGTCATCATGCCCGACCTGGGCGCCGACTGCTCGCTCGACCTGGCGTGCCCGGCGGACGACTTCGCCGCCTTCTGCGACGCCCATCCAGACCGGCTCTCGGTGGTCTACGCCAACACCAGCGCGGCGGTGAAGGCGCGCGCCGACTGGGTTGTCACCTCCGGCATTGCCGCCAGGATCGTCAAATACCTGCACCAGCAGGGCCACAAGCTCCTGTGGGCGCCGGACCGGCACCTGGGCGAGTACGTGCGACGCATCAGCGGCGCCGACATGATCCTGTGGCAGGGCTCGTGCGTGGTGCACGAGGCGTTCAAGGCCGAGGCGCTGAAGAAGCTGCGCGCCGAGCACCCCAATGCCGCGGTGCTGGTGCACCCCGAGTCGCCCGAGTCGGTGATCGCGCTGGCCGACGTCGTCGGTTCGACCACCCAGCTGATCGAGGCGGTGCGCACCCTGCCCAACCCCGAGTTCATCGTCGCCACCGACAACGGCATCTTCCACAAGATGCATGCCGCCGCCGCCGGCAAGATCCTGCTGGAAGCGCCGACCGCCGGCGAGGGCGCGACCTGCCAATCCTGCGCCCATTGCCCGTGGATGGCGATGAACGGCCTGAGGAAGCTCGCCGCCGTGCTGGAACGGGGCGGCAACGAAATCCATATCGAGGAATCCATCCGCGTCCGCGCCCGGCTGTCGATCCAGAAAATGCTGGATTTCGCCGCGGCCGAGAAGGCCGGAACCATTCAACTGGGCGACTGAGCAGACCGTCATGGCCGGAGCCAGCCTGCTCGCCCTGATCGACGACATCAGCACCATCCTTGATGATGTGTCGGTGCTGACCCAGGTTGCCGCCAGGAAAACCACGGGCGTGCTCGGCGACGACCTGGCGCTGAATGCCCAGCAGGTCGCCGGGGTGAAGGCCGCGCGCGAGCTTCCGGTGGTGTGGGCGGTATTCAAGGGCTCGCTCAGGAACAAGCTGATTCTCGTTCCCGCCGCGCTCGCCATCAGCGCGCTGGCACCGTGGGCGATCACGCCCTTGCTGATGCTGGGCGGCGCCTTCCTGTGCTATGAAGGCGTCGAGAAGCTGGCGCACGCATTCCTCCACCGCGAGGAAGCCGCGGCCCACCGTACCGAACTCGCCGAGGCACTGGTCGACCCGACGGTCGACCTGGTGGCGCTGGAACAGGAGAAGATCAAGGGCGCGATCCGCACCGATTTCATCCTGTCGGCCGAAATCATCGTCATCACGCTCGGTACGGTCGCCGCCGCCCCGTTAGGAATGCAGGTCGCGGTGCTGGCCGGCATCGCCCTCCTGATGACCATCGGGGTGTACGGCCTGGTCGCGGGCATCGTCAAGCTCGACGACGGCGGCCTCTACCTCAGCCGGCGAGCCGGCGACGGCGTCGCGCGCCTGCAGCGCGGCCTCGGACGCGGCATTCTGCGCGCCGCGCCCTATCTGATGAAAGCCCTGTCGGTCGTCGGCACCGCGGCGATGTTTCTCGTCGGCGGCGGCATCCTGGTCCACGGCACGCCGGGCGCGCACGATCTCGTCCACCGCATCACCCATGCGGCGGAGGCTTTGCCGACCCTCGGCGGCATGCTGGCCACGCTCGCGCCGCTGTTCATCGATGCGCTGGGAGGCATCGTCGCGGGCGCCCTGATTCTGGGCGGCCTGACAGCAGCCCGACGCCTGTTCCGCTAATCCGGCCTGCTTATTTCTGGTAGGGCTGGATCAGCTTGCGCACCGGATCGTAGTCCCGGTCGTCGACGACAGCGAAGCCGTCGTAGGCACGATCGAATGCTTCCAGGGTGGCGCTGCCGTCAGGGGTGGTTTTTTCAGGGCCAACAATGCGTCGCGCAGCTTGTTGCGCACGGCCACGGGCATGCGCGGATTCACGGCAAAGATATAGGACGGCAAGGGGGGCGTGCTGCCGATCACGACGATGCCCTGGTTCCTGAAATCGTCGGCGACGGAGTCTTTCAGAATGCCGCCGTCGAAATTCCCTGCCAGCACCGCCTTGGCGATATTGTCGTAATGCTTGAGATAGGCGAAGCGTGAGAAGTCGGTCATCTTCACACCCATCGACTCGACGGATGCCCTTTGCAGCAAGGCCTTTTCATCGCCAAAGGCAAAGCGCTTGCCCTTGAGTTCTGCCGGGGTGGCGATGCCGGAACCGGCCTTTACGCCAATGACCAGCGAAAAATACGGACGCCCCTGGATGGTGGGCGCAACCAGCGGGATCACCCCGTATTTCTTGTGCGCCTCGATGTAGGCCACGGGCGTGAGGTAGGCAATCTGGGTCTGGCCCGTGCCCAGTTCTTCCACGGCGGAGCCCAGATTGGGAGATGGCCGGAAGCGAATGTTGAGATCGGTGCTCAGCGCAAGATAGTTTGTCAGCGCGCTCATGCGCTTGATCATCTCGACCGGGATATCCATGGCCACCGAGCCCATGGATACCGTGCCGGTAGGCGCATGCGGACTCGGCGCAGCCCGGGCAGGTGCAAGCAGCACACCCGCCAGCACGGTGGTCAGCAGGGGCTGAAGCAGTTTTCTCGTATTCATGATGTCATTCGTTCCTGGGCATGGGGGACTTCGAGAAACAGGCTGCAGCAGTCGCGCCCGCCGTTCTTTGCCTGGTAGAGGGCCTTGTCGGCGGCGTAATAGAGCGCCTGCGGCGCTTTCATGGAATGGTTGTACTGCGCGATCCCGACGCTGAGGCTGATGTTCAGGTGGGTCCCTTCGTATTCGAACGGGTGTGCCCGCACACTTTCCAGAAAAATCTCGACGAACATTCTGGCCTGCTCGCTATTCGTGTGATACAGCACGATAGCGAATTCGTCCCCACCGAGGCGCGCCGGCAAATCGGATTTGCGGACGTGCAGGCGCATCAGGGTGGCGATATCGCGCAGCACCGCATCGCCCGCGCCGTGGCCATGGCTGTCGTTGATCCGCTTGAAGTGGTCGATATCGAACAGCACCAGCGTGATCTCTTCCGCATAGCGCTCGGACTGATGAAACATCCGCGACAGGGTTTCGTCGAATTTGCGGCGATTGGGCAACTCGGTCAGCCAGTCGGTCGTCGCCATGGTGCTGAGCAGGTCGAGCGCTTGCTCGAGTTCCCGGGTTCGCCCCCCAACTGAACGTTCTTCTCCCGCAACTCCTGGTTGGCAAAGTCGATCTTGCTGCGCAGCTTTTCGTGATAACTGGCCAGCGACTTGTTCATGGTATTGAATACCGACACCAGCCGCCCGATCTCGTCCCTGCTCTTCACTTCCAGATCGCGGGCGACGAACGAGCCGCCCTTTTCAGCGGCTTCTTCCATGGCCGTCGTCAGCTTGCTGATCGGCGAGACAATGCCCCTCGCGGTAAAGAAATAGACGATCAGCCCGAGACTCGCGCCAAAAATGATCTGTTCGGCAACAATCCGCCAATAGAGCGCGTCGAGTGCCTTTTCCAGCGCATCGGTCGAAATATCGACGGTCACGCCGCCGATATTCCGGCCGTTGAAAACGATGGGCGCCTCGAAGCGCTTGTAGGTTCCGCCTTCATTCCCGTGAGCCTGGGTCATCACGCGACCGTTCTGGTTGCGGATGACGACGCGGATCACATTGGCCTGCCGCGCAACATTGGCGGCGAGGATTTCCAGGTTGCCATAATCGTATCCGGCAACCAGGGACGCAGCGCCGGAGGCGGTGGCATTGGCCACGCTCTGACCCGACTTGCCGATCAGTTCGCTGAGCGAGCCACGCTCGTTCTGGACGCGAACCACGCTGATCGCGGCCGACGTGATCAGCACGCCTGTCATGACATAGCCGATAAGTTTGCTGCTCAAACCAACCTGCAACTCGACCTCCTGGACATGGGCCGCACGGTCAATCTTCCACGGTTATACGTAGTATCGGAGCTTCCCACGGGAACTGTAGGCGCACAGCCGCGGCGTGCTGTCCCGAAGCGGCGACTGCCCGGGCAAGGCTGGCCGCCCGAAATGCAGCCATATCCCGTAAAATGTCGTCTTTGAAGCAGATCGATTCGGCCCCGCCCCGGCGACGCCCGAGCCCAACCCAGCATGACCGCACGCCTGCGCGAGATTCCCTACAACTACACCTCGTTTTCCGACCGCGAAATCGTCATCCGCCTGCTCGGCGCCGATGCATGGCACGTACTCAACACCCTGCGCGGCGAACGCCGGACGGGGCGCTCGGCGCGCATGCTGTTCGAAGTGCTGGGCGATATCTGGGTGGTGCGGCGCAACCCCTACCTGGAAGACGACCTGCTCGACAATCCCAAGCGGCGGCAGATGCTGGTCGACGCCTTGCGGCATCGCCTCCACGAGATCGAGGTGCGGCGGCAGGGCAACGAGCTGGTCGGACAGCTGCTGGCGGCGGCGGAACGGGCGGTGCGCGAATTCGAGGCCTGGTTCGCCGACACCGCCAGCCTGCGCGCGCGCATCCTGCGCCGCCTGGGGGGCGTCACCCGGCGCGACAACATCGCGTTCGACGGCCTGGCGCGCGTCTCGCACGTCACCGATGCGACCGACTGGCGCGTGGAATACCCCTTCGTGGTGCTGACCCCGGACACCGAAGCCGAGATGGCCGCGCTGGTGGCCGGGCTGATCGAACTGGGGCTGACCATCATCCCGCGCGGCGGCGGCACCGGCTACACCGGCGGCGCGGTGCCGCTCACGGATCGTGCCGCGGTCGTCAACACCGAAAAGCTCGAAGCGATGAGCGCGGTCGAGATGCTGCACCTGCCGGGCTGCGAATTCGAGGTTCCCACCATCCATTGTGGCGCCGGCGTGGTGACCAAGCGGGTGATGGACGCGGCCGACGCCGCCGGTCTGGTGTTCGCGGTCGACCCGACCTCGGCCGACGCCTCGACCATCGGCGGCAACGTATCGATGAACGCGGGCGGCAAAAAGGCCGTGCTGTGGGGCACCGCGCTGGACAACCTGGTGTCGTGGAAGATGGTCACGCCGGACGCCGACTGGATCGAAGTGAGCCGCCTCAACCACAACCTCGGCAAGATCCACGATGTGGCCGCGGCCACCTTCGAAGTTCGCCGCTTTGCCGCCGACGGCAAGACGCCCAAAGGCTCGCCGGAAATTCTCACCATCCCCGGCAGCCGCTTTCGCAAGACGGGGCTGGGCAAGGACGTCACCGACAAGTTCCTCGCCGGCCTGCCCGGCATCCAGAAGGAGGGCTGCGACGGCCTCATCACCTCGGCGCGCTTCGTCCTCCACCGGCTGCCCGAACACACCCGCACCGTCTGTCTGGAATTCTTCGGTACGGCACGCGACGCCACCCCGGCGATCGTCGAAATCAAGGACTACTGCGACGCCCACCCCGAGGTCCTGCTGGCCGGCCTGGAGCACCTCGACGCCCGCTACGTCAAGGCGGTCGGCTATGCGACCAAGGCGCCGCGCGCCGCGCGCCCGAACATGGTGCTGCTGATCGACGTGGTGTCGGACAACGAAGTGGCCGTCGGCGAAGCCGCGTCGAAGATCGTCCAGCTCGCCAACATGCGCGGGGGCGAAGGCTTCATCGCGGTGTCGGCGGAGACGCGCAAGAAATTCTGGCTCGACCGCGCCCGCACAGCGGCCATCGCGGCGCACACCAACGCGTTCAAGATCAACGAGGACGTGGTGATTCCGCTGCCGCGCCTGGGCGACTACACCGACGGCATCGAGCGCATCAACATCGAACTGTCGATCGCCAACAAGCTGCGGCTGCTCGATGCGCTGGCCGCGTTCTTTGCCGCGCCGCTGCCCCTGCTGGAGGACGACGATACCGTCGCCGATCCGGCGCAGGTGGCGGAAAAGCAGGCCCAGGCGCGCACCCTGATCGCCGCCGCGCAGGCCCGCTGGGCCGGCTACCTGACCAACCTCGATGCGCCGCACGAGAACGGAACGATCTTCACCGCGCTGCGCGACAAGCACCTCCGCGTGTCATGGAAGCGCGAGGTGCGGCGCGAACTGCACCAGTTGTTCATCGGCCGCGAATACACCCCGGTGCTCGAGTCCTGCGACCGCATCCACGGCGAGATTCTGAAAAGCCGCGTGTTCGTGGCGTTGCACATGCACGCCGGCGACGGCAACGTGCACACCAACATTCCGGTCAACTCCGATGACTATGCGATGCTGCAGTCCGCCAACGCCGCGGTCGCCCGCATCATGAAACTGGCCACCGACCTCGGCGGGGTGATCTCGGGCGAGCACGGCATCGGGCTGACCAAGCTGGAATTCCTCGACGAGGCGACCATCGCGACCTTCGCCGACTACAAGCAGAAGGTCGACCCTGCGCATCGCTTCAACAAGGGCAAGCTGCTGCCCGGCGCCGACCTGCGCAATGCCTACACGCCGTCGTTCAGCCTGCTGGAGGCCGAGTCGATCATCCTCGAAGCCTCCGAAACCGGCGCGATCGCCGATTCGATCAAGGACTGCCTGCGCTGCGGCAAGTGCAAGCCGGTGTGCAACACGCACATTCCGCGCGCCAACCTGCTCTACTCGCCGCGCAACAAGATCCTCGCCACCTCGCTGCTGATCGAGGCCTTCCTGTACGAGGAACAGACGCGGCGCGGCGTGTCGCTGAAGCACTTCGACGAATTCGGCGATGTCGCCGACCACTGCACCGTCTGCCACAAGTGCAAGAATCCCTGCCCGGTCGACATCGACTTCGGCGACGTCTCGATCGCCATGCGCAACATGCTGCGCAAGCAGGGCAAGAAGAAATTCAACCCCGGCACCTGGGCGTCGATGGCCTTCCTCAACGCGACCGACCCCGCCACCATCAAGGCGCTGCGGAAACCGCTGATCGAATGGGGCTACGCCAGCCAGCGGTTCGGTCACCAGTTGTTCAAGCGCATGGGCCTGATCCAGGCGCAGACCCAACACCCCCCAGCCACGCTGGGCCGGCCGAAGCCTGTCGCGCAGGTGATTCACCTGGTCAACAAACCGATGCCGGGCGGGCTGCCGAAGAAGACCTCGCGCGCGCTGCTCGGGCTGGAAGATCCGTCGATCGTCCCCATCCTGCGCAATCCGGCCAAGCTGTCCGACGACTCCGATGCGGTGTTCTATTTTCCGGGCTGCGGCTCGGAACGGCTGTTTTCCCAGATCGGGCTCGCCACCCAGGCCATGCTGTTCGAACTCGGCGCCCAGACCGTGCTGCCGCCGGGCTACCTCTGTTGCGGCTATCCGCAAACCGCGGGCGGCCAGGCCGACAAGGGCGAGGCGATCACCGCGGCCAACCGCGTGCTGTTCCACCGCGTCGCCAACACGCTCAACTACCTCGACATCAAGACGGTGATCGTGTCATGCGGCACCTGCATGGACCAGCTGCTGAAATACGAATTCGGGAAGATCTTCCCCGGCTGCCGCCTGCTCGACATCCACGAATACCTCATGGAAAAAGGCGTCAGGCTCGACAACGTGCGCGGCGAGCAATACCTCTTCCACGACCCCTGCCACACGCCGATGAAGACCCACGCGCCGATGAAGGTCGCCAACACGCTGCTGGGCGGCGGCGTGCGCCTTTCGGACCGCTGCTGCGGCGAGTCCGGGACGCTTGCCGTCAGCCGGCCCGACATCTCGACGCAGATCCGCTTCCGCAAGGAAGAGGAAATCCGCTCCGGCGTCGCCGCCGTCGCCAAAGACAATCAGCCGGTCAAGCTGCTCACCAGCTGTCCCTCCTGCCTGCAGGGGCTGGCGCGCTACAGCGACGACACCGGCACCGAGCCGGACTACATCGTGATCGAACTCGCCAAGAAGCTGCTGGGCGAGAACTGGATGGCGAGCTACCTCGCGCGCGTGGGGAACGGCGGCATCGAGCGGGTACTGCTGTGAGCTGTCCCCTGTGCGACACCCCGGGCGGTACGCCGCTGTGGCAGGACGATCTCTGCCGCGTCGTGCGCGCCGACGAACCGGATTACCCCGGCTTTCTGCGCGTCATCCTGAACGCCCACGTCAAGGAAATGACCGACCTGGCTGCCGCCGACCAGCAGGCCTTGATGGGCGCGGTGCTGGCGGCCGAAGCGGCATTGCGCGAGGTGCTGGGGCCGGACAAGATCAACCTCGCCTCGCTCGGCAACATGGTGCCGCATGTGCACTGGCACGTGATCCCGCGGTTTGCGGACGACCCGCACTTTCCCAATCCGGTCTGGGGCGCCAGACGGCGCAGCACGCCGCACGCCGCGTCCGCCGATCTGGATGCGCAGCTTGCGGCCGCTCTCAGCCGACGGCTTGGCCGCGCCCGGGAAACGGAATGACGGCGGCGCCCGGTTGTACGCTGGCCTGCTGCATGCGCTGGGCCGGGAAGATGGCCGCAAAGGTGCTGCCCTTGCCGGGAATCGACTGGATTTCCAGCCGCGCGCCGTGGCGGGTGAGGACATGCTTGACGATGGCAAGCCCCAGCCCGGTGCCCCCGGTTTCGCGCGAGCGGCTGCGATCGACCCGGTAGAAGCGCTCGGTCAGGCGCGGGATATGCTCTGCGGCGATGCCTTCACCGGTGTCGGTGACGGCAAACACGCCTTCACCGGCGCGCTCGCGCCATACGAGGGTGATCTCGCCGCCTTCCGGCGTGTAGCGCACCGCGTTCGACACCAGGTTGCCGAGCGCGCTGCGGATTTCCTGCAGGCTGCCTTTCAGCCCGGCGGCGCTTTCCAGTTGCAGGTTGACCCGGTGCCGCCCGCGGCTCAGCGACTCGGCCTCCGCTTTCAGCGCCCGCGCCAGTTCGGGGACGTCGACGGGCTCGTCCTTGAGGGCATGGTCGGCGCTCTCCAGCCGTGACAGGATCAGCAAATCGTCCAGGAGATGCTGCATGCGGCGGGTGTGGTCCAGCATCAGGTCGAAATAATGGCGGGTCTCGGCGGCAGGCAGGTCGTTCGCATCGGCCAGGGTTTCGACGAAACCGCCGACCACCGTCAGGGGCGTGCGCAGTTCGTGCGAGACATTGGCGATGAAGTCGCGGCGCATCGCATCGACGCGTTCGAGGTCGGTGATGTCGCGGGCGACCAGCAGCTTTTGCGACTCGCCGAACGGCACGAGCTGCAGGGACAGGGTGAGCTCGCGATTGACCGGCGACTTGCAGACCAGGCGCCGCGAATAATCGGCGGCGTCAAGAAAGTCCAGGAACTGTGCCTGACGCAGCAGGTAACGGATGAACTGGCCACGATCGCGCTCGCAGTCCAGCCCCATGTATTTGCGGGAGGCAGGATTGCACCATTCGATCTGTTCGCTGCCGTTGAGGATGACCATGCCGTCGGGCACGGCCATCGCGGCATGTTCGAACTGTTCGAGCGCGGAGGTGAGCTGGCCGCGGCTGGCTTTCTGGCGCTTCTGGAGTTTTTGCAGCCGGTAGAAGATGTCGCCCCAGGTGCCGGTGGCGTCGGGCGGCTCGACTTCGTCCGGGTTCTCCAGCCAGCGCGCCAGGCGGAATTCCTGCCACAGGCGGCGCAGCATGACGAAGGCCTGGACGCCGGCCAGAAATCCCAGCGCAGCCACCCAGCCGGAGCCCGCCCACAGAATCAGCGCCACCAGCAATACGCTGGCCAGCACACTGAGCGGACGCCACCAGAAACCCATGCTTATCTGCCCAAAAACCCGGTGAACGGATTATCCCACGTCGGCCGAAAAGCGGTAACCCGATCCGCGCACGGTCTGGATCAGGTCGGCATGGCCGGACGGCTCCAGCGCCAGGCGCAGGCGGCGGATGTGGACGTCGACCGTGCGCTCCTCGACGAACACGTCGTCGCCCCATACCTGGTCGAGCAACTGGGTGCGCGAGTAGACCCGCTCGGGGTGGGTCATGAAGAAGTGCAGCAGACGGAACTCGGTCGGACCCAGTTCCAGGGCCTGCCCTTTGCCCTGCACGCGGTGGCTGACGGGGTCGAGCCTGAGGCCGTTGATTTCCACCGGCTCGTCGGTCATCTGCGGCGCGCGGCGGCGCAGGACGGCCTTGATGCGCGACACCAGTTCGCGCGGCGAGAACGGCTTGGTGATGTAGTCGTCGGCGCCGGTATCCAGCCCCAGCACCTTGTCGCGTTCCTCGCCGCGCGCGGTCAGCATGATGATGGGGATCGGCTGGTAGCGCTCGTCGCTGCGCAGACGCTTGCACAGGTCGATGCCCGACATGCCGGGCAGCATCCAGTCGAGCAGGATGACGTCGGGCAGGGTGTTCTTGAGGAATTTCAGCGCGTGTTCGGCGTCGCTGGCGGCGGTGACCTGATGGCCGGCCTGCGCCAGATTGAATTTCAGCAGCTCCTGAATTCCGGGTTCGTCCTCGACCAGCAAGATATTGGCAGCCATGTTGATTCCAGCCTTGATTGAATGTTGGCCATCCTATGACAGCAGTATGACTGATTTATGACACCCGCGCCCCCCACAAAACCCGCGCCAGCCTGCGCGCTGGTAGAATTCCCGGCTGATTCGCTCATCCCCTCTGCCATGGATAAAATCACCCATTTCGGCTACAAGCAGGTCGCCGAATCCGAAAAGGCCGCCAAGGTGGCCGAGGTCTTCCATTCCGTCGCCGCGCAGTACGACGTCATGAACGACCTCATGTCGGCCGGCCTGCACCGGTTGTGGAAGCGCTTTGCCGTGGCGCAGGCGGGCCTGCGACCCGGGATGCGCGTGCTCGACGTCGCCGGCGGCACCGCCGACCTGACGCGCCTGTTTTTGAAGGAAGTCGGCGACACCGGCACCGTGCTGCTCACCGACATCAACTTCTCCATGCTGCGCGAAGGCCGCGACCGCATGCTGAACGAGGGCAGGACGCCGCCCACGGTGCAGTGCGACGGCGAGCGGCTGCCGTTTCCCGATAATTATTTCGATTGTGTGTCGGTGGCCTTCGGCCTCCGCAACATGACCCACAAGGACCAGGCGCTGGCCGAGATGAACCGCGTGCTGAAACCCGGCGGGCGCCTGCTGGTGCTGGAGTTCTCCAAGGTGTGGAAGCCGCTGGAGCCCGCCTACGACCTGTATTCCTTCAAGCTGCTGCCGCTGATGGGCAAGCTTGTCGCCAAGGACGCCGACAGCTACCAGTATCTGGCCGAGTCGATCCGCATGCACCCCGGCCAGGAAGAGCTCAAGGCAATGATGGAAACGGCCGGTTTCGCCAAGGTGGGCTACCACAACCTGACCGCCGGCGTC
The DNA here is from genome assembly GCA_021802945.1 of Pseudomonadota bacterium. Classification (GTDB taxonomy): domain Bacteria; phylum Pseudomonadota; class Gammaproteobacteria; order Burkholderiales; family Thiobacillaceae; genus Thiobacillus. The sequence continues at coordinate 19,694 of JAJZRE010000001.1, forward strand.
GTCGCGCTGCACAAGGGCTTCAAGGTTTGATCGCTGAAGGTCTCATCGAGCGCAGCCTCAACCACCTGCTGCGCCAGTCGCCCGGCGCGGCCGAGGCGCTGGTCCGGCACGCCGGCGCGGGCGTGCGCTTCGAGCTGACGCTCGCCCGATTCGATTTCCGCATCGCCGACGACGGCTGTTTCTCCGAGGCCGTGGTGGAGGCCCCCGACGCCATCATCCGCCCGACTGCCGCACTCGTCGCCCGCCTGCCCTTCTTCGGCCGCGATGCGCTGCGCCAGGCCGATTTCAGCGGCGACCCCGCGCTGCTCGCCACGCTCGATCGCGTGTTCAAGCAATTGAACTGGGATGTCGAAGCCGACCTCGCGCCATGGGTTGGCGACATCGCCGCGCACCGCCTGCATGCCTTCGGGCACGATGCCCTCGCCGGCGCCTCGCGCGTCTTCTCCGCGCTCGGCCACAACGCCGGCGAATACATGGTCGAGGAGGCCGGCATGATGGCGCGCCATGTCGACGTGACGCGCTTCAACCGCGAGGTTGACGCGCTGGCCGACGATGCGGCAAGGCTGGAAGCCCGCCTGCGACGATTGGAGACAGGCGACGCATGAAGCTGCTGCGCCTCGTCCGCATCCTCACCGTCGGCCTGCGCTTCGGCCTGGAGGAATTCTTTCTCGGCCACGAGCGGGTGCGGCCGCTGCGCTGGCTGGTGCGCGTCACCCTTTTCTGGCGCCCCCTGACCGAGCCGCGCGGGGTGCGCCTGCGACGCGCGCTGGAGGCACTGGGCCCGATCTTCGTCAAGTTCGGACAGATGCTCTCGACCCGGCGCGACCTGGTGCCACTCGACATCGCCGACGAGCTCGCCCAGCTGCAGGACCGGGTGCCGCCGTTTCCCTCGAACGAGGCCATCGCCACGCTGGAATCAGCGTACAGGAAACCGCTGGCCGAGGTATTCGCCGAATTCGACGCCACGCCGGTCGCCTCGGCCTCGGTCGCGCAGGTGCATTTCGCCCGCCTGCACTCGCCCCCTTCAGGGGGTGACGGCACGCCCGTCGCGGTCAAGGTGCTGCGGCCCGGCATCGCGCCGGTGATCGCGCACGACGTGTCGCTGCTCTATGCCGCCGCCGGCCTGGTGGAGAAGCTGTTCGCCGACGGCAGGCGGCTGCGGCCGCGCGAGGTCGTGGCGGAGTTCGAAAAGCATCTGGGTGACGAACTCGACCTGATGCGCGAAGCCGCCAACTGCTCGCAGCTGCGGCGCAACTTCAAGGATTCGCCGCTGCTGCTGGTGCCCGAGGTGTACTGGGACTACTGCGGCCGCGACGTCATGGTGATGGACCGCATGGACGGCATCCCGGTGAGCCAGATCGAGCGCCTGCGCGAATCCGGCGTCGACATTCCGAAACTCGCCGCCACCGGGGTGGAAATCTTCTTCACCCAGGTGTTCCGCGACGGCTTCTTCCACGCCGACATGCACCCCGGCAACATCCTGGTGCGCCCCGGCTCCGAGCAGTACATCGCGCTCGACTTCGGCATCATGGGCACGCTGACCGAGGTCGACAAGCAGTACCTCGCGCGCAACTTCCTCGCCTTCTTCCGCCGCGACTACAAGGGCGTGGCGCTGGCCCACCTGGAATCCGGCTGGGTGCCGGCCGACACCCGCATCGACGAACTCGAGGCCGCGGTGCGCGCCGTATGCGAGCCGGTGTTCGACCGCCCGCTGAAGGACATTTCCTTCGGCCGCGTGCTGCTGCAGCTGTTCCAGGCCTCGCGCCGCTTCAACGTGGAAATCCAGCCGCAGCTGGTGCTGCTGCAGAAGACGCTGCTCAACATCGAGGGCCTCGGGCGCCAGCTCGATCCCGAACTCGACCTGTGGAAGACCGCCAAGCCCTTCCTCGAACGCTGGATGAACGAGCAGGTCGGCTGGCGCGCACTGGTGAAAAACCTGCAGACCGAAGCGCCCAAATGGGCCGCGCTGCTGCCGCAGCTGCCGCGGCTGGCGCATCACGCCCTGAACGAAAACCGGCTCGCCCAGCTGGAAGCCGGACTGACCTTGTTGTTGCGCCAGCAACATACGCGCAACCGCTGGCTGGGCCTCATGGCCGGCCTGTTGGCGGCGATTGCGGCCGGGACCTTCATTCTGATTTTCCGCTAGGGACGCCCCATGCTGATCGGTTTTGTCATCCTCTACCTGCTCATCTCCATCGGCGTCGGCATGTACGCCGCCACGCGCGTCCACAATTCCCGCGATTACGTCGTGGCGGGGCGCCATCTTCCGATCTATATCGTTACCGCCACGGTCTTCGCCACCTGGTTCGGCTCGGAAACCGTCCTTGGCATCCCCGCCACTTTCCTCAAGGAAGGCCTGCACGGCATCGTTTCCGATCCCTTCGGCTCTTCGATGTGCCTGATCCTGGTGGGGCTGTTTTTCGCCCGCAAGCTCTACCGGATGAACCTCCTCACCATTACCGACTACTACCGCAAGCGCTACGGCCGCAAGGTGGAGGTCATCACCGGCGTGGCCATCATCCTTTCCTACCTGGGCTGGGTGTCGGCCCAGATGACGGCCCTCGGCCTGGTCTTCAACATCCTGTCCCAGGGCGTCATCACGCAAACCCAGGGCACCCTGATCGGCGCCGCCATCGTGCTGCTCTACACGCTTTACGGCGGGATGTGGTCGGTGGCGCTGACCGATTTCTTCCAGATGACCATCATCATCGTCGGCCTGCTGTATATCCTGTATGTGGCGTCGGACATGGCGGGCGGGCTCGGGCATGTGGTCCAGCACGCCGCACAGAAGGGCCGGTTCAACTTCTGGCCGGAAGCCAACGCCCGCGACGTGATCGCCTTCATCGCCGCCTGGATCACCATGATGTTCGGCTCCATCCCCCAGCAGGACGTGTTCCAGCGGGTAATGTCCGCCAAGAGCGAAAACGTCGCGGTCGCCGGCTCGGTCTTGGGCGGCAGTTTCTACTTCTTCTTCGCCTTCGTGCCGCTCACCATCGCCTATTCGGCCACGCTGATCGATCCCAATCTCGTGTCCGGCCTGCTGGACAAGGATTCGCAGATGATCCTGCCTCAGCTCATCCTCAACCACATGCCCGTGTTCGCCCAGATCATGTTCTTCGGCGCCCTGCTCTCCGCCATCATGAGCACGGCCTCGGGCACCCTGCTGGCGCCTTCCGTCACCTTCTCCGAAAACATCATCAAGCCCTACCTGCCGCACCACAACGACAAGACCCTGCTGCTCACCATGCGCATCGTGGTGGTGGGCTTCGCCGCCATCGTCACGCTGTTTTCGCTGTACTCCGACGCCTCCATTTACCAGATGGTGGAGAATGCCTACAAGGTCACGCTCGTGGTCGCCTTCGTTCCGCTGGTTTCGGGCCTGTACTGGCAGCGCGCCAACAAGCAGGGGGCGTATCTCTCGATCGCCCTGGGTCTCGCGGCCTGGCTTCCCATGGAAGTCTGGCTGCCGGAAGGCACGGCGTTGCTGCCGCCGCAGTTCGCAGGGTTCCTGGCCAGCATGGCGGGCATGATCCTGGGTTCGCTGGCGCCGCAGCTTCTCGGCGGCCGGCGGCATCTCCGGAAACACGCCTAGCCTCCACGGCTTGACAACCCGGCCGCAACCCGGCGGGCGATCGCTGCGCGTTTGCAGGAATCCATTCGAAGCGTGCCAATAAAGCGGGCGTCGATCTTATTGGCCTGCCAGGTCTGGGATATCAACGAAATTCGCCACGAAGGAGGCAGCCAACCACCTCCAATAGCAGGCATGGTTGCGAGCGTGACCGGAGCTGTTGACGACAGCACGGCAGCACAACCCCACAAGACGTCGATTTTTTTTACACCCACGAGTGGCTTTGTACTTGCTACCCCATTGTGTTCTCCCGGAAAAATACATAACACATTGTAGTTAAATGTATTTCTTACAATTCAATTTTTCTGGCACGGACGCTGCTTTATTTCATTCAGACAGATAGGGACGTCTTTACATCAGAACCAACCAAGGAGATTAATAAAATGAAAGCCGACAAGAATATCTTGGTAGCGGGCATCCTGAGCTTGGGCCTGTTGGCCTTTGCAACAGGCGCACAGGCCAGCGCGATTCACGATTCATCGCTATTCACCACCGTCCTGCCGGCCAACGATGACGGCTCGACGGGGCTGATCAATCTGGGCTTCACGGCCAACATCAACGGGACGGATTACACCCAGACCTACGTCAACAACAACGGCAACGTCACCTTCGACGACTCCCTGGGGACCTACACGCCCTCGGCCATCAGCAGCGGTGCCTTCGGTCCGATCATCGCGCCGTTCTTCGCCGACGTGGACACCCGGGCTTCGGGTTCGCTTCCCGTGAGCTACGGCAGCGCGACGCTGGGCGGGTTCAACGTTTTCGGCGTCAACTACATCCACGTCGGGGTGTATCGTTCGCAGCCCATCTTCAACGACTTTCAGATGATCCTGACGGACCGCTCCGATACGGGCGCCGGCAACTTCGACATCCAGTTCAACTATGACACCATCGTGTGGGAATCGGGCACTGCGAGCGGCGCGCCTTCAGGCGGCCTGTGCAACGACCCGACCAACTACCCGAACTGCGTATCGGCTCTGGTGGGTTACTGGACCAGCGCCAGCTCGAATGCCACGCTGCCCGGCTCGCTGGTGCACGGCGCGCTGGTTGATGGCGGTCCGAACGCGCTGATCAGCCACTCGCTGAATTCCAACATCCTTGGCCAGTACAACTTCCAAGTGCGCAACGGCCGGGTCGTCCCGCCCAACCCGGTTCCCGAGCCCGCCTCCCTCGCCCTGCTGGGCATTGGCCTGGCTGGCCTGGGCGTCATGCGCCGCCGCAAGACGGTCTGATTCCTTACAAGGCAACAAAAAGCCGGCGTTCCGCGCCGGCTTTTTGTTGCCCGCACATTTCAGTTCAGCGCAGGTAGCCTTCGTGCTCCAGCTTGAGCAGGATCTGCTGCACCGCCTCTTCGATCCCCAGGCTGGTGGTATCGATCGCCAGTTCCGGCCTCTCGGGCACTTCATAAGGATCGGACACGCCGGTGAATTCTGGAATCAAGCCTGCGCGCGCCTTGGCGTACAGCCCCTTGCGGTCGCGCGATTCGCAGGTCTCGATCGGCGTGGCGACGTGAATCTCGACAAAGCCGCCAACCGCCTCGATCATCCTGCGCACGTCGCGCCGGGTCTCGCGATACGGCGCAATGGGCGCGCAGATGGCGATCCCGCGGTTCTTGGTGATTTCGGACGCGACGAAGCCGATGCGGCGCACGTTGATGTCGCGGTGGGCCTTGGTGAAGCCGAGCTCGGATGAGAGGTGGCGGCGCACGATGTCGCCGTCGAGCAGGGTCACGCAACGTCCGCCCATTTCCATCAGACGCGCGGCCAGCGAACGCGCCAGGGTGGACTTCCCCGCGCCGGACAGACCGGTGAAAAATACGGTGAAGCCCTGGCGTTCGCGCGGCGGGCTCTGCCGGTGCAGTTCCGCGATCACTTCGGGAAAGCTGAACCAGTCCGGGATTTTCAGCCCGCCCTGCATGCGGCGCCGGAATTCCTCGCCGCTCAGCGTGAGCAGCCGCGCGCCCGCGGGGGCTTCGGCTTCGGGCAGGTATTCGGCGCGGTCTTCCACGTACACCATGCGCGGGTAGGCGATCAGCCGCACGCCCATTTTCCCGGCCAGTTCCGTCACGGGCAGATCGGCACGCGGCTGTGCGAGGTCTTCCCCCCGCCGGCAGTCCCCGTCCGGCTGGTGTTCGCCGCCCGCGATGAGCAGGCTGCAGCCATAGTTGCGTGCGACGATGGCCCGCAGCAGCAGCGCACGGGCGCTCGCTTCGCGCGGGGGGGCAGGCAGCAGCGACAACTGGGTGCTGGCGGCCGGGAAGCGTTCACGGATGGCGAGGAAACTCCGCACCAGGCCAAAATAACCGGGCGCCTCGGTAATATCCCCGCCCACCTGCGGATGCAGCAGCAGGTTGGCCTCGTTTTCGATTGCGCTCTTCAGGCAGAACTCGAATTGCGCACGGTGCATCGGCTGGCGCGCCTGCCAGGCGACCACGCGCCGCCAGCCGCGCCGCGCAAACAGTGCGCGCAGTTCGGCCGGGGTGGCGCGCAGACTGGCGAAATCCGGGTGCGGCGGCAGCGCGACGCCCTCGACGGCGCCACCCAGATGCCCGACGCCGTCCCTCTCCCACACATCGTTGACGGTCAGCACGGCGAGCATGAAACCCTCGCCGTCACGCAGCGCCACCCGGTCGCCGGATTTCAGGCCGGCCGTGGCCTTGGGGTTGCTGGTGAGCGTGACCGGGAGCGGCCAGAACGTGCCGTCGTCGAGTTGCCGGTCCGTCGCGACCCGCTCGCATTGCGCGCGCGTCATGAAGCCGGTGAGCGGCGAGTAGGCGCCGCTCATCAGCATTTCGAGTTCGCACTGCTGACGCCAGCCGAGGTCGAGCGAAGGCAGGCCCAGGGCTTCCCGCTTGAGTTCGGCGCCTTTCCCGGGGTCGATCAGGTTGACGAGGGTGCCGCCATAGGGCGCGATCAGTTGATTCACCATTCAGCTCCGGGTAAAGACCGCAAAAAACGTAGCAATAAACCGGCCAAGTTCGGACTCCGGCAGATGATTGATGCCGGCCGCCCCCTTGCGCCCGCCCCCGCTGTCGAACTGGCTGCACAACGCGTCCGCACCGGATTTGGCCGCCAGCGGCGCGCGCACGCTGACGACATAGCCGCCTTCGGGTTTGGCGGTGAGCACCGCATGCGCCTGCGTGGGGGCGTCAACGGCCAGCTGGTTGCCGAACACGCCGGAAATCCGCCGCGCCCATTTTTCGGCAGGAAGCATGAAGACGCGCCCGGCGGCGCGCACCTCCATTGCATCCAAAGCCATCGCGCGCGCCATGTCCTCCCGATAGCCCGATTTCAGGGTTCGATAGGCGGCAGACTCGGCGATGAACGCGAAGGGATCGGCATACGGACGCATCTGGCGATACAGTTCGGCCGGGTCGTAGAACAGGTCGTCGAGCGTCTCGCCGTAGCCGTTGTAATTCAGGCATTCACCCAGCGACTGCAGCTGCGCCAGCTGATCAGGGGACAGCTTGAGGGGCGCGGCGGCCTGTCGTGCAGAATCGGCGAGGTTGTCGCCGAACGCTGCCGCGACCGCCCATTTCAGCTGGCTGCCCTGCAAATACTGGTTCACCAGCAGGCTGGTGCAGACATTGGCATCGGTATCGATGTGCGGCTCGAAATTCGGATGTTCGGGAATATCGCCAGGCTGGTGATGATCGAAGTAGCGGATATGGGCACCCGCGGCGAGCAGCGCATCCAGCGCCCGGCGGTTCTTCGACAGGGCGATGTCGAGCACGGTGATGCGGTCGCCCGCCCGGGCCCTGACCCGTTCAAGCAGGCTGATCTCGCGCTTGGGCCCGGTCACCAGTTCGGAATCGGCGGGCTCGGCCAGGCGCAGCTGGTGCAGCGCGCAGAGGCCGTCCGCGTCGCCGTTGAAAACGTCATACAGCAACTTGATTGTCTCCCTTTTCAGCTTTGTATCACAACTTCACGCCCTGTCGGGCCCGATCGAGGCCGCTTCGACTTCCGTCGATGCGACAAGGCCTGGCCGCCCGAAACCAGGGCAATCTCCAACAGCAGGAAGAACAGAAAATCCAGCCGCGGCTCGTCGATGAGCGAATCGATCAACCCCACGATGAGAAAGGACGACAGCGAAACAAGCAAGGTCAGCGCCATGGCATCGCGACCGGCGCGCCTCAGCAGCGTCAACCCGGCGATCGCCAGCACCGCGACAAACGCGCTCAGCCCGAGCCAGCCCTGCTCGAACAGGACATGGACGAACAGGTTCTTGGCATGCCACGCGAGATGGCTGTCGGTGGAGAAGAACCATCCCTGCATGCCCTTCGAAAAATCGCCGTTGCGGACAAGGTCGCGCCCTGTTTCGTCGAGCAGGGCGACATTGTCCACGTCGACCAGGGTGGCGCTGTCCGGATTGAACAGCGTGAGCTTGACGGGACGTTGAAGCCGGCTGCCCGGCGGGCCGAACCCGTCCGCGCGCACGGGAATGTCCTGATGGTGCCATTGGGCGTCGCCACCGGAAAGCTTGAGGGTATTCCACGCACAGGTGAACGAATACAGCAACGCCTTTTCGCATACGGGAACCGTCAAGGCTGCCGACTTCGAGGCGGTCCGCGCATCCAGCAGGAGGCGGTAGGTGTGCCCCGGCTTGACGGGCACCACCTGCTCGAAATACAGCGTTTCGCCGCCGCCCAGACGCAGGAACACGTTGTCGCCTTGTTTCACGAACGCGTAGGTGGCCGGCCGCGACGGCGCCGATGAATACCAGTAGAACGACGCCGGGAACGTACCCGATCCGGCGCCCAGCACGGGATTCCCGGCCTGCGACAGGATCGCGAGTGCGTCCCGCCAGTGCGCGATGCGGGTGTCCGCGTCAGCCTGGGTCGTGGCCAGCCGCGCCTGGCTGAACTTGCCGCTGATGATCGGCCAGGCCACCAGGCTGGCTGCGACGACGCCGCCCAGCAGAAAAAGAAGGCCCGCCATGCCCTGCCTGCGCGTTTTGCCGGTCAGCAGGCCAAACCCCGCCGGGGTGAGCAGCGTCGCCAGCACAAACGCAGCCTGCCCGCCGCGCGAAAACGTCACCATGACGCCATAGGCCGCCAGCGCGTACAAACCGCCTGCCAGCAGCATGGCCGAGGCGCGGCGGCGCGGCCACGCCCACAACCAGACGAAAGGCGCCGCCAGAACCAGATACGCCTCGATCGAGGCGCCGCCAATGTGCATGCCCGGAAACGAGCCGGTGATACGGTAGTCGGTATCGAAGTTCCACAGCCCGGAAAAGGTCGCCCTTTCCCAGAGCACGTACAGCAGCTCGAACGCCAGCCCGAGCGTCATGCCCCAGGCCAGCCGCGCGGTGAAGCGGCTTTCGCTCTTGTGCCATTCGGCCTTGACCAGCGGAAGGAAGGCCAGCGCAAACGCGAAGCCCTTGACGGCGTGCAGGGCATTGTAGGGGCTGGTGTAATGGGTGAAGGCATTGAAATCCAGCGGCGCCAGCGGCAGCAAACCGGATACCAGGCTGATCAGGACCGAACCGGTGTAGATCGCCAACGGCAGCCGTCCCGGCCAGACCATCGCGGGCTTGTCCCGTTCCCGCGAATAGGCGATCGCCAGGGTCAACAGAAGCAGCGTGTCGAACTCGCTCCAGAACAGGCGCCCGCTCAGATAAGAGAAATCGAGCAGCGGAAGGGCGGCGGGGACGACGATCAGCCAGCTGCCCGGCCAGCGCCAGCAGACGGCGGCAAGCACGAGCAGCAACAGCAGCGGCAGCCCGCCCAGAGGGTAGCCCACGACACTCGCCCCTGCCGCAAGCAGCAGCCCGAGGGTGATCAGCCGGGTGGCGGGCACGGTGCTTCGTGCTTTCGCCTTCTCGGGTTCCTCCGGCGTGGCCGGCTCCGGTTCGGGGGCCAAGCCGCCAGCATGCCGAACCGGCCGCGGCTGCCCCGCCGGGAACACGCGGGCCAGCAGCGCATGGCACAAGCCTGCCGCGGCCGCCGCAATCAGCACATTGGTCGGATCGGGATGCTGCCCCGGCACGAACAGCTTGCCCGCCTCGATCATCAGGGCGGCAAGCGCGCCCAGCAGCGTCGACAGCCCGCCCCCACCGGCGCGACGCCAGCCCCCTGCGTGCCAAAGCCACACGCCTGCGCCCAGGGGCGCGTAAAGACCGAACTGGTAGAGCAGGCTCACCAGCGCCACCGTCTCGGTCGTGTAGTAATGGTAATAGAAAGGGATGAAGCGGATGCCGGCCAGGCGGGAGAGCGCCACGTCGGCGCGCGTCCAGGGCGCGGCGAACCAGTGGTTGAGCCAGGCGAGGCCGACAGCATAAGGCAGCACCGCCAGCAGCAGTCCGGCACGCACCCAGGGACGCATGCGCCGGCCATCCCAGTGCGCCCACAGCGCCGGCAGCGCGGCACCCAGCACCACGCCCGCGGCGCGGGACATCACCGACGCCCCCTGACTGATGCCGGACGCGATGCACAGTTGCAGCAACTCGATCGACAGCCCAAGCACGATACCGATGCCGGCCGCCGCGGCCGGGGACGGCCGTCCCGGCCGGCTCGCCCACAGCAGGCCGAACGGGACGGCCGCGAGCATCTCCGGAACCAGTCTGGCCCAGCAGCCCAGGCCACAGCTTCCGGCGAATAGCCAGCCCGCCTTGTCGGGGGTCAGGCGCGCACGCCACTCGTCCGCGCCCAACAGAAAGTCATAGGGAAACAGGCTCAGGAACAGGTAGAGCAGCGCATAGCCCAGCAGGCCCGCCCGCATCCCCCGGGCTCCGCCCTGCGCAAAGCGATGCCACAGGCTAGTCAGCCGGCCTCCACCCCGAATCCAAAGCAGCATCCCCAGCGCGCCGCCGACCCATTCCGCATACAGATCGTTGAGTGAAACCGTGCGCGGCGGAAAATACTGCTGGACGAACTCGATCGAGAGGGCAATCACGGCCACCAGCAGGCCGGTCAGGACAGTGCCCCCCGCCTTGGCACGTGGCGATCCGGCGCGTCCGGCCCATACCCCCGTCAGCAGATAGCCAAGGGGAATATAGAGAATCAGATTGGCCACCCAGTCGGCGCGCGAACCGACGCCCAGCCTGAGAAACGGTATCGCACGGAACCGGGCGAGCGCCTGGTCCCACGGCAGAGGGTGGAAATCGAACGGCACCAGGCTGCCGTAAATGACGAACGTGGCGTAGGCGAGCGCCACCAGCCCCAACAACCCACGTGAACGGCCGGGCGTTTCCACGACACCGCTCATGGCCAGGATGCCTCCGGCATGAGCATCCCGGCGCGGGGAACGCGCGCGCCGGGAGACCGCGCCGCCCGTCCGTCCGGACAGGCGGCCAACTTGCGCGGAAGACTTTGCGGCATGCGGCGTATCCGCGCACGCCGCACCGGCAGACGGACGCCTGATTCCGGTCCGGAGACATGTCGCCGATCAGCGCAATAGGCCAGCGTGACGGCGCGAGCGCCCTGTCCAGCGCGGCCGGACAGAAGGCGCAAGGACAGGCCTTGCCGGCAATCGCCCGGCCGGAGACGGCTCAAGAACACCTGGCAATCCCGTTCCCCCACACGGGAATCCGTTGCGGCCGCCGTTCCCGTCAGCAAGCAAAGCCATGCTGTGCAGGCGGCCAGCCGCATTCAGTCCGCCGTGTCGTGCAGCGGCAGGCCGCTTCTCAGCAGATCCAGTTTGCCGTAGAGCACGCGGGTCATGCCTGCCACGCTCTGCCGTCCGGTATCCACCACGATGTCGGCCACTTCGCGATACAGCGGGTCACGCTGCCTGAACAACTCCCGCAGCTTCGCGAGCGGGTTCCCGGTTTGCAGCAAGGGGCGATTGCGATCGTGCCGGGTGCGTTCATACAAATGCTCCGGGGTGCCGCGCAAATAAATCACCACGCCGTTCTTCTTCAACTTGTCACGGTTGGCCGCCGACAGCACCGCCCCTCCGCCCGTGGCCAGCACGATGCCGGACAAGGCCGTCAGGCCGGCAATGGCCGCTTCCTCGCGCTTGCGGAAACCCGCCTCGCCTTCGATCTCGAAGATGACCGGAATCTTGACGCCGGTGCGCGCCTCGATCTCGTGGTCCGAATCGTAGAAAACGCACCCATAATGCCTGGCCAGCAGCCGCCCCACGGTGGTCTTGCCGGCACCCATCAGCCCGACGAGGTAAAGGTTGTCTCGCTTGCTCATGGCGCCATTCTAATGGAGTGCAGCCCGATCGACAGCGGCGCGTCGGCGCGCGCATGGCAGAAAGCCCGGACAAAAAAAGCGCGGGACCTGCCCGCGCTTTGAAGACTAGCCGAGATCAGCGGACCGACAGGCGATCGTCGAGGATGCGCGGCGTGATGAAAATAATGAGTTCGGTCTTGCTGTTCGACTTGGTGGTGGTCTTGAACAGATTCCCGAAAACCGGCACATCGCCCAGGAACGGCACCTTGTTCACATTGGTGCTCTCGTCGCCGTCGAAGATGCCGCCCAGAACCAGGGTCTCGCCGTTGTTCACCCGCACCTGGGTCTTGATCCGCTTGGTATTGATCGCGGGATTCCCCTGAACAGACGCAAGATCGTTCACAGCGTCCTTCTGCACTTCGACGGTAAGGACGATCGAGTCGTTGTTCAGGATCTGCGGGTCGACCAGCAGACAGAGGAAAGCATCCTTGAAGGTAACCGTGGCTGGCGAATTGGCCGTACCCGGCGTGATATACGGGATCTGCGTGCCGTTGAGAATCACCGCCGGCTTCTGGTTGGTCGTCATCACGCGCGGGTTGGAAATCACCTTGCCGCGGTTGTCCGCTTCCAGGGCACGCAACTCCAGGCTCAACAGGTTGCCATTGGCGAGGTTCAGCAGGGACAGCGCCAGATTGCCCGCGCCCGTCACGCCTGGCAAAGCCTGTCCCGTACCGGAAGCGGGGAACCCGGCAACAGGCGTGGTAGCGGGGGTAGTGGCCGTATTCCCGCCGATCTGGTATTTGTCGCCACCAAGCCGCGCGAGATTGTTGATCGCCTGGAATCCCAAGCGCGCGCCCAAGTCGCGGCTCCAGCCGTCGGTGGCCACGACGACCCGCGCCTCGATCATGACCTGACGTGCGGGCACATCCAGGCGGGCGAGCAGTTCGCGAATCTCCTGAATCTTGCGCGCCGTATCGGTAATGATGAGCGTATTGGTCTTCAGTTCGTACGTTGCACGGCCCCGCTTGGTGAGGATTTTCTGGTCATTGCTGCCTTGCTGGCCCTGCTGCGTGGCCTGCACAGCCTGCACGGCCGTACCGGTCAGACCCTGGGCCTGCGCCGAGCAGTTCACCGCCTCGCCGCTCGTTCCGTTGAGGGAAGTCCCGGACGTGCCGTACAACATGGATTTCGCCTCATCCGCCCGCATGTAGTTGAGCTGGATGTACTCGGTCGTCAGGGGCTCCAGGTCGGCCACTGCGTTCTTGGCCTCGAACTCCAGCTTTTCCTTGGCCATCAGCTCGTCCTTGGGCGCAATCCAGATGACGTTGCCGTTCTGCCGCTTGTCGAGGCCCTTGGTCTGCAGGATGAGGTCGAGCGCCTGGTCCCACGGCACGTCTTTCAGACGCAGGGTAAGGTTGCCCGTCACGGTGTCGCTGGCGACAATGTTGAGTCCGGTGAAATCGGCGATGACCTGCAGCACCGAGCGCACCTCGACATTCTGGAAATTGAGCGAAAGCTTCTCGCCGTTGTACTTCACCTTGCCGTCAGCAGTCTTCTTCTGAGCGTCGTCGCTCGGCTTGACTTCGACGATGAAGCTGTTGTCCGTCTGGTAGGCGGAATACTCCCAACCCCCCTTGGGCTGGATCACCATGCGCGTATTGTCGCCCAGCGTATAGGTTTCGACGGTCTGCACCGGGGTGCCGAAATCGGCCACATCCAGACGGCGCTGCAGGGCCTTGGGCAGTTCGGTGCCGATGAAGTCGACGACCACGCCGTTGGACTGCTGGCGGATGTTGATGCCCGCCTGCGCGTCGGACAGGGTGGTCACGATGCGTGCCTCGCCCGCCGAGCCGCGCCGGAAATCGACATCGCGGATCGTGTGGCGCGCGCCGCCGGGCGCCGCCTCGGAGAACCGCGGGCTGGCATTCACTGGTGCCGTTCCGGCCCCGACATCGCCGAGGGCGATCAACAGCGCTTTGCCGTCGATGGTGGCATCGTATTCAACCGATTTGTTCAGATTGAGAACCAGGCGAGTACGCGTCCCGGCCTGCACCACATTCACGCTCGACAGCGGGCCGAGGTTGGCCTCGACCGTGTTGCGGCCCATGGCGTTGCCCGTATCAGGCAGGTCGAGCGCGATGCGCGGCGGGTTACCGACCGTGAAACCGGCAGGCGTCGCGGTCAAGGCCTTCTTGAGATTGACGCGCACCACAACCTTGCCGCCGGGCAGCGTCGTGGTTTCCACGCTTTGCACCGCATTACCGGTAGGCGGCGCGTCGGCCGCGCGCGCCGCGAACGGCAGCACCAAACCTGTGAATAGGATGACCCCGAACAGATGACGGATCATTTTCTGGGCAATTTTCGGCAATGCGTTCATGTCAGCCTCTTTGATATTCAGTACTACAAATCATTCCTGCAAATTCAGGGTGCTGGTGCGCTCGGACCAATCTCCGGCGCTGTCCTGGACAGTTTCACGCAACGTCACTTCGCTATCGGTGATCCGCGTGATGAGGCCGAAATTCTGACCCATGTAATTGCCCTTCTTGACGTGGTAGATCGCGTTGTCCGGCGTCTTGATCACGGCCTGGATCACGCCCTTCTGCGACAGCACGCCCACCATCTTCAGCGTTTCCAGCGAGAACGCTTCCAGGGGCTCCTTCGGGCGGGTGAGATCGGGCTGCATGCCCCCCCCCCCGCCGGTCGTGAGTTTTCTCGGCTTGAAGGGATCGGGCAGATCGAAGGCGCTGTAGCTGAATGGCTCGTAGGCCTTGACCTCGGGCAGCGGGTCGATTTTTCCCTGCATGTCCTTGCCGGTCTCGGCGACGAATCGGTGGAGATCATCCATGTCACCGCTGCCGCAGCCGCTCAGGCCGGTGACGATCAATACGATGGCCAGGCGCTTCATTTCTTTTGCTCCTTGGCTTTTTGTTTCCGGGCGATGACTTCATCATCGTCCAGATAGCGGTAGGTTTTGACGATGGCATCCATGTTCAGCGAACCATCCTTGGCCGGCTCCATGGAAATGTCCTGCAAGGTCACGATGCGCGGCAGCTTGGACACGTCGCTGACGAAGGCGGCAATGTCATGGTAGCCACCGGTCACTTTGACGTGGATGGGTGTTTCGGCATAAAACTCGGACACGGTTTCGGCTTCCGGCTTGAACAGATCGAATTGCAAGCCGCGGCCGAGTCCCGCCTGGTTGACGTCCGTGATCAGCGCGTCCATTTCCTGCTTGTTCGGCAACTGCTTCAACAACGCACCGAACGCCTGACCAATGTCGGCCAGCTGCTTCTTGTAGGCATCGAGATTGATGGCCTGGTTCTTCTTGGTGGTGAACACGCTGCGCAATTCGGTTTCCTTCTGTCTGGCTGCGTTGAGCGTGTCCATCCCGCCGCGCCAGTCGAACCACCAGCCCGCCAGCACGATTGCCACACTCAAGATTGCAAGTGCAGCCACCTTGGTCGGCAACGGCCAGTCGGCCAGTGTCCTCAGATCGAGTTTATTGAGTTCGTCCAGGGTCATGCCTTGCCCCCCTTTTCATTCGCGCTGCCCGTTTGCTGGTGCGTCTGCTTGACGGTCAGCACAAATTCGTTGGCGCGCAGATTGTTCACGGTGGCGGCCTTGAT
Organism: Pseudomonadota bacterium; assembly: GCA_021802945.1. Taxonomy (GTDB): domain Bacteria; phylum Pseudomonadota; class Gammaproteobacteria; order Burkholderiales; family Thiobacillaceae; genus Thiobacillus. The sequence continues at coordinate 35,067 of JAJZRE010000001.1, forward strand.
TTCGACCAGGCTGGCCGATTCAAACCAGGGCGACCCGTCCAGATTTCGCATCAGGGTGGAGACGCGCGCACTCGACTGGGTGTAGCCACTGATCGTGACGACATCACCCACTTGCTTGAAGGACTTGAGATAGAGCCCGTCGGGCAACAGGCGAATCATCTGGTCAAACAGGTGGACGACTTCGGTACGGTTGGACTGCAGCGTCTCGACGATCCGTTTGCGATCCAGGAGCGCCTGGGTCTGTTCGCGGATTTTCTTGATTTCGCCGATCTGGCTGTCGAGTTTGGCGATTTCCTGTTCCAGGTAAGCATTGCGCGCTTCCTGGGTCGACTGCCGCGCGGCAATCACGCTATGCCCGAGGACGACGACAAGAACGCCTGCCGCGACGGCAATGCCGAGCAGAACATTGAACTGGCGTCGGCGTGCCGCACGCGCAAGCTCGCGGTGGGGGAGGAGGTTAATGCGGATCATTGTGGGTCAAACCTCCGCATGGCAAGGCCGCAAGCGACGAATAGGGAAGGCGCGTCGACGGTCAGTGCCTGGGGCCGGATTTTGGGGCCGACTGCCATGTTGGCAAACGGATTGACGACCATCGTCGGCGTGCCGGTGCGCTGGGCGACGACCTCATCGATACCGGGGATCATGGCCCCGCCGCCAGCCAGCAGGATCTGGTCGACCTTGCGGTACTGGGTGGAGGTGGTGAACAACTGCAGGGCGCGGCCGATTTCCATCGCCAGCGTTTCGCTGTAGGGCTGCAGCACTTCCATGTCATAACTCTCGGGCAACGTACCCTTGCGCTTGGCGTTTTCGGCCTCTTCGCTGGTCATCCCGTAGCGGCGCGAGATTTCGTTGTTGAGCTGGTTGCCGCCGAAACCGTGTTCGCGCAGGTAGACCGACTCGTTGTCGTTGAGGATGTTGATGTGCATGTTCTGCGCACCCACGTCGATGATCGCCACGGTCTGGCCGGCGCCGCTGTTCGGCAGCAGATGGGCGATCTGCTCGTAGGCGGTTTGCGTGGCATAGGATTCGACGTCCATGATCAGCGCCTTGAGGCCGGCCGCCTCGACGGCCGCCACCCTGTCCTCGACCTTCTCCTTGCGCGCGGCGGCAAGCAGGATCTGCACGTCGTCGGGGTTGCCAGGCGAGGGCCCGAGCGCCTGAAAGTCCAGATTCACTTCATCGAGCGAGAAAGGGATGACCTGATTCGCCTCGGCCTCCACCTGATTTTCCAGGTCGATGCCCTTGAGGCTGGCGGGTGCGAGGATCTTTTTGGTGATGACGGCCGACGACGGCAACGCCAGGGCAACGTTCTTGATCCGCGTCCCCAGATTCTTCCAGGCGGTGCGCAAGGCATCCGCCACCTGATCGAGGTTGGCGATATTGCCGTCCGTCACGGCATCCTTGGGCAGGGGCTCGATGACATAGCGCTCCACTCGCAGCATGCCTTTCCCGGCATCGGACAACTCCACCAGCTTGACCGCGGTCGTGCTGATGTCGAGTCCCAGGATGGGCAGACTCTTGGCGGACAGCCAGTCCAGATTGATAGTCAGGTGCAAGAGTTTTCCTTTACACTTCTGTGTGTTGGAGCTTTTTCTTATTGTTTTTTTTAGATGCTAGCAACAACACACGGTTTTTAACAGTTTTTTTCTTGCGACAGCCTTGAAGTTGAACACCTGTGTCCAATTTCCAACACCACTAACGCCTATAATCGTCGGAAACTTTAGGCACCCCATCCCACATTTGGCCGATACCGCCCGGGAACGTGACAGCCAAGTACACTGCGCGAAAGCGCGGCGAGCACATGCGTCCAAGGGACAGCGCGGTTTCGAGACGGCCCGCTGACCTGGTCCCGTGTGGCGGGAAGGGCGTTTGATGTGGATGTTGCGGACTCACGACGTCTTCGATATAAGGAACCGGATGTTTTCAAAATGGTGGCATTACGCACTGGCCTTGATTGTCAGCCTCGGCGTCGTCGGCACGGCGCTGGCCGGATTGGCGGCGGCATTGATCTACCCGAATCTGCCGCCGATCGAGGCGCTGACAAACTACAAGCCCAAGCTGCCGTTGCGGGTATACACCGCTGACGGCGCCCTGATCGGCGAATTCGGGGAGGAACGCCGTGCCTTCATCCCGATCGAAAAAGTCCCGCTCTACATGAAACAGGCGATCATCGCCGCCGAGGACGAGCGCTTCTACGAGCATGGCGGGGTGGACACGCTGGGCGTGCTGCGCGCCGCGGTTGCGAACCTCGTATCCGGCGGCGCCAAGGAAGGCGCCTCGACCATCACCATGCAGGTGGCACGCAATTTCTTTCTGTCGAACGAGAAGACGCTGACCCGCAAGCTGTCCGAAGCCATGCTCGCGATCAAGATCGAGCACAGCCTGTCGAAAGACAAGATTCTCGAGCTGTATCTCAACCAGATCTATCTCGGGCAGCGTGCCTACGGCTTCGAGGCCGCCGCGCGCACCTACTTCGGCAAGCCGATGCGCGAATTGTCGCTGGCCGAATTCGCGATGCTGGCCGGCTTGCCGAAGGCGCCGTCGCGCTATAACCCGGTGGCCAACTTTCCGCGCGCCAAGGCGCGCCAGGAATACGTCCTGGGCCGGATGCGCGCGCTCAAATTCATCGACCAGGCAGCCTGGCAGGCGGCCGTCAAACAGAAACTGGTGATTCGCCAGGCGCGGCAGCAGACCGATGTTTCGGCCGACTATGCGGCCGAAATGGTGCGCCAGGCCCTGTTCGAGAAATACGGCGAATCCATCTACAGCTCGGGCTACAAGGCCGTCACCACGCTGCGCCGCGCCCAGCAGGCCGCCGCCGACCGCGCGGTATGGCAGGGCATCGCCGACTACGACCAGCGCCACGGCTATCGCGGACCGGAAAAGGAGATCAAGCTACCGGCCGACAAGGCGCAACGCGAAGAGGCTATCGACAGCGCACTGGAGGACCTCGCCCCGGTCAGCGACATGCTGCCCGCCGTGGTCGTCAGCGCCAGCCCCAGGCTGATCCGTGCCCAGCTGGATGACGGCACGGTGGTCGACATTTCGGGCGCCTCGCTCAAATGGGTGGCCAACTGGGCCGCCGGAAAGAAAGGCCGGAACCTGGCTCCCGGTGCGGTGGTTCGCGTGCAGGCGACAGGCAAACCGCAGCAATGGCGACTGGCGCAGCTTCCCGAGGTTGAAGCCGCGCTGGTTGCCCTCAACCCCAATGACGGGGCCATCACCGCACTGGTCGGCGGGTTCGACTTCAACCGCAACAAATTCAACCGCGTGACGCAGGCCTGGCGGCAGCCGGGATCGAGCTTCAAGCCATTCATCTACTCCGCCGCGCTGGAAAAAGGCTATACGCCGGCCACCATGATCGACAACATGCCGCTGACCCTGAGCGCCGAGGAGGCCGGCGGCACCGCCTGGGAACCCCAGAACTACGATGGCGACACCAGCGGCCCGGTGCGCATGCGTACCGCGCTGACCAAATCGCTCAACCTGGTGTCGGTGCGCATCCTGCAGGGGATCGGCCCGGGCTACGCCCGTGACTATATCCGCCGGTTCGGGTTCGACCCGGCCCGTCATCCGCCCTATCTCACCATGGCACTGGGCGCAGGCAGCGTCACCCCGCTCCAGCTGGCCGCGGCCTACGGCGTCTTCGCCAACGGCGGCTTCAGCGTCAAGCCCTATCTGATCGACAAGGTCTACGACAAGGATGGCCGGCTGCTGATGGAGGCCAAGCCGCAGATAGCCGGGGCAAGCGCTCCGCGCGTGATCGATCCGCGCAACGCCTGGCTGATGACGAGCATGATGCAGGACGTGGTGCGCTACGGGACCGGCGCGCGCGCCGCCCAGCTCGGACGCAGCGACATCGCCGGCAAGACCGGCACGACCAACGACGCACGCGACACCTGGTTCGCCGGCTATACGCCCGACCTGGTGGCCATCGCCTGGATGGGATACGACCAGCCGCGCTCGCTCGGCCGGCGCGAAACCGGCGCGCAATCCGCCCTGCCGATCTGGATGGGTTTCATGGGCACGGCGCTGAAAGGCGTACCGCAAAAGGACTGGACCATGCCCGGCGGCATCATCAGCGTGAAAATCAACCCGGATACCGGCGCCCGGCTGCCGGATTCAGCGATAGGCGAATTTCTCGGAAATATTCTGGGCACCGATTCAAGCGGCATGGTTGAGCACTTCTACCAGGAATTCCCGCCCCCCGACGCGCCGTCCCCGGGATGGGATACAGGTACCGATACGCCCGCAGACCCCGCGACCGCCCTGCCCGGAACGCCACAGTGAAACACCAGGACATGCGTCGTCGAATCGCCCATGCCGCGGCGCGCATGCTGGCCGAGGATGGCAGCCTCGATTACGGCAGCGCCAAGCGCAAGGCGGCACGCCAGCTCGGCGCCCCCGACAGCGGCAACCTGCCGGACAACCAGCAGGTCGAGGACGCGCTGCGCAGCTACCAGGCGATCTACCAGACCGACGAGACACGGGCGCATCTGGCGCTGCTGCGGCACACGGCCATCGAATACATGGAGCAGCTTGCGGAGTTCGACCCGCACCTGACCGGCTCCGTGCTCAACGGTACGGCCGGGCCGCATGCCGACATCAATCTGCAACTCTTTACCGACCACCAGAAGGATGTCGAATTTCTGCTGATGCGCCTGCCTTCGGCCTACCAGGCCGGCGAGCATCGGGCTTCGGATGCCGCGGGGCGGATCTATCCCCGCTTCATGATCGACGACCCGCGCGCACGGGTCGACCTGGTCGTGTATCCCGCGTCCGAATTGCGCAACATGAAGCGCCTCCAGGCCGATGGCAGCCCGCGGCGGCTGCGCCTGCCCCAGGTCAGGACCCTCATTTGAGCATTTCATTTCCGTTGCTGCCCGCTCTGGCATGGAAGATGCTGACCACACACTCCATGGTTCCCATGAGTGAACGGCCGTGATTCGATTTTTTCGGCACTACGTGCCGCTGAATTTTTTGCTGCTGGTATTGATCGAGATGCTGATCCTCGGCGGCTCGATCTTTGCCGGCGTCGGCGCGCGTTTCCTCGACAGCAGCATCATTCCGGCCGAATTTGGCCCCCTGCTGCCCAAGGCCCTGACCTTCGCCATCGTCATGCTGGGGCTGATGACCGCAAGCGGCCTGTATGACCTCGAATGGCAGGGAGGGGTCCGCGCCCTGCTCCAGCGGCTGGGCCTGAGTTTCGGCCTGGGGCTGGTGACAATGAGCCTGCTGTTTTATTTGTTTCCCGCCTTGCTGGTTGGGCGGGGTGCCTTCCTGCTTTCGTTCGGCCTGGCACTGCTGGGCATTCTGCTCAGCCGCGTCCTGTTCATCCGCTGGGCACGCGCAGGGGCGCTCAAAACCCGCGCCCTGGTGATCGGCACCGGCAGCCGCGCCGCGCATATCGAAGCCATGCTGGAGAAGCGCTCCCGCGCCAGCAATGTCCAGGTCATCGGATACCTGCCGATGGGCGGCAGTCATCATTTCATCGACCATGCCCGTATTCTCGACACCGAGGAACCGCTGCCCGAACTGGCGCGTCGCCTGCAAATCAGTGAAATCATTCTGGCCGTGCGCGACCGCCGCGGCGGCGGCCTGCCGGTGCAGGATCTGCTCAAGTGCAAGCTGTACGGCATTCGCATCCTGGAACTGTCCAGCTTCTTCGAGCGCGAAAACGGCCATCTGCAGCTCGACTCGATGAACGCCAGCTGGATGATCCTGTCCGAGGGCTTTCACCAGGGCATGCTGCGCGACACCGCGAAACGCCTGTTCGACCTGCTGGTGAGCTCCGCGATGCTGGTTGTCTGCCTGCCGGTCATGGCACTTGCCGCCCTGCTGATAAAACTGGAAAGTCCCGGCCCCGTGCTCTACCGCCAGGAACGCGTCGGCCAGGGCGGCCGCAATTTCACCATCCTCAAGTTCCGCAGCATGTGCGTCGACGCCGAAAAGGACGGCAAGCCACGCTGGGCCGTGCAAAACGACAGCCGCGTGACGCTCACCGGGCGCTTCATCCGGCGCACCCGCATCGACGAACTGCCGCAGATCTTCAATGTGTTCTTCGGCGACATGAGCTTTGTCGGCCCGCGCCCCGAACGCCCCTATTTCGTGCAGGACCTGACCCAGAAAATCCCCTATTACGGCGTGCGCCACACCGTCAAGCCCGGCATCACCGGCTGGGCGCAGGTGCGCTACCCTTATGGCGCGAGCGACGAGGACGCCATGCACAAGCTGCAATACGATCTGTACTACGTCAAGAACCACAGCCTGTTTCTCGATCTGATGATCCTGTTCCAGACCGCACAAGTCGTGCTGTGGGGAAAGGGCGTGCGCTGACCGCGTACGCGCCCTGCAGCCGACCATGCCCGACACCCTGCTCCTCCTGGCCGCCGTCGGTTATGGACTGACGGCCCTCGCCTACCTCGGCCTGTCCGGCCTGATCGTCGCCAGCTGGCGACGGCGGCCGCAGGGCCGCCTGCTGGTGCTGGCCACCGGCCTCACCGCCGTCTGGGGCGGGGGCTCGGTGCTCGCCGCCTGGGGATGGCTGCCGCCCCGTCTGGAACTGGCAGCCGAGATTGCACGCAACGGAGCGTGGCTGGCGCTTCTGCTCTACATCCTGCATCTGCGTCTGCCGGCCGGCGCCGTCCTGCCGGCTCCGCTGCGCTTCATTCGACTTCTGAGCGGCCTGCTCGTCGGCGGCCTTCTGCTTTCCAGCTTCTACCCCTTCATCGCCCCGAACCAGCCCGTGCTGGCCCGGTGGGCGGGCAATCTGGGCCTGGTGCTGCTGACCGTCATGGGCCTGGTGCTCACCGAGCAGGTGTACCGCAGCACCCGCCCCGAAGATCGCTGGGCGATCAAATTCCTTTGTCTGGGGCTGGGCGGCCTTTACGCCTACGATTTCTATCTCTACGCCAATGCCGCGCTGTTCAACGTGATGGATGCCCAGGTGTGGGCCGCACGCGGCTACGTGGCGGCCCTGGTGACGCCGCTGATCGCCGTTTCCGCGGCCCGCAATCCGGAATGGGCCGCGCCGGTCGGGCTGTCTCGCAGCATGGCTTTCCACACCGCCAGCCTGCTGGGTGCGGGCATCTATTTGTTGCTGATGGCAGGCGCGGGCTACTACCTGCGCCTGTTCGGCGGCGAATGGGGCGACGTGGTGCAAACCGTATTCATCTTCGCCGCCGCCATGCTGCTGGTGCTGCTGATGTTTTCCGGCACCCTGCGCGCCCGGCTGCGCGTATTCCTGTCCAAGCATTTTTTCAGCTACCGCTACGATTACCGCGAGGAGTGGCTCAACTTCACCCGCACGCTCACCGAGGGGCAGTCCGGCGAGCAGTTGTGCGAGCGCGCGGTCGAGGCGCTGGCCCGGCTGCTCGAAAGCCCCGGCGGCGCCCTGTGGATGCGCGAGGGCAACGCCGGCTACCAGCGTGCCAGCCACTGGAACTGGGCCGACCTCGACGGCACCGAACCGGCTGACTCTGCCTTCATCCAGTGGCTCGCCAGCAAGCAATGGGTGGTCGATCTGGACGAAATGAAAACCCGCGGCGACCTCTATGGCGACCTGGATACCCCCACCTGGCTTCAGAATGCCGACGACGCCTGGCTGGTGGTGCCGCTGATGCTGCACGACGAGCTGCTCGGCTTCGTGGTGCTGAAGCACTCGCTCGGCAATGTCACCTTCAACTGGGAAGTCAGCGACCTGCTCAAGGTGGCGGCGCGGCAGGCGGCGGCGCATCTGGCGCAGATGCGCGCCTCCAACCAGCTCATCGTGGCGCGCCAGTTCGAGTCGTTCAACCGCACCACCACCTTCGTCATCCACGACCTGAAAAACCTCGTCGCCCAGTTGTCCCTGCTGCTGGCCAATGCCGAAAAGCACAAGCACAACCCCGAGTTCCAGGCCGACATGCTGGACACGGTGGAAAGCGCCGTCACCCGCATGAACAAGGTGCTGGCGCAACTGCGCCGCGGCAGCGATGCGGCGCAGGCGCAGTCGGTGTCGCTGGCCGACATCCTGACCGACGCCGTTGCCAGCAAGCACGCATTCAAGCTGCGTCCCGCACTGGAACTGCCGCCTGCGGATCTGCGCGTGCGCGCCGAGCGCGAGCGTCTCACCCGCGCCATCGGCCATCTGCTGCAGAACGCGCTGGAGGCCACACCGCCGACCGGCCAGGTCACCCTGCGCGCGTTCGGGGAAGCCGGCCAGGCGATCATCGAAATCAGCGACACCGGGATCGGCATGGATGACGAATTCATCCGCACCCGGCTGTTTCAGCCGTTCGATTCGACCAAGGGCGCGGGCATGGGCATCGGCGCCTATGAGTGCCGCGAAACCCTGCACGCCCTCGGTGGCACAATCGAGGTGGACAGCACGCCGGGAAGCGGCACCCGCTTCCGCCTCGGGCTGCCGCTGGACAATAATGCCTATGCCGGAGGGGACGCTGCATGAGCGACGCCAAACAAAAAATCCTGCTGGTCGAAGACGACCCCGGGCTTCAAAAACAGCTGAAATGGAGCCTCGCCGATTACGAACTGGTCATGGCCGCCGACCGCGACGGCGCCATCGCGCAGTTGCGCCGCCACGAGCCGCCGGTGGTGCTGCTCGATCTCGGCCTGCCGCCCGATGCGGACGGCGCCACCGAAGGCCTGGCGGCGCTGCAGCAGATCCTGTCGCTGGCGCCCGCCACCAAGGTCATCGTCGTCACCGGCAACCTCGATCGCGGCAATGCGGTAAAAGCGATCCAGCTCGGCGCCTACGACTTCTTCCAGAAACCCTTCGACCCCGACGTCCTGGCGCTGATGATCGCCCGCGCCCTGCATGTCCACGCGCTGGAAATCGAGAACCGGCTGCTTGCGGCCAAACAAGGCGGCTCCGCGCTGCAGGGGCTGATCACCAGCAGCGAGCCCATGCTGAAAGTCTGCCGCACCGTGGAAAAGGTCGCCCCCGCCAATGCCACCGTCTTGCTGCTGGGCGAGTCCGGCACCGGCAAGGAAGTGCTGGCGCGCGGCGTCCACGAGCTGTCGCCGCGCGCCGGCAAGCGCTTCGTCGCCATCAACTGCGCGGCGATCCCCGACACCCTGCTGGAGTCCGAACTGTTCGGCTACGAGAAAGGCGCCTTCACCGGCGCCGCCAAGCAGACCATCGGCCGCATCGAGTACGCCAACGAAGGCACGCTGTTCCTCGACGAGATCGGCGACCTGCCGATGCCGCTGCAGGCCAAGCTGCTGCGCTTTCTGCAGGAACGCGTGATCGAGCGCCTGGGCGGGCGCGGCGAAATCCCGGTCGACGTGCGCGTCGTCTGCGCCACCCACCGCGATCTCGCTGCCATGATCCGCGAAGGCAGTTTCCGCGAGGATCTGTATTACCGGCTGTCCGAGATTTCGGTGAACATCCCGCCGCTGCGCGAGCGCCCCGGCGACGCCGTATTGCTGGCGCAGGCCTTCCTGGAACGCTACGCGCGCGAGCTCGGCCGCAACATCCGGGGCTTCACCGCCGACGCGCTGGGCGCGCTCGAGGCGCATGCCTGGCCCGGCAACGTGCGCGAAATGGAGAACCTGATCAAGCGCGCCACCATCATGGCCGACGGCCACCAGATCACCGCGGCCGACCTCGGGCTCGACGCTCTCCACGTCGAGCCCCAGCCCTTCAACCTGCGCCAGGCGCGCGAACATGCCGAGCGCCACGCGGTCAGCCGCGCACTCGCCCACAGCGACGGCAACATCGCCCAGGCCGCCGAACTGCTCGGCATCACCCGCCCCACCCTGTACGACCTCATGAGTCGTTTCGGGATGCGGTGACCACAACAACAAACCGATTCACAGGAATGGAGCACAGATGAAACGTCCTCGCCTTCACCGCGGCACCGTCATCGCCGCCGCCTTGATCCTGTCCCTGACGGGATGCGGACAATCCCCGGAGCAGCATTTCCGGAAGGCACGGGAACTCGTGCGGAAACCCGATTACAAGGCCGCGGTGATCGAACTCAAGACGGTCCTTCAGGCGCAGCCCGACAATCGGGAGGCGCGCCTGCTGCTGGGCGAGGTGTACATCAAGAAAGAAGCCTATCCGGATGCCGAGAGCGAACTGGGCAAAGCACGCGCCGCCGGGGCGCCGGATGAGCGGGTCCTTCCGGCCCTGGCCAAAGTCTATGTGAGGATGGGTGAGCCCCGGAAAGCGCTCGACCTGGGCACGCCCGCGACCATACGGAGCCCCGGCGCCCTTGCCCTCCTGTATGCGGCCAGGGCGGAAGCGCAGCTGTACCTGGGCAGGCGGACAGAGGCGGAGCAGTCCATCGAGACTGCCAGACAAGCCGACCCCAGGCAGCCGGAGCTGCTGCTGACCCAGGCAAAGCTGGCGCTCTCGGACAAGCGGAAAGATCAGGCCCTGGCGCTGATCGATACCGCCCTGCGGCAGGACCCCAAGTCTACCGAGGCGCTCTATTTCAAGGCGGCCGCGCTCGAGTCGGATGACAAGCCGGACGACGCCATCAAGATCTACCAGCAAATACTGGCGAACGATCCGTCCCAGTTTCGCGCCGACCTGGCCATCGCCGGCGTGCAGTTCAAGAAGGGGGACATCGCCGCCGCCGACAAGGCCATCCAGGCGGCCGAGAAGATTGCAGGGAAAGCGCCCATGGTCAGGTATGCCCGAGGCACGCTGGAGCTTCAGCGCGGCAACCTGGACAAGGCAAGCAGCGCATTTCTGGATGTCCTGCGCGTCGCACCCGATCACCCGCCGTCGATGCTTGCCTATGCCATCGCCAGCTACGGCCAGGGCCACTACGAGCAGAGCATCGACTACGCGGGAAAGGTGCTGGGCGCCGCGCCCGGCAATCTGATCGCCGCCAAGGTCCTCGCCGGCAGCCAACTCAAGACAGGCGACATCAAGGGCGCACTCAATACCCTCACCCCCTTGCTGCCCAGGTACCCCAATGATGCCAGGCTGATGGCCCTGACCGGCGAAGCCTACCTCCAGTCCAAGGATTACAACCAGGCCATGAACTACCTGGACAAGGCCGCGGCACTGGACCCGAGGAACGCCGCCATCAAGGCCCGCCAGGCGGCCGGACATCTGGCGTCCGGAGAAACCGATGAAGCCCTGGCCGACCTGGAGGCCGCGACCAGCCTGAGCGACAAGCCGGGCCAGGCCGACCTGGCCTTGATCATGGTGCATTTGAACCGCAAGGAATACGACCCGGCGTTGCAGGCCATCGCCGCCCTCGAGAAAAAACTGCCCGACAATCCGGTCACCTACAATCTCCGGGCTGCCGCGCTGCTGGGAAAGCAGGACCGGAGCGGCGCGCGCAAGGCCCTGGAGCAGGCGCTGGCCATCCAGCCCACGTTTGTCCCGGCAGCGATCAACCTGGCCCGTCTCGACCTGGCGGACAAGAACCCGGATGCCGCCCGCAAGCGCTTCGAGGCCATCCTCGAGAAGGACAAGAACAATGCCCAGGCGATGCTGGCCCTGGCCGACCTTGCCGCTACGCAGAAGCAGGAAAGCGTGTATGTCGGCTGGCTGGAAAAGGCGAGCAAGGCCCAGCCGTCGGACCTCCTCCCCAAACAGCGCCTGGCTCAGTATTACCTCGGCAAGAAGGACAACAACAAGGCGCTGGCCGTGGCCAGGGCGGCGGTTACCGCCAACCCGGAGAGCCCGGATGCCCTCGGTCTTTTAGGGGCGACCCAGGCCGGGGCGGGCGACCTCAAAGGCGCCATCGAAACCTTCACACGCCTGACGGAAAAGGCCGGAAACGCCCCGGATGCCTATCTGCGCCTGGCCATGGCCCAGGCGGCCGACAAGCAGATCGAGGCCGCTCGCACATCCCTCAAGCGTGCGCTGCAAATCAAGCCGGACCATATCCCGTCCCAGGATGCCCTGTTGCGGCTGGAACTCGCTGAAAAAAATCCGGATGCCGCCCTGCGCATCGCCCGCCAGATCCAGGCGCTACAGCCCAAGTCGTCACTGGGTTTCGACCGCGAGGCCGACATCCTGCTGTCCGAGAAGCACGCGCCCCAGGCCATCAAGGCCTATGAGGACGCGTTGAACCGAGGCGCCGGACCCAGTACGCTGATCAAGCTGTATCGCGCCTTGATTCTGACGGGGGATGCCAGACGCGCCGACCAGCGCCTTACGAACTGGATCCAGTCCCATCCGAACGACCTCAGCGTACGTTTTTTCGCAGCCGGGCAATACATGCTTGCCAAGCGCAATCGCGAAGCGATCACCCTTTACGAGGACATTCTGCGCAAGTCGCCCAACAATGTGGTTGCGCTCAACAATCTGGCCGCCCTCTACCAGCTGGAAAAGGACAAGCGCGCCCTGCCCACCGCCGAGCAGGCGCTTAAACTGGACCCGCAACACCCCGGGATTCAGGACACGCTCGGATGGATCCTGGTGGACCAGGGGCAGTTGGCGCGTGCGCTGGAACTTCTGAAATCAGCCGCGAGCGCGCTGCCCAAGGAGGGCACCGTGCGCTACCACTACGCCGTGGCCCTCGCCAGATCGGGCAAGAAAGCGGAGGCCAGGAGAGAACTGGACGCTGCGCTCGCCGCTCCCCGGAAATTCCCCGAAATCGACGAGGCGAAAGCGCTGATCAAGTCCCTCTGAGCATGCCAGGGCAGGATTCAGGGATCGCGGACGGTGGCCGGACCCTGAACACAGGCCGGGATCGAGTCTGGTCTGTCACCGTGCCTTTTCAGGGTCCGGCGACCAGGCCAGGGAAGGGACATGCGCAGTCCCGGCTGTCCTCCCTTCTCCAGCCGCACCGAAGCTGGCTGCTGTTGCCGTGCGAAACGCCCGATGCCTCTGCCGAGTCGCCCGCATCCACGTCGCCAGCCCGGACATGGCGTCAGATGCGATACCCCGTCTCATAAAAAAGGGCATCCCGCGGATGCCCCTTGCTCATTGAAGGCCGGCCAATCAGGTGCGCAGGCAACGCCGCCGCTGACCACGCAGGACACCGGCAGCCGCCAGAAGCGCCAATCCCATCAGGGACAACGTTCCCGGCTCGGGCACCTGATGGCGCACATTGCCCGCCATGATAAAGATGTCGTCATAGCCCCCATCGTTACAAAATGTGCCGCCGAATGTGCCTGTCGGCGCGAAGCAGCCAATCTTGAGTTGAGCGGAAAGGACGTCGTAGCCCATGGCGATGTACGTTTCCAGATTCTCGTCCAGCTCCGGAATGTAGGAGATCCACTCCGCCTTGTTGGTGCCGAGATTGTTGGAAAGATGCGTGTAGCCGGCCGGGCACGTGGTCTGAGGCGCGAACAGCGGCTCGAATGTGCCATCAGGCTTGACGCAGATATCGCCTGCTATATAAGTCATGTCCGCAGGGCTCACACTGGTCGGCGTCACCCCGTCGAAGGTCTTGGCGGTATCAAACGAATACACCGCCGAGGCCGGCTTGATGCCGTTACTCAGGGTGAGTTCGAAATTGATCGGGGCAAGGTTTCCGTCGGCATCCCGCAGGGTGACCATGGCCCAGACCATCGTCGCCTGGCCGGTTCCGCCGGTTTCGTTGAAGTCATAGCCAATGAGCATGTTCTGCCGGGTGCCGCCGAGGGTCAGTGCACCTGTCAGCGCATCCAGGCTGATGTCCCAGGCCCTGGTGGAATCCCAGAGGTAGGGCGCGGGTCCGGTTGGCCCATTGATCGGCTCCGGCGCCGTCGAGGTCTCGAAGCTGCCGTTGTTCGGAATGTCATATCCTTGGTCAATCTGGGTGCTGAAGTCCGTGTTGACCGGGATCTGTCCGCCTGCACCGGTGCCGACCACGACCATCGTCTTCAGAGAACCCTGGTCTGACTGAATGACATAGCCCGTGGGGGCCGGAGTCTGGTATTGCGGGCTGCCGATGTTCGCCAGGTAATTGAGGAACGTGGTCGAGCAGCTGACGAAATCGCCCTCGGCCATGCAGGCCGCGTTGTTCATGATGTCGAAGCTGGGCGGGTTGTACTGATAGATATCCGCCCGGCTCGCCCCGGAGGCGAGGGCCAGCGCCGAGCCCATCAGGAAAAGGGACCCAATGGATTTCGCTTGCATAACTCACCTCTACTTTCGGGACGACAATGACATTGCGTCATCCGCACCGATCAAGCAGCAAGTGGCGTGCCGGAAAATAAAGTTCATGATTAACAACAGCTTGAAAACACCCAGCTTGATAAACGTAAGAATTTCCGACATGCAGGAGCGTCCGCACGGCGCAAATCGATTGCCGGCGGCCGCGAAAACAGGCTATGCTTCGACGCGGCCTCCGCTGTCCTGAGCGCCCTTCAGGACAGTATTCACGTCATGCGACGGGCCCGCAGCCACACGAATTCTTCGCTCTGATGCCGGACGCGTTCTGCGGCAAAGCGTTACTCTGCGGTTTCTGCGCCCCATGCAACAGAGAGTCACCGTCATTCTGAACACTGCCCGGACAGATTTCCGCCTCGCCCTGCGCAACATCCTGCGTCAGCGGCGGCGCAGCCTGATTGCCCTGGCGGCCATCGGTTTCGGCGTCACGGCCATGATGCTGGCGGCGGGCTACATCGAATGGATTTTCTGGGCCAACCGGGAAGAGGTGGCGGTCAAGCAATACGGCCACATCCAGATTTCGAAGCCGGGTTATCACGCGGCGGGCAAGTCCGATCCCCTCGCCTATCTGCTGCCCGACGACCGGGCGGCAATCCAGGCAATCGAGCATGCGCCCGGCGTCGAGGCCGTGGCACAGAGGCTCGATTTCAGCGGCCTCGTCAGCCATGGCGACAGCACCCTGTCCTTCCTCGGCCTCGGCATCGACCCGGCCAGCGATCCGGCCATGCGCAACATCATCATCGAGTCGGGTCGGCCGCTCGATGCGCACGATCCCAAAGGCATTCTCATGGGTGCCGGCCTCGCCGCCAACCTGGGTGTAAAAAAAGGCGACACCATCGTGTTGCTGTCGAACGCATCGGGCGGCGGCCTGCGCGCGGTCGAAGGCCACGTGCGCGGACTGGTCTCGATCACGGTCAAGGCCTACAACGATTCCATGCTCTACGTGCCCATCGCCACGGCGCGCGAACTCCTGCACGTCCAGGGTTCCCATCTGTGGATCGCGATGCTGCGCAAGACGGACATGACCGACGACACCGTGGCCCGGCTCAAGCGAATCGGGGCACTGGACAAGCTGGAGATCGTGCCCTGGGACCAGCTGGCGGATTTCTATCACAAGACCGTCGCGCTGTTTTCCCGCCAGATCGGCGTCGTCAGGCTGATCATCGCCAGCATCATCGTGCTCAGCATCAGCAACACCATGACCATGAGCGTCATGGAGCGCACGGTTGAAATCGGCACCGCCATGGCGCTCGGCATCCGCCGCAAGCGCATCCTCGCGCAGTTTCTGATGGAG
Organism: Pseudomonadota bacterium; assembly: GCA_021802945.1. Classification (GTDB taxonomy): domain Bacteria; phylum Pseudomonadota; class Gammaproteobacteria; order Burkholderiales; family Thiobacillaceae; genus Thiobacillus. The sequence goes on from JAJZRE010000001.1 coordinate 50,429, forward strand.
GGCGGGCTGCTGGGCGCCCTTGGCGGCGGGCTGGGCGTCGTCGTCGGTTACCTGCTGGCCACGCTCATCTCCATGGTGGGCATCCCCATGCCCGCGGGGCCCGGCATGGCGCACGGATTCATCGCCACCATCATGGTCACCCCCGGCATCGCACTCCAGGCGTTCGTGCTGGCCATAATCACGACCCTGCTGGCCAGCATCTACCCCGCCTGGCGCGCCTCGCGGCTGGTCATCGTCGACGCGCTGCGCCACAACCGCTGAGGAAACGGCCCGATGTGGAAACTCGCATTCCGGAATGTCCTGCGCCACAAGGCCCGCACCGGCATGACCTTGCTGGCCATTGTCGCCGGCGTGGTCGGGCTCATGCTCAGCGGCGGCTTCGTGCAGGACATCTTCACCCAGCTGGGCGAAGCCCTGATCCACTCGCAGTCCGGACATCTGCAGCTTGCCCGCACCGGTTATTTCGAACGCGGCGCACGCAGCCCTGAAAAATACCTCATCCGGAATGCCGATCAGATCAGCGCCCGCATCGCCGCCGTGCCCGGCGTGGACGACGTCATGGGCCGGCTCTATTTCGCGGGGCTCATCAATAACGGCCATAGCGACCAGCCCATCGTCGGCGAGGGGATCGAACCGGCGCGCGAGGCGAAACTCGGCAGCAGCATGACCATCACGGCCGGCCGCAAGCTGGAAAAGGGCGACGCCTATGGAATGCTGCTAGGACAGGATCTGGCGCGCGCGCTCAAGCTCAAGCCGGGGGACTGGGCCAATCTGGTGATCAACACCCCCGATGGTGCGCTCAACAGCCTGGAATTCCAGGTGGTCGGCACGTTCCAGACGTTCTCCAAGGACTACGATGCCCGCGCGCTCCGCATTCCGCTGGCCGCCGCCCAGGAGTTGCTGGCCACCCGGGGCATCAACACGCTGGTCGTCGCCCTGAAGCACACCGCCGACACGCAGCGGGTCGCCGACGTCCTCTCGGGCCGGTTCCGCGCGGACCATCTGGAAGTCAAAACCTGGCTGGAGCTCAACGACTTCTACGCCAAGACGGTGGAAATGTACGATGCGCAGTTCGGCGTGTTGCGTCTGATCATCCTGCTCATGGTGCTGCTGAGTGTCGCCAACAGCGTGAACATGAGCGTGTTCGAGCGTGTCGGGGAATTCGGCACCATGATGGCGCTGGGCAACCGCGGCCGGCGCGTCTTCACATTGATCGTCATGGAAAACGCCATGATCGGCGTGGCCGGGGCCGTGCTTGGCGTTGTCGCGGGGAGTCTTCTCGCCCTGGCCGTGTCGGCCGTCGGCATTCCCATGCCGCCGCCGCCCAATGCGGACCTCGGCTACGTGGCGCACATCCGCATCGTGCCCGCCATCATGGCCAGCGCCTTCCTCGTGGGCGTCGTCGCCACGGTAGCGGCCGCCATCCTGCCCGCCCGCAAGGTTGCACGCATTCCGGTCGTCGACGCCCTGCGCCAGAGCATCTGAGCCGGGGCCGGTGCAGGCGCGCCGTCAGAAATCGCGGCGCACTTCCACGTAGCCCCGGTCCTGGTTGTCGTACTGCCCGAACAATCCGTCCGGCGGGCCGCCGAACATGTCCACGCCGAATGTCAGCTTCCAGTCCCGCCGGAACCCCCAGCTGGCCTTGGGACGCAGCATCCAGTCGCTGCGGTTGAGGCTGTGCACCAGCAGCGCCTCGGCTTCCCAGTTGCCGGAGAACGTGTGGTTCACCAGCAGGGACAGGCCGTTCTCCGCCCGGTCCGGAACGATGCCGGCCGCATGGTCGAAGAAATAGCGCTGGAACAGTTGCGTGTTCACCCGGGTATCGCTGGTCAGGTTGAAGTCCAGCCCCACCACCCAGTCGAGATTGTTCTGCACGACCACCCCATCCGCATCCGTCAGGTCGGTGCGCAGGTTGTAGCGCCGGCCATCCGTATAGACGGCCTCGGCCTTGAGCACGAAGTCACGGAAATCCTTCGCCAGCGTGCCCCCCACCTGCCAGATCCGGTCGTGACGGGGGGTGAAGGTGTTCGGCCCGGTGCGGTAGAAGGTGGGGGCGCTGTTCATGCTGCTGTAATAGAAGCCGGACAGGTCCCAGCCGCTGGCCAGGGTGGAGACGCGCGCGCCGAAATTGGTGTGTCCCAGGCTGGCATCGGGTTTCTCTTCACCCAGGATGGTCGGCGCGATCGCCGGCGGGTAGGGGTAGAAATCGGCGCCTGAGCCCGGCTGCAGAAAATTTCTCGGTTTGCCGATTTCGTCGTAGCCGGGGAAGGGAATCCAGACCACCTCGGCGTGAAAATCGTTCTTGAAGTATTCGGCGCGGGCGGCCCATTGAGGAATGCGCACCGTCTGGAAATCCGGCAGGACGAATTCGCGCAGGTCCTTGGCCGACACGACATCGGCGAAGAACAGGCCCACCATTTCGCCCCACACGATTTGTTGCCGGCCGACCCGCCAGTCCACGTCGCCGGTGGAAAAATCCAGATAGGTCTCGCGGAACTGGAAATCGAGGCGCTGATCATCCCGTACCTGCTTCTGGTAGAAGTCCGTCAGGTCATACACGGCGTTGTAGTCCACGCGCCCGCTCAGCTTCCAGCGCACGCCCTGGCCGAAACGGCCCTGCGTGCCCAGTTCCAGGCGGCCCAGCACCTTGGACCAGTGCGCGGGATCGGCGTAGGTCCGGGCGAACCCGGTCTGGAAGAATCCGCGCAGCGGAAAGGCCGGTTGCGCATCCGCCCCGGCCTTCTGATCGCCTTTCGCGGGCACGTCATCGGCGAACAGGGCGTCCCGCGTCGCGGGCAAGGCCGCATCGGGTTGTGCCTGATGCGGCTTGTCCGCGGCAGGCTCCAGCGCGAACAGGTCATCCTTCGAGGCCGGCGCGGCCTCCTGTTTGGCAGGCTTCGCCGGCTCGGGCGCCACCCCGAAAAGCGCATCCCGCGACAGGGGCATGTCGCCCGCCTCGTCGGCCACGACGATCCGCCCGCTTGCCTCCGCATTGCCCAGCCAGTCACCGCTCGCGGCGTCCCCCATCAAGGGAATGCCGATCACCAGGGTCCCCAGTGCCCCCGCCAGTCGGTACGTCATGTCGCCCCCTCCCGTCTTTTATGTGTGTTCTTTCCCGTCCTGACCTGCTGCCAGTGTTCATCCACCTTCATCGCCAGCCTGGCCAGGTGCCCATCCTCGATGCGCACCAGGCGGTCCGCCATGGCCATCACGTGGCGGTCGTGGGTGGAGAAGATGAACGTCGTGCCGAATTCGCGATTGATCCGCTTCATCAGATCCAGGATGCTTTTCCCCGTCTTGCTGTCGAGGTTGGCGGTCGGTTCGTCGGCCAGCACGATGCGCGGGTTGATGGCCAGCGCCCGCGCGATGGCCACCCGCTGCCGCTGGCCGCCGCTCAGCTGATTCGGCGTGTGGTGGGCATATTTTTCCAGCCCCACCACGGAGAGATAGCGCTTCACCCGCTCGCCGCGTTCGTCCTTGCCCACTTCGGACAATTGCAGCAGCGGATATTCCACGTTTTCCGCAGCCGTCAGCACCGGAAACAGGTTGAAGGTCTGAAAGATGAAGCCCGTGGTGCGCGCCCGCAGGTCCGCGAGCGCATCGCCCGAAAGCCCCGTGACCTCCCTGTCGTCGATGAACACCTGGCCCCGGGTGGGGGTGTCGATGCAGCCGATGATGTTGAGCAGGGTCGTCTTGCCGCTGCCGGACGGGCCGGCGATGGCCAGAAACACGCCCTCCTCGAAAGCGAGTGTAATATCGTGCAGCGCGACCACGGTCTGGTCGCCCAGGCGGTATTTCTTGGTCACGCCCTCGACGCGCACGAGGCTCACGACCCGCCCCCCTCGCGGGGCCGAAACAATGGATGGATGAGCGACATGATGACCCTTTCCTTTTTTCGCACCCGACTGATCCTGACCCAGGTGGCCCTGGCATTGGCCTGCTCGCCCGCCCTGGCCCAACAGCCCGATGACGGCGGGATCGCACGCAGCATCCTGGAAAAGTCGGATGCAATCCGTTTCCCGGCGGAAGGCTTCCAGGTCGACATCGACATCGCCAGCACCGCCCCCGGTCAGGCGCCCGAGACGCGCAAGTATCGCGTCCTCTCCAAGGGCAACGAAAACACCGTGGTGATGATACTTGAACCCGCGTCGGAGCGGGGCCAGATCATGCTCATGAAGGGGCGCGACCTGTGGGTGTTCATGCCCGATGTCTCCCAGCCCATCCGCCTCGGGCTGGCCCAGCGGCTGACCGGCGAAGTCGCCAACGGCGACCTCGCCCGCTCGAACTTCAGCGGGGACTACACGCCGACGCTATTGCGCAGCGAACGGGTGAACGGCGAGGACCACTACGTGCTCGAACTGCGGGCGGTCGACCGGGGCGTCACCTATCACCGCGTCCTGCTGTGGGTGAACAAGTCCAACTACCGCCCCCTCAAGGCCGAGTTCTATTCGCTCTCCAACCGCCTGATGAAAACCTGCACCTACGAGAACTTCCGCGACATGGCCGGCAAGCGCCGCCCCACCCGGCTGGTCATGGAAGACGCCCTGCGACCCGGCGAACAGTCGGTGCTGGAATACGGGCAGATGAAACTGCGCGACCTGCCGGACAAGGTCTTTTCCAAGGACTATTTGAAAAAACTGCAGTAGCCGGGCGCACCAAGAAAAAACCCCGGACCAGGCCGGGGTTTCTGGGAACAGCTTTCTATCAGGCCTTGCGGCGCAGGCCCATCCCCATGCCGAGCAGGCCGATGCCCAGAAGGGCGATGGTGCCGGGTTCGGGCACGGCGAACACCGCGCTGATGTCCCCCGTAATATTGGTGTAATCTCCCGGCCCCGGAACAGTGGGGAAGCGATCGAAGTCCCCGTTCGTTTCGACAAGCATGTGGAAGGGGCGCGGCTGGATGAAGTAAAGATCACCATTCTGGGTGCCGGCGGTCGCGCCATTCTGATCGCCGGTGGTCAGGGTGAAGTCGTCGAACCACAGGTCGAAGGCGCCGGGCGTGCCGACGATACCTTTTCCGTGGATCAGGTTGGTGGCGAAAGCGATCTTGTAGTCGTCGGCAGTGGTCCCGCCAAGGGCTACGGCTCCAGTGCCGGTAGCGGGCACGCCAAAGGTGGTATCTTGACCGGGGTCAATATACAAATCGAAGGCACCCGTCGTTCCATTGAAGCCGGTGGGCGTGAGGTTGCCGCTGGAAGTAAAGACGGCGTACATCCCGTAACCAGCAGTACCGAAACTGCCAAGTTGGGTGGTCAATGCAGTCCCGCCATCGTTCTTGAGGTAGGCGGTCCAGTTTGCATAGCCAGTGGTATCGAAAGTGCCATCGCCGTTGACTGTAAGCGTTTCGTTGTAAGCACCCGTAATTTTATCGGCCTCGAAGATGTTGGCTGTCGCACCGGGCACACTGCCCTCATCGACGGTAAATTCATTGAAAATGCCCACAGCAGAGGCCGAGGCGCTGACGAGCCCAAGGGTGGAGGCCATGGCCAGCGAAAGCAGCGTCTTTTTCATCATAATTCTCCTAAATGGATGACTCGAATCACACGGCCTGATCAGCCTCGACGGATATAAAGCACGCACTGTGCCACGAACAGAAACCCGTTTATTATCAATATATTGAAAAACACCGCGTCCTCTAGCCGGCTGGATGTGTAAAGTTATCCGACATCCAGACCCGCTCCGTTCCGCCCCCTCTCCAGCCGATTCGGCTTGACGACGCATGGCCCTGCCGGCCCGGATGCCTGTTGCGGGGTGACGCCGGCGGGCGGCGAGTGCTATAAAGGCCTGGCCATGGCGGCCCGAAATTCCTGTGGGGGAAAAATGACTGATGGACAGATGCCTTCCGGCAAATCACGCGACGAAATCGCCGAGGCCTACAAGTCCGAGCCCTGGTGGTACGACCTGCGCGGCTTCTTCATCCTGACCTTCGCCTACAACAGCACGCTGGGCGCCCAGCTGCGCTTCTTCGGCCCCCACTACGGCGCCGAGCACCTCGAGGTGGCCTGCGGCACCGGCACCCTGCTGGAACTGATCCTGCGCTGGCGCAAGTGGAAGAAGCTGCCGCGCGTGCATATCGTCGGCATCGACTACGCGGAATCGATGCTGGCGGGGGCCCGGCACCGCTTTGCCGGCAACCCGGACATCGAGCTCAAGCACGCCGACGCCGCGGCGCTGCCTTTTCCGGACGCCCGCTTCGACACCGCCAACATCGCCAATTCGGTGCACTGCTTCCCGGATGTGGATGGCGCCTTCCGGGACATCCTGCGGGTCCTGAAGCCGGGCGGCACGCTGGCCGCCAATGTCCTGCTCTACCCGCGCGGCCCCTGGCCGCTGAAGGGCATCGCCGGGCGCATCAACCGCTGGGGCATCCGGAAAGGCATTCTCTACACGCCCTACCAGCAGGACGACATCCGGAACCGCCTGGTCGCGGCCGGCTATGAGGTAATGTCGGAAGACGTGGCGGGCAACTGTTACAACGTCCTGGCCCGCAAGCCGGCGGGGTGAACGAGGCGGGACCTTGACCCGCTCAAATGCCCAGCTGACGCCTGGCAAGGGCGATGGCGAGTTGGTTGATGGGGTTGCGGTTGCCGCCCGGGCGCCAGGTATGGGCCAGCCGGTTGCGGTAGCCGTCGAACTGGATGCCATGCGGCGCGGCCCAGACCTTGCCGCGGCCGAGCAGGATCTTGAGCGCCTCGCTGGCCGCCACGCCGGCGCACAGCTGGCAGGCGATGATGGTCGAAGGGCCCTTCCCGGCTTTCAGGTCGACCCGGCTCTTGTCCGCGAGGTAATGCCGGTGCAGCAGCGCAGGAGCGAGGCCGACGAGGAAACGCACGGCTTTTTCCAGTTCGGGCCGGCCCGCCACCTGGAAATAATCCTCGAAGCTCATCCCCCCCGGCATGAAGTTCAGCAGGGCGGCGCTCATGCCGAGGGGGGCGACGGTCACCGCAGGGATGCGGTGCTCCGCACAGTATTTGAAAACCTGCTCGCGGGCGTCGAAGGCGAAGAAATCGAGGCCGTCGACGTAGAGATCGACGTCGCGGAAGAAATCCGCCAGGTTCTCCGCGTTCACCCCCCCGGGGAAGACGCGGATCTCCGCGTCCGGATTGATGTCCCGCGCCATGCCGGCCAGAACCTCGACCTTCGGCCGGCCCAGGGTGGACAGGCTGGCGCCGGCCTGGCGGTTGAAGTTGGCCAGCTCGAACGTGTCGAGATCGGCGATGTAAAATTTTTCGACACCGAGGCGGGCCAGGGTCAGCAGATGGAAACCACCCACGCCGCCCATGCCGGCGATGGCAATCCGCTTTTGCCGCAGGCTTTGCTGCTCGTCATGGGTCAGCCAACCGATATTCCTTGAGAACGCGGTTTCGTAGCTAAACATCATTGTTGGTGCCGTGGCGGCCTTATTCGCCGCGGTTCAGGCGATTGGTGATACCCATCTCGTCGGTGCGGGTAAAGAAGAAAGGGTAAAGCGAGCGCACCCCGGCTACCGAATCCGCCTTGCCGCCCAGCAAGTCTATCTGCTGGTCGACGTACTCGAGTTCCAGCCGCAAAAGCACCGCCGGCGCGTTCACCCGTGCGCACAGGCGCTCCGGCCCGAACTCCTCGAACCCCAGCATGCGCTTGTAAAAGGCCACATGCCGCGGATTCACCTCGATCACCACGTCGGTATAGCCTTGCATGACCCGGCCATAGATGTAGGCGATATGGAACAGCGAGGCCAGCACGCGCTTCGATCCATGGGTCTGGTCCACCGCCAGCTTGGTCAATTCGCAGACCTTGCGGCCCGCCGCCCGCAGGCTGTCGATTTCGTCCTTGTAAAGTTCTTCGGCCAACAAGGGATTGTTCGAATCCATCCCCAGCGTCAGCGTACCAATGACCCTGTCCTCCTGGAAGGCCATCAGCGTGATGCGTGCCGGGTCCTTCTGGAAGTCGCTGGCCTCGTAGCCGCGGCTGGCATATTTGCGCTGCACCAGCATGCTGGCGGAACTTACCCGCTCGTTGGAATGGGCCAGCCGGATCTTGAAAACCTGCTGTTCGACCTTCTCGTCCTGCGGATTCGCAACAGCCTGCTGCTCCGGCAAGGCAAGTTCCTTGAGCCGGTAAGGGGAGATGGCGACAATGGTCTTGTCCCACTCGTCCGGCTGCTGACGGCGCGTCTTGAAGCCGGAAAACAATTTAGGCGTATCGGCTGGCATGCTTTGGGTCGAAAGGATTGTAGGCGCTAGGCACCGGCATTTCGTTCGCTTGCTCCTTGTTTCCGATTTCGGCAACTGAATGGCATAACTTGATGCACGGGCCGCATCACGCCTTCAGGTATCGGGCGGCATCGCGCGCGAAGTAGGTCAGTATGCCATCCGCGCCGGCGCGCTTGAACGCAAGCAGGGCCTCCAGCACACAGGCCCGCTCGTCCAGCCAGCCGTTCAGCGCCGCCGCCTTCAACATAGCGTATTCGCCGCTGACCTGATAGGCATACGTCGGCGCGCCGTAGGCATCCTTGACCCGACGAATGACGTCCAGATAGGGCATGCCCGGCTTGACCATGATCATGTCGGCGCCTTCCTGCAAGTCCATTCCGACTTCCCACAGGGCCTCGTCGCTGTTGCCGGGGTCCATCTGGTAAGTGGTTTTGTTGCCCTTGCCCAGGTTTCCGGTGGAGCCCACGGCATCGCGGAACGGCCCGTAGAAGCTGGACGCATACTTGGCGGCATAAGCCAGGATGCGGGTATGGATATGGCCCGCGCCTTCGAGCGCGGCACGCAGGGCCGCGACCCGTGCGTCCATCATGTCGGACGGCGCCACCACGTCGGCGCCCGCCTGCGCATGCGTCACCGCCTGCCGAGCCAGCACGGCCACCGTCTCGTCGTTCATCACATAGCCGCTGTCGTCGATCAGTCCATCCTGGCCGTGGCTGGTATAAGGATCGAGCGCGATGTCGGTGATGATGCCCAATTCGGGAAAGCGCTTTTTCAGCTCGGCCACGGTGCGCGGCACCAGGCCATCGGGGTTGTACGCTTCCTCCGCGCCCGGGGTTTTCAGGCCCGCATCGATCACCGGGAACAGCGCCAGCGCCGGGATGCCCAACTTCATGCAGTCCTCGGCGACAGGCAGCAACAGGTCGATCGACAGCCGCTCGACGCCCGGCATCGATCCCACCGTCTCGATCCTGTTCTGGCCGTCCAGAACGAACACCGGATAAATAAGATCATTGGGGGTCAGCGTGTGCTCACGCATCAGGCGACGCGAGAAATCGTCGCGCCGCATGCGGCGCATCCGGCGGGCGGGAAATTGGCCAAAGGGCAGGTTCACAAAGAAAGATCTCCAGAATTCGTGAAGTGACATGGAACTATTTCGGGGCGAGTCTACTCTCTACAAGCGGACGGTCTCCGTATCGTCTCCCGCTTCTCCTCCCTGAGCGGGATGCCTTAATCCCCTTAAGGCATTTTTAGCCCCGACCCCTCCCTTGGTCGGGGCTTTTTTATTGGACAGCTTGATGGGCAGCGCCGGCCCGCCGAGGCTATCCGGCATCCTGAGGATGCGCCTGCCCGGCCCGGGCAAGCCAGCCTTCGACCACGGCCGCGGCTTCTTCGGTGCCCAGTCGCGAGAGGCTTGAAAACAGCTGCACCGTGACGTGCTCCAACGCTGCGAGTTCCTGCTTGACGCGGCGCAGCGTCAGCGCCTTCTCGCTGTTGGACAGCTTGTCGGCTTTTGACAACAGAATATGCACCGGCTTGCCGGTAGGGGTAAACCAGTCGAGCATCTGCCTGTCCAGCGGCGTGAGCGGATGGCGTGCATCCATGATCAGCACCATGCCCGCCAGCGCCTCGCGTTCCTGCAGGTAGCGCGACAGCAGGCCTTCCCACTTCGCCTTCACCTCTGGCGGAACTTTTGCGTAGCCATAGCCCGGCAGGTCGACCAGAAAAGTGCCGGCATCCAGTTCGAAAAAATTGATAAGCTGTGTCCGTCCCGGCGTCTTGGACGTAAACGCCAGGCGATTTTTACGCGTCAACAGATTGATTGCACTCGACTTTCCAGCATTGGAACGCCCGGCGAACGCGATTTCGGCGCGGCTGCTGGGCAAATCGCGCAACTGGGCGACCGAGGTATGGAATTGGGCGCGATTGAGCACGGGCTTGGCAGTCATATTAGTTGCCGCTAAACTACCCGTTTTCCCAAGTTTTGCAAGCTTCAGGAGCTTTTGATGAAACTCGTCGTCTCTCTGGTCGCCGCCCTGGCCGCCACCTCCGCTTTTGCCAACGAACCCGCAGCTGCCCCGGCCAGCAAAGGCGATCCCAAGGCGGCAGAAAGCATCGTCAACCAGGTCTGTGCGGGCTGCCACGCGGTAGACGGCAACAGCACCGTTGCGGCCAACCCCAAGCTGGCCGGCCTGAATGCGGAATACATCGACAAGCAGCTCAACGACTTCAAGTCGGGAGCCCGCAAGAATGCGGTGATGGGCGGCATCGTCGCCAGCCTCAGCCCGCAGGACATGCTGAACCTCGCGGCCTACTTCAGCGCCCAGCAGCCGAAGCCGGGCACGTCCAAGGATCAGGAACTTGCGTTGCAAGGCCAGAAGATCTTCCGCGGCGGCGTCCAGGGTGCCGGCGTGCCGGCGTGTGCCTCCTGCCACGGCCCGCAGGGCAAGGGCATTCCCGTCCAGTTCCCGCGCCTGGCCGGACAACACAGCGACTACATCTACGCCCAGCTGAACAATTTCCGTCTCGGCGCGCGCGCAAATGATGGCGCAAAGATGATGCGCACCATCGCCGCGAAAATGACGGATGCTGACATGAAGGCTGTGGCCGCTTATATTCAGGGCTTGCGTTAGCGCGTGGTTGTTGCCGATTTATCGGCTTTACAACCACGGCCTGCCCCTTGCGGGTAGAGCGTGGTTGTTGACGCTTCAGCGGCTTTACAACCACGGCCTGCCCCTTGCGGGTAAACTTATCCGGCTTGCCTGAGTCGATGAAAGGGTGACGCAAGTCACCCTTTTTTAATTGTGCCCTACAGGGTATTGCGCCCACCTCATGAATCCCACGCCGCCTTCCTTCGGAAAATCCGTGTTCGAGTTGCTGAGCTCGATGCGCTTCGCAATCAGCCTGCTGTCCATTCTCGCGGTCGCCTCGATCATCGGGACCGTGCTGAAGCAGGCCGAGCCCTACAACAACTACGTCATCCAGTTCGGCCCGTTCTGGTTCGAGGCGTTTGAAAAACTGGGGCTGTACGACGTCTATCACGCCGCCTGGTTTCTGGTCATCCTGACCTTCCTGGTCGTTTCCACCAGCGTCTGCATCTATCGCAACGCGCCGAACTTCGCGCGCGAAATGAAGAGCTTTCGCGAGCACGTCAGCGAACAGTCGCTGAACGCGTTCAAGCACAGGCACGAAGCGAACACGACCCAGCCGCCCGAAGCGCTCGCCGCCAGCGCGCAACGCTATCTCGAAGGCCAGGGCTACAAGGTGAAAAACCTGCCGCGCGAGGAGGGCGTCTTGCTCGCCGCCAAGGCCGGCAGCTGGAACCGTCTCGGTTATTTCCTGGCGCACTCGGCCATCGTGCTGATCTGCATCGGCGGCCTGATGGACGGCAACCTGATCTTCAAGGTGCAGCAGCTGCTCGGTTACAAAAAGATCGAGACGCGCGACATCCCGCAAAGCCAGGTGCCGGCGATTTCGCGCCTGTCGCCGTCCAACCCGTCGTTTCGCGGCAGCGTGCAGATTCCGGAAGGCTCCAGCGCCGACGTGGTTTTCCTGAACGTGGCCGACGGCTACCTGGTACAGGACCTGCCCTTCACCGTGGGGCTGAAGCAATTCCGCATCGAGCACTACACGACGGGGCAGCCCAAGAATTTCGAGAGCGACATCGAGATATTCGACCGCGCGGGCAAGAAAATCCGTGAAGCGACAATCGCGGTCAACCACCCGCTGATCCAGGACGGCATCGCGATCTACCAGGCCAGCTTCGCCGATGGCGGCACCCGCCTGAGCCTGCGCGGCTGGAACCTGTTCGCGCCCACTGCGTCCTCCTTCCCCATCGAAGGCACCGTGCACCAGAACGCCACGCTCACCAGCGCGGCCGGTGATTCCACACTGGAATTCATCGATTTCCGCCCCTTCAACATCGAGGACATGGGCGGCGACGCTGCTCCGGCCCGCGACACCATGAGCGTGCTCGGCGGCAGCTCGGTCGGCGACAAGAAGCATCTGCGCAATGTCGGCCCCAGCTTCCAGTACAAGCTGCGCGATTCGCGCGGCCAGGCACGCGAGTTCAGCAATTACATGCTGCCGCTGGAACTCGACGGCCGCTGGTACATGATGTCGGGCGTGCGCGACGCGCCGAACGAAGCCTTCCGCTACATGCGGATGCCGCTCGATGCCGATGGCAATCTCGAAACGTTCATGCGGCTGCGCGGCGCGCTGCTGGATCCGGCATTGCGGCCCGAAATCGCCGCCAATTTCGCGCACCAGGCGCTGCCGCAAAATGCCTGGGGCACCGAAATCGAGGGCAAGCTGACCAACAGTGCGGAGCAGGTCCTGGCATTGTTCGCCAAGGGCGGATTTCAGACCCTGGGGCAGTTCATCGAAACGAAAGTGCCGGCGGCCGAACGCGAAAAGGCGGCAGGCACCTATCTGCGCATCCTTGAATTGACCGCGTTTGAAGCCCTGAAAATCGCCGACCGCCAGGCGAATCTGCCCCCGCCCAAGGTCGACGATGCAACCGGCTGGCTGGTGCGCGACACGCTCAACAGCGTGAGCGACATGTTCGTCTACGGTGCACCGATTTACCTGCAACTGATGCACTACGACGAAGTGAAGGCGAGCGGTCTGCAGCTCACCCGCTCGCCCGGCAAGAAAGTGGTCTATTTTGGTTCGCTTTTGCTGACGCTCGGCGTATTCTTCATGCTCTTTGTCCGCGAACGCCGGGTTTGGCTCCTGATCAAACCGGGCCGTGCGCTGCTGGCGATGTCGTCAGCCAAGCACACCATCGATTTCGAGAAAGAATTCACCCAACACGCGCAGGCGCTGGACTCGCTTGCCAAGTAATCCGGAGGTCTCATCATGGAACTTGCCCTGAATCAACCTGCCCCGCTGCTGAAGCGCCTGTCGTGGTTCGACTGGCTCTTCGCCGTCATTGTCGCGACGGGCGGGCTGTTTGCCCTGTCGCGCTTCGGCGAATTCATGGACATTTATGAAAAAGGCATCCTGCTGACGGCCATTCCGGCGCTGGCGGTGTTCGGCTGGTTCTGGAAGCCGTTCCGCACGCTCTTCATCGTGGTCGGCGCGGTCAGCCTGTTCGCCATCAGCCAGTACCACGGCGACCTGGCGCGCATGGATGAGGCCTTCTTCCTCAAATACCTGATTGCCAGCCAGGCGGCCATCATGTGGATGTGCGCCCTGTTCGGGCTCGCCACCCTGACCTACTGGGCGGGTCTGCTGTCGCGCTCCGAATTCACGATGAAAACGGCCAGCGCGATGACCTGGTCCGCCGTGGCGATGGGCTTCATCGGCCTGATGGTGCGCTGGTACGAGTCCTATCTGATCGGCAGCGACGTCGGCCATATCCCGGTATCCAACCTGTACGAAGTGTTCGTGCTGTTCTGCCTCATCACCGCCATGCTGTATCTGTATTTCGAGGCGCGCTACCAGACCCGGCAGATGGGCGCCTTCGTGCTGCTGGTGATCTCGGCGGCCGTCGGTTTCATCCTGTGGTACGCACTCGACCGCGACGCACAGGGCATCCAGCCGCTGGTCCCCGCACTCAAGTCCTGGTGGATGAAGCTGCATGTGCCCGCCAACTTCATCGGCTACGGCTCGTTCTCGATTTCCGCCATGCTGGGCGCCGCCTACCTGCTGGCGCAGCGCGGCATCCTCGCCAGCCGCCTGCCCCGCCTGGAGGTAATCGACGACATCATGTACAAGTCGATCGCGATCGGCTTCGCCTTCTTCACGATTGCCACCATACTCGGCGCCATGTGGGCGGCCGAAGCCTGGGGCGGCTACTGGTCGTGGGACCCGAAGGAAACCTGGGCGCTGATCGTGTGGCTGAACTACGCCGCGTGGCTGCATATCCGCCTGGTCAAGGGGCTGCGCGGGCCGATGCTCGCGTGGTGGGCGCTGGGCGGCCTGTTCGTCACCACGTTTGCCTTCCTCGGCGTGAACATGTTCCTGTCTGGCCTGCATTCGTACGGCACGCTGTAAGCGGCCATCCCGATGGTTGCGATCACTGCCGCCGGCCGGCAATCCGGAATGCCTGATTCCTCCGCTTCCGGGGCGGGGGACTGAGCGACGCCGCGCACCCATGCAAAAAAAACTGCTGTTGGGCATCCCGCTGGCCCTGGCCGCACTGGCGGCCGGGATCTGGCTGGCGCAGACGCGCTATGCGCCACAAACGCCGGCGGCGTCTGCCGTCGCCACACTCTGGCAACTCCGTTTTCCGGATATGCAAGGACACGATCAGCCGCTGTCGCGATGGCGCGGGCAGGTCGTCGTGCTGAATTTCTGGGCCAGCTGGTGCGCGCCATGCCGCGAGGAAATTCCGGATTTCGTCGCCCTCCGGTCGCAATTTCAGCCGAAAGGCGTGGAATTTGTCGGCATTGCCATCGATAATTCGGCCAACGTCGCGCAGTTCCTGCAGCGTCTGCCAGTCAATTATCCGATTCTGATCGGCGAGGGCGCCGCCCACAGCCTGTCGCGGCGACTCGGCAACCCGAGCGGCGCGCTGCCCTATACGGTCGTGCTCGACCGTGATGGCCAAATCGTGCTGAGCCACCTGGGCCGGCTGCCGCGCGCAATGCTCGAAGCCACGCTGCGCAAAATCGGCGCATAGTTGTGCGTTAGCGTCAATATCTGGACAATTTACCCCCATTTACGGCAAACTCGCCGCCATGACGACCAAACGAACCAGCCGCGCGGCGGCCAAATCGGTCCCCAGTCTGCGTCCACACGTGCTGGTTTTGCACGGCCCCAATCTCAATTTGCTGGGCAGCCGCGAACCCAAGCACTACGGCCTCGCCACGCTCGACGACATCAACCGTGCGCTGGTCAGCCGCGGCGAAGCCGCCGGTGCCCACGTCGAAACCTTTCAGCACAACCATGAAGGCGCCCTGATCGACCGGCTGCACGAGGCCGCACGCGACCAGGTGGATTTCATCGTCATCAATCCGGCGGCGTACACGCACACCAGCGTTGCCCTGCGCGATGCGCTGGCAGCCACCGCCATCCCGTTTGTCGAAGTTCATCTTTCCAACATCTACGCGCGCGAAGCCTTCCGCCATCACTCGTATTTTTCCGACCTCGCCGTCGGCGTGGTGTCCGGCCTGGGCGCGCACGGCTACGAACTGGCGCTGGAATACGCGCTGCGTCACCTCCAAAACAGGACCCCCCATGGATCTCAGAAAACTGAAAAAGCTCATTGACCTGGTCGAAGCGTCGGGCATCGCCGAGCTGGAAATCACCGAGGGCGAAGAGAAAGTCCGCATCGCCAAGAGCATTGCGGGCGCGCCGATGATGATGCAGCACCCCCAGTACATCCAGGCGAGCGTGCCGGCAGCCGCAGTGCCGGTCGCCGCCGCGCCGACGGAAGAAGCCGTCCCCGAGGGCCACATCGTGCGCTCGCCCATGGTCGGCACTTTCTACCGCGCGCCGGCCCCCGGCTCCAAGAACTTTGCCGAAGTCGGCCAGAGCGTGAATGCCGGCGACACGCTGTGCATCATCGAAGCGATGAAGCTGCTGAACGAAATCGAAGCGGATCAGGGCGGCGTCATCAAGGCCATCCTGGTCGAAAACGGCCAGCCGGTGGAATACGGCGAGCCGCTGTTTGTGATTGCCTGAGGAACTATAGGGGTTAGGGGCTAGGATTTAGGAATTAGGGAAGGTCGCGCTTCGCGCGGTATTTTCCCTAGCCCCTGGCCCCTAGCCCCTAGCCCCTAGCCAAAACATGTTCGAAAAAATCCTGATCGCCAACCGCGGCGAGATCGCCTTGAGAATCCAGCGCGCCTGCCGCGAAATGGGCATCAAGACGGTCGCCGTGTATTCCGAGGCCGACCGCGACGCCAAGTATGTGAAACTGGCCGACGAGTCGGTATGCATCGGCCCGGCGCCGTCGACGCAGAGCTATCTGCACGTGCCGTCGATCATCGCCGCCGCCGAAGTGACCGACGCCGAGGCCATCCATCCCGGCTACGGCTTTTTGTCGGAAAACGCCGACTTCGCAGAACGCGTGGAGTCGTCCGGCTTCACCTTCATCGGTCCGCGCCCGGACAACATCCGCCTGATGGGCGACAAGGTCGCCGCCAAGCAGGCGATGATCGAAGCCAAGGTCCCCTGCGTGCCCGGCTCCGACGGCGCCCTGCCGGACGATCCTGCCGAGATCGTCAAAATCGCGGCGCGCATCGGCTACCCGGTCATCATCAAGGCGGCCGGCGGCGGCGGCGGCCGCGGCATGCGCGTGGTCCACACCGAGGCCGCGCTGCTGAATTCGGTGACCATGACCCGGACCGAAGCGGGCGCCGCCTTCGGCAACCCCATGGTCTACATGGAGAAATTCCTGCAGACGCCGCGCCACATCGAGATCCAGATCCTCGCCGACGAACACGGCAACGCGGTGCACCTGGGCGAACGCGACTGCTCGATGCAGCGCCGCCACCAGAAGGTGCTGGAAGAAGCCCCCGCCCCCGGACTCGACCCCAAGCTGCGCGACAAGATCGGCGAGCGCTGCGCCGAGGCCTGCCGCAAGATCGGCTACCGCGGCGCCGGCACCTTCGAGTTCCTGTACGAGAACGGCGAGTTCTACTTCATCGAAATGAACACCCGGGTGCAGGTCGAGCACCCGGTGACCGAACTCATCACCGGCATCGACATCGTGCAGACGCAGATCCGCGTCGCCGCCGGCGAAAAGCTGCCGTGGAAGCAAAAAGACATCGTGTTCCGTGGCCACGCCGTCGAGTGCCGCATCAACGCCGAGCACCCGACGACCTTCGTTCCCAGCCCCGGAAAACTCACCAATTACCACGCCCCCGGCGGGCCCGGCATCCGCGTCGACTCGCACGTCTACCACGGCTATTACGTGCCGCCGCACTACGACTCGATGATCGGCAAGCTGATCGCCTACGGCGACACCCGCGACCAAGCCATCGCCCGCATGCGCGGCGCGCTGATGGAAATGGTGGTCGAAGGCATCCAGAGCAACATCCCGCTGCATCAGGAATTGATGCACGACGCCGCCTTTATCGCCGGCGGCACCAGCATTCATTATCTGGAGCACAAGCTGGCGGAGGAAAAAGCGGATGCTGCGAAGCGGGAGGGGTAAGGCCTGAGTGCCCCTTCCTTCATCCCCGCGCCCCACCCAAAAATGTCCTGGCAATCCATACGCCTCCTCGTCGACTCCAAACAGGCCGAGCCACTGTCCGATGCGCTGATGGAAGCGGGCGCGCTGTCGGTGTCGCTGGAGGATGCTGACGCCGGAACGGTGGACGAAACCCCGCTGTTCGGCGAACCGGATCATCCGACTGCCGAATTGTGGCCGCACAGCATCGCGGTGGTGCTGCTCGAGGAAGGCGCCGATGTCGCTGCGACGCTTGCAGCGGCGGCACGACAGGCGGGAACGCCTGTCCCCACCGAGTACACCGTTGAAAGCGTGGCCGAACAGGACTGGGTACGCCTCACCCAGTCGCAGTTCGACCCCATCCCGATCTCGCCGCGCCTGTGGATCGTGCCGACCTGGCACGATGCCCCCGACAGCAGCGCGATCAATCTCAAGCTCGACCCCGGCCTGGCCTTCGGCACCGGCAGCCACCCGACCACGCGGCTGTGCCTGCGCTGGCTCGACGCGCACCTTGCCGGCGACGAAACACTGCTGGACTATGGCTGCGGCTCCGGCATCCTCGCCATCGCAGCCGCCAAGCTGGGCGCCGCTCGCGTGGAAGGCGTCGATATCGACCCGCAGGCGGTCACCGCGTCGCGCGACAACGCCGAGCTGAATGACGTGGCCGCCCGCTTCTGCCTGCCCGGCGAGCTTGCGCCCGGGCAGTACGACATCGTCGTCGCCAACATCCTCACCAACCCGCTCAAGGGCATGGCGCCGCTGCTGGCGGGCCGGGTCCGTCCGGGCGGGCGGCTGGTGCTGTCCGGCATCCTCGCCGAGCAGGCCGAAGAGGTCATGGCGGTCTACCGCGACTGGTTTGTGTTCGATGCGCCCGCAACCGATGAGGGCTGGGTGCGTCTGGCGGGGGTCAAGCAATGAACTACCGCACCACCTGTCCGCAATGCGCCAGCGTGTTCCGCCTCGGGGCGAACCAGCTCGATGCCGCGCAAGGCTGGGTACAGTGCGGCGTGTGCGGCGCCGCCTTCGATGCGCGCCCGAGCCTGCTCATGGAAGACGGCTCGCCGCTGCCCCCGCCGCCGGAACCCGAGACCGTCGAAGCCGCGCCAGCGGCCGCACGCAAAGCCGACGAGGCCGCGCTCGCCGAAACGGCGGCGACCGCCCCGGGCGAGGACAGGCCCGTATCCGTCCCCGATGCGGAGAGCGTCACGGGGGCCGACATGCCCCAGGGCATCGTCGAGCGTAACGCTTCGCCGGATCTGCCTTCCATCATCCTCATCGACCCCAACCTGCCGGTGCCGGAAGATCTCGGCCCGTTGCCGCAAATCTATCCCGCCCCCTCGACCTATCCGCCGGAAGCCGCGACATCCATCTATTCATCTGTGCAGCCGCCTGCCAGCGCACCTGTCAAGCCCGCCGCACGCGTTGAATACGCCGCCGCCCTGCCGGGTACGGCGCGCCGCCCCCCGGCACCCCGCCGCATCACCCCCTGGGTATGGCGCATTGCCAGCGCGGTGCTGCTGGGTCTGTTGTTCGCACAAGCCGCTTTTTTCCTGCGCGACACCCTGGTGAGCCGGTTGCCGCAGACCCGCCCCGCATTCGAACAGGCCTGCGCGGTGCTCGGCTGCACGCTGTCGCTCCCCAAAGACCTGGCGCAGCTGCAGATCGTCGGCTCCGACCTGCAAACCGAGGCCAGCGGCCGACTGAAGCTCACGCTCACGCTCGGCAACCGCGCCGACCACGCCCAGGCCTGGCCGGTTCTCGTGCTGACCCTGACCGACCAGCGCAACCGTCCGCTGGCTCGGCGCAGCTTCGCCCCGAGCGAGTACCTCGGCGACGCCCAGCGTATCGCCGCCGGCATCCCGGGGCGCAGCGAACAGGCCTTGAGCCTGCCGCTGACCGTGCGCGATCTGGCGCCGATGGGCTTCGATTTGCGGCTGACGTACTGATTTTCCAGCCACGGCCATGCCAGGCTGGCCGGCTCCGCCCTTCTTCGGTATAGTGCGCGTTCCCGTTGCGGGAGAGCGCATGCGCCGCATGCCGCCGAAGGCGCAATTCACCCGGAATCGCTCAGGCAAAAGGACCGCAACACCCAGGCAATACCCTGGGGAAACTCTGGAGAGCGTGATCGCACGATCGCCACCGAAGGGGCAGCGGCAGGAACCTTGCCGTAATCTCTCAGGTACCAAGGACAGAGGGGTGAAGCGAATCCGCGCTTCACCCTTTTTTATTTTTGGTATCGTCCATGAATCAAGCAGCGCTCAAACAGACTCCGCTCAACGCCACCCACCGCGAACTCGGCGCCAAAATGGTCGACTTCGGCGGCTGGGACATGCCGGTCAACTACGGCTCGCAACTCTCGGAACACCATGCCGTTCGCTCCGGCTGCGGCCTGTTCGACGTCTCGCACATGCTGCCGCTCGACATCCGCGGCGCCAACGTGCGCGCCTTCCTGCGCCGGCTGGTGGCCAACAACGTCGACAAGCTGCAGGTCTCCGGCAAGGCGCTGTACTCGTGCATGCTGAACGAGGCCGGCGGCGTCATCGACGACCTCATCCTCTACTTCATGGACGAGAACTGGTTCCGCCTGGTGGTCAACGCCGGCACCGCGGAGAAGGATCTCGCGTGGATGGAAAAGATGAACGCCGACTGGGGCATGGGGCTGACCCTCACCCCGCGCCGCGATCTGGCGATGATCGCGATTCAGGGCCCGGACGCCACCCGCGTGCTCAATGAAGCGCTGCCCGGCGTCGACCCGATCACCTCGACGCTCAAGCCCTTCAACGCCGCCGCCATGGGCGAGATGTTCATCGCCCGCACCGGCTACACCGGCGAGGACGGCTTCGAG
Organism: Pseudomonadota bacterium; assembly: GCA_021802945.1. Classification (GTDB taxonomy): domain Bacteria; phylum Pseudomonadota; class Gammaproteobacteria; order Burkholderiales; family Thiobacillaceae; genus Thiobacillus. The sequence goes on from JAJZRE010000001.1 coordinate 70,590, forward strand.
GCGATGGTGCCGGCGAAATCCGCGCCCTTCTTCTGGAAGGCGCTGATGGAGGCCGGCGGCAAACCGATCGGCCTCGGCGCGCGCGACACCCTGCGGTTGGAAGCCGGGATGAACCTCTACGGCCAGGACATGGACGAGACCACCTCGCCGCTGGAATCCGGCCTCGCGTGGACGGTGGACCTGAAGACCGAGCGCGACTTCGTCGGCCGCCGTGCGCTGGAGGCCAGCGAAGTGACCAAGCAGCTCGCCGGCCTCGTGCTGCTCGACAAGGGCGTGCTGCGCAGCCACCAGAAGGTCCACACCAGGCACGGCGAGGGCGAAATCACCTCCGGCACCTTTTCGCCTACCATGCAGCAATCGATCGCGCTCGCCCGTATCCCGCTCGGCATCGCCCCGGGCGAGGACGTCGAGGTCGAGATTCGCGACAAGAAACTGCGCGCGAAAGTGGTGAAGTATCCGTTCGTGCGTAACGGAAAGATATTGATTTAGGGGCTAGGATTTAGGGGCTAGGGATGGAGCGGGCTTCGCCCGCGTCTGGTGATTGAATGGCGCGGCGCAGCCGCACTTTCCCTAGATCCTAGCCCCTAGCCCCTAGCCCCCAGCACCCGATAGCAACCCATGACCACCCAAGGAAGCCTAACCATGTCCATCCCCGCTGACCTCAAATACACCCCCAGCCACGAATGGGTGCGCGTCGAAGCTGACGGCACGCTGACCGTGGGCATCACCCACCACGCGCAGGACCTGCTCGGCGACATGGTGTTCATCGAGAACCCCGCCGCCGGCCGCACGCTGGCCAAGGGCGAGGAATGCGCGGTGGTCGAGTCGGTGAAGGCCGCGTCCGACGTCTACGCGCCGGTCGCCGGCGAAGTCATCGCCGCCAACGGCGACGTCGAAGCCAGCCCGGAAGCGGTGAACAAGGACGCCTACGCTGCCTGGATGTTCAAGATCAAGCCCGCCAACCCGGCGGACGTCAACGAACTGCTGGATGCCGCGGCGTACCAGAAACTGGTCGAATCGGAAGCGCACTGAGGGGCTAGGAGCTAGGGGCTAGGATTTAGGGAATGTGCGGCTCCGCCGCGCCCCTTGATTCGGCCCCCCTCCCCTAGTCCCTAGATCCTAACTCCTAGTCCCTAGAAAAAAATGCCCTTCATTCCCCACACTGAAGAAGACGTCAACGCCATGCTCGGCGCCATCGGCGCATCCAGCATCGAGGACCTGTTCGACGAAATCCCGCCCGCGCTGAAGACCGGCAAGCTGAAGGACGTGCCGGATGGCCTGCCCGAAATGGCGGTGGCGCGGCTGATGCAGGAACGCGCGTCGCAGGACGGCTTCTGGTCCAACTTCATCGGCGCCGGCGTCTACGAGCACCACATCCCGGCGGCGATCTGGCAGATCACCACGCGCGGCGAGTTCTATTCCGCCTACACGCCCTACCAGGCCGAAGCCTCGCAGGGCACGCTGCAGCTGATCTACGAATACCAGACCATGATGACCCGGCTCACCGGGCTCGACGTGTCGAACGCCTCGCTGTACGACGGCGCCTCGGCGTTGGCCGAGGCGGTGCTGATGGCGGTGCGCGCGCACAAGAGCTCGCGCCGCGTGCTGGTGCCGAAGACCGTGCATCCGGTCTACCGCCGCGTGGTCGACACGACGGTGAGGAACCAGGGCATCGAACTGGTCGAGCTCGACTACGATCCCGCCACGGGTCAAACGGTGCTGCCGGCCGACCCCGGCGCGTTCGCCGGTCTCGTCATCCCTCAGCCCAACTTCTTCGGCGTGCTGGAAGACGTCCACGTCATGACCGACTGGGCGCACGACCAGGGCGCGCTGGCGATCGCGCTGGTCAATCCGACCACGCTGGCGGTGCTCGAAGCCCCCGGCAAGTGGGGGGCGAAAGGCGCCGACATCGCCGTGGGCGAAGGCCAGCCGCTCGGCGCGCCGATGGCCTCGGGCGGACCCTACTTCGGCTTCATGTGCTGCCGCCAGGACTTCGTGCGTCAGATGCCCGGGCGCATCGTCGGCCGCACCGTCGACCTCGACGGCAAGCCGGGCTTCGCGCTGACCCTGCAGGCGCGCGAGCAGCACATCCGCCGCTCCAAGGCCACGTCCAACATCTGCACCAACCAGGGCCTCGTCGTCACCGCGGCGACGCAGTACATGGCGCTGCTGGGGCCGCAGGGCCTGGCCAAGGTCGCCTCCAACAGCCACGCCAACACGCTGGCGCTGGCCGACAAGCTGGCGGCGATCCCGGGCGTGACCAAGGCCTTCACCAGCCCCTACTTCCACGAAGTAGTGCTGAAGCTCAATGACAACGCGAAAGACGTGCTGCGCGCCCTGCGCGCGCAGGGCATCCTCGGCGGACTGGACATCTCCGGCTGGTATCCCGAGCTGGGGCAGGCGATCCTGGTATGCGTCACCGAGACCAAGACCATGGCCGATCTTGACCTCTACGTACAACACATGGAACGCATCCTGTCGAAGCGGCGCGAAGCGCCGCCGTGTGCGTACAAGAGCTAGGCGGGGTGAAGCATGAGTGACATGCAACGGGACAAGCAATTCTGGGATATGACCGACTCGTTCATTCAACTGGCCAATACCCATTTGAATGAGGCGAAACCCAGCCGGGTCAGCGCAAGCGCGCTGTTTGCCGCATCGAGATTCAACGCCTTCGTCATCACCGCGGCAGCCGAGAGCAAGGAACAGTTGATCGTGGAGAAAGAGGCGGCCATCGCCTATTTTCTGGACCAATATGAAAAAATGCTGCGCGAGAATCTGGATGAGCACCTGGCGCGCTATGACCAGGCCAGCAGTTAGCAGGCACGGGATGCATCGGACGCCATTGTTCATGCGCCCGACATTTGACTGATCTATTCAAGGAGAGCAAGCATGGCAGTGACTCTAGGCGGCACCCCCATCGACATCGCAGGCACGTTCCCCAAGGCCGGCGACACGGCACCCGACTTCAAGCTGGTCAACAAGGATCTGGCCGACGTCTCGCTGGCCGACTTCGCCGGCAAGAAGAAGATCCTCAACATCGTGCCCAGCCTCGACACGCCGGTGTGCGCGACCTCGACCAAGAAGTTCAATGACGCGGCCGTCGGCAACACCGCCGTGCTGATCATCTCGGCCGACCTGCCGTTCGCGATGAGCCGATTCTGCGGCGTCGAGAGCACCAACAACGTGGTGACGCTGTCGACCATGCGCGGTGCCGAGTTCATGAAGAACTACGGCGTCGCCATCACCAGCGGCCCGCTGTGTGGCCTCACCGCGCGCGCCGTCATCGTGCTCGACGAGAACAACAAGGTGCTCCATGCCGAACTCGTTCCGGAGATCAAGCAGGAGCCCGATTACGAAGCTGCGCTGGCTGCTTTGAAGTAAGGGACTAGGAGCTAGGGGCTAGGATTTAGGGAAGGTGCGGCTACGCCGCGCCCCTTAGATTTGGCTCCGGCTCCCCCTAGCCCCTAATTCCTAGATCCTAGCCCCTACCAAAATGCTGATATTCGACCATTCCCGCCCCGGCCGCACCGCTGCCGCCCAGTTGCCCGCCGCCGGCGGCAGTCTCGACGACCTGCCCCCCGCGCTCCGCCGCAAGGATGCGCCGGCCCTGCCCGAAGTCTCCGAGCTCGACGTGGTGCGCCACTACACGCGCCTCTCGCAGCAGAACTTCTCGATCGACACGCAGTTCTATCCGCTCGGCTCGTGCACCATGAAGTACAACCCGCGCGCCTGCAATTCGCTGGCGATGCTGCCGCAGTTCCTGGCGCGCCACCCGGCCAGTCCGGACGAGACCGGACAGGGCTTTCTCGCCAGCATGTTCGAGCTGCAGGAAATGCTGAAGGACGTCACCGGCATGGCCGGCGTGTCGATGGCGCCGATGGCCGGCGCGCACGGCGAGTTTGCCGGGGTGGCGATGATCCGCGCCTACCACGATGCGCGCGGCGACACCGCGCGGCGCGAGATCATCGTGCCGGACGCCGCGCACGGCACCAACCCGGCGACCGCCACGATGTGCGGCTACACGGTCAAGGAAATCCCCACCGACGCCACCGGCAGCGTCGACCTTGCCGCCCTGCGCGCCGCGGTCGGCCCGCAGACCGCCGGCCTGATGCTGACCAACCCGTCGACGCTCGGCGTGTTCGAGAAGACCATCGCCGACATCCAGACGATCGTCCACGACGCCGGCGGCCTCCTGTACTACGACGGCGCCAACCTCAACGCCATCCTCGGCAAGGTGCGCCCGGGCGACATGGGCTTCGACGTCATCCACATGAACCTGCACAAGACCTTCTCCACCCCGCACGGCGGCGGCGGGCCGGGCGCGGGTCCGGTGGGCGTGGCGGAGCGGCTGCTGCCCTTCATGCCGATCCCGCTGGTGCTGAACGAGAACGGCTTCTACCGGCTGGCGACCGAGGCCGACCTGCCGCAGTCGATCGGCCGCATGAGCGCCAACATGGGCAACGCCGGCGTGCTGATGCGCGCCTACGTCTACGCGCGCCTCCTGGGCCGCGAGGGCATGCACCGCGTCGCCGAATACGCCACGCTCAACGCCAACTACCTGATGGCGAAGCTGCGCGACGCCGGCTTCGACCTGGCCTACCCCACGCGCCGCGCCAGCCACGAATTCATCGTCACGCTGAAGAAGCTGAAGGACGCCACCGGCGTGTCGGCGATGGACTTCGCCAAGCGCCTGCTCGACTACGGCTATCACGCGCCGACCACCTACTTCCCGCTGCTGGTGCCGGAATGCCTGCTGATCGAGCCGACGGAAACCGAAAGCCGCGAGACGCTCGACGGCTTCGTCGCGGCGATGAAGGCGATCAAGCACGAGGCCGAGACCACCCCCGACCTGGTGAAGGGCGCGCCCTACAGCCTGCCGGTGCGGCGTCTGGACGACGTCAAGGCGGCGCGCGAGCTCGATCTGGCCTACAAGCCCGCATGAACGAGCCCGTCAGCCCGTTCAAGGGCAAGACCGGCCTGCAGCGCATCCTGAATGCCGCAGGCTACTCGTGGGCCGGCTTGACCGCCGCCTTCCGTCACGAGGATGCGTTCCGCCAGGAGGTTTTTCTCGCGCTGCTGTTGATTCCGCTCGCACTCTACCTGGGCGACACCGGCATCGAACGGGCGCTGATGATTGCCGCGGTGCTGGGCGTGCTGATCGTCGAGCTGCTGAATTCTGCGATCGAGGCCGCGGTAGACCGGATATCCCTCGAGCATCACCAGCTCATCAAGCGGGCCAAGGACATGGGCAGCGCAGCAGTGTTGATCGCGCTAGCCAACGTGGTGGTCGTATGGGCATTTGTGCTTCTGGGCTGAACCAGGCGGAGAAATCATGCGCAATCCTGTGCCACCTCCTAAAGTTGCAGCGTTCCTGACCGGAAAGAGGGGGGACGTCCCCTTATGTTTTCCGACCGCGTGAATCCACGAATCGCTTGCCTTCTTCTTGGTCTGTGCCAGGCCGGCCCTGCCGCAGCCTTGGGCATGGGCGACCTCAATGTGCATTCCCGACTGGGACGGCCGTTGCATGCGACAGTGGCCCTGCTCGGCGTGCCGGCCGGCATGCCGGCGGATTGCTTCAGCGTCGGCACGAGTGCCGACAGCATCGCGCCGCCGTTGCATGCCAGGCTGAGCATCGAGCGGACCGACGGACAGACGCGCTTGCACATCCGAACGTCTTCAGCAGTCAATGATCCGGTCGTGCAGCTTGTGCTGACGTCGGACTGCGATGTGCGCTTGCAGCGGGAATACGTCGCTTTGCTCGATCCCCCGGCAGCGACAGCGCCTGAGCCCAACGAGGACAGCACCGCCCCGTTGCGGGCCGCGCCTGCAACGGCCGCCGTTGCGTCACGACCCGTCCCGCATCCCCGGCGCGCGCATCTCGC
>JAJZRE010000001.1:76571-202333 GCA_021802945.1 Pseudomonadota bacterium
TGCTCGATCCCCCGGCAGCGACAGCGCCTGAGCCCAACGAGGACAGCACCGCCCCGTTGCGGGCCGCGCCTGCAACGGCCGCCGTTGCGTCACGACCCGTCCCGCATCCCCGGCGCGCGCATCTCGCTTCGCGAGCAAGCGCCGCGCGCCTGGTATTGTCCGGAAAGGACGACATGTCCCGTCTGGGCGACGCGCCCGTGGCGCTGCGCCGCGACACCGAGCTGCCGGACGGGAACGCGGCACTTGGCCGCAAGCTCGCGTATCTCGAAGCGCAGCTGGCCGCGCTGAAAAAGCGCAATGACGAGCTCGAGGCCGCCCGTCATGCCGCCCCTGCTGCGAGTATCGCTCCCGTCGTCGTCCCGCGCGCCGCCCGATGGCCCCTGTATCTGCTGGCGCTGGCACTGGCCAGCGGCCTGATCGCGCTGGCCGCCCGGCTGCTGCGCCGCAACCGTGGGGCGTCCCGGACCCTGCCGGGCGCCGACACGCGCTGGAAACAGACGGAGACACCGGAGAAAACCCTGTCCGAACCGAGCGCCGACTGGCCACCCGAGACACCGTCCGCCACCCCCCGCATGCCGGAAATCGCGCCGCCCCCGCGAGCCAGCGACACCGAGGTCAAGGAAGACGTCCTCGACCAGGCCGAGGTGTTCATGGCCTTTGGCCATGGCGATCTGGCCATCCATCTGCTGCAGGAGCACCTGCGCGAAGCGCCGACCGAGTCGCCGGTGCCGTGGCTGCTGCTGCTCGACTTGCTGCACCGCGAAGGCGATACCGCCGGCTACGCCGCGGCCAGTGCCGAATGCCGCCGGCATTTCAACGTCAACGTCACGGATCATCCGGTTTCCCAGGACAACGAAAACGGCCATGGGCTGGAAGCCTATCCGCATTTGCTGGAACAACTGGTCAAGGTGTGGAATACCCCGGACATCGAAGCCTTCTTCCACGACCTCATCTACGACAATCGCGGCGGCACGCGGATAGGCTTCGAGCCGGGCGCCTATCGCGACATCCTGCTGCTGCGCGCCATCGCGCAGGACACGCCGGCGCGCGCCGCCTGAGCGCCGGCGTCACCAAACCATCACCCCGGCGTCATCTGTTTGTCGCACGGCAGGGGCATGCTGTGCGCCATGGATGCAGCCGAATTCACCTGCGAGACCTTGCCGGCGATGCGCCCGCAGCTGCGCATCGCGGTGGTGACCGAAACCTACCCGCCGGAGGTCAACGGCGTGGCGATGACCCTGGGCCGCCTGGTCGACGGCCTGCAGGTGCGCAATCACCAGGTGCAGCTGATCCGTCCGCGCCAGCATGACAACGATCAGCCGCAGCCCACCGCAACGTTCACGGAACACCTGCAACGCGGCATCGCGCTGCCGCGTTACGAAGGCCTGAAGATGGGCCTGCCGGCAAAGGCCGCGCTGACCCGGCTGTGGACCCGCCACCGCCCCGATGTCGTGCAGATCGCCACCGAAGGCCCGCTCGGCTGGTCGGCACTGGCGGCGGCCAACAAATTGCAGTTGCCTGTCGCAAGCGACTTCCACACCAATTTCCACAGCTACAGCCACCACTACGGCCTCGGCCTGCTGCGCCGCGCCATCGTCGCCTACCTGCGCAAGTTCCACAACAAGGCCGCCGTCACGCTGGTGCCGACCGAAGGCATCCGCCGCGAACTGCTGGCACACGGCTACGAGAACATCGAGATCATCGGACGCGGGGTGGACACCCGGCTGTTCCATCCCGGTCGCCGTGACCTGGCCTTGCGCACCCGCTGGGGGGTGGGCGAAAACGAGACCGCGGTGCTGTATGTGGGGCGCCTCGCGGCCGAGAAGAACCTGGCGCTGGTATTCCGCGCCTTCGACGCCATGCGCGAGGCGCAGCCCGCCGCGCGCCTGGTGCTGGTGGGCGACGGCCCGGAACGCGCCGGCTGGCAGGCCAGGCGCCCGGACGCGATATTCTGCGGCACCCAGACCGGCGAGGCCCTGGCCGCGCATTACGCGTCCAGCGACGTGTTCCTGTTCCCCAGCCTGACCGAGACCTGGGGCAACGTGACGATCGAGGCGATGGCCTCGGGTCTCGCGGTGGTGGCCTACGACTGCGCCGCCGCCGAGGAAGTCATCCGCCACGGCGAGAACGGCCTCAAGGCGCCGCCCGAGGACGAGGCCGCGTTCATCGCGCAGGCGGTATCGCTGGCCCCGGACGCCGCGCGGCAACACCGCCTGGGCGCCGCCGCCGCCGCGCGCGCCGCCCAATTGTCGTGGGACGCCATCATCGACGGGTTCGAGCGGGTGCTGCTGCGGCTCGCGCTGCCGCAAGCCGGGTCCACCGACACGGCGCCGGACTGGCCCGCCGCCGTCCACACCGGTTAACCAGGAGAGTCCGATGCAACCCACCCGCCTGAGCCTGGCCACCCATCACGGTCTCAACCGGCTGGCCGCACGCGAACATGCCTGGCTGGAACGCCTCAACGGCGTGCGCCTGCCAGGCTGGGAGGTCGGCCTGCTGCGGCTCGCCAGCCGCCTCGGTGATGGCCTCTTCTGGTACGCGTTGATGGGGGCGCTGATCGCCTGGCAAGGCCTGGACGCGCTGCCGGCCGTGCTGCACATGATCGCGTCAGGACTCGCCGGCACCCTCGTCTACAAATGGCTGAAAGGCGCCACCGAACGCCCGCGCCCCTACCAGGCGTGCCCGTCGATCTGCTGCCTGACCGCGCCGCTCGACCGCTTCAGCTTCCCCTCCGGCCATACCCTGCATGCGGTGGTGTTCAGCCTGGTCGCCAGCGCCTATTACCCGGCGCTGGGCTGGCTGGTGTGGCCCTTCACCGCGCTGGTTGCGCTGTCGCGCCTGGTGCTGGGGCTGCACTACGTGAGCGATGTGCTGGTGGGAGCGCTGCTCGGCGGCACGATCGCCGCACTCGCACTGTGGGTGTAGCGCCCCCCGGCGGACACCTCAGGCCGCGGCGCGAAAGCGCGGCGGCGTCCCGGCCTCGAACAGATCTCCCGGCAGCGGCAGCCGGCACGCCACCAGTTCCGGCGCATGCGCTGCGATGCGCGCGCGTGCCTCGGCGACCGGCGGACAGTCCGGCAGCCACGCGGGCGCTTCGCCGGCCAGCACCCGGTTCATCTGCGGCAGCCGGGCGCTGACTTCCTCGATGTAGTAATCGAAGCGCGCGGCAAGCTTGCGGTCGAGCAGCCGTCCCATGCCATGCAGCGCGTGGGGCAGGCGGCTGCGCCGCAGCAGCCGCTCGGCGGCCGCCAGCTGGCGGATCGCGCGGCGACTGGCGGCAGGCGGGCAATCGAAGCGGCACGCCACATAGTCCACCAGCCAGTCGTCGGCCTGCAGCAGGGGCGCGGGCGGATGGAACAGATGCCGTGCGATGTGGCGGTCCATCGCCCATTCCGACGCGGCGTGGGTGAGCATCGGCACGTTCCACCACAGGTGCTCGTGCACGGGAACAAAGTGGTTGTGCGCGATGATGTCGACCCACAGATGGCTCATCGCGCCGACCGCGCAGGCCCGCGATTCGTCGTCGTGCGCCGCATCCAGCAGGCCATGGGCCGTCTCCCAGCGGTGGCTCGCATCGAATGCCCGGGTGCCCGCCGTGGTGCCCACCAGCGCGAGGTCGGGCAGGCAGGCGCCGGCCATCAGGCGGCGCGGAAATCGCCGCACCGCGCGGCGCAGCGCGGGATCGGCCAGCGGTACTGCCCACATGAGCAACTGCGCGAAATAGACATGGGTCGTCAGCCCCCAGGCCAGTGCATCGGCGGCAAACAGGCTTGCCGGAATCGACCACCAAAGCGCGAGATGCTGAGCTTTCATGCGCGCAGCATGGCCGCGCCGCATGAACCTGCGCTGTCAGCCGCGTGAATCTTCCGTGAAATTCCGCCAGGCCGGCTGCGTATAATCCGGACTGTCGATTTTCAATCCAGCCCCATCATGCGTACCCTCATCTGCGGTTCCCTCGCCTTCGACTCCATCATGGTGTTCCAGGACCATTTCAAGAATCACATCCTGCCCGACAAGATCCACATGCTGAACGTGTCGTTCCTGGTGCCGGAAATGCGCCGCGAGTACGGCGGCTGCGCGGGCAACATCGCCTACAACCTCAAATTGCTGGGCGGCGAGCCGCTGATCATGGCAACCGTCGGCGACGATTTCGGCGCCTACGCCGAGCGCCTCGACGCCCTGGCGATTCCGCGCGACTACATCCGCCATGTCGCCGGCACCTACACCGCGCAGGCGTTCATCACCACCGATCTTGCCGACAACCAGATCACCGCCTTCCACCCCGGCGCGATGAATTATTCGCACGAGAACGACGTGCGCCAGGTGCAGGACGTCAAGCTCGGCATCGTCGCCCCGGACGGCCGCGACGGCATGCTGCGCCACGTGCGCGGCTTCCACGAGGCGGGCGTGCCGTGCGTGTTCGACCCGGGCCAGGGCATGCCGCTGTTCACCGGCGAGGAACTGCTGGAATGCGTCCACAAGTCGCGCTACGTCATCCTCAACGACTACGAGGCCGAGCTGCTGCAGAGCCGCACCGGGGAAAGCCTGGCCACGCTGGCGCGCCACGTCGAGGCGCTGATCGTGACGCGCGGCGGCGAAGGCTCGGTGATCCATACGGCCGCCGGAAAGATCGACATCCCGGCCGTGCGTCCGGCCGCCATCCTCGACCCCACGGGCTGCGGCGATGCCTATCGCAGCGGCATCCTGTACGGCATTACCCACGGGCTCGACTGGGAAACCGCCGGCCAGCTGGCGAGCGTGATGGGCGCGATCAAGATCGAGTACCGCGGCGGCCAGAACCACAAACCGAGCCGGCAGGAAATCGCCGGGCGGCTCAGGATCGCATTCGGCAAGACCTTCTGAGATGCGTCGGCGCGCACCGCGACGCGCTTGAGTCCAGCCTCGATCTCATCGCCTATATTGGGAAAAGGCATGCAACAAGAGGGAACTCATCATGCAAAAAGCGCTTGGAATTGTCAGGTGGACGCTGGTGGCGGCCGCAATGCTTGCAATCGGTGGCTGCGCCGGCGGCCTGGGCAGCGGCGACTACAGCCGCGGACAGGCCCGAACGGTGCAGGAGGTGCAGATGGGCGTGGTGGAATCGGTGCGTGAAGTGAACATCGAGGGCACCAAGACGCCGATCGGCGCGGGCGCGGGCGCAGTCATCGGCGGCGTGGCCGGCAGCACGGTCGGCGGCGGCCGGGGCAGCGTGGTCGGCGCAACGGTGGGCGCGGTACTGGGCGGCCTCGGCGGCGCGGCCGCGGAAGAGGCGGTGACCCGCCAGAAAGGCGTGGAAATCACCGTCAGGCTCGATTCGGGACGGATGATCGCCGTCACCCAGGCTGCCGACCAGGAATTCCGCGTGGGCGACCGCGTACGCGTGCTGTCGGGCGGAGGGGTCACGCGCGTATCGCAATGAAGCGGTGCCGGCGCCACGTTCCGGTGGTGCGGACGGGGGCCGGTCATCATTCCGAAATCTGAACGTCATGCCGGGTTAACACCCCTTCCCTAAGCTGGGCGCATTCCATGAAGAGGAGTGCCCCATGCTCGACGTCCGCAGCAACCTGCAATCCGCCTCCGCCAGCCGCTACCACGTGTCGCTGGCGGTGGACGACAGTGAAATCCGCGAAGCGCAGCGCCTGCGGTACAAGGTATTCGCCGAGGAGATGGGTGCCCGCCTCTCGTCCATCCTGCCGGGACATGACATCGATCTGTACGACCCCTTCTGCGACCACCTGCTGGTCCGCGATCTGGACCGCGGCGACGTCGTCGGCACCTATCGCATCCTGCCCCCCGACGCCGCCAAGCGCGTCGGCAGCTATTATTCCGAGCAGGAGTTCGACCTCACCCGGCTGCACTTCCTGCGCCCGCGCATGGCCGAGCTGGGACGGTCGTGCGTGCACCCGGCGCACCGCAGCGGCGCCGTCATCGCGCGCCTGTGGATGGGACTGGCCGATTACATGACGCGCTATGGCTACGAATACATCGTCGGCTGCGCCAGCATCGGCATGGCCGACGGCGGCCACATCGCCGCCAGCGTGCATCGCCAGCTGGCCGAACGCCATCTCGCGCCGATCGAATGGCGCGCCACCCCGCGCACCCGCCTGCCGGTCGAATCGCTCGACGACGGGCAGACCGTTGCGCTGCCGCCGCTGATCAAGGGCTACACCCGGCTGGGCGCGCTGGTATGCGGCGACCCGGCATGGGACCCCGACTTCAACACCGCCGACCTCCTGATGCTGCTGCCGATGAAGCAACTCAACCGCAGCTATGCCCGCCGCTTCCTTTGATGCGCGGATTGCGCCGTACAATGGCCGGGTGATCCTTGCCTACTTTCCCGTTCCCCTGCGCCGCGCCCTCCGCATCGGCCTGCTGATGCTGCACCTCGCGTGGGGGGTCGCGCTGGCGGGGCTGATCTTCCCCCTGCTCAGCCCCGCGCAACGCGACCGCCGCATCATGGCCTGGGCCCGGCGCCTGCTGCGGGTGCTCGGCGTGCGGCTGCGGGCGGATGCCGCGCCCCAGCTGCCCGGCGGCGCCCTGCTGGTGTGCAATCACGTGTCGTGGCTGGACATCTACCTGATCTACGCGGCGCAGCGGGTGCACTTCGTGTCCAAGGCCGAGGTGCGCACCTGGCCCGTCGCGGGCTGGCTGGCGCACAAGACCGGCACGCTGTTCATCGAACGCGGCCGTCGCGCCGACACCGCCCGCATCAACGCCGAAATGCGCGCGCTGATGCGGTCCGGCGCCTGGGTGGCCGTGTTTCCCGAAGGCACCACCGGCGACGGGAAAGGGCTGCGGCGCTTCATGCCGTCGCTGCTGCAGCCCGCGGTCGAACTGAATTGCCCGATCGTGCCGGCGGCCCTGCGCTACCGCACGCTCGACGGCGAATACAGTGACGCGCCCGCCTACATCGACGACATCAGCATGCGGGAAAGCCTGAAGCGGATCGTCAGCGCGCCCGGCCTCATCGCCGAACTGCATTTCGGCGTGCCCATCCTGCCCAACGGCCACCGCCGTGATCTGGCGGCGCAGGCGGAAGCGGCCACGGCCAGGCTTCTGGGCCTCAGGACTTCGGATGCCGCACCTGCGGACACCGCACCGCGAACGCCTGCCGGTCCTCCAGCCTGACCGCGGTCAGCCGGCCGCCCCACAGGCAGCCGGTATCCAGCGCGATCAGGTCAGGGCGGTTGATCAGCCCGAGCGTCGACCAGTGGCCGATGACGATCGTCGCCCCGGCGCTCCTGCGCCCCGGCGCCTCGAACCACGGCAGCCAGCCGGCCGGCTGCGTGCCCGGCGCGCCCTTGTGATGGAACTCCATCTCGCCCGACGCCGAACAGTAACGGAGCCGGGTGAAGGCATTGACGATCACCCGCAGGCGCTCGATCCCCTGCAGCCCGTCATCCCAGGCGACCGGCGCATTGCCGTACATCTGCGCGAAGAAATCGCGGTAATGCGGGCCTCGCAGCGCCGCCTCGGCTTCCGCGGCGCGCCGCATGGTGTCGTCGACCGTCCAGGCCGGCAGCACGCCCGCGTGCACCATCAGGACATCGCCTTCGCGCCAGGCCAGCTTCTGCTGCCGCAGCCAGTGCAGCAGATCGTCGCGGTCCGGCGCATTCACGACCTCGTCGAGCGTGTCGCCCTTGTGCGCGCGCCCGAAGCCCTCGGCCAGCGCCAGCAGGTGCAGGTCGTGGTTGCCGAGCACGCTGATGGCGGCATCACCCAGTTTCCTGACGGTCCGCAGCACGGCCAGCGAATCCGGTCCGCGATTGACCAGATCGCCGACAAGCCACAGCCGGTCGGCCGCCGGGTCGAACCGGATCTCGTCCAGCAAACGCAGCAGGGACGTGTGGCAGCCCTGAAGATCGCCAATGGCATAGGTAGGCATATAAAATACGGCTTCTTTATGTGCTGTGTTGACCCGCATCATAGCGCTCCCGCCTGAACCTCTAGTGACGCCCGCGCCATGAAACCCCTGATTCGCCTGTTCTTCCGCACCCTGCGCCTCATCCTCGCGCCCTTCATGCTGGCGGGCTATTGGCTGACGCGCCCGAAGGGCGTCGTGCGTTCACCCGCCGACCAGCAGGCCGTCGACGCGCGCACGCGCACCCTGGCGCTGTACCACTACCCCACCTGCCCGTTCTGCCTGAAGACCCGGCGCGCGATGCAGCGCCTGTCGCTCAAGATCGAGCTGCGCGACGCCCAGCATGACGAGACGCACCGCGCCGCGCTGATCGCGGGCGGCGGCAAGCCGCAGGTGCCGTGCCTGCTGATCACCGACGCCGGCGGCCAGAAAACCTGGCTGTATGAATCGGACGCCATCAACGCCTGGCTGAACTCCGAATTCGGCGAAACAGCCGCGGCATGAGCCTGCTTGCCGCGCTGAATCCGCCGCAGCGGGAAGCGGCGAAGTACCTCGACGGCCCCTTGCTGGTGCTGGCCGGCGCCGGCTCGGGCAAGACGCGGGTGATCACCCACAAGATCGCCTACCTGATCGGCGAGTGCGGCTACAAGCCGGGTTCGATCGCGGCGATCACCTTCACCAACAAGGCCGCGCGCGAGATGCAGGAACGTGCCGCCAAGCTGACCCAGGGCGTCAACACCAAGGGCCTGATCGTCACCACCTTCCACTCCATGGGCCTGCGCATGCTGCGCGAGGACGCGAAGTTCGCCGAGCTGAAACCGGCGTTCTCCATTCTCGATTCGGCCGACGCCGCGGGCATCGTTTCGGAAATCCTCAAGACCACCGACAAGCAGGAAATCCGCCGCGCGGTGTCGCGCATCTCGCTGTGGAAGAACGAACTGAAGTCGCCCGCCGCCGCGCTCGCCACGGCCGAAGACGACAACGCGCGCGCCTACGCCAAGATCTACGACCGCTACGATGCCACGCTGCGCGCCTACCAGGCGGTCGACTTCGACGACCTGATCCGCCTGCCCGCGGAATTACTGGATACCCACGCCGAACTGCGCGAGAAATGGCAGAACCGCCTGCGCCACATCCTGGTCGACGAATACCAGGACACCAACGTGGCGCAATACCGCCTGCTGCAGAAGCTCACCAGCGTGCGCGCGGCGTTCACCGCGGTCGGCGACGACGATCAGGCGATCTACGGCTGGCGCGGCGCGTCGGCCGACAACCTGCGCCAGCTGAACGAGGACTACCCGCATCTGCACGTGGTCAAGCTGGAGCAGAATTACCGCTCGAGCGTGCGCATCCTGAAAGCCGCCAACAGCCTCATCGCCAACAACCCCAAGCTGTTCGAGAAGCGCCTGTGGAGCGACCTCGGCCTCGGCGACGCGATCCAGGTGATGCCGACGAAGGACGACGAGCACGAGGCCGAGTCGGTGGTCATGCGCCTGCTGTCGCACAAATTCCAGCACCGCACCGAATGGCGCGACTATGCGATCCTCTATCGCGGCAACTACCAGGCGCGCATCTTCGAGCAGGCGCTGAGGAACGAGAAGGTGCCGTACCAGCTGTCCGGCGGGCAGTCGTTCTTCGACCGCGCCGAGATCAAGGACGTCATCGCCTACCTGCGCCTGATCGCCAACAGCGACGACGACCCCGCCTTCATCCGCGCCGTCACCACGCCCAAGCGCGGCATCGGCGCCGCCACGCTGGAAAAGCTCGGCCAGGTCGCCGCCACCCTGCACGTGAGCCTGTTCGAGGCGGTATTCTCGGCGGCCGCCGCTTCCCAGATCGGCGAGCGCCAGCTGGCGCCGCTGGTGGAGTTCTGCAACTTCATCAACCGCATGGAGGAACGCGTACCGCGCGAGCCGGCGGGCGAGCTGCTGAACGACCTGCTGAAGACCATCGACTACGAGGTGTATCTCTTCGACCAGGACGACCAGCGCGCGGCGCAGAACAAGTGGAACAATGTGCTCGAATTCGCCGCCTGGATCGCCAAGAAGGGCGAGGAGGACGAGAAGGACCTGCTGCAGCTGACGCAGACCATCGCCCTGATCACGCTGCTGGAAGGCCGCGAGGAAGAGGAACCCGATGCGGTGCGGCTGTCGACCCTGCACGCCGCCAAGGGACTGGAGTTCGGCCACGTGTTCCTGGTCGGCGTCGAGGAGAACATCCTGCCGCACCGCGACGCGGTCGACGAGGGCCGGCTGGAAGAGGAGCGCCGCCTGATGTACGTCGGCGTCACCCGCGCGAAGAAATCGCTCACGCTGTCGTACTGTTCACGCCGCAAGCGCGCCCGCGAAACGGTCGCGTGCGACCCGTCGCGCTTCATCGACGAGCTCGGCGACGACGTGCGCCAGCCGGAGAAACCTTCCAGCGCCGATGCCAAGGCCAGCGGCAGCGACCGGCTGGCGGCGTTGAAGGCGATGCTGGGCTGAACCCCGACTTCCCATCAACTAATGGGGTGGGGAAGTCGATGTGGGAAATTGCACGGAGGGTCAAAATCAGGACTCGCTGGCTGCAAGGGATTGCGGGCGTCAGGTGTTGAAACGATGATGCGGCGATCGGCGCTGGGAGGTGCCGCGCTTGAGTCGCCGGTACAGGGTATTGCGGCTGATTCCGAGGCGCCGGGCGGCTTCCGACATGTTGCCTCCCGACGATCCGATCGCCTGGACGATCATCGCGTCGGACACAGCCCGCAGGTTCTCCGTGGCCGGCGTTTCCGGCGGGCATGGGCGAGGCGTTCGACTCCGCAGCTCCCCGAGCAGGTCGTCGGGCAGATGGCGCCAGGTGATGGTCGTTTCGCCTTCGTCGAGCAGCGCGCAGGCGGTGCGGATGACGTTGCAAAGCTGACGCAGATTGCCGGGCCAGGGGTAGTCGGCGAAGTGGGGCGCCAGCGCGGCGTCCAGGGCGAGTCCCCTCCCCGGTCCCTCTTCCTCGATCAGCCGGGCAACGAGGACGGAGAAATCGCCGCGCTCGCGCAGGGCGGGCAGCGCCAGCGTCAGGCCATTGATCCGGTAGTAGAGGTCGGAGCGGAATCGGCCGGCTTCCATTTCGGTCTTCAGGTTTCGGTGCGTCGCGCAGATCAGCGCGAAGTCCACCGCGATCGGCTGGCCGCCGCCGAGCGGCGTGACCTTGCGCTCATGCAATACGCACAGCAGGCGTGCCTGCATCGCCAGCGGCATGTCGCCGATTTCATCGAGGAACAGGGTGCCGCCGTGGGCCTCGCGGATGCGGCCGGGCGATCCCTCTCGGCGGGCGCCGGTAAACGCGCCGGGGGCATAGCCGAAGAGTTCGGCCTCGATCAGGGTTTCCGGCAGGGCGGCGCAATTCACCGCGACGAATGGCTTGCTGTGGCGCGGCCCCGATTCGTGCAGGGCGCGGACGAACAATCCCTTGCCGACGCCCGATTCGCCGAGCAGCAGCAGCGGGAT
This sequence comes from Pseudomonadota bacterium, assembly GCA_021802945.1. Classification (GTDB taxonomy): domain Bacteria; phylum Pseudomonadota; class Gammaproteobacteria; order Burkholderiales; family Thiobacillaceae; genus Thiobacillus. Next base: position 87,912 of record JAJZRE010000001.1, read on the forward strand.
CGGTTTGCCCAGCACTTTGCTTGCCCGCTCGATGGCGGCCCGCATGCGCGCATCGCCGGTGTCGAGCATGGCGAGCCTGTCCGGGATCGGGCTGGGGCGCTTTGGCGCCGGCACGATGGCCCGCGGGCGTCGCGCGGATTCGACGCGCACGAACAGCCGCCCGCTCCGCTGGCGATTGACCAGTCGCGGCTGGCTGGAATGCTGGCGGCCCCAGTCGATCAGGTCGGCCAGGCGCATGTCGAGCACCCGTTCGAGCGGGGTTGCGCCGAGATCGGCGGTGGCCAGGCCCAGCAGCGCCAGCCCCGCCTGGTTGGCGCCGACGATCCAGCCGTCTTCCGACAGCGCCACAACGCCTTCCGCCACGGTGCCGATGCCCTCGGCGAGCGGGTGGAAGCGAAGGCGGACGCTGTCGCCGTGACGGGCGTCGAATAGCCGGTTCTCGACCATTTGCGCCGCCGCGCGCACCAGGCCGAAGGTATGGGGATGGCGGCTGCGCTGCTCGCCCGAGATATCGAGCACGCCGAGCAGGCGGCCATCCGGCGCGGCCACCGGCGCGGCCGCGCAGGTGAGGAAGGCATTGCGTTCGAGATAGTGCTCGGCGCCATGGATGACGACCGGCGCGCCCTCGGCCAGCGCCGTGCCGATGGCATTGGTGCCGCGATAACGTTCGAGCCAGGAGGCGCCCGGCATCAGCGCCACGCGTTCGGCGCGCGACAGGAAGTCGACGTCGCCAAGCGCCTCCAGCAGCACGCCGCGTTCGTCCGCCAGGATCGCCATGCAGCCCGAACCGTGTATCTGCCCGTGCAGGTATTCCATCACCGGCCGGGCGTGGGCGATGAGTTCCTGCTGGCGTTCGACAGTGCGTTCAAGCTCGACAGCGGAAAGATGCGGCGTTTCGCCGAGCCGTCCGATCGGCGCCAGTCCGGTATCGAAGCTGCGACGCCACGAGCGCGCCACCAGATCGCCGACCAGGCCGTCCGGCAGTTCGCCGCGTTCGAGCAGCATGCGGCGGGCGTGATGCAGGGCCGCGCTTCCGGTTCCTCCAGGTGCCATGGGTTTTCCTTGAATATTCGGCGCCATCGGGCGGCGCCCTGTATCCGGACACTATAGGGATTCGCCTCCGCGGCGCAAGACAAAGTCGTGACAAATGAAAAAACTGTGTCATTTCGTGACAGTGCCACGCATTGGCGCAGCTCACGGCGTGACACCCCGCACCATGCCGGAACGCAAATGTTCCATATTTCATGGACTTGTAATTTTGGCCAGCGTGGGCACGTATTCTGCTGAGCGATAGATCGGTCTGCCCGATGGGCTTTTGACAACCATTCACAATATCGAGGAGATGTTCATGATTCATGCCGCACCCGGCGCCGCCGGCGCCAAAGTCCAGTTCAAGGCCCAATACGACAACTTCATCGGCGGCAAGTGGGTGCCGCCGGTCAAGGGCGAGTACTTCGACGTCGTCACGCCGATCTCCGGCAAGGTCTTCACCAAGGCCGCCCGCTCGGGCGCCGAAGACATCGAGCTGGCGCTGGACGCCGCCCATGCCGCCGCCGACCAGTGGGGACGCACCGCGGCCGCCGATCGCGCGAACGTCCTCCTCAGGATCGCCGACCGTCTGGAACAGAACCTGGAACTGCTGGCTTATGCCGAAACCGTCGACAACGGCAAGCCGATCCGCGAAACGCTGAACGCCGACATTCCGCTGACCATCGACCATTTCCGCTACTTCGCCGGCTGCATGCGCGCCCAGGAAGGCGCGCTCAGCGATCTCGACGAAAACACCGTCGCCTATCACTTCCATGAACCGCTGGGCGTGGTCGGCCAGATCATTCCGTGGAATTTCCCGATCCTGATGGCGGCCTGGAAACTGGCTCCGGCGATTGTCGCCGGCAACTGCGTGGTCCTGAAGCCCGCCGAATCGACCCCGATCAGCATCATGGTCATGGCCGAACTGATCGCCGATCTGCTCCCCCCCGGCGTACTCAACATCGTCAACGGCTTTGGCCGCGAAGCCGGCATGCCGCTCGCCACCAGCAAGCGCATCGCCAAGATCGCCTTCACCGGCTCCACCTCCACCGGCCGGGTAATCGCCCAGGCCGCTGCCAACAACCTGATTCCGGCGACGCTGGAACTGGGCGGCAAGTCGCCCAACATCTTCTTCGCCGATATCGCCGATGCCGACGACGACTTCTTCGACAAGGCCATCGAAGGCCTGGTGCTGTTCGCCTTCAACCAGGGCGAAGTGTGCACCTGCCCGTCGCGTGCGCTGATCCACGAATCCATTTACGACAAATTCATGGCGCGCGTCCTCCAGCGCGTCAAGGCCATCAAGCAGGGCAACCCGCTCGATACCGACACCATGGTCGGCGCCCAGGCCTCCCAGGAGCAGATGACCAAGATCATGTCCTATCTCGATCTCGGCCGGCAGGAAGGCGCCGAGTTGCTGATCGGCGGCGAGCGTGCAGTACTGGAAGGCGATCTGGCCGACGGCTATTACATCCAGCCGACCCTGTTCAAGGGCCACAACAAGATGCGCATCTTCCAGGAAGAAATCTTCGGGCCGGTGCTCGCCGTGACCACCTTCAAGACCGAAGCGGAAGCCCTCGAAATCGCCAACGACACGCTCTATGGCCTGGGTGCCGGCGTCTGGACGCGCGATGGCAATACTGCCTACCGCATGGGCCGCGCCATCAAGGCTGGCCGCGTGTGGACCAACTGTTACCACGCCTATCCCGCACACGCCACTTTCGGCGGCTACAAGGAATCCGGGATCGGCCGCGAAACACACAAGGTGATGCTCGATCACTATCAGCAGACCAAGAACCTGCTGGTCAGCTACAGCCCGAAGAAGCTGGGCTTCTTCTGACCAGAATCGCCTCGCGCGCTTGTTGCAAGTATTTCAGGGGGCGGGCAACCGCCCCTTTTTATTTATGGGAGAAAACCATGATTGAAAAAGTCGTTGCCACGGATGCCGCCCTGGCGTTGATCGAACGGCTGAAGAAACAACACGGCCCGCTGATGTTTCATCAATCCGGCGGCTGCTGCGACAACAGCGCGGCCAACTGTTTTCTGCCAGGCGAGATCACCATCGGCGCCGGCGACGTGCTGCTCGGCGAAATCGGCGGCTGCCCGTTCTATATTGGAAAGTCGCAATACGCGTACTGGAAACACACACAACTCATCATCGATGTGATCGAAGGCCGCGGCGGCACCTTCTCGCTCGAAGGGCCGGAGGGCCTTGCCTTCCACACCCGATCGCGCGTTTTCAACGCCGCCGAGCTTGCCGAATTGGCGAAGCAGGAAACCGTCTCCGGCCAGATGCCGCCGCAAAGCGCCCAATAAAAAGGGGCGCCCATGCAGAGCGCCCCAGCTTCCTTCGGAGAAACAGAGCCTAGAGGTTGTAGGCCCGCTCGCCGTGGCTGGCGGTATCGAGGCCTTCGCGTTCCTGTTCTTCGGTCACGCGCAGGCCGATGGCCATGTCGACCAGCTTGAACCGCCCCAGGCTGACCGCGCCCGGCCAGGCGATGGCGATGGGCGCGCCGGTGGATTGGATCGCGACCTGCCCCCTGTTTTCCTGCTTTCGGGTCAGTGACGCACAAAAGGAACATTTGGCGGATCCGTAGCCGTGCGGGATTTTTGCGGCCCACGCGATGGGAGAAGTCAGCGTCCAGCACCCCAAGGGCATGGGGGTCATGTTAAAAAAATGGGACGCCGCAGCGTCCCATTTGATTTCAGCGTCCGATTTCGGCAAGCCGACGATCAGTTGACCTTGGGATCGAGCTCGCCCTTGTCGTAGCGCTTCTGCATGTCTTCCAGGCTGAAGACCTTCTTGATCTTGCTGGCCTGGCCGGCGGCGCCGAAGGCTTCGTAGCGCGCCTTGCAGATGTCGCTCATGCCCTTGGTCGCTTCCTTGAGGAACTTGCGCGGGTCGAAGTTGGACTTGTTCTCGGCCAGGTGCTTGCGGATGGCGCCGGTCGAGGCCATGCGCAGGTCGGTGTCGATGTTGACCTTGCGCACGCCGTTCTTGATGCCTTCGACGATCTCTTCGACCGGCACGCCGTAGGTCTGGCCCATGTCGCCGCCGTAGCTGTTGATGATGGCGAGCCAGTCTTCCGGCACCGACGAGGAGCCGTGCATGACCAGGTGGACGTTGGGGATGCGGGCGTGGATTTCCTTCACGCGGTCGATGCGCAGCACCTTGCCGGTGGGCTTCTGGGTGAACTTGTAGGCACCGTGCGAGGTGCCGATGGCGATGGCCAGGGCGTCGACCTTGGTCTTGGACACGAAATCGGCGGCCTCGTCGGGGTCGGTCAGCAGCATGGAGTGGTCCAGCGTGCCTTCGGCGCCGTGGCCGTCTTCCTCGCCGGCCTTGCCGGTCTCGAGCGAGCCGAGGCAGCCGAGTTCGCCTTCGACGGACACGCCGCAGGCGTGGGCCAGTTCGGACACCTTGGCGGTGGTGGCGACGTTGTACTCGTAGCTGGCGGGGGTCTTGCCGTCTTCCTTCAGCGAGCCGTCCATCATCACCGAGCTGAAGCCGGACTGGATGGAGCGGAAGCAGATGCTGGGGGACGCGCCGTGATCCTGGTGCATGCAGATCGGGATCTGCGGATACATCTCGATGGCGGCGAGGATCAGGTGACGCAGGAAGGGCTCGCCGGCATAGGAGCGGGCGCCCGCGGAACCCTGCAGGATCACCGGGGAATCGACGGCGGCCGCGGCCTCCATGATGGCCTTGACCTGCTCCATGTTGTTGACGTTGAACGCAGGCAGGCCATAGCCGTTTTCGGCGGCATGGTCGAGCAGTTGACGAAGGGAAATCAGGGCCATTTACACTCTCCTAGGTTAAAAATTCGCTTCTGTATCAGGATTTTTTCGAGCCGCCCACGCGGACGATCTTCATGGTGTTGGTGCCGCCCGACTGGCCGATGGGCTCGCCGATGGTCAGCAGGATCAGGTCGCCGTCGCGCACCGCCCCGCGGCGCCGCAGTTCTTCCTCGGCTTCCGCCAGCAACGCGTCGCGCTCCTTGCTGGCGGTTTTCAGGTTGATCGGGTAGACGCCGCGGAAAAGAGTGACTTTTCTACGGGTTTCGACCTGAGGTGTCAAGGCGTAGACCGGCACGCGGGTCGACAGCCGGCTCATCCACAGGCAGGTGTTGCCGGACTCGGTGAGCGCGGCGATGGCCTTGATGTTGAGGTGGACCGAGGTGAACACCGCCGACATCGCGATCGCCTCGTCGGCGCGCAGGAAGCTGTGGTCGAGCCGATCCCGGGTGAACACCGGCTCGGCCTCTTTCTCGGCTTCCAGGCAGACGCGGTCCATGGCCTGCACCGCCTCGACCGGGAACTGCCCGGCCGCCGTTTCGGCCGACAGCATCACCGCGTCGGTGCCGTCGAGCACGGCGTTGGCGACGTCGGAGACTTCGGCGCGTGTCGGGATCGGGCTGGTGATCATCGACTCCATCATCTGGGTGGCGGTGATGACGACTTTGTTGCGCTCGATCGCCATGCGGATCATGCGCTTCTGCAGGGCCGGCACGGCCGCGTCGCCGACTTCCACGCCGAGGTCGCCGCGCGCCACCATGATGGCGTCGGACGCTTCGAGGATTTCTTCCAGGTGCTCGATCGCCTCGGTGCGCTCGATCTTGGCGACCAGCTGGCTCTTGCCGCCGGCCGCGCGCAGCAGCTCGCGCGCCTGGCGCATGTCGGCGGCGGAGCGCGGGAACGACACCGCCAGGTAGTCCGCCTTCAGGGCGGCGGCGGTCTTGATGTCCTCGATGTCCTTCTCGGTCAGCGCCGAGGCCGACAGCCCGCCGCCCTTGCGGTTGATGCCCTTGTTGTTGGACAGCACGCCGCCCTGCACCACCTTGCAGATGATTTCGGTGCCCTTGACCTCTTCGACCCAGAATTCGATGCGGCCGTCGTCCAGCAGCAGGGTCACACCGCGCTTCACGTCATTCGGCAATTCCTTGTAGTCGAGGCCGACGCGGGTCTGGTCGCCCAGCACGCAGGCGGCGTCGAGGATGAAGGTGTCGCCCTTGGCCAGGGTGATCTTGCCGTCCTTGAACTTGCCGATGCGGATTTTCGGGCCCTGCAGGTCGACCAGGACGCCGACCGCCCGGCCGCGCGTGCGCGCCAGCGAGCGCACCAGTTCGGCGCGGTCGATGTGGTCCTGCGCCGTGCCGTGGGAAAAGTTGAGACGCACCACGTCCAGGCCGGCTTCCATCATGCGATCCAGGGTCTTGGGATCGGAACAGGCGGGGCCGAGGGTGGCGACGATTTTGGTTCTGCGAATCATAGTGGGTGAGCAGTGAGCGGTGAGGGACGGGAGGTAGGATTTAGGAGCCAGGATTTAGGGGCTAGGGGTGGAGCGGGCTGCGCCCGCGCTGTTCTCCCTGAATCCTAACCCCTAGTTCCTAATCCCTTACTGCGCCCGCTCCTCCAGAATCGCCACGGCGGGCAGGACCTTGCCTTCCAGGTATTCGAGGAAGGCGCCGCCGGCGGTGGAAATGTAGCTCACCTTGTCGTAGATGTCGTACTTCTGGATCGCGGCGATGGTGTCGCCGCCGCCGGCCAGGGTGAAGGCGTTGGTGTTGGCGATCGCCATGGCGATGGTCCTGGTGCCTTCGCCGAACTGGTCGAACTCGAACACGCCGACCGGGCCGTTCCACACCACGGTGCCGGCCTTCATGATGATGTCGGCGAGCTGCTGCGCGCTCTTCGGGCCGATGTCGAAAATCATGTCGTCGTCGGCGACGTCGCCGGCATCCTTCAGCACGGCGGGCTCGTTGGCGTCGAACTTCTTGCCGCACACCACGTCGACCGCGATCGGGATGGTCGCGCCGCGCGCGGTCATCTTCTCGATCAGCGCCTGCGCGGTCGGCACCAGGTCGTCCTCGCACAGGGACTTGCCGACGTTGTGGCCGGTGGCCTTGAGGAAGGTGTTGGCGATGCCGCCGCCGACCACCAGCTGCTCGCACTTCTCGGCCAGCGCTTCCAGCACCGTCAGCTTGGTGGAGACCTTGCTGCCGCCGACGATGGCGACCATCGGGCGCGCCGGATTGGCCAGCGCCTTGTCCAGCGCGTCGAGTTCTTCGGTCAAGAGGATGCCGGCCGCGGCGGTCGGCGCGAATTTGGCGATGCCGTGGGTCGAGGCTTCGGCGCGGTGCGCGGTGCCGAAGGCGTCCATCACGAACACGTCGCACAGCGCGGCGTACTTCTTGGCAGTCTCGTCGACGTTCTTCTTCTCGCCCTTGTTGACGCGGCAGTTTTCCAGCACCACCAGTTCGCCATTGGCGACGTCGAAGCCGCCCTCGGTCCACTCGCGGATCAGGCGAATGTTCTTGCCGAGCTTCTGCGCGATCACGTCGACCACGGGCTTCAGGGAATCCTCTTCCCTGAACTCGCCTTCGGTGGGGCGGCCGAGGTGGGACGTGACCATCACCTTGGCGCCGGCCTTGAGGCAGTGCTCGATGGTGCGCATCGACGCGGTGATGCGGGCGTCGGACGTGACCTTGCCGTCCTTGACCGGAACGTTCATGTCGGCGCGGATGAAGACGCGCTTGTCTGCCAGATCGAGATCGGTGACGCGGATGACTGCCATGGTTGTTTCTCCTGAAGGTAAGGTTTAAGGGTTGGCGCGGGGTGGGCCGCGCCAGGCCTTAAAGCTCAGCTAGGGGTTAGGGACTAGGATCTAGGGGCTAGGGGTGGTGCGGCCAGGGCCGCGCCTTTTTTCAATGCGCGGGCGAAGCCCGCACAAAGCCCCCTAAATCCTAGCTCCTAGCCCCTATCCCCTCACTTCGCCACGTGCTGCACGAAGCGCAGCATGTTGCAGGTGTAGCCGTACTCGTTGTCGTACCAGGACACGACCTTGACGAAGGTGTCGTCCAGGGCGATGCCGGCTTCGGCGTCGAAGATCGACGAGTAGCCGCAGCCGCGGAAGTCGGTCGAAACCACTTTTTCGTCGGTGTAGCCGAGGGTCTTGCTGATGTCGCCGGACTGCGAGGCTTTTTTCATCGCGGCGCAGATGTCGGCGTACTTGGCGGGCTTCTCCAGCTCGACGGTGAGGTCGACCACCGACACGTCGGAGGTGGGAACGCGGAACGCCATGCCGGTCAGCTTGCCCTTCAGTTCCGGCAGCACCACGCCGACGGCCTTGGCGGCGCCGGTCGACGACGGGATGATGTTTTCCAGGATGCCGCGGCCGCCGCGCCAGTCCTTGGACGACGGGCCGTCGACGGTTTTCTGGGTGGCGGTGGCGGCGTGCACGGTGCTCATCAGGCCGCGCTTGATGCCCCAGTTGTCGTTCAGCACCTTGGCGATCGGCGCCAGGCAGTTGGTGGTGCACGAGGCGGCCGAGACGATGGCCTCGCCCTTGTATTTCTCGTGGTTCACGCCATAGACGAACATCGGGGTGTCGTCCTTGGACGGAGCCGATTGCACGACTTTCTTGGCGCCCGCGTCGATGTGCTTCTGGCAGGTTTCCTTGGTCAGGAAGAAGCCGGTGCACTCGATCACGATGTCGGCGCCGACTTCGTTCCACTTCAGGTTGGCGGGCTCGCGCTCGGCGGTCAGGCGGATCTTCTTGCCGTTGACGATGAGGTTGCTGCCTTCGACCGAGATGTCGCCGTTGAAATTGCCGTGCACCGAGTCGTACTTCAGCATGTAGGCCAGGTACTCGGGATCGAGCAGGTCGTTGATCGCGACCACTTCGATGTCCTTGAAGTCCTTGGCGATTGCGCGGAAAGCCATGCGGCCGATGCGGCCGAAACCGTTGATGCCAACTTTGATTGCCATGTGTCAGTCTCCAGTGAGTTGAAAATCTTTTTAGGGGCTAGGAGCTAGGATTCAGGGGCTAGAAAAAACGCGTGCAGCGCGACCGCCCCCAGTTCCTAGCTCCTAATTCCTAGCCCCTCAATTATTTACAGCACGCCCTTGACCGCTGCCGCGACGGCCTCGGCGGTGATGCCGAACTCCTTGAACAGCGCCGGAGCCGGGGCGGATTCGCCGAAGCGGTCGATGCCGACCACGGCGCCTTCCAGGCCCACGTACTTGCGCCAGAAGTCGGTGACCCCCGCTTCGACCGCGACGCGCGGCAGGCCCTTGGGCAGCACGCTGGCCTTGTAGGCCGCGTCCTGCTTGTCGAAGGTGTTGGTCGACGGCATGGACACCACGCGCACCGCGATGCCTTCGGCAGCCAGCGCTTCCTGGGCCTTCACCGCCAGCTCGACTTCGGAGCCGGTGGCGATGATGACGGCGCGGGCAGAGGCGGCGTCGCGCAGCACGTAGCCGCCCCTGGCGATGTTGGCGATCGTGGCCTCGTCGCGCTTCATGAACGGCAGGTTCTGGCGGCTGAGGATGTGGCAGGTGGGACCGTCGCGGCGCTCGACCGACGCGGCCCAGCCGACCATCGTTTCCACGGTGTCGCACGGACGCCAGACGTCGATGTTGGGGATCATGCGCAGGGTGGCGGTCTGCTCGACCGGCTGGTGCGTCGGACCGTCCTCGCCGAGGCCGATGGAATCGTGCGTGAACACGTGGATCACGCGCTGCTTCATCAGCGCGGCCATGCGGATGGCGTTGCGCGAATATTCGGAGAACATCAGGAAGGTGCCGCCGAACGGCAGCAGGCCGCCGTGCAGCGCCATGCCGTTCATGATCGCGGCCATGCCGAACTCGCGCACGCCGTAGCTGATGTAGTTGCCGGGCTTGCCGTGGCGCACCGGATGGCAGCCTTCCCAGTTGGTCAGGTTGGAGCCGGTGAGGTCGGCCGAGCCGCCGAGGAACTCGGGCAGCGCGGGGGCCAGCGCGTTGATCGCGATCTGGCTGGCCTTGCGGGTGGCGACGGTTTCGCCCTTGGCGTTGATCGCGGCCAGCTTCTCGGCGACGTGCGCCTTCCAGTTGGCGGGCAGCTCGCCCTTCATGCGGCGCTCGAATTCCGCGGCCTCGGCGGGGAAGGCCTTCCTGTACTCGGCGAACTTGTTGTTCCACAGCGCCTCGAGCCCCTGGCCCTTGGTCTTGGCGTCCCAGCCGGCGTAGATGTCGGCGGGAATCTCGAACGCGGGGTGGTTCCAGCCCATGTTCTTGCGGGTGGCCTCGACCTCGTCGTGGCCCAGCGCGGCGCCGTGCACGTCGTGGGTGCCGGCCTTGTTGGGCGAGCCCTTGCCGATGACGGTCTTGCAGCAGATCAGGGTCGGCTTGTCGGTGCTGGCCTTGGCCTTCTGGATCGCCGCTTCGAGGGCGACCACGTCATGACCATCGACGTTCGGCACCACGTTCCAGCCGTAGGCTTCGAAGCGCTTGGCGGTGTCGTCGGTGTACCAGTTCTCGATGTGACCGTCGATGGAGATGCCGTTGTCGTCCCAGAAGGCGACCAGCTTGTTCAGCTTCCAGGTGCCGGCCAGCGCGCAGGCTTCGTGCGAGATGCCTTCCATCATGCAGCCGTCGCCCATGAACACGTAGGTGTGGTGGTCGACGATGGCGTGGCCGGGCTTGTTGAATTCGGCGGCGAGGATCTTTTCCGCCATCGCCATGCCGACGGCATTGGTGATGCCCTGGCCGAGCGGGCCGGTGGTGGTCTCGATGCCGGGCGCATAGCCGTACTCGGGGTGGCCCGGCGTCTTGGAATGCAGCTGGCGGAACTGCTTGAGGTCGTCCATCGACAGGTCGTAGCCGGTCAGGTGCAGCAGGGCGTAGATCAGCATCGAACCGTGGCCGTTCGACAGCACGAAGCGGTCGCGGTCGGCCCACTTCGGATTCGCGGGGTTGTGGCGCATATGGTGGTTCCACAGCGTCTCGGCGATTTCCGCCATGCCCATGGGGGCGCCGGGGTGGCCGGATTTGGCTTTTTCGACGGCATCCATCGCAAGCGCGCGGATGGCATTGGCCAGGTCGTTACGGGTTGGCATTGCGTTCCCTTCAGCTTAAGTAAAAAACCGTCGCATCCCTGCCCGGGAAAGCCGCGCGGGGGCAGCTTGGGCAGAATATGCAAAAACCTTGATTATCCGTCAGCAGGGCGGGCTTCCGCAAGCCAGCCCCAAACCCGACAAAAGAGACGCTGCGACAAGGGCTTAAGCAGGCAAGCTCAAGCACCGGCTCACAATTGGGACACTAAAATCTTTTTATTTGTCCGATGCGGCAGCTTATGCGCCCGCGGCCTTCAGCCAGTCGCGCCACAATTCGAACAACGCGGGGCTGGCCGAAGCGACGACGGAGCGCTCCCACACGCTGGCAATGTCGAAGTTGCCCGACAGGCTGGCCAGGCGACCGCCCGCCTCTTCCAGGATCAACGCGCCGGCGGCGTAGTCCCACAGCTTCTGCCCGCCGTGCACGTAGATATCGAAGCGGCCGGCGGCGGTATAGCACCAGTCCAGCGTGGACGCGCCGAAATTGCGCTGCGAGGCATACGGCGGCCACGCCGCCAGCCGCCCCGCGAGTTCGCGGTCGATGCGCTTCATTTCGACGCCGGCCAGCGCGCGCCGCAGCTCGGGAACGGGTTGGCGCAGCGGCAGTGGCGTGCCATTGAGGTGTGCCCCCTTCCCGCGCTCGGCGGTGAACATCTCGTCGGCGACGGGATCGTAGACGACGCCGAGCTGGCGCTCGCCCTTGTAGAGATAGGCCACCGACACCGCGAAATACGGTACCCCCGCCACGAAGTTGGAGGTGCCGTCGATCGGGTCGACGCACCACAGCCCGTCGCGTCCGGCGTCCCAGGCGTCGTGCTGCTGCTGCTCGGTCATTTCCTCGCCCAGCACGGGCACGTCCCTGATCCGCGGCAAAGCGGATTCCAGCGCGGCCTGCGTCGCCGCGTCCGCCTCGGTGAACAGGCTGCCGTCGACCTTGTGGCTGTGCGCCACCTTGAGAAAACGCGGGGTCACTTCGCGCAGGGCGACTTCCCGGACCAGCGCCTTGACGTGTTCAAGCATGATCAGATGCGCCGGCAATAACAGTAGACGAATTCCTGCTCCCCACCCGTCGGGGTGCGATGGATTTCGGTTTCATGGCGCAGCAGGCGGAAGGAGGCGCCGAACTCGGCATGCAGCGCGTCGGGCGCGTAGCGCACCACGTCCAGCCCCGAGCATTGCAGCGGTCCGCCGGGGCCGAACGTGGCGACGATGACGTGGCCGCCGGGCTTCACGCTCTTCAATACCTGGTCCACGTAACGTGCACGATCGTCAGGATCGGTGAGGAAATGGAACACCGCACGGTCGTGCCAGACATCGTAGCGCGCCGCCGGCAGGTCGGCGCGCGCGACATCGGCGGCGATCCAGCGCACCGCCTGCGCCCGCGCGCCGAGGCGCGCGCGGCTGGCGGCCAGCGCGGATTCGGCCAGGTCGAGCACGGTCAGATTGCGGTAGCCGGCGCCGAGCAGGTCGTCGACCAGCACCGAGGCGCCGCCGCCGACGTCGATGACATGCGCCGCCTTGTCCGTACAGCCCTCGATCAGGCGCAGCGATGAAGCGGCATGCGGCTGGAACCAGCCGACCTGGTCGGCCGCCTTGCTGCGGTAAACGGTTTCCCAATGCCGATGGCGGTCGACCATGTCATTCCCCTTTCCACTTGATCGAGCAGCCCATGCCGGGAATCTGTGCGGCGGGGCCGCGCTGGGTGGCGGCGATTCCCTTCATCGCCTCGAACAGGTCGCGGCGCGCGCCCTCGGGCGCGGTTTCCTTGCGCGACTCGTCGAAACGGCCGCGGTACTGCAGTTCGAAATCGCGGTTGAAGCCGAAAAAATCGGGCGTGCACACCGCGCCATAGGCCTTGGCCACGGCCTGCGTCTCGTCGATCACATAGGGGAAGGGGAAGCCGAACTCGGCCGCCACCTTTTTCATGGTATCGAACGAGTCCTCCACATAGTCGGTCGGGTCGTTCGACATGATGGCGATGGCGTGGACGCCGTGATCGCGCCTGAGTTCGGCGAGATCGCGCACCAGGCGGGGCCGGATCGCCTTCACATAGGGGCAGTGGTTGCAGATGAACATCACCAGCAGGCCATTGGGCCCCATCGCGTCCGTCAGCGTCCACACCTTGCCGTCGACGCCGGGCAGGCTGAAACCGGGGGCTTTCCAGCCGAAATCGCACACCGGGGTGGTAAGGGAAACCATGACGCGCTCCGCAGAAACTTTCGACAACCCCTGCATAATACCAACGATCCTAAAAACCGCAGTTGACCGCCCACATCCCTTGGACCTCTGCATGAATGCTGGTTTTTCCGCCTCCGCCATGATTCGCCACCCGGTTAAATCCGCTACGCATCCGCTGGCACGCCCGGTCGCGCGCCTGGCTTTGCCGCTCCACCCGCAAGGGGCAGGCCGTGTCCGTAAAGCCGCTGAAGCGGCAACAACCACGCTCGTCGTTGCGGGTATCAGCCTGCTGCCCGCCCGCAAGGGGCAGGCCGTGTCTGTAAAGCTGAAGCGGCAACAGCCGCGCGCTCCTCGTTTCGCCCCAGCCACACGCCCAGACGCATCGTCGGATGCGTCCAACCACGGTTTCTAGGATCATGTCCGCGCCGCGTTTTTATCTCGACCAGCCGCTCGCACCCGGCGCCCGCTTCACCCTGCCGGCAGGGCCGGCGCGCCATGCCGCGCGCGCCCTGCGGCTGGCGGTGGACGATGCGATCACCCTGTTCAACGGCCGCGGCGGCGAATACGCCGCGCGCATCGAGCGCATCCACAAGGACGAGGTGGCGGTCGCAGTCACCGGCTTTGCCGACGTCGAGCGCGAGTCGCGCCTGCGGGTGATGCTGGCCCAGGGCATTTCGAGCGGCGAGCGCATGGACTACACGCTGCAGAAGGCGGTCGAACTGGGTGTGACGGCGATCCAGCCGATCGCCGCCAGGCGCAGCGTGGTCAAACTGGCGGGGGAGCGCGCCGACAAGCGGGTCGCACACTGGCAGGGGGTGGTGGCGAGCGCCTGCGAGCAATGCGGCCGCAACCAGGTGCCCGCGGTGGCCGCGCCGCTGACGCTGGCCGACTGGCTGGGACGGCACCAGGCCGGCCGCCTGCTGTTCTTGTCGCCCCTCGCGGAAGCGCGGCTGGCCGATCTGGCCGCTCCGCAGTCGATGGATTGTCTGGTGGCGGGGCCGGAGGGGGGATTCGAGGCCGACGAGACCGCCGCATTGCACGCGGCGGGCGCGCAGTCCGTTCGTCTGGGACCGCGCGTGCTGCGCACCGAAACTGCCGCACTGGCCGCATTGACCGCCATGCAGACGCTCTGGGGCGACTTTTAGGCAACGGCAGGCATAAAAAAACCGGGCGTGAGCCCGGTTTTCCGGAACGGCAGCCGATTACGGCCGCAGATAGGCATACCCCTCTTGCTGGCGACGAAGGATTTCCACCACGCCCGACGGCACGTAGCCGATCTTCGCGTTCATGTCTTCCTTGGTGAGCTTCTGGCCGCGCATGGTGTTCTGGCACGCCATCACATGGACCCCCGAATTGACCGCGTCATCGATGCGGTTGGCCACTTCGGAGTCGGCCTTCAGCATGCCGATGCCGGGACCGTAGGCCACAAGCTCGAGCTCGACGTTGTCCTTGCCCAGGTCCTTCTGGACGTTCTTGATGTTGTTCAGGGCGAGATTCCAGGTGGCGGGATTGGCATCGCTGATCTGGACCACCATTTTCGCCTTGTCGGCGGCCAGGGTGGTGGCGGGCAAGGCCAGCGCGCCCATCATCAAAGCCCCGCCCAGCATGGCGCCGAGAAATTTGTTCAGTTGCTTCACTTCTGTCTCCTTCATGTTGGTTGAAACGAAAATTATTGTCGAGCCGAATTATGACGCAAAGCTTATCCGATTTGTTCCGTTTATTTCACCCTGCGAAGAATCAGGCGCCCTCCGTTTTGCGGACGTTTTCTGTATCCTTCGCCTTAAACATATCCTACTCCAGGCCATGTCATTGAAAGACACCACCCATTTCGTCCACTGGTTCCGCTCGGCCGCCCCCTACATCCATGGCTTTCGCGGCAAGACCTTCGTCATCGCCTTTGGCGGCGAACTGGTGGCGGACGGCGGATTCGTGCAGCTGGCCCATGACGTCAACCTGCTGAACAGCCTGGGCGTGCGCCTGGTGCTGGTCCACGGCGTGCGGCCGCAGGTCGAGGCGCGGTTGACCGAGGACGGCACCGCGATCCGCTACGTGAGCGGCCTGCGCGTCACCGACGACGCCGCGCTGGCCTGCGTCAAGGAGGCCGCCGGCACGGTGCGGGTGGAAATCGAGGCGCTGTTGTCGCTGGGACTCGCCAACACCCCGATGGCGGGCGCCGACATCCGGGTGGCCTCGGGCAACTTCGTCACCGCCAAGCCCATCGGCGTCATCGAGGGAGAGGATCTGCTGCACACCGGCGAGGTCCGCAAGATCGACGCTGCCGCGATCCGCCGCCGCCTCGACCAGCACGACATCGTGCTGCTGTCGCCGATCGGCTATTCGCCGACAGGGGAGATCTTCAACCTCAGCCTGGAGGACGTGGCCACCCAGGCGGCGGTCGAACTGGCGGCCGACAAGCTGATCTTCCTGATGGACACCGAGGGCGTGCCGGACAAGGGGCGCACGATTCACAACGCCCTCACCGTCAACGAGGCGCGGCAAGTGCTCGAAAAGGCGGGGCATGGCAAGGCTCGCAAGCTGCCCGAGGACGTGACCTACTATCTGCCGTGCGCGATCACCGCCTGCACGCAGGGCGTCAAGCGCGCCCACCTCATCAGCCGCCACCGCGACGGCGCGCTGCTGTCCGAGCTGTTCACCCGCGAGGGCGTCGGCACGCTGGTCACCCCGGCGCCGCTGGAAACCCTGCGCACCGCCACCATCGACGACGTCGGCGGCATCCTCGGCCTGATCGAACCGCTGGAGCGCGACGGCATCCTGGTGCGGCGCTCGCGCGAATTGCTGGAAATGGAGGTCGAGCGCTTCCTGGTGCTCGAATCCGATGGCGTCATCGCGGGCTGCGCCGCGCTGTATCCGTTCCCGGAGGAGCAGGCGGCCGAGCTCGCCTGCCTTGCGGTCTCCCGCGAATTCCGCGGGCGCGGGTTCGGCAACCTGTTGCTCGCGGAAGCCGAAAAACGGGGCAAGAAGGCCGGATTCAAGAAACTGTTCGTGCTGACCACGCGCACCGAGCACTGGTTCGAGGAGCGCGGCTTCGTCGACAGCAGCCCCGATCATCTGCCCCGGAGCAAGCAGGCGTTATACAACTACAAGCGGAGATCCAAGGTTCTCCAGAAAAACCTGTAGAAGGAAAGCAAGCTTGTATCGATTCATCCAGTGGCCGGGTTCGCCCAGCCGTGCCCCCCACGCGCCAATGCCTGTCGCCGCCATCCAGCGTCTGCTGGCCCGGGCCGTCCGGGCATGGGCGCGCGTGCGTTCCCGCATCGATCTCGCGGCCCGGGTGCCGCTGCTCGAATCGGTCGCGATGTCGGGCGTACTGGCCCTCGTGCTGATCGCCGACGCCCATGCCGCAACCGATGCGGACGCTCCGCTCATATTCGGCGTCTTCCCCAACATGACGGTCAAACAGACCCTCGACATCTACCAGCCGCTGGCCCACATGATGGGCGAGCGCCTGCGGCGGCGGGTGGTCATCTACAGTGCGCGCGACTTCAAGACCTTTGCCGAGCGTACCCGGGAGGGCGACTATGACGTGCTGCTCACTGCGCCGCACCTGGCCTGGCTGGCCCGGCAGGATGCCGGCTACCGGCCGCTGCTGAAATACGCCGAGCCCACACGCGGCCTGCTGGTCGCCAAGAAAGGCTCGCCGTACCCGACGCTGGACGCGTTGCGCGGCCAGGCCATCGCCACCCCCGATGCCATCGCCGTGGCAGCCCTGGCAGTGCAGGCCGACATGGCGGCGCACGGACTCCGGCGCGATGTCGATTACCGGACGACGGATTACGGCTCCCACCTCAATGCCGTGATGCAGGTCATCTATGGACGGGCCTCGGCGGCCATGCTGGGGCTGCACCCCTACCGGCTGCTGCCTGCCGGGTTGCGCGAGCAGTTGCACATCCTCGTCGAGACCGCGCCTCTTTCAAGCCTGATGTACCTGACCCACCCCCGCCTGCGCGACCGGGAAGCAAACGCGATACGCAAGGCATTGCTCGAATTCGCCGCCACGCCGGAAGGGAGGGTGTTCATGGAGCGCGGCGGTTACGGCGGTTTCGCCAACGTCGATGGCAGCGAACTGCGTGCTTTTCGCCCCTATGCCCTGCAGGCGGAAACCATGATGCGCGCGAACCCATGAGGGCCTGGTTCGGGCGCCTCTCGCTGCGCTACAAGCTCACCCTCGCCGCGCTCGGGGTGGAAGCCCTGATGCTGGCATTCCTGATCGTCAACGGCGTCCGGCTCACCGGCGACGAATTGCAGCGGCAGGCCGTGAATCGCGCACGGGATACGGGAAAAGTCCTGGTCGCCGCGCTGCTGGCCCCGCTCGCGCAGCAGGACGACGCCAGCGTGCGCGACATCGTCGAGACCCTGCAACGCGAAGGCGGCCTGAAGATGATCGAGGTGCGCGACAGCAGCATGCGCATCGTGCACCAGGCAGGAACCGCCGGCAGCAGTGCCGATCTCCGTCTGGTCCAGCCGATCGAGTTCTCCGGCCAGCGCTATGGCGAGATCGCCCTGGTACTGTCGGGCGATTTCATCCAGCAGGCGCGCAGCCGCTACCTCCGGCAAAGCCTGTTCATTGCCGCGGCCGCCCTGCTGCTCACCGGTTTTCTGCTGGCCTTGTCGGTCGGCGGCGTGGTGCGCCGCTTCGAGGCACTGACCCGCGCCAGCAAACGCATGGCGCAAGGCGATCTGGACGTCAAGCTGACCGGCGCCGGCGAGGACGAGATCGGCCAGTTGATCGACACGTTCAACCGCATGGCGGAGTCGGTCCGCTTCAATATCGACCGCGCGCGCGAGAACGAGGCGCGTTTCCATGCCATTGCCGATTACACCCACGATCTCGAGTTCTGGCTGTCGCCCGACGGCAAGCTGTTGTGGGTCAACCCCTCGGTCGAGCGCATGCTCGGCTACAGCGTCGGCGAATGCATGGGGCAGATGGATTTCCCGGTTGACATCATTCACCCGGAAGACCGCACCGCGGCCGAGTTTCAGTTGCGCCAGGCCTTGCGCGGCACCTCCGGCCAGGGCTACACCTTGCGCATCTGCCGCAAGGATGGCGGCCATTTCTGGGCAGTGGTGAACTGGCAGCCGATCCACGATTACAGCGGCGTCTATCAGGGCATTCGCGCCAGCATCCACAGCATCGACGACCTCAAGGCGACCGAGGCCAACCTGCGCCAGGCCATCAACGAGCTGCGCGCGGCGGAAAGCCTGCAAGGTCGATACCTGGAAGAAACCGAGCAGGAGCGCGCCCGTCTGGTATCGCTGCTGTCGGCGATGAACCTGGGCATCCTGTTCGTCGCCGCCGACAGCCGCGTGATCTACCACAATCCCGCGTTCACCCGCATGTGGATGATCGACGAGGACACCGGCCTGATGGGGCTGCAAGTGCATGACGTCCTGGCCAGGTCGTCGTCGGCGCTGGCGCGCCCCGAACACTTCTCCAAGCATCTGCTGTCGGTGCTGGAAACGCGCGAGGTGTCCGAGAGCTACGAGATCCAGATGGCCGACGGCCGGGTCATCACCGAACTCGATTACCCGGTACGCGACCGCGAAGGCCGCTTCCTCGGCCATCTGTGGATTTACGAGGACATCACCCACGAACGCAAGACCGCGGAACAACTGGTGTATCTGGCCGAACGCGACCCGCTCACCGGACTCTACAACCGTCACCGTTTCCAGCAGGAACTGGCGCGGACCATGCTGGAAAGCGATCGCCACCACACGCAGTGCGCCGTGATGTTCTTCGACCTCGACGAATTCAAGACCATCAATGACAGCTACGGGCATCGGGCCGGCGATGCGCTGCTGGTCCGGGTGGCCGGCGAGATCGGCGCCCTGGTGCGGCGCAACGAGGTCCTGGCGCGGCTGGGTGGCGACGAGTTCGCCATCCTGCTGCCCACCGCGCAGGGAACCGAAGCCGAAATGCTGGCCGATCGCGTGGTACGGGCAGTGGCGCAGATTCCCTTCCGCTTCGAGGGGCTGAATCTGCGGCTGACCACCAGCCTCGGCATCGCCTACTATCCAGGGCACGCCGCCGATGCCGACGACCTGGTCGCGCGGGCCGATATCGCCATGTACCAGGCCAAGGATGCCGGCAAGAATACCTGGCGCGTCTACCGCGCGGACAGCGAAGCCGACATTGAAATGCGCAGCCGTCTGTCGTGGGGCGAGCGCATCAGCAACGCGCTCGACAAGAACCTGTTCCAGCTGCACTTCCAGGGCGTGTACCGGGCGGAAGACGGCGCGTTGTCGCATCTGGAAGCGCTCATCCGCATGATCGACGAACGCAAGCCCGATCAGCTCATCATGCCGGCCCACTTCATCCAGCTGGCCGAAAAGAACGGCCGCATCCTGGACATCGACCGCTGGGTGATCCACGAAACGCTGCGCCGGCTGGCCGAGAATCCGGCCATCCCGTCGATCGCACTCAATCTGTCGGGGCGATCGCTGTCGGAACCCAGCCTGCCGCAACACATCGGCGACGAGTTGCGCGGGGCGGGCGTCAACCCCAGCCGCCTGATCGTCGAGATCACCGAAACCGCGGCCGTCTCCGACCTGCACGATGCGCAGCGCATGATCGAGTCGCTGCGCCATCTCGGCTGCGGCGTCTGCCTCGACGATTTCGGCGTCGGCTTCGCCTCCTTCGCCTACCTCAAGCACCTGAATGTCGACACCATCAAGATCGACGGCATCTTCATCCGCGACCTGCCGAGCGATCCCGACAACCAGGTGTTCGTCCAGGCGATGGTCAGCGTCGCGCTCGGCCTCGGCAAGTCCGTCGTGGCGGAATACGTCGAGGACGCGCCGACGCTCGCCCTGCTGAAGAAGTTTGGCGTCGACCTGGTACAGGGATATTACCTGGACCGGCCGACGCCGAACCATCCGGTGCTGCGGGCGACACGCTAGGCGCACGTTTCCCCGCCCGGGCCGCGCGGCGAAGGCATCCCCATGCCCGACTTGAACGCGATGTTAAAATATCGCGTTTTACCCGCATGCAGGGCGTGTTAACACTAATTTCACGCCCGCGACGAGGTCGATTCGGGATGCAGCCCGCGGTGCAGTGTCGTTCACTGCAAGCGGTTCGCGACAAAGGGATGCGCCCGAATTGGCCCGTCCCTTCGGGTTGCCGCGAGAAAGCGCGTCCGCGGCGTTGCGCCGCTTGGCACGGGACGGCCCTTGCCGGCGCGACACGCCTTGCATCCATCGCTTTCTCGCGGCAACGCGGACGCGAAATTAGTGTTAACACGCCCTAGGATACCCCCGTGCTCACCGCTTCCAGCATCACCCTGCAATTCGCCGCCAAGCCGCTGTTCGAGAACGTCAACGTCAAGTTCGGCGACGGCAACCGCTATGGCCTGATCGGCGCCAACGGCTGCGGCAAGTCGACCTTCATGAAGATCCTCGCCGGCGAGCTGGAGCCGACCGCCGGCAACGTCGCGCTCGACCCCGGCGAGCGCATGGCCTGGCTGCGACAGGACCAGTTCGGCTACGAGGACCAGCGCGTGCTCGACGTGGTGCTGCAGGGCCACGCCGAGATGTGGCGGGTGATGCAGGAAAAGGACGCCATCTACATGAACCCGGAGGCAAGCGAGGCGGACTACCTGCACGCCGCCGAACTGGAAGCCCGCTTCGGCGAGATGGGCGGCTACGACGCCGAGGCGCGCGCCGGCGAACTGCTGCTCGGCGTCGGCATCCCCACCGGGCAGCACAGCGGCACCATGAGCCAGATCGCCCCCGGCTTCAAGCTGCGCGTGCTGCTGGCGCAGGCGCTGTTTTCCAAGCCCGACATCCTGCTGCTCGACGAGCCCACCAACAACCTCGACATCAACACCATCCGCTGGCTGGAAAACGTGCTGAACGAGAGCAACGCGACCATCGTCGTCATCTCGCACGACCGCCATTTCCTCAATCAGGTCTGCACCCACATGGCCGACCTCGACTACGGCACCATCAAGGTGTGGCCGGGCAACTACGACGACTACATGCTGGCGTCTTCCGAAGCCAAGGCGCGCCAGGCCGCGGCGAACGCGCGGGCCAAGGACAAGGTCGCCGAGCTGCAGGAATTCGTGCGCCGCTTCTCGGCCAACAAGTCGAAGGCGCGCCAGGCCACCAGCCGCATGAAGATGATCGACAAGATCAAGATCGAGGACTTCAAGCCGAGCTCGCGGCAGAACCCCTACATCCGCTTCGAACCGGAGAAGGCGCTGCACCGCCGCGCGCTCGAGGTCGAGAATCTCAAGTTCGGCTACGATGGCGCGCCGCTGTTCAGCAACCTCGGCTTCTCGCTGGAGGCCGGCGAGAAGATGGCCGTCATCGGCGGCAACGGCGTCGGCAAGACGACGCTGATGAAGCTCCTGATGGGCGAATTGACGCCGCAATACGGCGAGATTCGCTGGAGCGAAAACGCCAACGTCGGCTATTTCTCGCAGGACCACGTTTCCGACTTCGACAGCGATCTCAACCTCACCGACTGGATGCACCAGTGGACCCAGCCCGGCGACGACGAGCAGGTGCTGCGCGGCATCCTCGGGCGCCTGCTGTTCTCCGGCGACGACGTCAAGAAATCGGTGCGCGTGCTGTCCGGCGGCGAGAAGGGCCGCATGCTCTACGGCAAGCTGATGCTCGGCCGCCACAACGTGCTGGTGATGGACGAGCCGACCAACCACATGGACATGGAATCGATCGAGTCGCTCAACCTCGCGCTCGACCTGTTCAAGGGCACGCTGATCTTCGTCTCGCACGACCGCCAGTTCGTGTCCAGTCTCGCCACCCGCATCCTCGAGATCACGCCCGAGGGCGTCGAGTTCTACATGGGCACCTACGACGAATATCTGCATTCGAAGGGTCTCGAATGACGAGCAATCCTCTCCCCGACCCTCCCCCGCTTGCGGGGGAGGGGGCGACCGGTGCGCTACGCGCGCCCAAACCGATTGACGAAGTCGTCGTCATCGGCCTGGGCCAGCTCGGCCGGGTGTTTGCCGGCGGCCTGCTGCGCAGCGGCCATACCGTGGTGCCGGTCAACCGCGGCGACGACCTGTTCACCGTCGCGCACGCGCATCCCGAGCCCGCGCTGGTACTGGTCGCGGTAGCCGAGAACGATCTGCACACGGTGCTGGCGGCGATGCCCGGCGCGTGGCGGACGCATGTCGCGCTGATCCAGAACGAGCTCTTGCCGCGCGACTGGGAAAAATACCGTTACACCGACCCCACGGTGATCTCGGTGTGGTTCGAGAAGAAGAAGGGCACAGACGCCAGGCCGCTGATTGCGTCGCCGGCCGCCGGCCCGGGCGCCGCGCTGCTGTGCCGTGCACTTGCCTCGATCGAGCTGCCGTGCCGCGAAGTGGCCCCGGGCGACGAACTGTTGTTCGAACTGGTGCGGAAAAACGTCTACATCCTCACCACGAACATCGCGGGGCTGCAAACCGGCGGCACGGTGTCGCAGCTGTGGGCGCAGCACGAAGCCTTCGCGCGGCGGGTGGCGAACGAGGTGATGGACATCCAGGATGCGCTGACCGGCATGAAGCACGATCGCGACAGACTCGTCGCCGGCATGCTCGAGGCCTTCGACGGCGATCCCGAGCACGGCTGCACCGGCCGCTCGGCGCCAGCGCGGCTGGCGCGTGCCCTGCAGCAGGCCGATGCCTTCGGCCTTGCGGTGCCCACCCTGCGCGCGCTGGCGGGCTAGGCGCGTTTCGCAGCCAGACTGCCGCTCAGATCGCGTGCCCTTTCGGCTTTTTCCCATCCCCGCCATAGACGCCCGCGTGGTCGAACGGCAGCCACCGGGATGAGCGGTCGGTTTTGACCCGGCCCCTGATGCGGTAGGGCACGCCGTCCTTCAGGCGTTCGGGCGGCAGGGTCCTGAGCTGCCGGATCAGGTCCTCCGATTGCGTCACCGCATCGATCTGCAGCACGGTGCTCGATGCCGCCGGGATCAGCATGCCGGTGTGCGACACGCTTTTCGCAAACGGCTGCCCGTTCACCTCCAACTCGAAGTCCAGCGCCTCGATCGTCAGATCGAAATCGTTCGGATTGCTCACTCGCAAGCCGACGTTGAAATGCTGCTCGAAGAGCCCGAGGCGCTTGATGTCGACGCCGGCCACGCTCACCCTGGGCGGCGCCGCATTCATCGGCAGGCCGGAACAGGCAGCGAGCGCAAACGAAAGCAGCAGAACCCGGAGCCGGCGCATGGGGCATCCCCTATCGAAGCTCGGCCAGCAGCCGCGTCATCATGCGATGCGCCTGCGCTGCGTAGCCGCCGCCAAACAGGTTGGCGTGGTTGAGTACGTGGTACAGATTGTAGAGCATGCGGCGCACCGGATAACCGGGATCGAGCGGCCAGGCCTCGCGGTAGGCGGCGTGGAACGCCGGGGCGAATCCGCCGAACAGTTCGCTCATCGCCAGGTCGCACTCGCGGTCGCCGACATAGCTCGCCGGGTCGAAGATGGCCGGCGTGCCATCGGCCAGAAACCCGTGATTGCCGCCCCACAGGTCGCCATGCAGCAGCGACGGGACCGGGCGGTACGCGACGAAGAGTCCTTCGAGCCGCGCCATCAGCGCCTCGCCGTCCCGCTGCAGGGCGCCGCCGTAGCCGTTCCGTGCCGCGAGTTCCAGCTGAAAGCCGAGCCGCCGCTCGCGCCAGAAGTCGACCCAGTCCTCCATCGGGCCATTCGGCTGCGCCGTGGCGCCGATCCAGTTGTCGCACGCGCCGCCGAAGCGGGCGGCGCCGGCACGGTGCTGCTGCGCCAGTTGACGCCCCAGCTGCGCGGCGTCGCCGTGCGGCCGCAACGGCAGATGTTCGAGCACGAGATACGCCTTGCCGCCGGCGGTGCCGTGGCAGACCACCCGCGGCACGCGCACCGCGTTCGCCGCCGAGAGGTCGGCCAGCCCCGCCGCTTCCGCCTCGAACATGGCGAGCCGGGCAGCCGGCTGGGTCTTGACGAAATAGGTGCGCGTGCCGTCGCCGAACGTGAACGCTTCGCTGATGTCGCCGCCGTGCATGGGCCGCGCCTCCAGCGCCGCGAAAGGCGCGCCGCTGGCACGGCTGATGGCGGCGGCGAGCGCCGCATGGAAAACGCTCATGGCCCGACCAGCGGCCGGATGCGCACGCCGAGCGCGGCATGGGCGCGGCGCAAGGCGGCTTCGGCCTGCTGCGGCGTGGCGGCGCGGCTGAAGAGAAATCCCAGATAAGCCGCGCCCTCGGGCGGCGGCGCGACCAGCTGCCCGGGATGCGCGGTGATCTCGACGCCGGTGAGATGCGGCACGGCGCGCGCCGCGTCGAGGCCGTCGACGCCCTGAAAAATCCCGCTGGCCGGGATGGGGATCATCATCACGCCGGCGGCGCTGTCGTTCGCCGGCGCCGGTACAGGCAGGCCGACGGCGTGGCGCAGCACGATCTCCGCCGTGTCCATGCCGAGCGTGGCAGCGAGCATCCGTCCGCACAGGCCGCCGATGCCGCGCGGCGCGATTTCGAGCAGCGACACGCCGCCGTCGTTGACCCGCGCTTCCGCATGAACCACCCCTTCCGTCACGCCGGCGGCCACGCAGGCGCGCTCGACCGCGCCGGCGAGTTCGCGCTGCGTCGCCGGCGGCAGGCGGGAGGGCGTGATGTAGAGCGTTTCCTCGAAATAGGGGCCATCGAGCGGATCGGGTTTGTCGAACACGGCGAGCACCCGCAAGTCGCCGCCGGACAGCACGCCGTCGAGCGCGACCTCGACGCCCGGGATGAAGCGCTCGACCAGCAAATCGTCCCGGTCGCGCTGCGCGCGCGCCTGGATGCGCTCGACCTGCTTCAGCGCCCGCGCGAGCTGGCCGGCATCGTCCACGCGGATCACGCCGCGGCTGGCGTTCAGCCGGCGTGCCTTCACCACCAGCGGAAAACCCAGCGCCGCTGCGGCGTTCGCATCGTCGCCCTTGACCCTGACAAATGCGGGGTGCGGCAGGCCGGCGGCCTGCTGCATCTGGCGAAAGCGCAGCTTGTCGGTGAGCATGGCCACGGCCTCGGGCGGATTGCCCGGCAGATTCAACGCAACACGCAGTTGCGCCGCCAGCGCCTGCCCGCGATCGTCCGCCGCCAGCACCGCATCAACCGGCTGTTTCAATGCCTGCAATACTTGCGGCAAGGCGCGTTCGGGCTGGTCGAACGGCACGCTCATCAGCGGCGGCAGGCCCCACGCCGGTGCGAGCCGGGGGCAGTAGTCGGCGCAGGCGACGAGCTCGATGTTCAGCCGCGCGGCGGCGGCGATGAAGTCCTGGTTGGCGTAGCCCGCGGCAGGGAGCAGCAGCAGAAGGCGCGGCATGATGCGGTCAGAAGCTGGCGAGCTGGGTTTCGGTCGGCTCGGCGCAGCAGTACCACGGCTCGGAGTGATGCGGGATGGCTGCGCCGAATTGCGCCGGATCGAACGGCGGCACCGGCTCGCCCAGCGCCGCGTGGGTACGCGCCCAGATGCCGGCGAACACCTCGGCGCGCGGCAACGCGGCTTTCTCGGCGTCCATCACCCACGCCATGATCTCGCCCTGCAGGGCATCGACGCGCGGGTCGCCGGCCTGCCACGGGTAGCCCAGCATGGCCTCGTCGAAGGCGCCGACACGCGCGGAAAAATCGGGCAGGTGCAGCAGATGGGAGCCCTGCGGCACCAGCAGGCGGATCGCCAGCTGCACCGGCGGCACGGCTTCGACCAGCTTGAGCCGGAGCAGCGTGGCGAGCAGCTCGCGATAGCCCGTCAGCGTCGTCCATGGGGTGAAGGGAACGAAGGTGGGCGCGAGCGCAATGCCGAGCGTGCGGCAGTGCGCCAGCGCCGCTTCGAAATCCGCCCGGGTGTGACCCTTGGCGAGGCGGTCGAGGATCGCGTCGTCGACCGCCTCGACCGCGGTGACGATGAACAGCAGGCCGCATCCTTTAAGGCGTGGCAGCAGGTCGGCGTGATTCAGCAGATGTTCGACCTTGATCGTGGCGTCCCAGGTCAGATCGGGGAATCGCGCGTGCAGCGCCTCGGCCACTTTCAGCGCGTGCATCGGCCCGTTCAGGAAATCGGGATCGCCGAAGCTGATGTGCTGCGCGCCCGCTTCAACCTGCTGCGCGATGTCGGCCAATGCCGTTTCCACCGGCACGATGCGGAACTTGCCTTCGTACACCGGCACGACCGGGCAGTGGCGGCACAGGTGCTTGCAGCCGCGGCTGGCCTCGGCGAAGCCCGTGACTTTTTCCGTGCCGTCGGCCAGGATCAGCTTGGCGTAGCGCTGCAGGGCGGGCAGGCTGCGCCGGTCGGGCAACAGGAATTCGATCTTGTCGCGCCGCACCACGGCTTCGGCCGGCGCGACCCCGGACTCCACCCAGGCCAGCAGATCAGGTTCGGATTCGCCGCCAAAGATCGCGTCCACGCCGAGGCTTTTCAGCCACGCGGCGTTGGCGGGCGCATACAGGCCGAACGCGGCGATGCGGGCGCGCGGCGCGAGGACACGGATCTTCGGCAGGGCGGCGGCGGCAATCCGCGTGGCGGTGTGCATGCCCAGATAGATCGCCACATGGCCGGCGTCCGCAAAAGTGGCCGCATCGAGTTTCTGTTGCGACAGGTCGACGCAGGCGACGGTGATGTTCGCGCGCCCGAACCACGCGGCCGGCTGGGCCAGATTGAACGGTTGCCGGCCGAGTTCGTAGGGGCTCACCAAAACAACACGCGCCCCGAGAGGCGCGCGTACAGGTGCCGCGCAGGAACGGCTCAGCACAGCTTATTTCCCTTTGGGCCGCTGCTCGAACATCTTGGAAATGCCGGGGTCGCGCGAGGCGCCGGCGGCTTCCATGCGCTTGAGGTATTCGTCCCACAAGGCGGCCTGATTGACGCCGAGATCGTACAGATATTCCCAGGAATAAATCCCGGTATCGTGGCCGTCGGAAAAGAAGAAGTTGATGCCGTACAGGCCGACCGGTTCGGCGGCATTGATCAGCACTTCGCGCTTGCCGACCTGCAGCACCTCCTGGCCGGGGCCGTGGCCGCGCACCTCGGCGGACGGCGAATAGACGCGCAGGAATTCGAACGGCATCTCGAAACGCGCGCCGTCGGTGAAGGCGATTTCCAGCTTGCGCGAAGCCTGATGCAACTTGATGTCGGTAGGGGTGGGATGGGCCATGTCTGAAACACTCGAAATGAACTTCAGCGCCAAGTTTAAACCCGCCGTGCGGAGTTTAAACCCTTGCGTGACAAGGGACTGAAGCCAACTGTGACCGGAAAACTGGCGCGCCCGGCGCGATTCGAACGCACGACCCCTGCCTTCGGAGGGCAGTACTCTATCCAGCTGAGCTACGGGCGCCAAGAGCCGCGAAGCATAGCGTTTTTGCCACGCGGCGTCCATCCGCCGGGCGCGCCGCCCTTTCCTGTCAGGGTGGGTTTCCTTATAATCGCGGCTTTCGATGCCACCCCCCAAGGATACTTTCATGGCCGATTCGCACGCCAAGATGACTCAAGCCACGCCGCAGGAGATCATCATTTCCGTTCTTGCCGGATTGTTCGCACCGCTGCTGGCGATATTTCTGGTCGTTCAACTGGTGCTGAGCATTCAGCACAAGCACCAGGCCGACACCACCAGCGAGGCCGCGCAGAAAGCCACGCTCGACCGCATCAAGCCGTTCGCGACGCTGGTCGCGCTCGACGCCAATGCGCCCAAGGTCGAGAAGTCCGGCCAGGAAGTCTTCGAGGCCGTGTGCACCACCTGTCACACGCCCGGCGCACTCGGCGCACCCAAGTTCGGCAACAAGGGGGACTGGGGGCCGCGTATCGCCCAGGGCTACGAGACCCTGATCAAGCATGCCCTCGAAGGCATCCGCCAGATGCCCCCGCGTGGCGGCGACGGTGACCTGTCGGATACGGAAGTGGCGCGCGCGGTGGCTTACATGGCCGATGCAGCCGGCGCCAAGTTCAAGGCACCGGAAGCCGCGGCGCCCGCCGCGCCCGCTGCCGCAGGGGCTGCGGGGGGGGCCGCGCCCAAGGCCGATCCGGCCAAGGGCAAGGCCGTCTATGAAGCCAATTGCGCGGCCTGTCACGCCACTGGCGTGGCCGGTGCGCCCAAGATGGGCGACAAGGCAGCCTGGGGCCCGCGCGTGAAGCAGGGCTATGCAACGCTCTACAGCCATGCGCTGAACGGCATCCGCGGCATGCCCGCCAAAGGCGGCAACGCCGGCCTGTCCGAAGCCGATCTCGCCAACGCAGTCGGTTACCTGATGACACAAGGGGGCGGCAAGCTGTAAACCAACCGGGTTGCGCGAAACGGGTATCGCACCCGACGCGCACCGGGCCGACAAGGAGGCAGCGACCATGAAATACGTCACGCTTCTGAGCACGCTGGCAACGCTGGCGCTGGCGGCCTGCGACAACGCCGAAAAAGCACGGGCGACGACAGAAGCATCGCCAGCCCGTGTTCAACCCTCCGTCACCGCCGAACCCGAGTCGCCCGCCCTGCAGGCCGTTGCAGCGGGTGACGCCTCATCCGCTGCAGTCAAGCCCGGCCTCGCGCACGGCGAGCACATCTATCGTCAGGCCTGCGCCTTCTGCCATGACAGGGGACTGACCGGAGCGCCGAAAATCGGCGATGCCGGGGCCTGGAGTCCGCGCCTGGCGCAAGGCATGGACACCCTCTACGCCTCGGCCCTGCAAGGCAGGAATGCCATGCCGGCCAGAGGAGGCAACCCGTCGCTGGCGGATGCCGACATCCGCGCGGCGGTCGACTATCTCGCCGCACGCGCAAGCTGATGCCGAGCCTGCCGCGCGTCTGCCCGCAATGCGGAAGCGACAGGATTCGCAGCGGGTCGCTGCACGCCCATGACGGTGTACGCCACCTGCTCCTGCATATGCCGCTTCGCTGCCGCGACTGCCGCCATCGTTTCTGGACGTTCAACCCGCTGAAGCCGGTGCTACTGCTGGCCGTCGTCGGCGCGCTGATTGGCGTGACCGCCTGGATTGCGCGCGGCCTGCACGCCGCCATCCCTGCCACGCCAATGCCTGCGAGTCTGCCGCACACCCGGGCGGAGCAAGGGGATGCCCATGCCCAACTGCAATTGGGCCTGCGCTACGCCGAGGGCGACGGCGTGATCCAGAACGACAAGGAAGCGGCCAAGTGGTTTGCCCTGGCCGCCCAGCGGGGACTGACCGAAGCGCAGTATCGTTACGGTCTTGCCCTGCTGCAGGGACGAGGAGTATTGCAGGATTACCGCGCGGCCTTCACCTGGATCGAAAAACCCGCAAAACGCGGTGACGCCCGGGCCCAGTTCAGCCTGGGCGAACTCTACCGCTACGGAACCGGTACCGCGATCGACAAGGCCCGCGCCTACCTGTGGTACAACCTCGCCGCCGCACAGGGCGTGGAGGCCGCTGCCAAGGCACGCGACAGCCTGGTGTGGCAGCTGAAACCCGAGCAGATTGCAGCGATGCAGGACGAGGCGCGCCGCATGACCCATGACACCGATCCCGACCCCGCTGCCCACCCTTAGGGATGCGCGTGAGCGTCATCCCCCGCGTCTACATCGAGCGGCCATAGCTGGTGCGAATCCAGTTTGAGGCGCGCCTGGGCAGACAGCGCGTCCAGTTGTGCCCGCTGCGCCGCCAACTGGCCCTCCAGCGCCAGCCGCCGATTGACCAGCACCTGGTCCAGACTGCCCTCGCCCAGGCTGTAGGCGCGCGCTGACAACTGCGCGGCCTCCGCCAACGCCCGGGCGGCGCGGTCGGCCTGCTGCCAGTTCGCCGCTTCCGCAACGGCCGTCTCGAAATTCGTGCGCGCCTCCTGCCGCAACCGCTGCTCCAGCCGGATGGCGGCATCCTGCGCGGTCATGCTGAGCTGCTCTGCCGCCCGCTGGTCGGTGCGCCGCGCCGGGCCCGGCAGCGTCAGTCCCACGCTCACCCCGAGCAGATGTTCATTGCCGCCCATTTCATTCTTGTAGAACACGCCGACATTGGGATCGACGCTGCGGCGGCTGGCGAGTTGCCGCGCTTCGGCCCGCAGCATGTCGGCCTGGCGGCGCGCGCGCGCCAGTTCATGGTCGTGCGCAAGCACCGCACCGGCATAGTCGTCCGCCGTTCCCGACGGCTGTGCCGGCTGCGGCAGGCTGTCGTCCGCCGTCACCGGCAGGCCCGGGTATTGCGCGAGCAACCGGCTGCGCGCCTGCTGCTCGCGCGTGGCCGCCTGCTGCTGCTGCAGGCGCGCCTGCGCCAGCGCGGCCTCGGCGTTGACGCGTTCGGAACGCGGCGCCTCGCCCAGGCGAATGCGCGCATTCACGGTGGCGAGCTGCTGATCGGCCAGGGCCACTTGCGCCCGCCACAATTTTGTCTGGCTGGTCTCGCCCAGCCACGCGAACCACAACGTGAGCAGTTGCCGCCCGCTTTCGTGCATCGCCTCGCCGAGGCTGGCTTCGGCATGGGCAGTGAGCGCGCCGGCCAGGGCGTGATCGGCCGCGGCGCGCGCGGGCATCCGCAACGGGCGCGACAGCGCCACGCCCCACTCGGCATAGCGATCCCGCGGCGCATCGATGCGGCGTTGCAGGGCATCCGCGTTCAGCGTCCATTCTTCGCGCCCGTTCCGCAGACTCTCGCTCCTCAGCGATTGCGCGGCGAATTCGCCGCGCGCCTGCGCCACCATGGGAGAGGCCCGCAGGGCGGCTTCGGCGGCGGCAGGATCGGGCAAATAATCGGCACGAGCATTCGCGGCGAACATCAGCGTCAGCGCCAGGCTCAATGTGTGCACGGCATTCATGCGCGCTCTCCTTTCAGGATGAATTGGCGATACAAGAGCGGCAGCATCACCAGCGTCAGCAGGGTGGCGCTGACCAGCCCGCCGATCACGACGATGGCGAGCGGCCGCTGGATTTCGGAGCCGGGCCCGCTCGCGAACAGCAGCGGCACCAGGCCGAAAGCGGCGATGCTGGCGGTCATCAGCACCGGCCGCAGGCGCCGCAGCGCGCCGTCGCGCACCACGGCATCCCCCCGCAGGCCCTGCGCACGCAGCTGGTTGAAATGGCTGACCAGCACCACGCCGTTCAGCACCGCGATGCCCAGGAGCGCGATGAAGCCGACCGAGGCGGGCACCGACAGGTACTCGCCCGAGATGGCCAGCGCGAAGATGCCGCCGATCAGCGCCAGCGGCACGTTCATCATCACCAGCACCGCCTGCCGCGCATCGCCGAAGGTGACATAGAGCAGGAAGCCGATCAGCAGCAGCGCCACCGGCACCACGATCATCAGGCGCTGCGCGGCGCGCTGCTGGTTCTCGAACTGGCCGCCCCAGGCCAGGTGATAGCCGGGCGGCAGCCTGACCCTGGCGGCGACGGCCGCTTTCGCATCCTCGACGAAGCTGACCAGGTCGCGCCCGGCGACATTGCTCTGCACCACGGTGAAGCGCGCCGCATTCTCCCGCTTGACCGCCACCGGGCCGTTGATGCGTTTGAGCTGCGCCACCTGGTCGAGGCTGATCTCGCGGCCGTCCGGCAGGGTCAGACGCAGCGCCTGCAGGGCGGCGGGCGATTCGCGCAGGCCGGCCGGACCGCGCAGCTGCAGCGGCACGCGCCGCCCCTGCTGCTGGACCACGCCGATGACCTCGCCCTCGAGCTGCGTTCTCAGCAGCATGGCGATCTCGTCGGCGGACAAACCGAAACGGGCCGCCGCATCGCGGTCGATTTCCGCCTGCAGGTACTGCACGCCGGCGTTCTGCTGGGTGTACACGTCGGACGCGCCGGGGACTTTTTCGATCACGCCGAAAATCTCGCCGGCCAGCCGGTTGAGCGTGGGCAGGTCGGGGCCGTAGATCTTGATCGCGACGTCGCCGCGCGAGCCGGTCAGCATTTCCGAGACCCGCATGTCGATCGGCTGGGTGAAGTTGTAGGCGATGCCCGGGAAGCCCTCGACCACCGCGCGGATCTCGCCGATCAGCCACTCCTTGTCGTGGCGGCGCCATTCGGCCATCGGCTTCAGCACCAGGAAGGTATCGGTGTCGTTGAGTCCCATCGGGTCGAGCCCCAGTTCGTCGGCGCCGACCCGACCGACGATGCGGCGGATTTCCGGCACGTTCTTCAGCAGCGCCTGCTGCACCCGTGTATCCTGCGCGACCGACTCCTCCAGGCTGATCGACGGCAGCTTTTCCAGCTGCAGCAGGATGTCGCCTTCGTCCATCGCCGGCATGAAGGTCTTGCCGATCAGGGGATAGACGCCGACCGCCGCCAGCATCAGCACGCCTGCCGTGACGTAGACGAGTTTCGGCCGCGCCAGCGCACGATCGAGCAGCGGCGTGTAGAGCCCCTGCGCGCGGCGCAACAGCCACGGATCGGTGTGCGCACCCTGCTTCAGCAGAAACGAGGCCAGCACCGGGATCACGGTGAGCGCCAGCAGCAGGGACGCCGCCAGGGCGAACACGATGGTCAGCGCGACCGGCGCGAACAGCTTGCCCTCCAGTCCCTGCAGCGTCAGCAGCGGCAGGAACACGATCGCGATGATGGCGATACCCGATGTCACCGGCCTGGCGACTTCCTGGGTCGCCCACAGCACGCGCTGCAGCGGCGTTTCGCTGGTGTCCTCCGGGTCGTGCGCCAGATGGGCGACGACGTTTTCGACCACCACCACCGCGGCGTCGACCAGCAGGCCGATCGCAATCGCCAGACCGCCCAGGCTCATCAGGTTGGCCGACAGGCCGAACTGGCGCATCAGCACGAAGGTGGCCAGCACCGACAGCGGCAGGATCAGCGCCACCACGATCGCCGCGCGCAGGTTGCCGAGGAACAGCAGCAGCAGGATCACCACCAGCACCGCGGCCTCGAGCAGGGCCTTGCTGACAGTGCCGACGGCACGGTCGACCAGTTGCGAGCGATCGTAGAACGGCGAGATCGTCACCCCCTTGGGCAGGGTGGCCTGAATCTCGGCGAGTTTGGCCTTGACGTTCCTGATGAGCTCGCCCGCGTTCACGCCCTTCAGCCCGATCACCAGCCCTTCCACCGCTTCGCCCCGGCCGTTCTGCGTCACCGCGCCGTAGCGGGTCATCGAGTCCATGGCCACCCGCGCCACATCGCCGACGGCGACGACCACGCCGCCCACATGCTTGATGCCGATGCGGCGCAGGTCGTCCAGCGTGGCGACCCCGCCGTTGACGCGCACCATCCAGGTCTCCTCGCCTTCATTGACGCGGCCGGCGCCGTCGTTGCGGGTATTGGTTTCCAGCGCCGTGCGCAATTCATCGTAGGTGACGCCGCGCGCGGCGAGCGCGGCCGGATCGGGGCTCACGGAGAACGTGGCGACCTGGCCGCCGAGCGAGTTGACGTCGGCCACGCCCGGCAAGGCCCGCAGCTGCGGCCGCACCGTCCAGTCGAGCAGGGTGCGCTTTTCCGCCAGCGACAGCGGCCCCTCGATGGTGAACATGAAGAGTTCGGACAGCGGCGTGGAGATCGGCGCCAGCCCGCCCGACACGTTGTCGGGCAGATCGCCCTTCACGTTGGCGAAGCGTTCCGAGACCTGCTGGCGCGCCCAGTAGATATCGGTGCCTTCCTCGAAGTCGACGGTGATGTCGGCCAGCGCATTCTTCGACTGGCTGCGCAGGATGGTCTGGTGCGGAATGCCGAGCAGCTCGGTCTCGACCGGCTGGGTGATGCGCGCCTCCACCTCCTCGGGGGTCATGCCGGGCGCCTTCAGGATCAGCTTGACCTGCGTGGTCGACACATCGGGGAAGGCGTCGATCGGGATCAGCTGGAACGCGCGCACGCCCAGCCCGGCCAGCGCCAGCGCCAGCACGAGCATGAGCCAGCGCCGCGCCAGCGCGAATTCGGTCAGGATGTCAAGCATGACTTACTCTCCCAGCCACTGGGCCTTGAGCGCCGCCACGCCCTTCGCGGCGACGCGGCTGCCGGCGGCGAGGCCACTCACTTCCGCCTGGCTGGCGTTCTGGCGGACCAGCTGCACCTGCGTCGGCGCGAAACCTTGCGCGGTTTCGACGAACACGTAGGGCACGTTGACCTTCCACACCAGCGCGGCGGCGGGCACGGCCAGCGTCCGGGCCGCTTGCGTGCCGGCGACGGCGACCTGCACCGACTGGCCGGGACGCAGCAGGCCTTGCGGATCGCTCAGACTGGCGCGCGCCAGCACGCTTTGCGACGCGTTGAGCTGAGGCAGCAGCGCGGTGACGTGGCCGCGGGCCTCGCTGTCCGCCACCGTCACGGATTGCCCGACCGCCACCTGGCGCGCCTGCGCCGTCGACAGCGGAATCTCCAGCGCCAGCTTCGACAGGTCCGCCACCTTCACCAGCGCCATCCCGGCGTCCACGCGCTGACCCGGCTCGGCGACGCTTTCCGTCACCACCCCGGCGATCGGCGCGGTCAGCGTGATCGCGCTGCCGGCCACCTTGCCCGCTCCCATCAGGGACAGTGCACTCCGTGCCGCCGCCAGACTGGCGCGCGCCGACTGGGCTTCGGACCGGGTGGCGCGCAGACGCGATTCGGCGATCAGGCCTTCGCTGAACAGTTTTTCATCGCGCGCGGCATTGCCGGCCGCCAGCTGCGATCTCAGCCGCGCCTGCGTCAGCGCATTCTGCGCATCGGCCAGGCCGGGCATCGACAGGCTCACCAGCGGGGCGCCGCGCTTGACCGTATCGCCCGCCTGCACGTGCAGTTGGGTGACCAGCCCGGCACCGGCCGCCGCGGCCACGCGCACGCTGGCGGGCGGCAGCGTCACCCGTGCCGCATAGGTCAGCGCCGGGCTGGCGGTTTGCGTGGCGGCGGCCACCGTGGCGATGCCGAGATTCTTCTTCTGGGCAGCGGTCAGGGGCAGGACATCGGCTGCACAAGCCGGGGCGGCGCCGAGCAGCGCCAATACGAGCATACGAGTGATCACGCTTGATCTCCATGAGCAAAAAACAGCAGGCAGACGCGCAACGGCAGGCGCGCCTGCGTGGAACAATCATCCGCGCGGCGGCGCCAATACGGGGGCAAGGCGCGAACGGACGGCGTCCATGCCCGCAGGGCAATGACGAACCAGTGCATCAACCAGCGGTGAAGACGGTGCGGCACAGTCGGACAGGAATGCCACGAAAAGGTTAAAGGATGCACCGTTCCGGATGACCGGATGCGCATCGGAATGGCAAAAACCGGCTGTCGACGCGCATCCTGCCGGTCGAATCTTAAGACTGCCTTAAGCCAAGGCGGCCATCAATGTTCGACTCGAGTAATGTTAAACTTGGCCTGTCATTGGGGAGTAGCCGCTCTTCGACCAGAAGAGGCTTACGTCAACATACTTGACCCGCAGGTCATGGCGTAAGCGGTCCCGCGCCTGGCAAGACCTTTGACCACTACGCCTCTGCAATGGCCGGGGATGCGTCGTGGTCAATTGTCTGGTGCCCGGCCCTGGAACCGTTATGGAATCTCTCCTCGTCTCGACCGGTGTTGTCGCCCTCGCTGAGATCGGCGACAAGACCCAGCTTCTCGCGTTCATCCTTGCAGCGCGATTCAAGAAGCCCCTCCCCATCATCGCCGGCATTCTGGTGGCGACCCTTTTGAACCACGGTCTCGCCGGTGCGTTGGGTGCGTGGATCACTGTCTCGATCAGCGCCGAAGCCCTGCGCTGGCTGCTGGGGCTGTCGTTCGTCGGCATGGCCGTCTGGACGATGATCCCTGACGAAATCGAGGAGGAGGAAACCCGGATCGCCACGCGGTTCGGTGTGTTCGGCGCGACGCTGATCACCTTCTTCCTGGCCGAGATGGGTGACAAGACCCAGGTGGCCACCGTGGCGATGGCTGCGCACTATGCCGCTCCGCTGCTCGTTGTTATCGGGACGACCCTGGGCATGCTGATCGCGGACGTCCCTGCGGTCTTCGTCGGCGACAGGCTGGCGGCCAGGATCCCGATGAAGTTGGTGCACTCCGTGGCGGCTGCGATCTTCGCGTTGCTGGGCGCCGCGACACTGCTGGGCGCTGGCGCGAAGCTGGGTTTCTGACATGATGGCGGCCTGATGGAGAAAACGAATGCACACTGAAAACCTGTCGAAATGGATGCACGACCACGTCTTCGACTCAGGCAGCGAAGCCGCCGAACGCAGCACGCGGATTGTCATGTGGATCACGGCTGCGATGATGGTGGTCGAGATCGCCGCAGGCTGGTGGTACAACTCGATGGCCCTGCTGGCCGACGGCTGGCACATGAGTTCCCACGCGGTGGCCATCGGCCTCTCCACCCTGGCCTACGCCACGGCGCGCCGTTACGCCCGGGATCCTCACTTTGCCTTCGGGACCTGGAAGATCGAGGTATTGAGCGGCTTTGCCAGCGCCATCTTCCTGCTCGGCGTGGCGGCCATGATGGTCGTCGGCTCGGTCGAGCGGATCGTGTCGCCGCAGCCCATTCAGTACCAGGACGCCATCGTGGTGGCCATACTCGGCCTGGCGGTCAACATCGTGAGCGCGCTCATTCTCGGCAAGGCGCACCACCATGATCACGGCCACGCCCATGGTCACGATCACCATGAGCATGGGCATCATCACGACCTGAACCTGAAGTCCGCCTACCTGCACGTCATCGCCGATGCGGCGACTTCGGTGCTGGCCATCGCCGCCCTGATCGGCGGCTGGATTTACGGCTGGTCGTGGCTCGACCCGGTCATGGGCATCGTCGGAGCCCTTCTCGTGGCGGTCTGGGCGAAGGGCCTGATTGTTGAAACGGGCAAGGTGCTGCTGGATCGGGAGATGGATCACCCGGTTGTAGAGGAAATCAGGGAGGCTGTCGAAAGCGGGGCCGGGGCGGGCGATACGCGGATCACCGACCTGCATGTTTGGCGCGTGGGCAAGCAGGTATACTCGTGCGCGCTCACGGCCGTGACGCACGACGCCTCGCTCACCCCGGACGTCATCCGCGAGCGCCTGGCCATCCACGAAGAAATCGTCCACTCGACCATTGAGATTCATCTCTGCCCGGAGGCGTCACAGCACCCCGGCACGATAGCGGCGGCCTGAAAGCCTGGGGCACCCTGGATTCCGCAAGCCCCCTTGGGCTTCACGCCGGTGCGCCCGCTTTGGCCGAACATCGGTCATTGCCAGCAATCTCACCGAGTTACCGGAACGCATCGTCCAGAGCCGGTGATGGCTGGCTCGGATCGCCATCAACAGAGTTGCCCCTGCAACGCGCCATGGGCCAATCCCGGCACTCGCATTCAGCACGATAACAAGGCCGGAAGAAGCAACCCGGTGCGGCGTAAACGGAAACAGTCGTCCCGCATCCCCACCGCCAGCGCGACGAAGCGCGGTCTCCTGCCCCTGAAATTTCGGGCGGGCGTCGTCATACAGCGGCAATCCCGCCTGCCTGACATCGAACGGCCCGTTTCGGAACGGATTCCCCACACACCATCCCATGCTCGACAGAGGCATGCGGTCACGCCGCGCCTGCGTGACTGGTCTCGACGGCCCGCATGGGGCGCGCGATCCGCGCAAGCCGCAGATGTTCAGCCAGGAAAACGTGCCCTACCGCAAGGCCCCCTTTGTCCAGCTGCAAGTAAGGCTGGGCAGGCCCTTGAAGCGAAGGCGCTGTCCCGTCTTCCGAGCGCCCGCCACGTCCCCGCCCGAACCCGTGCCGGCTGCCTGCCGGCGAAGGCGTCCCGCCTCTTAAGGTTTCCCTAAGCCGGCGCGCATACAGTCTGCCTCAACCCGCTTTCAGGAGACTGCCATGCCCCGTCCGTCCACGCCACCTTCATCCGCGCAGCCGCGACGCGTGTTCGACCCCCTGCTGCGCCTGCTGCACTGGGCCATCGCGCTGGCGATCGTCTCGCTCATCGCAACCAGTCAGCTGGCCGACTGGTTCGAGCACGGGCCTTATGAAAAGACCTTCTGGAATCTGCATATTCTCAGCGGCTACGTCCTGACGGCCGGGCTGGTGACGCGCCTGCTGTGGGGCCTGGTCGGACCGGCCAGTGCGCGCTGGCGCGACCTGTGGCATCCCGCCGCCTGGAAGGACACGCTCAGGAACATGCGTCTTCCCAAGACACACCGCGCAGGACACGACCCGATTGCCAGCCTGGGCTATCTGTTCGCCTACGGCGTGATGGCATTCATGGTCGTCACCGGCCTGGGGCTGGCCGCCAGCGAGTTCCAGGCCGGCCCCCTCGCCGGCTGGCTGGGCAACGCCGAGTGGCTGGAGGACGTGCTGGGCGAGCCGCACGAATTCGGGTTCGTCCTGATGCTCGGCTTCATCGGCCTGCATCTGACCGCGCTGGTGTTCCACCAGTGGCGTGGCGAGCGCGTGGCGCAAAGCATGGTTACCGGCAAGCAGTACCACCACGTGGAAAGCGGGGTGCCGCATGATTAAGCGCGCTGTCCGTATTGCCTTGGCGACGCTGGGCATGGCCTCGGCGGTGGCGGGCGCCTCCGATTCTCCCGCCAGCCTGATGGCGCAGTATGCGAAGCAGGCGGGCGTGCCGGTCTCGGCCTTGTCCGCCTCCCGCGGCGCAGCGCTGTATCGAACCGAACACCCGGGCCGCAATGGCCAGGCGGTGAGCTGCGCCGCCTGCCATACCGCCAACCCGACCCGGGCCGGGCGCACCCGCGTCGGCAAGCGCATCGAGCCGCTCGCGCCGGCGGCGAACCCGCAGCGCTTCACCGATGCCGCCAAGGTCGAGAAATGGTTCCGGCGCAACTGCCAGGATGTCCTGCAACGCGAATGCAGCGCGCAGGAAAAGGGCGATTTCATCGCCTGGCTGAGCCAGGCCAGATAAGGCGCACACCATGAATTATCTATTGCGCGGTATCGGGGTCGTGGCGGCGGTCGGGGTGGCCGGCCTGCTGGCGTTTTCCATGCCTTCGGGCGATGCACACGGCGACGGTGGCGGCAATACGCTGCCACGGGTGACCAACAAGAATTGGCAGCAGGAATGTGCCAGCTGCCATATCGCCTATGCGCCGGCCTTGCTGCCGAAGGCCTCGTGGCGGCGGCTGATGGGCGGGCTCGACCAGCACTTCGGCGAGAACGCCAGCCTTGATCCGGCGACGCAGGCTGATATCCTGCGATTCCTGGAGGCCAACGCCGCCGATGCCGGCAGCAGCTCGATGGGGCGCAGGGTGATGCAGGGCATGAATCCGAACGAAGCCCCGCTGCGCATCACCGAAACCCGCTGGTTCGTGCGCAAGCACGACGAGGTGTCGCGCGCGACCTGGTCCCGCAAGTCGATCGGCTCCGCCGCCAACTGCGCGGCGTGCCACCGGCAGGCGGAACAGGGCGTGTTCGACGAGGATACGGTCAGGATTCCGAAATAACTGCCAAGGACAAGACAGAGCGATGCGCATACTGCTGGTGGAAGACGACCGCATGCTGGGCGACGGCCTCGCGGCCGGGCTGACCCAGGCCGGCTATGCCGTCGACTGGCTGCGCGACGGCGAGGCGGCGGTGGCGGCCCTGTCCACCGAATCGTTCGCGGCGATCGTGCTTGACCTCGGGCTGCCGAAGCGCGACGGCCTGTCGGTGCTGCAGTGGCTGCGCGGCCGCCATGACGCGACGCCGGTGCTGATCCTGACCGCGCGCGACCAGCTGGAAGACAAGGTGCGCGGGCTCGACCTCGGCGCCGACGACTATGTGCTCAAGCCCTTCGACCTCGACGAGATCGCGGCCCGCCTGCGCGCGCTGGTGCGGCGCGCCCATGGCCGCCCGGAGCCTGTGCTCACCCTGGGCGAGATCGCGCTCAACCCGGCCGCGCGCACCGTGACGCGCGCCGGCCAGCCTGTCGAACTGACCCCGCGCGAATTCGACCTGCTGCACCTGTTGCTGGAACACACCGACCGCGTGCTGACCCGACGCGCGCTGGAAGAACAGCTCTACACCTGGAACGACGCGGTCGACAGCAACGCGCTCGAGGTCCATATCCACCACCTGCGGAAGAAGCTCGGCAACGACATCATCCGCACCGTGCGCGGCGTCGGCTACATGGCGTCGGCAGGCGCGCCCGCGCCATGAGCCGGCCGTATTCCCTGCGCCGGCGGCTGGTCTGGCTGCTGACCGGCTCGGTGGCGGCGATCTGGCTGCTGTCCGCGTCGGTGGTCTATCAACGCGCGCACCACGAAGCCGACGAACTGCTCGATGCCCAGATGACGCAGGTGGCCGACACCCTGCTGGCGATCGTCGCGGCCGGCGAAGTCGAGCATTTTGTGGAGGAACTGCAGGATCAGAGCCGCCACAACCCGGTGCCGATCGCGTTCGAGGTATGGCACGGCAAGCATGGGCAGATGCAGCGCCTGGTCACTTCCATGGGTCGCGGCGGGTTCGAGTCCGACGTGACGCCGGGATTCAGCGAGCACCTGTACCGGGGGGCGCGCTGGCGATTTTATGCGGTGCAGGATTCCGACGAGGAATATCGGGTGGTCGTCGGCCAGGCGCATGCCGCCCGCGAAGGCCTGGCCCGCGAAATCGGTCTCTCGCTGCTGATCCCGGCCGGGCTGGCGCTGCCATTAATGGCGCTGGCGGTCTGGTGGGGCGTCGGCCGCAACCTGCGGCCGGTGGATGCCGTGGCGCGGCAGGTCGGGGCGCTGGATCCGCAGGCTTTGACACCGCTCGACGCATCACCCGCGCTGCCGGAGGAAATCGCACCGCTGCGCACGGCACTCAACGCGCTGATCCGGCGC
Organism: Pseudomonadota bacterium; assembly: GCA_021802945.1. Lineage (GTDB taxonomy): Bacteria > Pseudomonadota > Gammaproteobacteria > Burkholderiales > Thiobacillaceae > Thiobacillus. The sequence goes on from JAJZRE010000001.1 coordinate 128,607, forward strand.
GTCACCGAAGCGTTCGAAAACGAGCGCCGCTTCAGCGCGGATGCGGCGCACGAACTGCGCACCCCGCTGGCCGCATTGAAAGTTCAGGCGCAGGTTGCGCTGCGCGCGCAAACGGCCGACGGCCAGCAGCACGCGCTGGCGCAGGTGATCGCCGGGGTGGACCGGATGACGCATCTGGTCGAGCAGTTGCTGACGCTGGCCCGCGTCGATCCCGCCGCACAGGACAGCGAGCCCCCGCCGCTGGATCCCGCCGAGTCCGTGACCGCGGTGTGCGAGGAACTGCTGCCGCTGGCGCAGCGGCAGGGGCAAACGCTGGTGGTCGATGCGGCATCGGGGTGCCGCATCCCGGTCACCGCGGGATGGCTGCGGGTCGCGGTTCGCAACCTGGTCGACAATGCCGTGCGCTATGCAGGCGAAGGGGCGCGTATCGAGGTGCGCCTCGCGCGCAGCGGATCAGGCTGTGTGATCAGCGTGGCTGACGACGGTCCCGGCGTGGCGCCCGATCTGCGGTCGCACCTCAGCGCCCGCTTTGTCCGCGGCGAGGTCGAGGCGGAAGGCTGCGGCCTCGGCCTGTCCATCGTCGCACGCATTGCTGCGCTCTCTCACGCGCAGCTTGAACTGGGCGACGGACTGCCGCGCGCGGACGGCGGCCGTGGATTCGCCGCCACGCTGCGCTTCAGCGCGGCCTAGCCGCGGCCTTTCAGCGGCGATAACCGCCCCATGCCGCCGAACCCGGGCCCCTCATCCCCGGCCCCGTGCGCGCGCCTGTACGGTCTTCATCGTGCGCATGCGGTTGCGGTATTCGATGCATTCCTGAGGGCTCATCAATTCGTACCCGTCAATGCGCTCCTGCGTCTGCATCTGCTGGGTGGACGGGGTCTGCTCGCGCGACCGTGCCGGGCCGGCGGCCTGCGCAGAAGCCGCCACGGCCATGCAAAGGGGCACCGCCAGCCTGGACACATCTTTCATCACGATCTCCTCGGTTGGGTTGAAACGACCACCCGCCTGCACACCGGCACGGATGGGCGTTCACAACACCATATCCATAGCCCGGGATCGGGCCGTCCCGTGCTGGTTCCGGAAAGCCCGTCCTTGGGCCCCCCGCCAAACTGGCGCCGGCGGGGGACTGCACGGCCTAGCTGTGCACCACTTCGATCGCCGTCACGATGTGGCTGCCATTGGCCTCCTCGGCCTGGAATTTCACCTTGTCGCCCACTTTGACCTTGTTCAGCAGCGCAGGCGGCTTCACGGAATACACCATGGTCATCGGCGGCATGCTGATGCTGGCAATCGGGCCATGCCCGAGGTGATCCTGCCGTTGCCCAGGTCGATCCTGCGCACCACGCCCTCCGCCATGGGCATCGCCATGTCGTGCCCCCCGGGCATTTGCAGGGGCATGCTGCCGCCATCGGCGTAGGCAGCCGTCAGCGGCACGGTCAGCAGGGCGATCAGCAACAAGGTGGATTTCATCTTTCTTCCTTTCATTCAATGGCCGGCATGGCCGGTGGGTTTGCGAACACTCACTTCAATTTCGTCTTTTGCATCATGGGGGCGAACGGCCTGCGGCGCGTTCATGGTGTGGTGGCTCTTGTGGCAGTGGAACGCCCACTCGCCCTCCTCGTTCGCGATCAACTCGATCTGGCGCATCTGGCCGACCGCGATGTCAGATCGGGCAGACGTGCCGGCAACTTGATCGCGCCTGCGTCTGCGACCGGGCGGCCTCGTCGCGCGGCCACGCGACATCCTTCTGGATGCGCGGCTGGGTGGCGGACTGGATCGCACCGAAGCCGCCGTCTGCCGCCCAGCAGGGCGGCCGCCAGCACGGCCAGAACAAGGGTGCGCGGCGTAAACGGCGGCGGATTCATGGGGATCGCCTCAGTGCGCATGATGGTCGCTCCCGTTCTGATCCGGACCGTCGGCGGCCTGCCGCGACTCGCGCAGATACGTGCGCCAGCCGCCGATTTCACCGACGCGGTCGTTGGCCTTGCGCCAGTCCTGCAGCGATTCGCCGCGCCAGCCCCGGTAGTGCTCGAAAGGGGTGGATATCGCCTGGCCCGATGCAACGGCATCGGCGGCCTCTGCCGCGGGCATCGCTGCCAGCCATAGGCAGGCCGCCCGATGCCGCAAGTCCAAAGGCAGGCGCGCGCGCCAGCGGCGCCGCACGGCGTAAGAAAAGCTTCAACATGATCGTCCCCGCAACCACGCGGCATGATCGCCGCGTCCAGAATCGGGCTACGCGCCGCTGCCAGCGCGGGATTCAGGCGAGCGGGATTCGAGGGGACGTTCGGGTCCGTCGGGAATGAAGCCGCTGAACGATGCCGCGGGCGGCAAGGCAAAGCTGCGCGCAATCGGCACGACCGGCGTACTGCCGGCGAATTCGATCGGCAAGGCCGAGGCCAGCGCGCAGGCGGCGCAGTACTTGCATTCGTGTTGCACGGGCGCGCTATGCGGCTGGTCGGGTGCATGGCAGCCTGCCATGGCCATGGTCTCGCCTGACGTCGCCATCGGCTCCGCCGCCCCGCGATCCGCAACCGTGCAGGCCTGCATGGCGGAATACGCCAACGCCTGCGCCGGCAGGGCCAGCATCAGCAGGAATCGGTGGAGCCGGGCGCGCACGCGGGAAGTGCAATCAAAAAGCGAAAGCCGGCCAAGGGACCGCGACACGCGCATCCGGGTTCCCCGCATGGCAGGTTTGGGTCACGAACGGCGCTTGCGCGGTTCGTAATGCACCACGGCGCGCATGATCTCGGAGTAGGGGAAATCGTCCGTATCGCCGAAATGCGCCTTGCCCTGCAGCACGGTCGCGGCGATGTCGGCCGCTTCGTCGGCAGCGCCTTCCAGCGCGGTCGACAGGCCGCGCACCCCGCCGCACTGGGCACGGATTTCCTTGCCGAACGGCCACGGCGCATCGGGATTGATCTTGAGCGCGAATTGCGCGTTTTCGTGCAGCGCCTGATAGAACGTCAGGCAGTCTTCGCGCACGGCGGGATCGCCGCAGGCAATCGCTTCGCGCTCGGCAAGATTCAGCTTGCGCGAGCGGGCGCAACTCACGCAACGCGACAGCAGGGCCCGCTCGAACGGGCAGCTGTATTCGATGTAGGCCTTGCGGGCCAGCTTGTAGGCGTCTTCGTTGTATTCAGCCATGAAGCGTCATCACACAAGACATGGGTTGAACAGCCGCCGCGTCTACCAGTCGTCCCCGGAGAGCCGCTGGTCCAGTTCGCGCTCGGCCGTCAGCGTGTCCTGCGCGGCGATTTCATTCTCGGCGAAGATCATCTTGATCTTGTCGCCGGACTTGGGGTCGAGCGTCTTGCGCAGTTCGTTGGTGTGCGCCCTGGCTTCCTTGAAGGTCGCCCACTCGCCCTGCTTTTCCAGCACCTTGAACATTCCCAGACGGAATACATAGTAGGGCATGATGATTCCTCAGTTCAGCCGGCCGTGGCACTGCTTGTACTTCTTGCCCGAACCGCACGGGCAGGGATCGTTGCGGCCGACCTTGGGGTAGCCCTCGCCCGCGGCCGCGGCCTGGTCGACCTCGGCAAAATCCTGCGCCTCGTCGTACTCGGTGTGCTGGAACCGGACGTTCGATGGCTCGTGCGGCTCGACGGCCTGCACGTCCTCGGGCGCGCGGATCTGCACGGTGGTGGTGATCTGCGTCACCTCGGTCTTGATCGCGGTGAGCATGGCGGCGAACAGCTCGAAGGCCTCGCGCTTGTATTCCTGCTTCGGCTGCTTCTGCGCGTAGCCGCGCAGATGGATGCCCTGGCGCAGATGGTCCAGCGCCGACAGGTGCTCGCGCCAGTGGCTGTCCATGCTCTGCAGCATCACCGCGCGCTCGAACTGGCGCAGGCTGTCTGCGCCGACCAGCGCTTCCTTCTCCTGGTAGGCCGCGTCCGCGGCTTCCATGATCTTCTTGCGCAGGCCCTCCTCGTTCAGGGCCTTGTCCTCGTCCAGCCACCGCTGCAGCGGCAGGTCGAGCGAGAACTGCGCCGCCAGGGTCTTTTCCAGGCCCGCCACGTCCCACTGTTCGTCCATGCTGCCGGGCGCAATGTGCTGGCTGACGGCCTCGTTCAGCACGTCGTCGCGCATGGCGCGGATGGTGTCGCCGATGTCGGCGCTCGCCAGCAGTTCGTTGCGCTGCTCGTAGATCACCTTGCGCTGGTCGTTGGAGACGTCGTCGTATTCGAGCAGCTGCTTGCGGATGTCGAAGTTGCGCTGCTCGACCTTGCGCTGCGCATTCTCGATCGCGCGCGTCACCCACGGATGCTCGATGGCCTCGCCCTCGGGCATCTTCAGGCGGTTCATGATCGCGGCGACGCGGTCGGACGCGAAGATGCGCAGCAGCGGGTCTTCCAGCGACAGGAAGAAGCGGCTGGAGCCGGGGTCGCCCTGGCGCCCGGAACGGCCGCGCAGCTGGTTGTCGACGCGGCGCGACTCGTGGCGTTCGGTGCCGATGATGTGCAGGCCGCCGGCCGCCACCACGGCGTCGTGGCGCGGCTGCCAGTCGGCCTTGAGCGCGGCGGTGCGCGCGTCTTTGTCCGCGTCGGACAGGGCTTCGTCGGTGCGGATCGCGTCGATCTCCTTCTGGATGCTGCCGCCCAGCACGATGTCGGTGCCGCGGCCCGCCATGTTGGTGGCGATGGTGATGCCGCCCGGCATCCCGGCCTGCGCGATCACCTCCGCCTCGCGGGCGTGCTGCTTGGCGTTCAGTACGTTGTGCGGCAACCCGGCCTTGGTCAGTTCGGCGGACAGGTGCTCGTTGGCCTCGATCGAGGTGGTGCCGACCAGCACCGGCTGGCTATTGGCGTTGCGCGCGCGGATGTCGTTGATCACCGCCTGGTCGCGCTCCTTGGCGGTCCGGTAGACCTGGTCGTGCTCGTCCTTGCGGATCATCGGCCGGTGAGTCGGGATGACGACGGTTTCCAGGCCATAGATGCTCTGGAACTCGAAGGCCTCGGTGTCCGCCGTGCCGGTCATGCCCGACAGCTTCTGGTACATGCGGAAATAGTTCTGGAAGGTGATCGACGCCAGCGTCTGGTTTTCCTTCTGGATCGCCACGCCTTCCTTCGCCTCGACCGCCTGGTGCAGGCCTTCCGACCAGCGGCGGCCGCTCATCAGGCGGCCGGTGAACTCGTCGACGATGATCACTTCGCCGTTCTGCACCACGTAGTGCTGGTCGCGGAAGTACAGCGCGTGCGCGCGCAGCGCGGCGTACACGTGATGCATCAGCATGATGTTGGAGGCGTCGTACAGGCTGCCGCCCTCGGGCAGGAGGCCCATCTCGGTGAGGATGGCCTCGACCTTCTCGTGGCCCGTCTCCGACAGCAGCACCTGGCGCGCTTTCTCGTCGACCGAGTAATCGCCCTCGGATTCCTCGTCCTTCTGCCGGACCAGCCGCGGCGGGACCAGGTCGACCTGCTGGTAGAGGGCGGTGTTCTCTTCCGATTGCCCGGAAATGATCAGCGGCGTGCGCGCCTCGTCGATCAGGATCGAGTCGACTTCGTCGATGATGCCGAAGGCCAGCGGACGCTGCACCTTCTCCTCCATCTGGTAGACCATGTTGTCGCGCAGGTAGTCGAAGCCGTACTCGTTGTTGGTGCCGTAGGTGATGTCGGCGGCGTACGCGGCCTGCTTCTCATCGTGCGGCATCTGCGACAGGTTGACCCCGGTGGTCAGCCCGAGGAAGCCGTAGACGCGGCCCATCGACTCCGCATCGCGGCTGGCCAGGTAGTCGTTCACCGTCACCACGTGCACGCCCTTGCCCGCCAGCGCGTTCAGGTAGGCGGGCAGCGTCGCCATCAGCGTCTTGCCCTCGCCGGTGCGCATTTCGGCGATCTTGCCGTCGTGCAGGACCATGCCGCCGACCATCTGCACGTCGAAGTGGCGCATGCCGAGCACCCGCTTCGATGCTTCGCGCACCACGGCGAAGGCTTCCGGCAGCAGCGCGTCGAGCGTCTCGCCGCTTTCCAGCCGCGACTTGAACCCGGCGGTCTTGCCGGCCAGCTCGGCGTCGGACAATTTCTCCATCGCCGGTTCCAGCGCATTGATCGCTTTCACCTTTTGCAGGTATTGTTTGACCAGCCGGTCGTTGCGGCTGCCGAAGACTTTCTTGAACAGGGATTGCAGCATGAGGAATCCGAAATGCCCGCAGGACGCGGTAAACCGTTGAATCTTAACATAGCGGAACGGGCTTCCCGTGACGCCCGCGGCGTGTCGCGCCCATGAGCGCCTCGAGCCTGGCCGACCTGCTCGCCAGCCAGCTGCCGAACGGCCTGGCGGTGCGCGCCCGCACCCTGCTCAAGATCCAGGCGGCGCTCGATCGTTCCCTGCCCGCCGCGCTGGCCGGGCACGTCCGCGTCATGCAGCTGGAAAATGGCGTATTGAGCCTCGCCTGCGACAGCGGCGCCGTCGCCAGCCGCCTGCGCCACCAAACCGATGCGCTGCTGGCCAGCCTCGCGAAGCACGGGATCGAGGTGAGCGGCGTGCGCATCCGCGTCAACCCCGACCTGCTGGCGCGCTACGTCCACCCTGTCGAAAAAGCCGGATTGCCGACCGCCGCGCTGGACGGGCTGGCGCATCTCAACGCGGAAATCGAGGACGGCCCGTTGAAGGACGCCCTGGACAAGCTGCTGCGCCACCACCGGGCAGGCTGAGCCGCCGCGATGAAGGCGCAGGGCTACGGACGAATGCTCAGACCGCGACCAGTTCCACGCTGTCCTTGCCGATCCGGAAGGTTTTCAGCGTGTAGAGCCCGGCCTGCGGCTGGCGGATGGTGGTGACCGCCTTCATGGTGCAGGTGACGCCGTTCTGCCCCACGTCCATCAGGCAGTAGCCGTGGGTGGAGGAGTTGAAGAACTTCATGTGCGGGTTGCTCGCCATCAGCAGGCTTTCCACGCCCACGCCGGGCGGGGTGGGGATGGGCACGGGCAGCGGCGCGCTCGGCAGCGGAACCTGCGACTGCGCAAGCTCGACCAGGTTGGCCGAGCTGACCGAGCCCACCACCAGTTCCACCCCCACCGGCGCCGAGGCGTCGTCGTAGTCGGGCTTCAGGTAGCCGGCGATGAAGCTGTGGATGTCGCCGGTGATGGCGATGAAATTCTTCACGCCGTACAGGCCGATGCCGGACAGGAGATGGGCGCGCTCCGCCGGGTAGCCGTCCCACTGGTCCAGGGTGACATAGGCCGGCCCCACCTTCATCTGCATGGCGGTGACCTCGTTGGCCCAGATTTTCCAGGTCGCCGTGCTGTTGCGCACGGTGTCGAGGAACCAGTCGCGCTGGGTCGCGCCGAGCATGGTGCGGCTGGCGCTTTCCGCCTCGGCGCAGCGCGAAGCGAGATAGCGCGACTCGGTGTCGCCGCCGCAGGGCGGGCCGTCGCGGTACAGGCGTTCGTCGGTCGCCACCAGTTCCATGAGAGTGCCGAAGCGGAAGCTGCGGTAGATTTTCAGCGACTCCAGGGGGGACGCGGCGGGGTCGAAGGGAACGTCCGCCAGGCCATATTCCACCCAGGCCTGGTTGGCCGCCTGCCGCAATTCGGGCGCGGGCGCGGCGGGGTCGGGGTTGTTGTCCGGGTGGTAGTCCCGGTAGCCGTCGTTGGCGAACTCGTGATCGTCCCACAGCTGGATGAAGGTGAAGCGCTCGTGCACCGCCTGCAGGTTGGGGTCGGACTTGTACACGCGGTAGAGGTGCCGGTAATCCTCCAGCCCGGCGGCCGCGCTGCCGCCGCTCGGCAGCGGCGGCACGGGGCGCACCTGGGCGTTCTGGAAGCTGGGGTCGGCGACGGTCTCGTAGATGTAGTCGCCGAGGAAGACGACGAAGTCCGCGTCCTCCTTCGCCAGGTGCGCCAGCGCGGTGTAGTAGCCGTTGGAGTAATCCTGGCAGGACAGGAAGGCGAACTTGATGCGATCGAGGCTGGCGCCGGCGTCCGGCAGGGTCTTGAAGCGTCCCGCGCGGCTCGCGCACTGGTTGTAGATGAAGCGGTAATAATAGGTCCGCAGCGGCTCCAGCTTCTTGTGCTGGAGCGGCAGCTTGACGGTGTAATCGCTGGCGCCGTCGAGCGTCGCCCGTCCGCGGATGACAATGCTGCCCGGGCGGAATTCGGGGTCGCCGGCGATCTCGAAGGCAACCGCGCCGGGCGCGGCCGGGTCCGCCATCGCGGCGGGCGCCACCCGCGTCCACAACACGATCCCGTGGGGGCGCGGATCGCCGCTGCCAACACCCAGGCTGAAAACAGGGCCGGGGTCAATGGCGGGATCGATCAGGAAATCCTGCTCGTACGACAGCGGGTCCACGAAGCTGACCGGATTGCTGTAGCCGTCCAGCACGTCCCCGGCCGCGGCGCGCCCGGACACCAGCCAGGCGATAGCGCCGGCCGCTCCCAGTCCCTTGAGAAAATTTCTACGATTCAAGTCGTTGCCCTCCATTCCGGTTCCATGGAGGGAAAGCTAGCAAGCGTCCATTACAGCGGGATGACCAGACCGAAAATGGCGGCCTGCATGATAGGGCGATGCCGGATTGCAGTACGGGCCCCCTCTATCCGATCACTGCGCGCTCCGCGCCGTACGCCGCCAGAAATGGCCCATCAGGGGTTTGACGCTGATGCCATGAAGAAGAATGGAGAGCGTCACGACGATCAGGGTCAACTGGATCAGTTCCAGCGCCAGCGGTTCAGGCAGCCCCTGTTCGATGGCATATACCAGGTAATAGAGGGAACCGATTCCGCGCACGCCGAACCAGCCTGCCAACGCACGCATCCGCCATGGGGTGCGCGTACCCAGCAGGCCGATGACGACACTTGCCGGACGCGCGACCGCGAACAGGAACAGGGCCAGCCCGACCGCGCCCCAACTCCATGAATCGACAAACAGCGTGCCGCCGATCAGGAGAATGAGGACCACGACCGACAGCCGCTCCAGATGCTCCTTGAAGATCAGCGATCCTTCGCTGACCGTGGGGGGCAATTCCGGATCGGGGCACGCGGCGTCTTCCGCGCGCGCGCTTTCCCGCGACTGGCATTCATCGAAGGAATCCCGGGCCGCCCTGGCCAGTTTCAGTTCGGTCTGGCGCAGCGCGACGGCCGCGAAAAAAACCGCCAGGAACCCCCAGGCGTGGGCCAGCACCGCCACGCCATATACGACGCCGATCAGCCCAAGGCCGAGGAAATCGTCCATCAATTCATGTTTGTAGGGCTCGCGGCGCAGTTTCCATCCCAAGCGCGCCAGCGCAATCCCCGCGACGAGACCAATGGAAATGCCGCCCAGGGTGGCCCACACGCCATCCAGCAGGACCCATTTCAGGCCAAAATCGCCGAGGTCGTGCAATCCCAGCAATCCCAGGCCCAGCATCACAAAAGGGAACGCACTGCCGTCGTTCATGCCCGCTTCGCAGGTCAGGGTAAAGCGCAGCTGGTCGCGGTCTCCGGGATGGCGGATTTGCACATCGGTTGCCAGCACCGGATCGGTCGGCGCAACGATGGCTCCGAGCAGCACGCCCGCTCCCCACGGCATTCCCAGTACATAGCGGGAAAAACCGGCGACCAGCGCGACCGTGATGGCCATGGACACGGTCGCCAGCAGGATTGGCGTGCGCCAGCGTGCAAAGCTGAACGGCATCGGCATTTTGACGCCGGCGGAAAACAGGGAAATCAATACCGCGACTTCGGTCAGGCCCTCCAGGAGTGCCGATTCCTTGAGCGGATTGAAATGAAACAGGTTGAGCACGGTCGGGCCGACCAGCAGCCCCACCGCGAGATAAATGATGGCGACCGTAACCGGGGAGCGCTTGAGAATGGAAGACGTGAGGCCCATGACGAGCAGCAGCCCGCCTACGAGCGTGAACCATAGGGCATTAGACATCGGCATGGCTCCAGTTGAAGCGTCCGTTGCAGAAAACCGGAACGCCTGATGGGGCCGCGCTGAACAGGGTACTGCATGCGGCGTTCGTCTTTTCGGCAATCATGAATTGAATGGGTCCCGCCTGTCGCGGCATGGCGGCCAGGGATACGCGCACAGGCTCGGGTTGCACCGCGCGCCCCATGCCCGAGGCCGGTCAATCGCGCGAACAGGCGAAGTCTCGCATGAATCCGTCCTTTTCCGGTTTCTTGTCGCCCCGGAGCATTCGGAGCGCCTGCGGGTGCGCAATCCCGCAATCCTGTCCCGGTTGTCCGGCCCGGGAAAATCAGGTAGCTTGGCCGAATCCATGGATGCAGCGGTTTATCGGACAGCAGCCGCCCGGAAACCCGCATGGCCCGACCTCGCCGTGTTGCCGGAAAATTATGCGCCAAAAGACACACGACCAACCGCGAATCGTTTTCGTTGCCGGGCTGATCCTGGTGCTGGCTACACTCTGGTCCGGGTCCATCGTTTATTTCATGATGGAACGCCACGCTGAAAGCCTGCTGCACAAAAACCTCTTGTCGTCACTGCAGAGCAAGGTCAAGACCGTCGAAACCGAGATACGCCAGCATCGGGCAGCCGCCGTCACGATCGCGACCCGCCCCTTTCTGATCGATCAGGTGCAACGCGCCTCTTCGCCAAGCGGCGGAGACAAGGCGTTGCGCATGCTCGAGCGGGGCGCCCGGTCGTTCCTGTCCAGCGAACTGTCGGCCATCGCGCTTTATGGGCGGAATGGCCAAGCGCTGGCCCGGGCGGGCGTCTTCGCGCAGCGGCCCACGCTTGCCGTTCCGCTCGACCCCGCCGGGCGTACGCAACTCCTGTGGAAAAACGGTCTGCTGCTGCTCACCAGCATGGATATCGTGAGCGCGGGACACCGTGTCGGCAAAGTGGTCACGGAGGCGCCCTTGCCCGCGATAAGCAGCCTGTTCAAGGACGCCAGCCTCGGCAAGACCAGCGATCTGGCGTTGTGCGCACCCCTGGGCGCCGATATGCAGTGCTTCCCCACCAGCCTCAACCCGGCGGTTTTTCCAAGGCTGCTGCGGCAGAAGAATGACAAATCCCTGCCCATGCATTTTGCCTTGCTGGGGCAAACCGGTTTCATCAAGGCGCACGACTACCGGAACAAGAAAGTGGTTGCCGCCTACAGTCCGGTCCCGTCGCTGAACCTCGGCATGGTGCTGAAAGTTGACAGCGCGGAACTGTATGCGCCCGTCTGGGCCCAGGCACGTTATCTGGTGCCCTTCCTCATCGTCATTCTGGTCGTGGCGATTCTGCTGCTGCGCTGGCTGCTAGCGCCCCTGGTCACGCGCCTGGTCCGCTCGGAACGAGAGGCACGCGAGACCAGCAGCCGGCTGAGTGATAGCGAAAGGCGCATCCACGCCGTGCTGGACAACGTCGACGAGGGCATCGTCACCACGTCCGAGAACGGAACCATCGAGCTGTTCAACCCCGGCGCGGAGCGCCTGTTCGGCCTGCGTCGCGAGGAAGCCGCCGGCCAGAATGTGTCCCTGCTGATGCCCGAGCCCTATCGCAGCCAGTACGCCGCCCATGTCGAGCGTTACCTGCGCGCGGGGAAAAACCACACGGTCGGCATGGGGCTCGAGGTCATGGGGCTGCGCAAGAACGGCGATGTCTTCCCGATGGATTTGCTCGTATCGGAATTCTACCAGGCCAGCCGCCGGCATCTGATCGGCGTCATGCGCGACATCACCGAGCGCAAGGCCATGGAAGAAAAAATCCTGCACATGGCCAATCACGATGCGCTGACAGGTCTGCCCAATCGCAATCTGGTGCAGGACCGCATCCAGCAGGCCATCGGGCGGGCGCAGCGCTCCTCCTCCCGTTTCGCGGTCCTGTTCATCGACCTCGACCAGTTCAAGACCATCAATGATTCTCTCGGGCACAACGTCGGCGACCAGTTGCTGCGAATGGTTGCCGCGCGGATCGTCAAGTGCCTGCGCGAAGAAGATACGGTAAGTCGCCAGGGCGGGGACGAATTCATCGTATTGCTGTGCGACGTGAGCAACCCCCAGGACGCCGCCGTGGTGGCGCGCAAGATTCTGGATGCCCTGTCCGCGCCCATTGACGTCGGCGGACGGGCGTTGAGCACCAGTGCCAGCATCGGCATCGCGCTCTATCCCGAGGATGGAAAGGATGTGGAAACGCTGCTCAAGAACAGCGATACGGCGATGTATTGCGCAAAGGAATCAGGCCGCAACCTCTATCAGTTTTTTGCCCGCGAAATGAATGCAAGCGCCGCCGAGCGGCTGTTTCTGGAATCCCGGCTGCGGCAGGCTGTTTCCGGTGGCGCATTGCAGCTCCATTATCAGCCGCTGGTAAATCTGGCCGATGGGCGCATTGTCGCAACCGAGGCGCTCGTGCGCTGGCACGATGCCGAACTGGGCGACGTTCCGCCTGCAAGATTCATCCCCGTCGCGGAAGCATCCGGGCTCATCATCGCACTCGGCGAATGGGTGTTCCGGCAGGCCTGCCGCCAGCTCAGGCAATGGCAGGCGCGGGGCATTGCGCTGCCGCACATGGTGGTCAATCTTTCGCATCTGCAGTTCCGCCAGAAAAATCTGGCGCAAACGTTCGCCGCCATCATCGCGGAAAGCGGGATCGATCCCCGCTGCCTGGGCCTGGAAATCACCGAAAGTGCGATCATGGAAAATCCGGAAATCACCATCGATACGCTCAATGAGCTGAAAGCGCTAGGTATCGAACTGTCGCTCGACGACTTCGGCACCGGCTATTCGAGCCTCAGCTATCTCAAGCGCTTCCCCATCGACAAGCTCAAGATCGACCAAGCCTTTATCCACGACATTTCAACCGATCCGAGCGACGGGGCCATGGTCACGGCCATCATCGCCATGGCGCATCATCTGGGGATACGGGTGGTGGCAGAAGGCGTGGAAACCGACGCGCAACTGGCTTACCTGCGCGAACACGCCTGCGACGAATACCAGGGTTACCTGTTCAGCCGGCCGCTGCCCGCCGACGCGCTGCAGCACCTGTTCGATATCCCGCCGGCAGCGCACGAGCCAGCGTGACTCGATCGACGCGCCCCCTGCATCCCGCCCGTTTACCGGAAATGGAAAGACCGCACGCGGAGGTGCGGCCTTTTACTTGCGGTAGGGCGGAAGGTGCGCCTACTTGACGACCAGTTCGACGCGGCGGTTCTTGGCCCGGCCTTCGCGCGTGGCGTTGCTGTAGGCCGGCTTGGTTTCGCCGTAGCCTTTGGTGGCCAGCCGGTCGGCGGCAATGCCCTTGCTGACGAAATAGTCGTACACGGACTTGGCACGGCGCTCGGACAGGCCCTGATTGTATTTTTTGGTGCCAATGCTGTCGGTGTGGCCGACCACGTCGACGCTGATGTCCTTGCGGTGCTTCAGCACCGTCACGGCCTCATCCAGGATGGGGATGGCATCCGGGCGCAGGCGGGCGGAGTCAAACTCGAAATTCACGCCTTCGAGGATGACCACCGAGTCGCCGGACTTGGCTTGCTCGAGCTGCATCGCCTGCGGTGTCTTGAGCATCGGCGCCGGTTCCGGCTGGGCGACCGGCTCAGGCGCAGGTGCGGGCGCGGGCGTCGGCATGGGTGCGGGCGCGGGTTCCACGACCGGCTCGGGCTTGGGCGCAGGCTGGGCCTTTTGGCCGAGCGCGATGTTCAGGCCGACGCTGACGATCGCGTCTCCGAAATCGTTCGCGCCAAAGGCGTTGGTTGCGTTGCCGTCCATGCGATAGCGGGCGTCGGCACGCAGGGAGATGTTGTCGGTCAGGCGCTTCAGGATGCCCACACCGATGTTGCCCATCAGTCCGGTGTCATGCTTGCCCGGAATATCCGTATACAAGGCGCCGATGCCGACAACGCCGTAGGGCGTAAAGTCGGCATCGCGGTTGAGCAGGTACAGCGCGTCGACGCCCAGGCCCCACAGGTCATATTTTCCGCTGCCGGTGTTGAAGTCGAGCGAGCTTCCGGTCAAGCCCAGTTCCATGTTCAGGTGCTCGGTGATCGGCTTGCCGAGGGCCACGCCGCCCCCCCAGCCGTCATCCGCCTGACGGTCGTTATCGGAGAAGGTGTAGTTCACCGTGGGGGCGACATAGAGGCGGTCGTCCATGGCCTGCGCCTGCAGGGCCGTGCCGGCAAGAGCAAGGGTGACGAGAACCGGCAGTGTCTTGATGCGCATATTTCTACTCCTTTTGTTGATCTGGTTTCTTCGAAAAGCTGTACATCACGTGCACCGAGCAAGTGCCATCCATACCCGGATGGAAAATCCCATAGCACAATGCTACTCCTTAAATGCAATGCTACTCCTTAAAATCGTTCCGGGTAGCAGCATCAACCGGCTGACGCATTGGCGCACCGGGGTTTGGCAGCAGCCGTGGCGGAATACCAACAAACGCGCATCCCCATGAGTCCGGGCCGCCCGCTTCCCTCTGGAGGGTACGGCGTGAACAAACAGCGGGAGCCTTGTCGCGCCATCGCTCACCGCAGCACCACCCGCTCCACCACGAATAACAAGGCAGCGATGAAGCCGACCACGATCGCGAAACGCAGCACGCGGCCGATGTAGGCGAGATAGGTGCGGTTGCCGGTAAACAGCCACGCCAGTCCGAGTGCCGCCACCGCAATGAGCAGGGCAACGATCAGCAGACGGATGACGATCATGCAGTGAGCGGATGCAGGCGCAGGAAGGCGGGCGGGACCTCTTCTTCATGCGCGAAGCTGACGAGTTCCCAGGACGCCTGGTGCTGCATCAGTTCGCGCAGCAGCGCGTTGTTGAGGGCATGGCCCGATTTGTACGCCTCGAACGCCCCGATGACGGGATGACCCAGCAGGTACAGGTCGCCGATGGCGTCGAGTACCTTGTGCTTGACGAACTCGTCGTCGTAGCGCAGGCCGTCCTGGTTCAGCACGCGGAATTCGTCCATGACGATGGCATTGTCGAGCGAGCCGCCCAGCGCCAGGCCCTGGTTGCGCAGGTATTCGACCTCGTGCATGAAGCCGAAGGTGCGGGCGCGCGCGACTTCCTTCGTGTAGGCGGTGTCGGCGAAGTCGATGCTGACGGTCTTGCCGCTCCGGTCGAACACCGGATGCTTGAAATCGATGGTGAACTCGACCTTGAAGCCGCCGTGCGGGACGAAGCGCGCCCACTTGTCGCCGTCGCGCACTTCGATCGGCCGGATGATGCGAACGTAACGCTTCGCCGCGTCCTGCTCGACGATGCCGGCGGATTGCAGCAGGAACACGAACGGCGCCGCGGAGCCGTCCATGATGGGGATTTCGGGGCCGGTGAGGTCGACCAGCAGGTTGTCGATGCCGAGACCGGCGAGCGCCGACATCAGATGCTCGACGGTCGACACCTTGGCAGGTCCCGATTCGAGCATCGAGCAGAGCCGCGTATCGGTGACCAGATACGGATCGGCCTTGAGCTCGGCCGGCGGGTCAAGGTCCATCCGCCGGAACACGATGCCGGTATCGGGGCCGGCCGGGCGCAGGGTCATCTCGACCTTGACGCCGGAATGCAGGCCGACGCCGGTCGCCTTGACCGGCGTTTTAAGGGTGCGTTGCTTGATCATCCCGTCATTTTAACTGGTCGCGGGGCCGGGCTGCCATTCGCACGAGACCCGGGTGTGGCCCTGCCCCCGCACGAACAGTTCACCCGCCCCGCGCGGGGACTCAGTCCGCCTGACGACGCAGGAAGGCGGGGATGTCCAGGGTGTCGATGCCGGAATCGGTCATCGCCTGGATCGTGCGCGAACGGCGGCTGGTCATCACGCTCGGCAGGTCCTCGCTGGCGCCGTTCACCATCATCGGCGCATCGTCGGTGCCGGTGCGGATGATCTGCATCGGCTTCTGGTTCTGGCGGGCGACGGGGTTGCCGAGGCCGGTGGCGACCATGGTGACGCGCAGGGCGTCTTCCATGGTGTCGTCGAGCACCTGGCCGACGATGACGGTGGCTTCCTCCGCGGTGAAGCCCTTGATGGTGTTCATCACCTCGTGGATTTCCTTCATCTTGACGGTGGACGAGGCGGTGATGTTGACCAGCACGCCGCGCGCGCCGGCGAGGTTGACGTCTTCCAGCAGCGGGCTGGCGACGGCCTGTTCGGCGGCGATGCGCGCGCGGTTCTCGCCGCTGGCCTGCGCCGAGCCCATCATCGCCATGCCCATTTCGCTCATCACGGTGCGCACGTCGGCGAAGTCGACGTTGACCAGGCCGGGGCAGTTGATGACTTCGGCGATGCCGCCGACGGCGCCGTGCAGCACGTTGTTGGCGGCCTTGAAGGCGTCGAGCATGGAGACGTCGTCGCCCAGCACCTGCATCAGCTTCTCGTTGGGGATGATGATCAGCGAGTCGACGTGGCGCGCCAGCGCCTCGATGCCCGCGTTGGCGGCGCGCACGCGCTTGCCTTCGAACATGAAGGGCTTGGTGACCACGGCCACCGTGAGGATGCCGAGCTCCTTGGCGACTTCGGCCACGACCGGGGCGGCGCCCGTTCCGGTGCCGCCGCCCATGCCGGCGGTGATGAACAGCATGTCGGCGCCGTCGATCATTTCGGCGATGCGCTCGCGGTCTTCCAGCGCGGCTTCGCGGCCGACCTCCGGGTTGGCGCCCGCGCCCAGACCCTTGGTCACGCCGTTGCCAAGCTGCAGCTGCAGCTTGGCCTGGTTGCGCTTCAGCGCCTGCGCGTCGGTGTTGATGGCGATGAATTCCACGCCGTTCAATCCCGAGCTGATCATGTGATCGACCGCATTGCCGCCGCAGCCGCCCACGCCGATGACCTTGATCACTGCATCCTGGGTGTCTACATCCATCAGTTCAAACATGTTGCTCTCCTCTTTTTGCCCAAAACAAAACCACACTCGAAAATCCTTTGGCGTGTCTGCCGCGATGTGTTCCGCATCCGGCACCACCGCCAAATCCCGTTTCGACGTCGCACTGCTGCGGCGTCAGAAATTTCCCTTGAACCAGCTCTTCATGCGTTCGAAGATGTCCTTGAAATTGCCGCTGGACAGCTTCGGCGCATCGCGCCCGCGCGCCTCGAGGCCCGCCATCAGGAGGCCCATGCAGGTGGCGTAGCGCGGGTTGCGCATGACGTCCGACAGCCCGCCTTCGTAGCGCGGCCAGCCCATCCGCACCGGCATGTGGAAGACCTCCTCGCCGAGCTCGACCATGCCCTGCATCCCCGCCGAGCCGCCGGTGATGACGATGCCGGACGACAGCAGTTCCTCGAAGCCGCTGCGGCGCAATTCGGCCTGCACCAGCGAATACAGTTCCTCCATGCGCGGCTCGATGAACTCGGCCAGCGTCTGCCTGGAAAGCGTGCGCGGCGGGCGGTCGCCGATGCCGGGCACTTCGATCATGTCGCGCGCGTCGGCCAGCTGGCGCAGCGCGCAGCCGTACTGCACCTTGATGTCCTCGGCCTCTTTCGGCGGGGTGCGCAGCGCCACCGCGATGTCGTTGTTGACCTGGTCGCCGGCCACCGGAATCACCGCGGTGTGACGGATCGCGCCGTTGGTGAACACGGCGATGTCGGTGGTGCCGCCGCCGATGTCCACGAGGCACACGCCGAGCTCTTTCTCGTCCTCGGTCAGCACCGCCATCGCCGAGGCGAGCGGCTGCAGCACCAGGTCGGCGACTTCGAGTCCGCAGCGGCGCACGCACTTGATGATGTTCTGCGCCGCCGACACCGCGCCGGTGACGATGTGCACCTTCACCTCGAGGCGCACCGCGCTCATGCCGAGCGGATCGCGCACGTCTTCCTGGCCGTCGACGATGAATTCCTGCGGGATGGTGTGCAGGATCTGCTGGTCGGTCGGGATGTTCACCGCGCGCGCGGTCTCCACCACGCGGTCGACGTCCATCTGGCTGATTTCCTTGTCCTTGATGGCGAACATGCCATGCGAGTTGAAGCTCTTGATGTGGCTGCCGGCAATGCCGGTGTACACCTCGCGGATCTTGCAGTCGGCCATCAGCTCGGCCTCTTCGAGCGCGCGCTGGATGGCGTTGACGGTGGCCTCGATGTTGACCACGACGCCGCGGCGCAGGCCGCGCGACGGGTGCGTGCCCATGCCGATGACCTCGAGCATGCCCTCGTCGTTGATTTCCGCGACGATGCAGACGATCTTGGAGGTGCCGATGTCGAGGCCGACGACGAGGTTCTTGGGATCTCTTGGCTTACTCATGTTGCGTGGTACTCATGTTGTACTCGGTTTGAAAGGGATCACGCCATGCGGCATGCGCAGGGCGAAGCCGTCGCTGTAGCGCAGATCGACCATCAGCGGCGCGGGCGGGATGGCAGCAGCCTGCCCGTCCTTGCCCAGCCGCGGGCCGAACAGCCGCGGATACAGGGCGACGAAACGCGCCAGCCGCCTGTCGGTCTGCATGCGGCCGAGTGCGAGCTGCATGCCGGTGTCGAGGCGGATGCGCCAGGCGCGGCGCGGCGACAGCCGGAGTTCGTCGATCGTCATGCCGAGCGGGGTGAGCGCGGCCTGATAGCGACGATAGGCCGCCACCACTTCGCCGCTGCTGCCCTCGGGACCGACGAGCCGCGGCAGCTTGCTGGACACCGCCGCCCCGAACACCTCGCCCGTTTCGCTCACGAGCGCATCGTCGTTCCAGCGGGCATACGGCACATGCTCGGTGAGCGATACCACCAGGGTGTCGGGCCAGCGGCGCTCCACCCGCGCTTCACGCACCCAGGGCAGCTTTTCCAGACTGTTGCGTACATGCTCGAGATCGACGGTGAAGAAGGTGCCGCGCACCTGACGCTCGGCCACCAGCCGGATCTGCGCCTCGGTGACGTGCGCGACCGGGGTCCTCACCTCGATGTGGCGCAGGGCGAACCAGGGTTGCGCCGCGACCCAGCTGACGCCGCCATAGGCCAGCAGGCCAAGCGCGCCCCAGGTCAGCACGCGGGCGACCTGCGAGAGGGGATGGGCGGCAAGTTCCGGGGACGTCACAGCGTCTGCTCCAGTATCTTCATGCACAGGGCGTCGAAATCCAGCCCGGCGACGCGCGCCGCCATCGGCACCAGGCTGTGGTCGGTCATGCCGGGGGAGGTGTTCACTTCCAGCAGATAGGGATTGCCGTGGCTGTCGAGCATGACGTCGACCCGGCCCCAGCCGCGCCCGCCGATGAGGCGGAACGCCTCCAGCGCCAGCTTGCGCAAGGCCATTTCCTGCGCTTCCGCGAGCCCGGCCGGGCAGTGGTACCGGGTGTCGTTGCGCAGGTACTTCGCCTCGAAATCGTAGAAGGCCTTGTCCTTCGCGGGCTCCAGACGGATCAGCGGCAGCGCGGTGTCGCCCAGGATGCCGACGGTGAATTCGGCGCCGTCGATGAATTTTTCCGCCAGCACCAGCGCGTCGTGCTCGGCGGCGGTTTCATACGCGGCCGCAAGCGTGCCGGGCGCGGTCACCTTGCTCATGCCGATGCTGGACCCCTCGCGCGCGGGCTTGACGAAAATCGGCAGGCCGAGCTTCCTTTCCACCGCGGCAAAATCGCTGGCCGCGGTGAGGATGTCCCAGTCGGCCGTCGGCAGGCCGGCGGCACGCCACAACAGCTTGGTACGCCACTTGTCCATGCCGATCGCCGAGGCCATCACGCCGCTGCCGGTGTAGGGAATGCCCAGCAGCTCCAGGGCGCCCTGCATGCAGCCGTCCTCGCCGTAGCGTCCGTGCAGGGCGATGAAGACACGGTCGAACTCACCGCTGATGAGGTCGCCGAGGTTGCGGTTCGCCGGGTCGAATGCATGCGCATCGATCCCCTGCCGGGTCAGTGCCGCCAGCACCGCCGCGCCGCTGTTGAGCGACACCGGCCGCTCGGCCGAGGTACCGCCCAGCATGACGGCGACCTTGCCATACGACTTTTCACGGGCTTCAGCCCGTAGAAAATCAGAGTCCCCTTGTGGGGCAAATTTCTTCGCCGATTCGACAACGCTGCTCACTGACGCTCTCCAATAATTCTCACTTCGCGGATCAGCCGCACGTTGGTGCATGCCTCCACGGTGCCTTCCACATGTTCGATCAGACGCTCGATGTCCGTCGCCGTCGCATTGCCCGTGTTGACGATGAAGTTGGCGTGCCTGGTCGAGACCTGCGCGCCGCCGATCCTGAAACCCTTGAGGCCGCTGGCCTCGATCAGCCGCGCCGCGTAGTCTCCGGGCGGGTTGCGGAACACCGATCCGGCGTTGGGCAGATTCAGCGGCTGCGAGGCAATGCGCCTTTTCAGCAAGGACTTGATCGTTTCTCGCGAGGCGGCACCGTCGCCGCGAGCCAGGCGGAACCAGCCGCCGATGAACCATTCCTGGTGCGGAAGCTTCAGCGCGACATGCCGGTAGCCGGTCACATACTCATCCGGCAGGCGCTCGTTCAGCTGGCCGTCGCGATCGAGTGTCTGCACCTGCACCAGCTTGTCCCAGGTTTCGCTGCCGTAGCAGCCGGCGTTCATCGCAATCGCGCCGCCGACGGTACCGGGAATGCCGGCCCAGAATTCGCCGCCGACCAGATCGTGGTTGGCAGAAAACCGCGCCAGCTTGGGCGAGGCCACGCCTGCCTGGGCGTAGACCAGCGCGGTGTCGATGCCTTCAGGCGCAGGCGGGAAGCCGTGCGTGCGGCTCTCGATCGCCAGTTTTTTCAGCACGCCATGCAGCAGGATCACCACCCCCTTCACGCCACCGTCGCGTACCAGCAGATTGCTGCCCAGGCCCACCATGTGGACGTCCTCGTGTGCGGGGACCGAGCGGATCAGCCAGGTCAGATCCTCGAGGTCGGCCGGGATATAGACACGCTGCGCGGCGCCGCCTGCGCGCCACGACACATGCTTTTTCATCGGCTCGTTGTAAAGGAAATGGCCGCGCAGCACCGGCGCGGCGCCGCCGCCCAGATCCATCTCGCTCATGCGGTAGTCATGCCGCATGATTCATCCCCAAACTCGGTGCCACCTGACCGATGCTGCCGGCGCCCATCACCAGCACCACATCGCCCGCCTGCGCGAGATCGCGCACGGCGGCGGGCACATCGGCGACGTTTTCGACGAACACCGGTTCGACCTTGCCGGCCACCCGCACCGCACGTGCGAGTGCGCGGCCGTCCGCCGCCACGATCGGTGCCTCGCCTGCCGGATAGACCTCGGTCAGCACCAGCACGTCGGCCTCCGACAGCACTTTCACGAAATCCTCGAAGCAGTCGCGGGTGCGCGTGTAGCGGTGCGGCTGGAACACCAGCACCAGACGCCGCCCCGGGAAGGCGCCGCGCGCAGCGGCGAGCGTGGCGGCCATCTCGACCGGGTGATGGCCGTAGTCGTCGATCAGCGTATAAAGCCCGCCATCCCTGGCTGGCAGGTCGCCGTAGCGCTGGAAGCGCCGGCCGACACCATGGAATTCCGCGAGCGCCTTGACGATGGCGGCATCGCTGGCGTCGACTTCGGTCGCCACGGCGATCGCCGCCAGCGCGTTCAGCACGTTGTGCATGCCCGGGTGGTTCAGCACCACGTCGAGGTCGGCCATGCCTTCGCGCTTGACGGTGAAACGCATCTGTCCCTGCTCGAACCGCGGGTTCACCGCGCGCACCTGCGCCGACTCGCCGAAGCCATAGGTGATGATCGGCTTGGTGATGCGCGGCAGGATCTCGCGCACGTGCGGATCGTCGACGCACAGCACCGCCATGCCGTAGAAGGGCAGGCGCTGGCAGAAGTCGACGAAGGCCGTTTTCAGCCGCTCGAAATCATGGCCGTAGGTCTCCATGTGGTCGGCGTCGATGTTGGTGACGATCGCGATCACCGGCGTGAGATAGAGGAAGGAGGCGTCGGACTCGTCGGCCTCGGCCACCAGGAAGTCGCCCTTGCCGAGCCGCGCGTTGGTGCCGGCCGCGGTGAGCTTGCCGCCGATGACATAGGTCGGATCCATGCCCGCCTCGCCGAGGATGCTGGCGACCAGGCTGGTGGTCGTGGTCTTGCCGTGGGTGCCGGCGATCGCAATGCCCTGTTTCAGGCGCATCAGCTCGGCCAGCATCAGCGCGCGCGGGACGATGGGAATCTTCTTCTCGCGCGCGGCGGCGACTTCAGGATTGGATTCCTGCACGGCAGTCGAGGTGACGACCGCGTCGGCCCCTTCGATGTTCTCCCGCGCGTGGCCGCGATGGATGCGCGCGCCCAGGCGGGCCAGCCGCTGCGTCACGGCGTTGTCGGCGAGATCCGAGCCCGACACCGCATAGCCGAGGTTAAGCAGCACCTCGGCGATGCCGCTCATGCCGACCCCGCCGATTCCGACAAAATGGATGTGTTTGACGGCGTGTTTCATTTCGCCAAAGCCTCGCAAATATCGGCGACCTGCCGGGTCGCATCGGGTTTGGCCAGCGCGCGCGCCTTGTCCGACATCGCGGCAAGCGCGGCACGGTCAAGGCCACCGATCAGCGTCGCCAGTTTTTCCGCGCTGAGGTCCTTCTGCTGGACCAGCCACGCCGCGCCGGCATCGGCGAGAAATTCGGCGTTGCCGGTCTGATGATCGTCCACCGCGAAGGGGAAGGGCACCAGCACGGCCGGCACGCCGGCGCAGGCCAGTTCGGCCACCGTCATCGCACCAGCGCGGCAGATGGCGAAGTCGCAGTCCCGATAGGCAGCGGCCATGTCTTCGATGTAATCACGCACGTCGGCTTCGACACCCGCGGCGGCATAGTTCGCGCGCAGGGCCTCGACATGCTGCCGGCCCGACTGATGGACGACGCGCGGGCGCTTGTCCGCGGGCAGCAGGGCGAGCGCCTGCGGCACCCGCTCGTTCAGGACCTGCGCGCCGAGGCTGCCCCCGACCACCAGCAGACGCAGCGGCCCGCTGCGGCCCGCGCGCTCGCCCGGCGCCGTCGCGGCGATGTCGGCACGTACCGGATTGCCCACCCATTGGGTCGCTGCCCGGCGGCAGGGTATCGGCTTGTCATGCCTGTGGGTGAACACGTCGGGGAAGGCGGTCAACACACGGTCGGCCACGCACGCCAGCACGCGATTGGTGAGGCCGCCGACCGAATTCTGTTCATGGATGACCAGCGGCCTCATGAGCAGGCTCGCCATCATGCCGCCGGGAAAGGCAGTGTAGCCGCCCATGCCCAGCACGACGTCCGGACGCCGCTTGAGAATGGCGACGAGGGCTTGCCAGAACGCGGCCAGCAGCGTGGCCGGCAGAAGCAGTTTCTTCAGCATGCCTTTGCCACGGACGCCGCCCATGCTCACCCACACCATGTCGATTCCGGCGGCCGGCACGACGCGCGCCTCCAGCCCGGCGCGCGTACCCAGCCAGAACACCTCCCAGCCACGCGCGCGCATCGCGTCGGCCACGGCGAGCGCCGGGTAGACGTGACCGCCGGTGCCGCCGGCCATGACCATGAGGGTGCGGTTGGTCGCGGCCATCAGAAGGTCTTCCCCCGCATCATCTGCCGGTGTTCCCAGTCGATGCGCAGCAGCAGGGCAACCGCCAGGCAGTTGGCGATGATGCCGCTGCCGCCGAACGACAGGAAGGGCAGGGTGAGGCCCTTGGTCGGCAGCAGGCCGACGTTCACGCCCATGTTGATGAGCGCCTGCACGCCAATCCAGATGCCGATGCCCTGCGCCACCAGCGCGCAGAAATTGCGCTCGAGCTGGGCGGCGCGATGGCCGATGAGGAAAGCCTTGACGATCAGCCAGGCGAACAGGGCAACCACAACGACCACGCCGACGAATCCGAACTCCTCGGCAATGACCGCCAGCAGGAAATCGGTGTGCGCTTCTGGCAGATAGAACAGTTTCTCGATGCTGCCACCGAGCCCGACGCCAAGCCATTCGCCGCGTCCGAATGCGATCAGCGCATGCGACAACTGATAACCCTTGCCGTAGGGGTCGGCGAACGGGTCCATGAAGCCGAGCACGCGCTGCAGGCGGTACGGGGAAGTCAGGATCAGCAGGGCGAAACCGATCAGGAGCACCACCACCAGGCCGGCGAACACGCGCCAGTTGAGTCCGCCGAGGAACAGGATGCCCATGGCGATGGAAATGATGACGACGAAGGCGCCGAAATCCGGTTCGCGCAGCAGCAGGGCGCCGACCACCAGCATCACCGCGGCCATCGGCAGGAAACCCTTCTTGAAGTCGTGCATGAAGGCGGCCTTGCGCGTGGTGTAGTCGGCGGCGTACAGCACGGCGAGGAACTTCATCAGCTCGGACGGCTGCAGGTTGGCGAAGCCGAGCGGAATCCAGCGGCGGCTGCCGTTGACCTCACGTCCGATGTGGGGTATCAGCACCACCACCAGCAACAGCAGGCCGACCAGGAAGAGATAGGGCGCGGCCTGCTGCCACACCCGCATCGGCACCCGGAACACGGCCATGCCGACCCCGACGCCCATGGCAATGAAAATGCCCTGCCGGATCAGGTAATACTCGCCGTTGTGGTGGGTGTAGCGGGCGGCCTCGGCAATCGCGATCGAGGCGGAATACACCATCACCAGACCGATCGCCAGCAGTCCCATGCCCAGCCACAACAGGCCGAAATCGAGCTCGGCACTGGGTTTGGGCGCGCGCGCCGTGTAGAGCATCAGTTCGCCGCCCTTTCCGCCGCAAGCTGTTTGACGGCGTCGATGAACACTTCGGCGCGGTGCGCATAATTGCGGAACATGTCGAAACTGGCGCAGGCGGGCGACAGCAGCACGGCGTCGCCGGGCTGCGCCAGGCTGTGTGCCCGCGCAACGGCGTCCTGCAAACTGGCTGCCGTACAGGTGTCGACGCCACTGCCCGCGATGGCGGCGCCGATCAGCGCCGCGTCGCGGCCGATCAGCACCACCGCCCGGGCGTTGGCTTCCACCGCCGCCTTGAGCGGACCAAAATCCTGTCCCTTGCCGTCGCCGCCGAGAATCACCACCGCCTTGCGATCACCCATGCCGTACAGAGCGGCTTCGGTGGCGCCGACGTTGGTTCCCTTCGAATCGTCGTAGTAGGTCACACCGTCGATCTCGGCGACTTTTTCCACCCGGTGCGGCAGCCCCTTGAAATGCGCCAGGCCACGTAGCAGAGGCTCCAGCGGCAGGCCCAGCGCGCGGGTCAGCGCCAGCGCCGCCAAGGCGTTGGCGGCGTTGTGCAGCCCGGCCACCGGCAGTGCGGACAGCGGCATCAGCATGTCGCGTCCCAGGCAGAGTTCGTCTTCGCACAGACCGAAATTCTCGCTTATGGAACAGCGGTCAAGGCCGAAGCTGACCACGCGCCGGCCCGGCAATGCCATCGCAAGGCTGCGCGCATCGTCGCGGTTCAGCACCTGTACCCCGTCGCCGCTGAAAATCCGCGCCTTGGCCGCGGCGTAGGCATCCATGTCGGGATAGCGGTCCATGTGGTCTTCCGACAGATTCAGCACGGTGGCCGCATCGGCGTTCAGACTGGAGGTCGTTTCGAGCTGGAAGCTGGAAAGCTCCAATACCCATACCTGGGGCGCAGGCGCGGCTCCCTGTTCGATTTCGTACAAGGCATCGAGCACTGGCAGTCCGATGTTGCCTGCCACGCAGGTGGACTGGCCTGCCATGCGGCACATGTCACCGCACATCGCGGTGACGGTGCTCTTGCCGTTGCTGCCGGTGATCGCGATCACCCGCATCGGGTGCTCGCGCCGCGCATTGAGCGCGCGAAGGGCACGCGCGAACAATTCGACGTCGCCTACCGCCTCGACGCCCGCGGCAACGGCCCGCGCGACGGCGGGCTCGGCCAGCGGCACGCCGGGGCTCACCACCAGCATCTCGGCCGCCTGCAGGCGCGCGTCGTCGAACGGCCCGGTCAAGAGCGGTACCTGCGGCAGCCATTCGGACAGGCGCGCGGCATGCGGCGGCGCGGCGCGGCTGTCGGCCACGCTCACCTGCGCGCCGCGGGCCGCCAGCCAGCGCGCGCAGGACAGGCCGGTGTCGCCCAGGCCGAGCACCAGGACGTTCTTGCCGGCGAGATCCAGGCTGTCGTAGTTCATCTCGGTTTCAGGCTCGACAGGCCGATCAGCACCCGCATCATGCCGGTGATCCGGAAACGCGCGGAAAGATTCTGGTGTCGCCATAACGTGCAGGCTGCGCCCGCACATGAGCCTCCCCCGAATCTTCCCGCGCTGCGTTTCATCCTGGTAACGCTCATCTCAGTTTCAGGCTCGACAGGCCGATCAGCACCAGCATCATGCTGATGATCCAGAAACGCACCACCACCTGATTCTCCTTCCAGCCCTTCAGCTCATAGTGGTGATGGATCGGCGCCATGCGGAAGACGCGCTTGCCGGTCAACTTGAACGAGGCGACCTGCACCATCACCGACAGGGTTTCCACCACGAACACGCCGCACATGATGAAGAGGATGATTTCCTGCCGCACGATGACGGCGACCACGCCGAGCGCGGCGCCCAGCGCCAGCGCGCCGACATCGCCCATGAACACTTCCGCCGGATAGGCGTTGAACCACAGGAAGGCGAGCCCCGCACCGGCCATCGCGGAACAGAACACCGCCAGCTCGCCCGCGCCGGGAATGTGCGGCAGGCCGAGGTACTTCGAGAACACCGCGTTGCCGGCGACGTAGGCGAAGATCGCCAGCGCGGACGCCACCATCACGGTCGGCAGGATCGCCAGGCCGTCGAGACCGTCGGTCAGGTTGACGGCATTGCTGGAGCCGACGATGACGAAATAGGTCAGCGCGATGAAGCCCGCGGCCGACAGCGGAACCGTGGCGTGCTTGAGGAAGGGGATGATGAGTTCGGTGTGCGCCGGCAGGCTGGCGCTGTGCCACAGGTAGGCCGCGACGGCCAGGCCGATTACCGACTGCCAGAAGTACTTCCAGCGCGAGGGCAGGCCGCGCGAATTCTTCTCGACCACCTTGCGCCAGTCGTCGACCCAGCCGATGACGCCGAAACCGAGCAGGGTGGCCAGCGCCACCCAGACGTAGGCGTTGGACAGGTCTGCCCAGAGCAATGTGGTCACGGCCACCGACACCAGGATCAGCGCGCCGCCCATGGTCGGCGTGCCGGCCTTGACGAGATGGGTCTGCGGACCGTCGCTGCGCACCGACTGGCCGATCTTCAGCGCCGTGAGCTTGCGGATCACGGCGGGGCCGACGATGAAGGAAATCGTCAGCGCGGTAAGCGTGGCCAGCACGGCGCGCAGCGTCAGGTAATTGAAGACGTTGAAGGCGCGGATGTCCTGACCCAGATGTTGAAACAGCCACAGGAGCATGTCAGTGTTCCTCGTACCCGGGCTGCGAGGCCGCCGGGTGTTCCGTAAAGCTTTTGACGACACGCTCCATCTGCATGAAGCGCGAGCCCTTCACCAGCACGGTGGTATCGGGCGCAAGTTCGTTTTCGAGTTCGGCCAGCAGTTCCTCGATGCGCTCGAAATGCATCGCGCCGGCACCGAAGGCGCCAACGGTTTCCTGCGACAGCTCGCCCAGCGCCAGCAGCCGGTCGACGCCCGCTGCGCGTGCGGCCAGGCCGATTTCCCGATGCATCGCGGCCGCATCGCTGCCCAGTTCGCCCATGTCGCCGAGCACCAGCACTTTCCTGCCCGTCTGCTGGGCCAGCACCGCCAGCGCGGCTTTCACCGAATCGGGATTGGCGTTGTAGGTGTCGTCGATGAAGGTGCTGCCATGCAACGCGGGCTTCCTTTGCAGGCGGCCCTTGACGCCGGTGAAACCGGCCAGGCCGGCCACGATGCTGCGATGGCTGACGTCGAGCGCGAACGCCGCTGCGGCAGCCGCGAGGGCATTCATCGCGTTGTGCTCGCCCGGCACCTGCAGCGCGATGTCGAGGGTCGCGCCGGGCAGGGCCAGGGTGAGCGCCGAGCCGAAACCGGCAGGCAGAAAATGTCCGCGCACCGCCGCCGGCTGCCTGAGGCCGAAGTCGATCACGCAGCGCCGCGTATTGGCCTCGCGCCACAGCCAGGCGTGGGGGTCGTCGGCGTTGAACACCGCGATGCCGGCATCCGACAGGCCGTTGAAGATTTCGCCCTTGGCGCGCGCAATGTTTTCGATCGAGCCGAGAAACCCGATATGCGCGGACAGCGCATTGTTGACCACCGCCACGCCGGGCCGGGCGAGGCGTGACAGGTAGTCGATCTCGCCCGCGTGGTTCATGCCCATTTCCAGCACGGCGAACTGGTGTGTTTCGCGCAGGCGCAGCAGCATCAGCGGCAGGCCGATGTCGTTGTTGAGGTTGCCTTCCGTGCGGAGCACGGCGTCGTCCGAACCCGCTTCAACCCGCAGGATCGCCGCCAGCATTTCCTTGACGGTGGTCTTGCCGTTGCTGCCGGTGACAGCGACGACCGGGATGGCAAAGCGCTGGCGCCAGGCGGCGCCCAGCCTGCCCAGGGCAAGCCGGGTATCGTCGACGCGAAGGGCCGTCGCAATGCCGGGCGCCTGCGTTCGATCGAGCACCACGCCGGCCGCGCCCTGCTGAAGCGCCTGGGCGGCGAAATTCCCACCGTCGAACCGCTCGCCGCGCAGCGCGATGAAGAGGTCGCCGGGCCGGATGCTTCGGCTGTCGGTCGAGACCCGCACCACGTCGGCATCGGGCCCGGCGAAGGGAACCCCCAGCATGGCGGCGGCTTCGGACAGGCGCATCATGCCCACGCCTCCAGTGCCTTGCGCGCCACGACCGCGTCGGAGAACGGCAGCCGTTCACCGGCGATTTCCTGGTAGTCCTCGTGGCCCTTGCCGGCGATCAGCACCACGTCGCCGTGACGCGCGCCGCCGATGGCCTCGAAAATCGCACGTGCCCGATCCGGCTCGACATGCGGCTTGCCGCCGACGCCGGCGAGGATCTCGTCAATGATGTGGCGCGGGTCTTCATTGCGCGGGTTGTCGCTGGTGACCCAGATTTCGTCGGCGCCTTCGGTTGCGGCCCGCCCCATCAGCGGACGCTTGCCCTTGTCGCGGTTGCCGCCGCAGCCGAAGACGCAGATCAGCCGGCCGCCGCTGACGATTTCACGCAGCGTGGCGAGCACCTTCTCCAGCGCATCGGGCGTATGCGCGTAGTCCACCACGACCAGCGGGCGTGCGTCGCCGCCCAGCGTCTGCATCCGCCCCGGCGGCGATGTGACGTGGGCGAGCGACCGGCAGGCGTCTTCCAGCTTCACGTCCGAAACCAGCAAGGTCGCGAGCACGGCGAGCAGGTTGGCGGCGTTGAAGCGCCCCAGCAGCGGCGCGTCGAACTCGGCATTGCCCCAGTCGGTACGGACACGCAGATGCAGGCCCGCCTGCGACAGGCGCAGCGTCTCTCCCACCACGGCGCCGCGCTGGAAGCCGTAGCCGGCAACCCGTGCGGGCCGGGTCTCGCTTTCCAGCCGCCGCCCGAAGTCGTCGTCGACGTTGACCACCCCCCACTCCAGCCCGGGCCAGCTGAACAGCCGGGCCTTGGCATCGGCATAGCGCTCCATGCTGCCGTGGTAATCGAGATGGTCGCGCGACAGATTGGTCAGCACCGCAATATTGAATCGGGTGCCGTTGACGCGTCCCTGCGCGAGTCCGTGCGACGACACTTCCATCGCGCAGGCGGCCGCGCCCTGCTGCCGGTACTGCGCGAGGCGCTGCTGCAATTCGATGGCGTCGGGGGTCGTGTTGAGTGCGGGGGTGAGCGCGCCCGGCTTGTCCCCGACAGGGGGAAAGCCGTTGCCGACGGTGCCGATGACGGCGGCCTTGCGCCCGAGTTGCCCGAGCGCCTGCGCGATCCAGTGCGCCACCGACGTCTTGCCGTTGGTGCCGGTAACGCCGACCATGTGCATGGCGTGCGACGGCTCGCCGTAGACGTGCGCGGCAATTTCGCCGCTGCGGGCCTTCAGCCCGAATACCCCGGCATTGGGGATCGCGAGCGCCGGATCCCACTGGTAGTGGTCGGCTTCCCACAGCACGCCGTCGACGCGCCGTGCCACCGCCTGCGCGATGAAGTCCCGTCCGTCGCGCGTCTCGCCG
The DNA here is from genome assembly GCA_021802945.1 of Pseudomonadota bacterium. Classification (GTDB taxonomy): domain Bacteria; phylum Pseudomonadota; class Gammaproteobacteria; order Burkholderiales; family Thiobacillaceae; genus Thiobacillus. The sequence continues at coordinate 158,426 of JAJZRE010000001.1, forward strand.
GGATAGGCGACGAATACGCTGCCCGGCGCGGCCTTGCGGCTGTCGCTGACGAGTTCGCGGGGCGCGATCCCGAGCCGCTCCAGAATGTGCGACACCGGCTCGCGAACGGCCTCGGACGCGGTCAGGCCTGAAACGGGATGGGAACCTGCCGTCGCCATCACGCGCCCCCCTTGGCCGGCGATGCATTCTCGGTCATCTTCGTCCCGGTTTCCGGCGCATCCGGCGGCAGCCCGAGCATGCGCAGGCTCGCGGCCATCACCTGGGCGAAGACGGGACCGGCCACGCTGCCGCCGTAATACACGCCGTCCGAGGGCTCGTCGATCGTCACGCCGATGATGAGGCGCGGATTCGACGCCGGCGCCATGCCGACAAAGGACGCCAGGTAGCGGTCGGGCGAGTAGCGGCCGTTGACCAGCTTGTGCGCGGTGCCGGTCTTGCCTGCCACGCGATAACCCGGCACCCGGGTCAGCGTCCCGGTGCCGCCTTCCTGCGTCACCGTTTCCATCATCGCACGCACTTCCCGCGCCACGGTCGGCGAGAACACGCGCTCGCCGACGATTTCCTGCGGCTCGCGCTTGAGAAACGACAGCGGCATGACTTCGCCGTCGTTGGCGAATGCCATGTAGGCGCGGGTCAGTTGCAGCAGGCTCACCGACAGGCCGTAGCCGTACGCCATGGTGGCCTGTTCGACCGGCCTCCAGGTGGCCGGGTCGCGCAGCCGCCCGGCGGTTTCGCCCGGGAAGCCGGACCCCGGCAGCTGGCCGAATCCGGCGCGGTGCAGCACCTCCCAGTGTTGCTGCGGCGTCAGCGTCATCGCCATCTTGGCGGCACCGATGTTGCTCGATATCTGGATGATCTGGGTCACCGTCAGGTGGTCGTGGTGGTGTTCGTCGCGCACCAGCTTGTTGCCGACGCGGAAATCGTCCGGCGTCTCGATCACGCTGTCGGGACGGAACAGGCCGCGCTCGAGCACCGCGGCCGCGACAAAGGGCTTGATGGTCGAACCCGGTTCGAAGGTGTCGATCACCGCGCGGTTGCGCATCAGGTCCGGCTTGTAATTCTGGCGGTTGTTGGGATTGAAGACCGGCTGGTTCGCCAGCGCGAGAATCTCGCCGGTCTTGGCGTCGAGCACCACGATGCTGCCGCCCTTGGCCTTGTGTTTGGCGATCGCCGCCGCCAGTTCGCGGTGTGCCAGATACTGGATCCGCAGATCGAGCGACAGCGTCAGATTGCCGCCCATCTGCGCGGTCTTGATCGGCGCCAGATCGCGGATGGTGTTGCCGTGGCGATCGCGCAGGATCTGCCGCTCGCCCGCCCGTCCGGCCAGCCAGTCCTGATAGGCGCGCTCGACGCCCTCCTGCCCCTTGTCGTCCACATTGGTGAAGCCCACCACCTGGGCGGTCACTTCGCCGGCCGGATAGTAGCGGCGGAACTCGCGCCGCAGGGACAGGCCCGGCAGCCCCATGGTGGCGATCCTGGCCGCCTGCTCCGGCGTGACGGGGCGCCGCACGGCGAATTCGCCGCGCGTCCTGTGGGTCAGCATTCTGGAAAGTTCCGCCGGGGGGACGTCCAGCACCCGGGCCAGATGGGCACGCTGATCCGCCGACAGATTGAGGTCGGCCGGACGCGCCCACAGGGACTCGACGGGCGTGCTGATCGCCAGCAGCTGGCCGTAACGGTCGGTGACCTGTCCGCGATGCGCGGGGAGGGTAAGGTTGCGATTGGATACGGCATCGCCCTTGCCCTGCAGATAATCGGTATTGAGGCCCTGCAGATAGAATGCGCGGCCTGTGACCACCGCCATCCCGGCGAGCAGCAGGCCGCCCATCGCCGCCATGCGCCAGGGGGCAAGATTCAGCTTGAGCAGTTTGCGCGAGTGGTAATTCATGGCGCGTTCGTCAGCGTTTCGATGCGCACACGGTCATGCGGCGGCGCGATCAGGCCCAGCCGGGTTCTTGCCAGCATATCGACGCGCGCCGGGTTGGCCCACGTGCCTTGTTCCAGCTGCAATTGCCCCCATTGCTCGTCCAGCCCGCGCGCCTCTTTCTTCAGGCGCTCCAGTTCCACGAAATACGTACGTGCACGATGCTGTGCCTGGACAACCGCCAAGGCACATGCCACCAGCACCAACGCCAGGATGACGTTGAGGCGGCTCACGCCACCCCTCCGTTCATTCGCTCCGCCACCCGCAGCACGGCACTGCGCGCCCGCGGATTGGCCGCCACTTCGGCATCGGTCGCGTGCTGCGCGCGTCCCACCCGCTTCAGCCGCCCCGGTTTCAGCATGGCGGCCGGAATCGGCAAGCGGCGCGGCGCCTGCTCGCCCAGAGCCTCGTCGCGCATGAAGCGCTTGACGATGCGGTCTTCCAGCGAATGGAAGCTGATGACCGCGAGGCGTCCACCCGGTTGCAGCCTGTCCACGCACTGCGGCAGCACGGCGCTCAGTTCTTCCAGTTCGCGGTTGAGATAAATCCGTATAGCCTGGAAGCTGCGGGTCGCCGGGTGTTGCCCCGGTTCGCGCTTTTTGACCGTTGCGGCAATGAGGTTCGCAAGCTGCCCGGTGCTGCGGATGGCTTCTTCCTGCCGTGCCGCAACAATCGCGCGCGCAATCGATTTAGCAAACCGCTCTTCCCCGAAGGTGCGGATGACTTCACTGATCTCCCCCTCTGCCGCCGTCGCCAGCCAGTCCGCCGCCGACAGCCCGCTGCCCGGATCCATGCGCATGTCGAGCGGCGCATCGAAACGGAAGCTGAATCCGCGCGTCGCGTCGTCAAGCTGCGGCGACGACACCCCGATATCCAGCAGAATTCCGTTCACCAGCGTCACGCCCAGTTCATCCAGCACCGCGCCCAGGCGCGAAAACGCGCTCCGCACCAGCGTCAGCCGCGCGTCTCCCAGCGCGTTTCCGGCGCGGATGGCATCGGGATCGCGGTCCAGCGCGATCAGACGCCCCCGCGCACCCAACGCCGCCAGAATCAGCCGGCTGTGCCCGCCGCGCCCGAAGGTGGCATCGACATACACGCCATCGGGCCTGATCGCCAGCGCCGCCACCGCCTCCTGTGCCAGCACCGGCACATGGGCGGGCTCCATCACAACGTGAACCCCTCCAGCTCGGGCGGCAGCGCGTCGTCGCTGAAGCTCAGCGCCTGCGACACCTGCGCCTCCCAGCGCGCCTCGTTCCACAGTTCGACCTTGCTGCCCTGCCCCACCAGCACGACGCTTTTGTCCAGCTCGGCGAACTTGCGCAGCATCGGAGGCAGCAGCACGCGACCGGCGCCGTCCATGTCCGTGTCGTGCGCGTAGCCGACGAGCAATTGCTTGAGGCTGCGGGTGCGGGGATTGAAATCGGAGAGGCCGTTGAGTTTCTTCTCGATCGGCTCCCATTCGGGCAGGGGATAGAGCAGCAGGCACTGGCCGGGGTCGGCGGTGACCACCACGCGACCGCCACCATTCACCAGGAGGGCATCGCGATAGCGCGCCGGCACCACGAGCCGGTTCTTGCTATCCAGACTGACCGTTGCGACCCCCCGAAACATGCCCCCCCCGTATTGAAATTGATTGTGACTGGACGGGCGCATTCTCCCACAACTCCCCACCAATCACCACTTGCACCCACTATAGGGGATAGTTTTGGGGGGGTCAAGCTGGCGGACGCAAAAAAACCCCTACGCCTCAATGACTTAGGGGTGGTTTCGGGTTGTGGATAAGTTTCTGGAAAAACCGATGCTTAGACGCTTCTTTTTCCCTGCTATTGAGGAAAAATGGCTAAGTGTTTGAATTGAATGGGAAGTGGGAAAGCGGATCGATAAGCCGGGTTCTGTCGTGGGCAACCATTCCTCTAGGCCGGCCATTGCTGACCGGCTCAAGCCACCTACCCGCAGACTCAGCGAGCCGCTTCATCGCCTGCCTATTTGGTGTTGCTCCGGATGGAGGTTACCGCGTTTCACCGTAACTCAATACGCTCGTCTCTGTGGCCCTGTTCCTCGCCTCGCGGCGTCCGGCCGTTAGCCGGCATCCTGCTCTGTGGAGCCCGGACTTTCCTCTCCCGCCCATGCCCCCCGAAGAGGGCTTGCGCGGCAGCGGTTGCCTGACCTGCTTTCCCGCTCGCAATTATAGAACTTTCGCTTGACTCCATCTGCCGATTTGCTACAGAAAGATGTCCGGGGCGGAATTTACCCCACCAGGAGCGCCATCATGAGAAGACGACTGTATTTCATGGTGCCGGACGTGACCAGCGCCCGACAGATCCGCGACGAACTTCTGCTGGCCCGCATCGAGGATGGCCATATCCATGTCATGGCGCGCGACGGCGTGCCGCTGCCAGGCTTGCACGAAGCCTCGATCCTGCAAAAAACCGATTTTGTCCACGGCGCCGAAACGGGATTGGCGGTGGGCGGCGGCATCGGCATTATTGCGGGTCTGGTGGCCGTGGCGTTCCCGCCGGCGGGCGTCGACCTGCAACTCGTCACCATCCTGCTCACCGCCTTGATCGGCGCCGCGTTTGGCGCCTGGGTGGCCAGCATGGTCGCCAGTGCGATTCCCAATTCGCGCCTGAAAGCCTTCGAGTCGGCCATCGCCGCCGGGCACATTCTGATGATGGTCGACGCACCGGCCGGGCGGGTCGACGAAATCAGGAAGCGGGTTGCCACCTGCCATCCCGAAGCGATGAATTCCGGGATCGAGCCCACCATCCCGGCCTTCCCGTAAGATCCTCCTCCCGCGCAGCGCAATACTGCGCGCTTGGAAGCGCCCGGCGGGCATCGACGCTGGCTGGCTTCCGTCGCGGCAGACTTCCCCTGGACTGCCGTTTTTCTGTCAAACCACGCGCCAGCGGATCGTCTCGCCGGCACGCAAGGGCACCAGGGCTTCATTTCCCAGCCCCAGACTGGCCGGCACCTCCCAGCTTTCGCGGCGCAGGGTGATCGTGTCGGTGTGGCGCGGCAAACCATAGAAACCGGCACCGTGGAAGCTGGCGAAGGCCTCCAGTCTGTCGAGCGCGCCCGCATCCTCGAAGGCCTCGGCATACAGTTCGATCGCGGCGTGCGCGGTATAGATGCCGGCGCAGCCGCAGGCGGTTTCCTTGGCCCCCACCGCATGCGGCGCGGAATCGGTGCCAAGAAAGAATTTCGGATTGCCGGAGATGGCGGCCGAGATCAGCGCCTGGCGATGCTGCTCGCGCTTGAGTACCGGCAGGCAGTACAGGTGCGGGCGGATGCCGCCGCGGAACATGGCGTTGCGGTTGTACAGCAGGTGATGCGCGGTCACGGTGGCCGCCACGTTGGCCGGTGCGGCCGCCACGAACTCGGCGGCCTGGCGCGTGGTGATGTGCTCCAGCACGATCTTCAGCTTCGGAAAATCCTTCATGAGCCGCACGAGATGGCGCTCGATGAACACCGCCTCGCGGTCGAACACGTCGACACCGGGATCGACCACTTCGCCGTGCAGCAGCAGCGGCATCCCCACTTCTTCCATGGTCGCGATGGCCTTGTAGGCCTTCGCAAGTTCCGTGACGCCGGAATCCGAATTCGTCGTCGCCCCGGCCGGATAGTACTTCACCGCGTGCACGAAGCCGCTTGCCCGCGCCCGGCGGATTTCCTCGGGCGGCGTATTGTCGGTCAGATAGAGCGTCATCAGCGGCTCGAACGCGGTACCCACAGCCGCCGCCAGCAGGCGGCCGCGGTAGGCGCTCGCGTCCGCCACCTTCACCACCGGCGGCTTCAGGTTGGGCATGGCGATGGCGCGGCCGAACACGCGCGCGGTGTCGGGCAGCACGCTCTGCATGGCGGCGCCGTCGCGGAAATGGATGTGCCAGTCGTCGGGGCGGGTGATCGTGAGGGTGTCGGTCATTCGGGGGCCTGCTCGGCCGGCTTCAGTGCCAGCGACATTTTATAGAGTTCGGCCTTGCTGCGCCCGGTGATCTGCGCCGCCAGCTTGGCGGCGAGCGTCGGCGGCAACGCGCCCTGCAGGATGTCGAGCACGCGCATCGCTTCCGTGTCGATCGCCACCTCGGTCGCGGGCGGATGCACGATGACGACGAATTCGCCGCGCACGTTGTTGGGGTCGGCGGCGAGCCAGGCCGGCCCATCGGCGAGCGGCAGCGTGACGATGGTCTCGAATCGCTTGGTGAGTTCACGCGCCAGCGTCACCCGGCGTGCGCTGTCGAACACCGCCGCCATGTCGGCGAGCGTCTCCTCGATGCGGTGCGGCGCCTCGTAGAACACCAGGGCAAAGGGCAGCGCGGCAAGCGCCTGCAGCCGCGTGCGGCGCGCACCCGGCTTCGGCGGCAGGAAACCGTGGAACAGCCAGTCTCCCGATTCCACGCCGGCCGCCGACAGCGCCGCGGTCACCGCCGAGACGCCCGGGATCGGCACCACCCGCAGCCCCGCCGCGCGCACCGCCGCCACCAGCCGCGCGCCCGGATCCGACACCGCCGGCGTGCCGGCATCGGACACGTAGGCCACCGCGTCGCCCGCGATGATCCGCGCGATCACCCCCTCGGCGGCTTCGCGCTCGTTGTGCTCGCGGATCGAAACCAGCGGCCTGGAGATATTGAAATGCGCCAGCAGCTGGCCGGACACGCGGGTGTCCTCCGCCGCCACGCGATCCACGCGCTGCAGGATGTCGAGCGCACGCAGCGTGATGTCGCCGAGGTTGCCGATCGGCGTGGCAACGACGTAGAGCGCGGGGAACAGGGGGGTATGATGCGGACTTTCACTCATCCCTGCATTGTCGCAGATGTTGAAATCCCTGCTCGGGCAATCCGCCGAATCGCGCGCCGAAGCCTTCCTGAGAACGCGCGGCCTGACGCTCGTGGCGCGCAACTGGCGCTGCCGCTTCGGCGAGATCGACCTCGTCATGCAGGACGATTCGACGCTGGTGTTCGTCGAGGTCAGGCTGCGCAGCCGCAGCGATTTCGGCGGCGCCGCCGCCAGCGTCACGCCGGCCAAGCAGAAGAAGCTCCTGGCCACCGCGCGGCAGTACCTGGCCTCGTTGAAAACGTTGCCGCCATGCCGCTTCGACGTCGTCGCGCTGTCCGGCGACGCCGCGCCGGAGTGGATCAGGAACGCCTTCGACGATATGGGATAATCGCCCGCATGCCTTTACACGACAGAATTCTCGGCCATTTCAAGGCCTCGGCGCAGACCAAGCTGGATGCGGCCGAAGCGCTCGCCCCCGCAATCGAATGCGCCGCGCGTCTGATGGTGCACAGCCTCGCTCAGGGCGGCAAGATCCTCGCCTGCGGCAATGGCGGCTCGGCGGCGGATGCCCAGCATTTCGCGTCCGAGATGATCAACCGTTTCGAGCAGGAGCGTCCGGGGCTGGCGGCCATCGCGCTCACCACCGACACCTCGACCCTGACCTCGATCGCCAACGACTATGCCTACGATCAGGTGTTTGCCCGGCAGGTGAAAGCGCTCGGTCATCCGGGCGACATCCTGCTGGCGATTTCCACCAGCGGTGTGTCGCCCAGCGTGTTGCAGGCGGTGGCCGCCGCCCGCGCGCGCAGCATGCATGTCATCGCCCTGACCGGCCGCAGCGGCGGCGGACTGGCGGAACAAATGCAGGAGAACGACGTCTTCCTGTGCGTGCCCGCCGAATCCACGGCGCGCATCCAGGAAGTCCATCTGCTGACCATCCATTGCCTGTGCGATGCGGTGGACAGCGTTTTATTAGGAGTCGAGGAATGAACAAACTGATCCAAATGGCGCTGATCGGCGCGGTTGTGTCGCAATTGGGCGGGTGTGCCGCCGCGGTCGTGGGCGGCGCCGCCGTCGGCACCTCGGTGGCGTTGGACCGCCGCACCGCAGGCGTCTATGTGAGCGACCAGGAAATCGAGCTGCGGGCACTGGCGCGCCTGCGCGAGACCTTCCCGCAAAAAACCGACAACATTTCCGCCACCAGCTACAACCGCCAGGTGCTGCTCACCGGCCAGGTTCCGGACGAAGCCACCCGCTCGCGGGCCACCGAAGTGGTCAAGGCCATCCCGGACGTGCGCACGGTGTTCAACGAGCTGACCATCTCCGGCATCACCTCGCTGACCTCGGACGCCAACGACGTTGCCATCACCAGCCAGGTCAAGGCCCGCATGCTGCGCGACGAGAATGTGCCCGCCACCAAGATCAAGGTGGTGACCGAAGCCGGCGTCGTCTACCTGATGGGACTGGTTTCACGGTCCGAGGCCGAGGCCGCCACGAATATCGCCCGCACCACATCGGGCGTCACCAAGGTCGTCACCCTGTTCGAATATCTCAACTGAGCGCTTCGCCTTCAATTGATGCAGCCGCCCGCCTTCGAGCACAAGCTGTGCGCGCCCGCCGACCTGGCCGTCCGGCTTGCGCAACTGCCGCGTCCGTGGGTGTTCACCAACGGCTGCTTCGACATCCTGCATCGCGGCCACGTGACGTATCTGGCTGAGGCCCGGGCGCTCGGCGCCTCGCTCATCGTCGCGGTGAATTCGGATGCCTCGGTGAGGCGCCAGGGCAAGGGCGCCGACCGTCCGGTCAACACGCTGGAGAACCGCATGGCCCTGCTGGCGGCGCTGGAATCCGTGTCGCTGGTGACCTGGTTCGACGCCGACACCCCGCTCGAACTCATCCGAACCATCCGCCCCGACGTGCTGGTGAAGGGCGGCGACTGGACGCCGGACCGGATCGTCGGCGCGGCGGACGTGACGGGCTGGGGCGGCAGCGTGCACTCGATCCCGTTCCGGCATCACACCTCGACCACCGCGCTCCTCGAGCGCATCCGCTCATGATCGGCTCTTTATGATTTATCGCGACCTGCGCGATTTCGTCGCGCAACTCGAAAAAATGGGCGAACTGAAACGCATCGCCATCGAGGTCGACCCCAAACTCGAGATGACCGAAATCGCCGACCGCGTGCTGCGCGCCGGCGGCCCGGCGCTGCTGTTCGAAAATCCCAAGGGCCATGGCATGCCGGTGCTGGCCAACCTGTTCGGCACGGTCAAGCGTGTGGCGCTGGGGATGGGCGAAGACGACCCGAGCCGGCTGCGCGAAGTCGGCAAGCTTCTGGCCTACCTGAAGGAACCCGAACCGCCCAAGGGCCTGCGCGACGCCTGGGACAAGTGGCCGGTACTTAAGCAGGTGTTGAACATGGCGCCGAAGGAAGTCAGAAGCGCGCCCTGCCAGGAGATCGTGTGGGAAGGCGCCGACGTCGACCTGTCGCGCCTGCCGATCCAGCACTGCTGGCCGGGCGACGTCGCGCCACTGATCACCTGGGGACTGACCGTCACCCGCGGCCCGCACAAGAAGCGGCAGAACCTCGGCATCTACCGCCAGCAGGTGATCGCGCCGAACAAGCTCATCATGCGCTGGCTGGCGCATCGCGGCGGCGCGCTGGATTTCCGCGAGCATACGCTCGCGCATCCGGGCGAGCCGTTCCCGGTGGCCGTCGCGCTCGGCGCCGACCCGGCGACCATTCTCGGCGCGGTCACCCCGGTGCCGGACACGCTCTCCGAATACCAGTTCGCCGGCCTCCTGCGCGGCGCGAAGACAGAAGTGGTGCAATGCCTCGGCAGCGACCTGCAGGTGCCGGCGTCGGCCGAGATCGTGCTCGAAGGCGTGATCCACCCCGGCGAGACCGCGCTGGAAGGTCCGTACGGCGACCACACCGGTTACTACAACGAGCAGGAAACCTTCCCGGTCTTCACCGTCGAGCGCATCACGATGCGGCGCGACCCGATCTACCACAGCACCTACACCGGCAAGCCGCCCGACGAGCCTGCCATCCTCGGCGTCGCGCTGAACGAAGTGTTCGTACCGCTGCTGCAGAAGCAGTTTCCCGAGATCATCGACTTCTACCTGCCGCCCGAAGGCTGCTCGTACCGCATGGCCGTGGTGAGCATGAAAAAGGCCTACCCCGGCCATGCCAAGCGCGTGATGTTCGGCGTGTGGAGCTTCCTGCGCCAGTTCATGTACACCAAGTTCATCCTCGTCACCGACGACGACGTCGACGTGCGCGACTGGAAGGACGTCATGTGGGCGCTCACGACGCGCGTCGACCCCGCGCGCGACACGCTGCTGGTGGAGAACACGCCGATCGACTACCTCGACTTCGCCAGCCCGGTGTCGGGGCTGGGAAGCAAGATGGGCATCGACGCCACCAACAAGTGGCCGGGCGAGACCGCGCGCGAGTGGGGCACGCCGATCGTGATGGATGCGGCCATCAAGGCGCGGGTCGACGCGCTGTGGAAAGAGCTGAATCTGTAAGCATGGCGACCAAGGATATTTATCTCGGCCGCCAGCCCATTCTCGATCGCGAACAGCGCATTGTCGCGTACGAACTGCTGTTTCGGGCCGGCCATACGTCGGGCGCCATGATCTCCGACGACATGCAGGCGACCGCCAGCGTCATTCATCACGCCTTCAGCGAAATGGGCGTGCAAAGCGTATTGGGCACGCAGCGGGGCTTCATCAACGTCAGCGCCGACATGCTGCTGTCCGATCTGGTCGAACTGCTGCCCGCGACGCAAATCGTGCTGGAGCTGCTCGAGACCATTCGCGTCGACGATGCGGTGATCGAGCGTTGCCGCGCACTCAGGCAGATGGGCTTCACGCTGGCGCTGGACGACTTCGTATTCGACGAGCGCTACCGCCCGCTGCTGGAACTGGTCGACATCGTCAAGATCGACATATTGCAGCACAGCCGCGAAGCGCTGCCGTCGATGGTGAACCGGCTCAGGGGGTGGCCCGTGAAGCTGCTGGCCGAAAAAGTCGACAGCGCCGAACAGGCAGCCTACTGCCTGTCGCTCGGATTCGAGCTGTTCCAGGGCTATTACTTTGCACGCCCGCTGGTGTTGTCCGCGAAGCGCGCCGATCCGAGCCAGCTGGCGTTGATCCAGCTGCTGGGACTGGTGCTGCGCGACGCCGATACGCCACAGATCGAACAGGTCTTCAAGCAGCATCCCAATCTGACCTACAACCTCATGCGACTGGTGAATTCGGTGGCAAGCGGTGTCCATCGCGGCATCGCTTCGGTCTCGCAGGCCATCCTGGTGCTGGGCCGCAAGCAGTTGCAGCGCTGGCTGCAGCTGCTGCTGTTCACCCTGCAGGGGGGATCGACCTACCCGAGCCCGTTGCTGCTGATGGCCGCCACACGCGGCAAGATGATCGAACTGCTGGCTGCGAAGCAGCAGCGCGATGCCGAGTACTGCGACGAAGCGTTCATGGCGGGGATACTGTCTCTGATCGAGAGCCTGATCGACAAGCCGCTGGCCGAGATCGTCAAGGAACTCAATCTGGGCGAGCGCCTTGCGGCAGCCCTGCTGCGACGGGAAGGCGAAATGGGTGTGCTGCTGCAACTGGTCGAAAGCGTCGAACACCCCTGCCCGGACGACACGCATGCCTTGCTGGCGCAAACCGGCGCACTGTCGCTGTCGGACGTGACCTCGGCCGAAATCGATGCCATGTCCTGGGCGAACCAGGTGGCGGAAGCGGCTTCGTGAACGCCGCCCGAACCGACTGCCCGGGACTGCGACCATGACAGACAAGGTCCCGGGGAGGCGCACCTGCCTCTACACCCCCGAGCAGCTCGACGCCATCGTCGGCGACATGGCGCGCCAGGCGGCGGGCCTGCTGACCGGCCGCACCCGGGTCGTGATCGTCGGCATCCTGCGGCGCGGCGCGCCGCTGGCCGACCGGCTGCACGCGCGGCTGGCCGGCGACTACGGCCTGACCGGCTGCGTGCGGCTGGATCTCAGGATCAAGCGCTACGCCGACGATCTCACCCTGCTCTATCCGGAAACGCAGCTGACCGAGAATCCGGCGCACGCGGGTCTGGATCTCGCCGGCCACACGGTGCTGGTGGTCGACGACGTCATGTATCGCGGCCATTCCATGCTGCGTGCCATAGCGTATCTCGCCGGCAAGCAGCCGGAGGAAATCCGTACCGTGGTGCTGGTGGATCGCGGCGCGGCAAAACTGCCGGTACGCACCGACATCGTCGGCGTCCGCCTCGACGTCGCGCCCTCGGACATCATCGAATGCAACGTCCCGCCTTACGAGGACAGCTTCAGGATCGACCTGCTGCAGCCCGAATAGGGGAACTTCGGGCACGCAAGGCCTATCATTCGACAGGCGGCTCATGCCGAGTGTCTCAACTGACGGGAGAACCACATGAATAAATCCATGCTGACAGGCGTCGTCGCAGGCGCCGTTGCCGTGACCGCGCTGGGCGGCGTAGCGGGCTACAAGGCCCTGCATCCGGAGCCGGAATTCGCCGACGTGCTGGCGGTCAAGCCTGTGACCGAAACCACCAAAACGCCCAGGCAGGTCTGCCACGACGTGGTCATCAACGAACAGGCGCCGGTCAAGGATCCCAACCGCATCGCCGGCACCGCGATCGGCGCGGTCGCGGGCGGCCTGCTCGGCAACCAGGTGGGCGGCGGAACCGGGCGCACCCTGGCCACCGTCGCGGGCGCGGCGGCCGGCGGCTATGCAGGCAACCAGGTGCAGAAGAACATGCAGGAGAAGGACACCGTCAGCCGCACCGAAACGCGCTGCAAGACCGTCTACGAATCGCACACCCGAACCATCGGCTACGACGTGCGCTACCGCCTCGGCAAGCAAGAAAGCCTGGTGCGCATGGCGCATCGGCCCGGCCCGCGCATTCCGGTGAAAGACGGGAAGCTGCAGCTCGACGCCCCCCCGGCATCCTGAGCGCGCCAGCCGGTCCGGCGCGGCCAGGCGATGGCGTGGCCACCCCGTCGTCCGGCGGGGCAGCCTGCCCCAGCCGCGCGATGCGCCCCACCTCGTTCCCGTACCAGCCGCGATCCTGCTGGCTGGGCTCCGCCCCCATGCGCCCAGAGCGCCAGCCACCTCGCCCACGCGGGCGCCTTATCGGGTCTCATCGCCGTCTCCGCGACCCGAGTACGTCCCCGCCTCCACCCACTCGAGCAGCGCCTGCTGCGCCGCCTCGCTGCGGGATGCGTTGGCGTGATTCACCAGCATGACGAAAGCGACACGCCGCTGTCCCCCTGCGGTGTCCACATAGCCCGCCAGCGCGCTGACATCACGCAGGGTGCCGGTCTTGAGATGCGCATTGCCGGCGAGCGTGCTGCCTTTGAAGCGGCGCTTCAGGGTGCCGTCGGTGGCGACGATCGGCAACGCCGACTCGAATTCGGCAAACAACGGACTGCGATAGGCGGCGCGCAACAGCTGATTCAGGGCGTCCGCGCTGATGCGCTCGATACGCGACAGGCCAGCACCGTTTTCCAGCACCAGCTTCCGGGTCGGGATTCCCTGCCGTGTCAGCACCTCGCGCACCGCGCGGGCGCCCTTCTCCAGGGTCGCCGGGGCGCCGTACGCTTCCGCACCCAGCGTCAGGAACAGGTTGCGCGCCATCAGGTTGCTGGAATACTTGTTGAGGCGGACGAGGGCTCCGGTAAGCGGTTCCGAGGCGAACCTCAACAGCGGCGCGGAGGTGGGCGCCGTCCCTGCGACGGTCGAGCCGCTCAGCGTGCCGCCGCCCTCCGCCCACAGCCCGCGAAAGATGAGATCGAAGGTGGCGGCGGGCCCGAACAGGTTGAGCGAGACGGCCTGTTCGCCACAGTCGCGCGGGTAGCGGCCATTCATCACGACCGCCGCGCGGCCATCTTCCGCGGCCAGGGGCGCGATCGAATCCTGCCAGCCATCGCATGTCGCGTTGTCCTCCAGTACCAACCGCGACGTCAGCGCCACGCCCGGCAGCGCGATGTCCGGCACGATCATGACCTGCTGGCCGTCCGGCTTCAGGTGGAGCGTCGTCGCGTTGAAATTGGCCACCAGCGCGCCCGGCGTCGCGTTGTACAGGGCCAGCGGCTCGCCATCGAACGCGCCGGGGTCGGTCGGCGGCACATCGAAATAGCCGAGGTCGAGCACCAGATTGCCGTGGATCTGGCGGATCCCGCGTGCGCGCAATTCGCGCTGCAGCAGCCACATCCTTTCCAGCGTCAATCCGGGGTCGCCGTGCCCCTTGATGACGAGATTCCCGTTCAGCACGCCGTCCGCGATCGTGCCGTCCGCCCAGATATCGGTTGTCCACACGTACCCCGGCCCCAGCAGGTCCAGCGCCGCAAAACTCGTCACCAGCTTCATCACCGATGCCGGATTCATCGCCGCCCCGGCATTGTGGCTGAGCAGCGGCACGGCCGCATCGAGCGGCTGCACCACCACCGCCACGTGATCGAGCGGAATGCCGGCCCGCTTCAGTGCGGCCGTAAACGTATCGGGGAGGGCCGTGGCGTGCGCCGACGCGACGAGGCCTGCGATGAGCAGGCCGGCGATCCATTGAAAGGCGGTTCGTGCAATCAGCATGCCGCCATTATGCCGAATTCTGACTGACGCCTTGCGCGCGCGCCGGGCGCGCTGGCGCGTTACAGCGACTGCCGGATGGCCAGCACCGCCTGATTGCGCAGGGACTTGAGCAGGGAAAGCGCTTTCTCGGGTATGGTGATGTCGCCGGGGTGAGGCCGGTCGGCATAGATCAGCCCGACTGGCTTGCCTTTCACGACGACGGGGAACAGCACGAAGGTGCGCGCCGCGACATGCTGCCGGTACCACGCCGGGATCCGCGTTGCGATCTTGGGATCGTCGATGTCGGAGATGAGGATGTCGGCATTGTTCTGCAAGGCGACAAGGAAAACGTCCGGCTGCCCCGCCAGGGAAAAATCGAAGGCCTCGGCCAGATTCTGCACGTTGTCGCCGAAACCGAACTTGCCGCTCATCGTGTTGCGGCGGCCATCCTTGATGCACAGCACCACATGCTCGAATCCCATGCCGGTATACATGGCCTCGAGAATCATGCGCAGGATGTCGTTGATGGAAATCGCGTCGTCGATCAGCGAGTTGCCGACATCCTGCAGACCCGACGCCAGGATGGATTGAATCTCCTCGGGCGTGCGCTGCGGCGTGCCCCCCGTGTCGGCGGCGGCCAGCGCGATCGTAGGCGCGTGCTGGTGCAGCACATTGGCGTCCAGCACCGCCATGGCGTCCTGCGCGGGCGGCGCTGCCGCCGTCATGCCCGCCCATTTCGACGCCTGCCTGGCAAAGTCGCTGTGCTTCAGGTTCACGTTCACCACCCGCGCGAACTGGGCGATGTCCTGCATCGACTTTTCCATCACCCCGGACAACTGCTCCGCCGTCACCGGGACCGTGTCGCCGAATCGCGCCGTGAGGCTGGCCAGCGCCTTGCCGCGATCCGCATCCGGCGTCTCCAGGATCACCTCGCACAACGCGTTGGAGAACCCGGCCAGTGCCCGCAGTCGCTCGACGGTGCTGGCACTCTTCCTGACCTTCCCGTCCGGCAGTGCTTTCATGCTCTGCACCAGTTGCTCGGGAAAGCCCCAGCTGCGGGCGATGCCAATGCCCAGACTCTCGAACGACACGCCCAGCACCTCGATCGAGATGCGGGCATCGCTCGCGCCCTCGGCCTCGACGCGCTGCCGGATGACCGCCGCCTCCTCCGGAAGATAAAACATGGCCAGCATGCGCCCCAGCTTGTGCAGCATGGCGCCGATGAAGGCCTCCTCGACGTCCTTCACCTGCGCCCTGCCCGCCAGTTCGCGCGCCAGCATGCCGGCGTACAGCACCTTGACGAACTCTTCCTTCAATTGCTGCGCGTGCGCCTTGTTCTCGAGGTTGTCGAACAGGATCAGGCTCAGGGCGATCGAGCGCACCGCATCGAATCCGAGGATCACCACCGCGCGCGAAATGGTGCTGATGGAACCGCCGCCGACCTGGTTGTAGAACGCGACGTTGGCCAGCTTCAGCAGCTTGTTGGTAAGCGCGAAGTCCCTGAGGATATGGTTGGAAAGCTGGTTGACGCCCTCGCGGTCTGACGAAGCGATACGGTTGATGTCGCCGATGGCCTCCGAGAGGGCGGGGAAATCGCTCTCGGCCTGCATTCGGCGCAGCAGGATATCCAGCGTGCCCTGCCGGGCGTCGCCGGCCGGCTCGGCCTGTTCGTCACGCCGGGTCATGGGGAAACCGCATCATTGCCGGCGGCCTGTTATTGCGTGGTGCGAGAAGATGACACGAGGGGCCCGCAGGGTTCGCCTCAGCTCAGGTCCTGCACATACCAGTCCATCGCCTCGGCCAGACCCTCGCCGATGCGGTGTGTCGGTTCGTACCCCAGGCGCGCGCGCGCCTTGGAAATGTCGGCGAGCGAATGGCGCACGTCGCCCGCGCGGAAGTCGCGGTAGACCGGCTTGAAGCCGGCGAGATGGGGAAACGCCGGTTCGAGCAGGCTGCGAATGGCTTCGAACAACTGGTTCAGCGTGGTGCGGTCGCCGACGGCGACGTTGTAGACCTGGTTGGCCGCGTCCGCATGCTGGCTGGTGGCGGCGAGCAGGTTGGCCTGGATGACGTTGTCGATGTAGCAGAAGTCGCGGCTGGTCTCGCCGTCGCCGTTGATGTACACCGGCTCGTTGCGAATCATGCTGGCGACCCACTTCGGCACCACCGCCGCATAGGCCCCCTGCGGATCCTGGCGGCGGCCGAAGATGTTGAAGTAGCGCAGGCCGATCGATTCCATGCCGTAGCAGCGGCCGAACACGTCGGCATACAGCTCGTTCACCAGCTTGGTCACGGCATAGGGCGACAACGGCTTGCCGATGACGTCCTCGACCTTGGGCAGGCCGGGATGGTCGCCGTAGGTGGAACTCGACGCCGCGTAGACGAAGCGCTTCACCCTGGCGTCGCGCGCGGCGACCAGCATGTTGAGGAAGCCGGTGTTGTTGGCGGCGTGGGTGGACAGCGGATCTTCGATCGAGCGCGGCACCGAACCGAGCGCGGCCTGGTGCAGCACGTAGTCGACGTCCCTGCACACGGTATGGCAGGTAACAAGGTCGCGGATGTCGCCGCGCTTGAACCTGAAGTTTGCCCAGCGCTCGGGCCCGACGCTGGCCTGCACCTGGGCGAGGTTCTTTTCATGGCCCGTCGCGAAGTTGTCAAGGCCGATGACGTGCTGATCGAGCTGCAGCAGGGCCTCGACCAGGTTGCAGCCGATGAAGCCGGCGGCCCCGGTAACGAGCCAGGTCCCGGGCTCGGCCTTGAGCGCTCTTTTCAGCGTGTCGAACGCGGTCATCACAGCCTCCAGAGCGTGAAGCCCGCCGCTTTCACCGCAGCCGGATCGTAGGCCGACTTGACATCGGTGAAGACGCCGCCAGCCTTCAATCTGGCGGTAAGTTCGGCGAACGGCTTTTCCAGGTAGGCGGCATGCGAAACCGCTGCCACCAGCGCAGCGCATTCGGGCATCGCGTCCCATGCGGTGAGCGTGATGCCGTACTCGTGTTCGGCTTCCTTGGCTTCGCCGAGCGGGTCGTGCACGTGCACGTCGCAGCCGAAGGACTGCAGCTCGCGGATGACGTCGACCACCTTGGAGTTGCGCAGGTCGGGGCAGTTTTCCTTGAAGGTGAGGCCAAGCACGTTGACCCTGGCACCCTTCACCTGCACGCCGTTGGCGATCATCTTCTTCACCGTCTCCTGCGCCACGTAGGCGCCCATGCCGTCGTTGATGCGGCGGCCGGCGAGGATGACCTGCGGGTGGTAGCCGAGCATGTCGGCCTTGTGGGTGAGGTAGTAGGGGTCGACGCCGATGCAGTGGCCGCCGACCAGGCCCGGGCGGAAGGGCAGGAAGTTCCACTTGGTGCCCGCGGCCTTCAGCACGTCCAGCGTGTCGATGCCGATGCGATGGAAGATCAGCGAGAGTTCGTTCATCAGCGCGATGTTGAGGTCGCGCTGGGTGTTCTCGATCACCTTGGCGGCTTCGGCCACCTTGATCGAGCTGGCGCGGTGCACGCCGGCGGTGATGATGGCGCCATACAGCGCCGCCACCTTGTCGAGCGTGGCGGCGTCATCGCCCGACACCACTTTCACGATTTTGGTGATGGTGCGGTCCTTGTCGCCGGGGTTGACCCGCTCGGGCGAGTAGCCGACATGGAAATCCTGCATCCATTTCAGGCCCGAGTTCTTTTCCAGGATCGGGATGCAGACCTCCTCGGTGGCGCCGGGGTAGACTGTGGATTCGTAGATGACCGTGGCGCCCTTCTTCATGTATTTGCCGACGGTGGTGGAGGATCCCGCCAGCGGCGAGAAATCGGGGATGTGCGCCGCGTCGACCGGGGTCGGAACAGCGACGATGATGAAGTCGGCCTTCGCCAGGTCGGCCGGGTCGGTGGTCACCGTCAGCTGCGTCGCCGCCCTGAGATCGTCCGTTGATACTTCGCCGGTGGGGTCGCAGAATCGACGATAGTGCTCGACTTTCTCAACCGAAAGGTCATAGCCGATGGTGGTCATCTTCTTGCCGAATTCCACCGCCAATGGCAGGCCGACGTAGCCCAGCCCGACAACCGCAACAACGCTCATGCTTGGATTCCCCTATGAATAGAAAGTCTTTGCTGCCGCCCGGATTGTATCGAATCGCCACCCCGTCGGGCCACGAACGTCGGCTGACGAGCCGGACCATCAGCAAGCGGCATGCCCGCCGGCCGCTGAGCACGCCCCGCAGCGAAACGGCAGGGCGCCCGCAGACGCTCGCCCTGCGGGCGGTCTTGGCGCTGCACCCGCGAGGAGTACGCCGCCAGACACTCGCCCTGCGGGCGGTCTTGGCGCTGCTGGCGCTGCTGTTCAGCCTGCCGGCGCTGGCCGACGTGGCCGACACGCTGCAACTGGTGAAGCCCGGCGTCGTCGGCGTCGGCGTCTTCGTCCCGACCGGGGCGCCACGCGCCAAGCTGCAGGGCACCGGCTTTGCGGTGCTCGACGGCCATTACGTCGTATCGTGCGCCCACATTTTCGCCAAGCCGCTGGACAGCGAGAAAAAGGAAACCTACGCGGTGTTCCTGGGGCACGACCGCCAGGTCAGGGTACGCACGGCCAAAGTGATCGCCACCGACAGAGCGCATGACCTGGCGCTGCTTGAAATCGGAGGCGACCCGCTGCCGGCGCTGAAACTGGGCGATTCGACCCGCGCGCGCGAAGGCTGGCAACTCTACTTCACCGGCTATCCGATCGGCTCGGTGCTGGGGCTCAACCCCTCTACCCACCGCGCCGGGCTCGCCGCCATCATTCCGATCTACACGCCCCTGCAGCGTGCCGCGCAGCTGACCGCGCGCACCCTGAAACAGGCGCGGCACCCGTTCGAGGTGTTCGAGCTCGATGCGGTCGCCTACCCCGGCAACAGCGGCAGCCCGGTGTGGCATCCCGATACCGGAGAGGTGCTGGGAGTGGTCAATTCGGTGTACGTGAAGGGCTCCAAGGAGGCCGCCCTGAGCGACCCCAGCGGCATCAGCTACGCCATCCCGGTGAAATACGTGCACCAGCTGCTGGAGCAGGCGCTGCCAGGAACCCCTTAGCAGGGCACGCGTCACGCCGGCCGGGTTCTACATGCCCTCGGCCAGGCTGACGCCGAGCCCGATCGACTGCTGGCGATGGTTGTAGTCGATCAGCGACTCGCCATAGCCGTTGAAGTACTGCACATACCCTTTCAACCGCCCGACCAGCGGGAAGCTCCAGTTCAGCTTCAACGCGCCCCGGTTGTCCGGGGACTTGAAGTTATTGCGCAGCAACAGCGAATAGGCGTTCCGCCCCTTGCTGTAAACCGCCAGCAGATCGCCGTGCCCCATGTAGTCCTGGATGTCGGGATTGTCGTCGGTCGACGCGCTTTCGGGGACGCGGTACCACGGGCGGATCAGCACGGCCAGATTGCCGCGCTCGAATCCGAACTGCGCATAGACCCGGTTCCAGCTGCGCGACAGGTTTTCACCGCGGCCGTTCGACTGGTGCGACAGCCCGAGGTTGATGAAGCGCCCGCGGAAGCCGGCAATCTCGACATTCGTGCGGAACACCAGCATCGTTTCCGGTTCGTAGTTGGTCTCGCGAAACGGCGACGAAATGCTGTGGTTGTAGGCCTGCCAGAACGAGGTCGCGGTGTAGCCGAACCACCAGTCGACATTGTCGTGACCGAACACGCCCTCCATCGCCTTGATCTTGAAGCTCAGCTGCAATTCGGTCTCGACGGAATCGAGTCCGAGATCGGGCTGCGTGAATGTCGCCTTGAACGGTGTGTTGTTCGGCGCGCGGCTGTACTTGACCGGCAGAAAATAATTGGCATGGTGCGGCCTGAACAGGAAGGCGCCCTGCTTGGCCTCGTCGTCCAGCTCCCAGTGGCGCGACAACGCGGACAGCAGCTTCGGCTCCGGCGGCACGGCCTGCGCAGCGGCGGGCGGGGAAGCCGGCGGCGGCGCGGTCCGGCTGCCGGCCTGGGGCGCGGGTTGCGCCTCGGGCTGCGAACGCCCCGATACGCGGTCGTAACACGCCAGGCGATCGGCATCCGCCGGGATCGAACTGCAGCCTTCCCACTCGGCAATCGACGCCGCCTGCGCAGGGTCCGGCAGGCCGGCGCCCAGGCAGAGCAGCAGAATGCGGGCGAACGAATGCTGGTTGAAAGCCATCTGCGTGAGCCTAGTCGAGGATGACGCTTTGGCCGGGCATCGGCGACATGGCGTCCCAGCCGAACTGCGTCTGCAGGTCGCTGGCGAATCCGGTCGCCACGGTGTCCTCCCCGTGCACCACGAACACCTTGCGCGGCTTGCTTCGGAAATGCCCCAGCCAGGCGAGCAGCGCGGTGCGATCGGCGTGTGCCGACAGCCCCCCCAGTGTATAGAGGCCGGCGCGTACCGGGATGTCCTCGCCAAGCAGGCGCACGCGCCTGGCGCCGTCGACCAGGCGGCGACCAAAGGTGCCCGCGGCCTGGAAGCCGGTGATGAGGATGGTCGAATCGCGACGTGCCAGATTGGCGCGCAGGTGGAACTTGATGCGCCCCGCCTCGCACATGCCGCTCGCCGAGATGATGACGGCGCCGCCCTTGATGCGGTCGAGCGCCTTCGACTCCTCGACGTCCTCGACGAATTCAAGCTTGCGGAAATACGCCGCGCCGCCGTGCCGGCCCATCAGGGCGTGGGTCTCGGCGTCGAGCAGTTCCATGTGCCTGAAGGTGATCTCGGTGGCGGCGGTGGCCATCGGCGAGTCGACGAACACCGTGAGCCTGGGAAGGCGTGCCTGCCGGGTCAGGTCGGCCAGCAGGTAGAGCATGTCCTGGGTGCGTCCCACCGCGAAGGCGGGAATGATGACGTTGCCGCCCTTCCTTTCGAGGGTGTCGGTGACCGCCTCCACCAGTTCGTCCTGCGTGGCTTCCATGCTCTTGTGATCGCGGTCGCCGTAGGTCGACTCGACCAGCAGGTAGTCGGCGTCGTGGATGGGCGTCGGGTCGCGCAGCAGCGGCCGCGCCGGCTGGCCGAGGTCGCCGGAGAACACGATCTTGCGGCGGCGCGCACCTTCACCCACCCACACCTCGACGATCGCCGAGCCGAGGATGTGGCCGGCATCGCGGAAGGTGCAGCGCACCAGCGGGTGCGGCGCGATTTCCAGGTCGTAGTCGACCGGATTCAGTTGCCTGAGCGAAGCCTGCGCCTGCGCCACGGTGTACAGCGGCGCGATGTCGCGCGGGGGCTGCCCGCCCGCCTTGTTGCGACGCGCCATATCCTTGCGGAAGCGGTTGAGGTTGGCGTATTCGGCTTCCTTTTCCTGGATGTGCGCGGAATCCGGCAGCATCACCGCCAGCAGGTCGCAGGTGGCGCGGGTCGTGTGGATCGCGCCCCGGAAGCCCATCGCCACCAGCCGCGGCAGCAGGCCGGAGTGGTCGATATGGGCGTGCGTGAGGATGACGAAATCGATGGTGCGCGGGTCGAACGCAAAGGCCCGGCAGTTCTTGGCGCGCGTTTCGCGCCCCCCCTGGAACATCCCGCAGTCGACCAGAAATCGAACGCCGTCGGCCTCCACCAGATAGCTGGAGCCGGTCACTTCGCGCGCCGCGCCGAGAAAGGTCAGCTTCATCTCATGGGCTCCAATTGTGTCAGGCAGGCCAACAAAACCTCCGCCAGTTTGGCCATCTCGGGCGCCTGCGTGATGTAGGGCGGCATGACGTAAACCGTGTTGCCGATGGGCCGGATGAACACGCCTTCCCGCAGCGCCGCCTGATGGAAGCGCGCGGCGAAGCCGGGTGCGGCGTCCGCCACGTCGAACGCCCAGATCATGCCACGCGAACGGACATGCTGCGCCCGTGGGTGGGCAGCCACTTCGCCCAGGAGCTTCGTGAATTCGGCCGACTTCTCGCGGTTCGCATCGATGATCCGGTCCGTCTCGAAGATATCCAGCACCGCCAGCGCCGCGCTGCAGGCGAGCGGATTGCCGGTGTAGGAATGCGAATGCAGGAAGCCGCGGGCCGTGGCGTCGCCGTAGAACGCGGCATAGATGTCGTCGGTCGTCAGCACGGCCGACAGCGGCAGGTAACCGCCGGTGATGCCCTTGGACAGGCAGATGAAGTCGGGCCTGATGCCTGCCTGCTCGCAGGCGAACAGCGTGCCGGTGCGGCCGAACCCCACGGCGATCTCGTCGGCGATCAGGTGCACTTTGTATTCGGTGCAGAGTTCGCGCGCCCGCTCGAGATAGGCCGGGTGGTACATCGCCATCCCGGCGGCCCCCTGCACCAGCGGTTCGACGATGAAGGCGGCTGTTTCGCCGGCGTGCTCGGCAAGATGCGCCTCCAGCGCGGCCGCACAGCGCAGGGCGTAGGCCTCGGCGGTTTCCCCGGATTCGGCCAGCCGCGCGTCCGGCGTGGGAACCTGCACCGTGTTCCGCAGCAGGGGCCCGTAGGTGGATTTGAACAGGGGGATATCGGTCACCGACAGCGCGCCGACGGTCTCGCCGTGGTAGCCATTCCTGAGGCTGATGAAGCCGTTCTTCTCGGGTTGGCCTGCGTTGCGCCAGTAGTGGGCGCTCATTTTCAGCGCAATTTCGGTGGCCGAGGCGCCGTCCGAGCCGTAGAAGGCGTGGCCGAGCCCGGTCAGCCTCGCCAGCCGTTCCGACAGCTCGACCACCGGCGCGTGGGTGGCCCCTGCCAGCATGACGTGCTCGATCTTGCCGAGTTGGTCGGTGATGGCGGCATTGATGCGCGGGTTGCAGTGGCCGAACAGGTTCACCCACCAGCTGGAAATCGCGTCGAGATAGCGCCGCCCGTCCGTATCGATGAGCCACGGCCCCTCGCCGCGCGCGATCGCCAGCGGCGGCGTGGCTTCCAGCGCCTTCATCTGGGTGCAGGGGTGCCAGACGGCGGCCCGGGTACGACTTAAAAGATCACTGTCGGTTGCCATGAGAGTCGATAA
Organism: Pseudomonadota bacterium; assembly: GCA_021802945.1. Classification (GTDB taxonomy): domain Bacteria; phylum Pseudomonadota; class Gammaproteobacteria; order Burkholderiales; family Thiobacillaceae; genus Thiobacillus. The sequence goes on from JAJZRE010000001.1 coordinate 181,640, forward strand.
GCCGCTCGTCCATTTATTAGTCGGGGGATTCCGCCGGCCATCGCCACACTCCGAATCCCCGGAAATGATATTAATTCCAATGGGCGCCAAGCTCTCCGGCAATAAGCGCGATGGCCATCCCGTGTTCAGCGCCCGATTCTAGCTGATCGGATAGGGACACCTGCGGCACCTGGAGAAAAGCACACAGCAGTGACTGCCACCCAGGGCGGAAGTTTGGTTGGACGTCGTGCGACGGCTCCTTATCGGCGAATCCGTCATGCACGCTCATTCCGGTGTGCACGTGCCCAGCGTTCGCATCAGGAAGGCCCGTGCGCCCATCCAGAACCTGATCGTTCCAAAGCGTGCTCGAGCGCAGGAGGACAGGACGAGCGGGGCCGCCGGGGCGGTCCCGGCAAATCCCGGCGTGCCCGGGTCCTGTTCGCCGATGAAGACTTCAACCGCCCGAACGGGGTTGTCTTCGGCTACGCAGTCGCCCAGACACTCGGGAAGCGGGGTGATCTGTGTGGGGACATTTCCGCACGGCTCCGGCCAAGGCTGTCTTGCGCCCGGACAGATGCGGGCATCCGCTCACGGCTTGCGCAAGGCGGCCCTCCCCTTCCATACCTGAAAGAGATCCACCTGAACACGCTCGGCCCGGACGCATGCCCAGACCGCTTATCAAGCGGATACCCCGCTTACGCAGCCTGCATTTTGCGCCGCAGGCTCAGAAATACGACTAGCGCCAGGATCGCGCCGAGGAAGGCCTCGCTGGTGACGACGGTGCCCCAGCCCATGCCGCCATTGGCAAGCGGCTGCGACAGCCAGTCGCCGAACGACGCGCCGAGCGGCCGGGTAAGGATGTAGGCCATCCAGAACGCGCCGATGGCGTTGGCGCGGAAGCCGTAATGCGCGATCGTCACGGCGACGATCGCGGAACCGAACATCAGCGCGGAATTCACGTAGCCCAGCTTGAGCGTTTCGGCGGCGAGGTCGCCGGCGGCGGTGCCAAGCGCGAAGGTGAAGAGGATGGCCAGCCAGTAGAACGCCTCGCGCCGGGTCGTCGTCACGGCGTGGATCGACAACGTCCTCTCGCTTGCGTGCCAGGCAGCGAAGGTCGCCGCGAGGGCGCCGCCGAACGCCCAGACCGTCGTTCGCAAGGACACGCCGAGGTTGTCGACGAGATTATCGGTAACGAGCGTGCCGACGATGCTGATGAGCACGACAGCGGACCAGTACACCCACTCGATGCAGCGCCGGGTGCGGAACTGCGCAACGAGCATGGCGGCGAGGAATGCGCCCATGATGGCCATGGTGTTCGTCAGGCCAAGATGCAGGTTGAAGATCAGGAAATCCGCCGCCGTTTCGCCGACGGTGGTGGCGAGGATCTTGATGATCCAGAAATAGAGCGTGACCTCAGGCACCTTGTTGAGCATGGTGCGCGCTGCGGGGAACGGTGTTGCAGGCATTTTTCTTTTCCTTGCTCGGGTGGTGGGGGTCAGTGAGTTTTTACGGCTGCCTTTTGCGGGAACAGCCGCATGCTGGCGGCGATGAGCGCCAACAGTACGGCGGATGCCGTATAGCGGCTCAACGCCAGCCCGCCGGCATCGAAGGGCTTATCCAGGAAATCGCCGACGACGGCACCGAGTGGCCGGGTGAGGATGAACGCCGCCCAGAACAGCACGGTATGCGAGAGCCGGGTGCGGTAGTAGGCCGCCGCAACCAGCGCCAGCAGGGCGCCGAACACGATGGCCCCGCCGCCATAGCCCAGTCCGGCCGTGTCGGCCGTCCAGTCGCCGAGCGCCGTCCCCAGGGTCTGGGAAAACATGATCGTCATCCAGTAGAACATTTCCGATTTCGGTGAACTCACGCTCACCACCGAAACCGTCCCCAGTGTGCGATGCCAGATGGCCAGCGACGCCAGCAGCAGCGCGAACAGCAGCGATGCGCCGCCGGCATAGCCGATGCCGAGCGAGCGGTCGGCGAAATCGGCCAGCGTCGTGCCCACGGTGGTGGTGGCGATGATGGTGGTCCAGTACAGCACGGGGTGGTAGCGCTTCGCGCCGATCTGGGCGGCGACGGCAAGCAGGAACAGGACGGCGAAAATGCCGGTCGCCGCGAGGTAGCCAAGCTGCATCGACATGGACACCGCATCACCGCCCGTTTCGCCCAGCGTGGTGGCGGCAATCTTGACGACCCAGAACATCAGGGTGACTTCAGGAACCTTGCTGAGCATGGCCTGAGCGGGGCTGTTTACGGTTGACTGCATGATGATTCCCTCGGGTTCCGGGTGTCTGGGTGATAAAGGCGAAATAGTGGGGGGTAATTGCCGTTCGGTCCGATTGGACGAGGTCGCGTGAACCGGGCCCGAGCGGGAACGCGCCGTCAGCGGCTTTCCGATGCTCGACTGTCTCGACCATCAGAAAGCCGGCCTTGCGGCCGGCCAGAAGAATTAGCGGCGTTCGCCGCGGTCTTCATGCTTGTGCGCATGGCCGTCGCCTTCGTCGGCATCCGCCGCGAGCACCCTGGCGTTGCCGGCATCGACGGCGAACCCGGTTGTGCCTTGGCCGTGCTTCACGTCGATCTGCCACACCAGATAACCGTCTTCGTCGTCGAGCCTGGCCTTGACGACCCTGCCCGGTTGCACAGCGAGCGCGGCGGCTTCGGCGTCCTGCTGGCTGATGCGGGCGAGTTTGGCCATATCGGCCTGGGTTTCGGTGTCTTCGGGCACCTGGATGCTCGCGGATTTGACCTCTTCCGGCAGATTGTAGGAAGCGGCCTTGCCCGCGGCCAAGGCGGCGCCCGTCCCGAGCACGGCTGCCAAGGTGAAGGCGGTAAGGATTCTGGCGTTGCGTTTCATGGTCTTTACTTTCATCAATGCGGCGGAAGTGCCGTGATGTCAGAGTACGCAGCGTAGCTCACCGGACACTGTCGCGAACATTGCCATTTGGCGAGGTTGGGTCGATCATCCGGAGACGGGCTTGCACGCGCCGATCGGACATGAGGGCTATCCTCGCCAAACGGTAATGCAACGCCGTCTTACCCAGCGGATACACTGCCGCCATGCGATTACTGATTATCGAAGACGATGTGGCCGCCGCCGATTACCTGCGCCAGGGCTTGACCGAATCCGGGCATGTGGCGGATATCGCGCACGACGGCGAAACAGGCTTGCAGTTCACACTGCAAAACGACTACGACGTCCTGCTGGTGGATCGCATGTTGCCAGGCCGTGACGGACTGTCCATCGTGCGCATGCTGCGTGCCGACGGCCGCACGACCCCGGTGCTGGTGCTCTCTGCGCTCGGCCAGGTAGATCAGCGGGTCGAGGGCTTGCGTGCGGGGGGGGATGACTATCTGGTCAAGCCCTATGCGTTTTCCGAGCTTCTGGCGCGCGTCGATGCCCTGGCGCGCCGCGCACAACCCGCCGGGGCCGTCACATCCGGAAGCCTGAAAATCGACGACCTTGAACTTGATCTGGAACGCCGCCGCGTGACTCGCGCCGGCCAGTTGATTCGCCTGCAGCCGCGCGAGCTGCGCCTTCTGGAGTATCTGATGCGCCGCGCCGGGCGCATCGTCACCCGGACGATGCTGCTGGAACAGGTGTGGGATCTGCATTTCGATCCGCAAACCAACGTGGTCGACAGCCAGATCAGCCGCCTGCGAGCCAAGATCGACCGCGATTTCGACAAGCCTTTGCTGCACACGCTTCGCGGCATCGGCTACCGCCTGGGCGACGATATCTGATGTTCGCCCATCTGCGTCAGCTGTCGCGCACCTCGGCGATGCGGTTGGCGATACGCGCCGCGCTGGCGCAGGTCGGCGTGCTTGCGGTCGCGCTGGCCGTGCTGTTCGTGCTGCTCAATCGCTACGTCGACCGGCAGATCGAATCCGCGCTCTCCGGCGAACTCGCCGCGCTCGCCAGCCTGCCCGCAGAACAGCGTCAGGACAGCGTACGCGTACTCGCCGCCAGGGGCAGCAAAAACCTGATCCGCTACTATCGGCTCGAAGCCGCCGACGGCCACCTGCTCGCGGGTAACGTGCAACGGTGGCCGGCCGGCCTGCCCGCGGACGGCCGCACCCGCACACTCGACCTGCGGGTGCGCGAGCCCGGCGAGGAAAGCGATGATGCCGTGCGGCTGCCAGCCGTCGCCACGCGGCTGCCCGATGGCGGCCGCCTGCTCGTCGCGCAGGCGCCCGGTGCACTGGAAGACCTGCGCGAAACCGCCCTCACCGTCGCCGCCGCGTTGCTCGGCCTGTCAGCGTTGCTGGCGCTGGCGCTCGGCGTGTCGCTCGGCCGCCAGTGGCTCGCGCGTTTCGAGGCAATCAGCCGCACCGCGGGGAAAATCGCGGCAGGCGACCTCACCCAGCGCATCGGGACGAGCAAGCGCGACGACGAGTTCGACCTGCTGGCCGGACATCTCAATGCCATGCTGGCGCGCATCGAGACGGCCGTGGCGGGCATGCGTGAAGTCTCCGACAATGTGGCGCACGACTTGCGCAAGCCGCTCACGCGCCTGAACACCCGCCTCGACGTGGTGCTGGCCCAGCCGAGGCAGGCGGATGCCTACCGCGAAGCGCTGGCTCAAACCGCAGCCGACGCCGCCGAGATCATGCGCACCTTCGATGCGCTGCTGTCGATCGCGCGGCTGGAGGCCGGCAGCGACATCGCCGCGCCCGAAGTCTTCGATCTGGCTTCAGTCGTCCGAGGCGTGACGGAACTGTACGCGGATGAAGCGGAGGACGAGGGGCGCCCGTTCAACGTCGATCTGGCAGGCAATCAGAGGGTGCACGGCCAGCCTGCGCTGCTGAGCCAGGCGCTCGCCAATCTGCTCGACAATGCTTTCAAATACACGCCGCCCGCGGTGGCGATCACGGTACGGCTCACACAGGAAAATGCCTGCGCCAGCCTGGAGGTGATCGACCATGGCGACGGCATTCCGGCAAGCGATCACGTTCGCATGACTGAACGCTTCGTGCGGGGTGACGCCGCGAGGAGCCAGTCTGGCAGCGGCCTCGGCCTCGCACTCGTCAAGGCGATCACGGTCGCGCACAGCGGGCGACTTGAACTCGCTGATACGCCTGGCGGCGGGCTGACCGTACGGCTCAGCCTGCCACTCGCCTGAACGGGAGATTGACGGTTGGATTTCGGCAGACATCATGCGGGCCCCCTTGTCATGTTTATCTGGCAGACCGTTCCTGGTCGGTTTGAATCTGTCACCCGCGACATGGCTATACTTGTTACAGTCCGTGTGGCTTGCCGGATATCCTCATGGTATGGCGCAGCTGCGCGTTCGTCATCGCAATGCCACACTTCAGGCTTGAATCCGCCTGGACTCTCATGGAGCAAGGTCATCAAGATCCGAAACTTTGCCGCATGCTGGATGATGCCAGGGCCCCGTTCCAGCCGCAGCGCAGCCGCCTTGTTCCTGCTGGCAACCGGCCTCGCAGGCTGCGCGGACTACGCGCCGCGGCCGCTGTCGCCGCAAGCCGCTGCTGTCGCCTTCGAGGCCCGTTCGCTCTCCGATCCCGGCCTCACGAAGTATGTACAGGCGCATCTGCCCCACGGGGCGCCCGCCGCACTGTCCGGCACCTGGGATTTGGACAGGCTGACGCTGGCGGCGCTGTATTTCCATCCCGATCTGGGGGTGGCGCAGGCACAGCAGCGCGTGGCCGAAGCGGGTGTCCGGGTTTCGCGGCAGCGGCCCAACCCCAGCCTTGGGTTCACCCCCGAGTACAACTTCGATGCGGTATCCGGGATGTCGCCCTGGATTCTGGGCTGGGTGCTGAATGTCCCGATCGAAACTGCCGGACGGCGCGGCGACCGGGAGAGACTGGCAAACGATCAGCGTGATGTCGCGCGCTTCCATGTCGCCGAAGTGGCCTGGCAGGCCAGAAGCCGGGTGCGCAGCCGCCTCCTCGACTGCGATTCCGCGCTGCGCGAACAGGCCCTCCTCGGGCAAACGCTGGATCTGCGCGACAATCTGCTGCATGCCATGCAGCGCCGCCTCGCGGCCGGCGAGGCGGGGCAAGCCGAGGTGGCTGCCGCCCAGGCAGCACGGGACGATGCCCGCCTGCAACTGGATCGCGCGCGTGGCCGCGTCGCGGCCGCGCGGGTGGCGCTGGCCGCCGCAGTGGGCGTGCCGGTGGCGGCCCTCGACAGCGTGACGCTTTCCTTCGATGCGCTCGACCGGCCGCTTTCCGCGGCGAACATCCCGGCACCGGCAGTGCGCCGCGCAGCGCTGACCAACCGTGCCGATCTGCTGGCGGCGCTCGCCCGGTACGCGGCGAGCGAGTCCGCGCTGCAGCTGGAGGTTGCCCGGCAGGTCCCGGACCTGCAAATCGGCCCAGGCTACAAATGGGATCAGGGGGCGAACAAATGGTCGCTGGGGATCAGCCTGACGCTGCCGCTGTTCAACCAGAACCAGGGCCAGATCGCGCAGGCGAGGGCACGACGCGATCTGGCGGCGGCCCAGTTCATCGCCTTGCAGGCCCGGGATATCGCCCAGACCGAGCACGCGCTCGCGGGCTACCGTGCGGCACTCGCGGCACAGCGCGCGGCGCAGTCCCTGGCCGCGTCGCAACAATCGCGCGCGCAGTCCGCGCAGCGCCAATTCGCCGCGGGGTATATCGATCGCGGCGCGCTTGACCTGGCGCAGCTGCGGGCCCTGGCCGCAGAAAGCACCCGCCTGTCGACCTCGATACAGGCGCAGCAGGCTTTGGGCGCACTCGAGGACGCGGTCGAACGGCCGCTGGATGGCGCTGTCGAAATGGGCGCCCTGCTGCGCGACCCACCAGCCAATCGAGGATCCCGGCCATGAAACACAAACGCAACATCCTCGTTGGCCTGATCGCTGTTGTGATCCTTATCGGTGTGGGGTTCTGGATACGCAGCAAGCTTTCCCGCCCCGCCGGCCCGCCGGCCAGCGCGCAAGCCGCCACGGCCCGCGCGGGTACGGTAGCGGTCAGTCCCCGGCAGGCGGCGGCGAGCGGCATCGAAGTGCAGGCACTGCCCATGGCCCGTTTCCAGCCGCAAACCAGTGCCTACGCCAGCGTGCTCGACCCCGGACCGCTGCTGCAGCTGCGCGGGCAATTGCGCTCGGCGCAGGCGCAGGCCGACGCGGCGCGCGCGCAGGCGGGGGCCTCCGAGCGCGAATACCGGCGCCTGGCGCTGCTCAACAGCCAGGATCACACCGTGTCGGACAAGGCGACGGAGGCGGCCCAGGCCACCTGGGAAGCGGACCGCGCGCATCTGCGATCGGCGCAGGCGACATTGCAGGCTGCCGGGGATGCGGCGCGCAGCCGCTGGGGCGATGTGCTGACGGGCTGGGCACGCGCGGCACGCGCACCTCAACTGGATGCGCTGAATGCCGGACGACAGGCTTTGCTGTCGGTCGCGTTGCCGGGCGGGACGGCGGATTCGCCGCCGCCCACGATTCGCATCGGCCTGCCCGGGCCCGCCGGCGAGACCGCTGCGCACCGGATATCGCCTTCGCCGCTGGCCGACCCGGTCATCCAGGGTCCGACCTATTTTTACCTGTCGCCGCGCGGCAGGTTGCGCACCGGCATGCGCATCGAGGCCTGGCTGCCCGCCGGTCAATCCGTCGGCGGCGTTGTGATCCCGGACTCGGCCGTGGTCTGGTACGCCAACCGGCCGTGGGTCTATGTGCAGAGCGACGATGCGCATTTCGTGCGGCGCGAAATCGCCGTCGACACGCCCGCCCCCGGCGGCGGGTTTGTTGCGCACGGGTGGCGCGGCGGCGAGCGCGTGGCGGTCAGGGGCGCCGCCCTGCTGTTCTCGCAGGAATTCCAGCCGAAACCGCAAGCGGGCGCCCCGAGCGGCGGCGATGATGATTGACGCACGAACACATCTGATGGATTCGCTCGCATGCTGACGCCCATCGTTGGCTTTGCCATCCGCTTTCGCGGCGTCGTCATCGCCCTGGCCATGCTGCTGGCGGGGTACGGCCTGTTCGCCCTCGGCCATGCCCGGCTGGACGTGTTCCCGGAATTCGCGCCGCCCCAGGTGCAGGTGCAGACCGAAGCGCCGGGCCTGTCGCCCGAGCAGGTGGAGGTGCTGGTCACCCAGCCGCTGGAGAACCGCCTGGCCGGCCTGACCGGGATCAAGACCCTGCGCTCCAGGTCGTTTCAGGGACTGTCCATGATCACCCTGACCTTCACGGCGAACACCGACATCTACCGCGCCCGGCAGGTCGTGGCGGAGCAAATGGGCGGCACGGCCGGCACGCTTCCCCGGGGCGTGAAGGCGCCGGCCTTGCTGCCGCTGGCTTCCTCCACCAGCGTGGTGCTGAGCCTCGGCCTGACCTCGAACTCGCGTTCGCTGATGGAACTGCGCACCCTTGCCGACTGGCGCGTCAAGCCGCAGCTGCTGTCCGTTCCAGGGGTGGCAGGACTCTCCGTGTTCGGCGGCGAGGTGAAGCAGTGGCAGATCCAGATTGATCCCGGCAAGCTGGTGCGCTACGGCCTGTCTATCCAGGACGTGGTCGATGCGGCAAAACGGGCAACCGCGGTGCGCGGCGCCGGCATCATCGAAAACAGCAACCAGCGCATCGTGCTGGAAACCACCGGGCAGCCCGTCTCCGCCGCGGCGCTGGGGGCGGTGGTGCTGCGCAATCAGGGCGGCGCCACGCTGCGCCTGGCGGACGTGGCGAATGTCACGGTGGCGCCCGCCCCCGCGGTCGGCGCGGCTTCGATCGAGGGGCAGCCGGGCGTGATGCTGGTGGTCGAGGAACAGTACGGCGCGAATACCCTGGCCGTGACCCGGGCCCTGGAACAGCGCCTCGCGCAGCTCCAGCCCGCCCTCGCTGCCGAAGGCGTGACGCTGAATCCCGACCTGTTCCGTCCGGCCAACTTCATCGAGACCGCGATCAGCCACCTGCGCACCGCGCTGCTGATCGGCGCCGCGCTGGTGCTGATCGTGCTGTTCCTGTTCCTGTTCAACGCGCGCGCAGCGGTCATTTCGGCCACCGCGATTCCGCTTTCGCTGCTGACTGCGGTGATCGTGCTGAATCACTTCGGCATCGGCCTCAATACCATGACGCTGGGCGGACTCGCCATCGCCATCGGCGAGGTGGTGGACGACGCCATTGTCGACGTGGAAAACATTTTCCGGCGCCTGCGCGAGAACCGGCTGCTGGCCGCGCCGCTGAACGCGGCGCAAGTGGTATTGAACGCCTCGCTCGAAGTGCGCGGCGCGGTGATCTACGCCACCTTCATCGTGGCGCTGGTGTTCGTGCCGGTACTGACGCTGTCCGGCGTCGCGGGCAGCCTGTTCGGCCCGCTGGCCCTCGCCTATATCGCGGCCATCATGGCCTCGCTGGTGGTCGCGCTGACGCTGACCCCGGCCCTGGCCTATGCCTTGCTGGCAAGTCGCGCGGCCGGGGCAAAAGAGCCGCCGCTGGGCAAATGGCTCAAGGCGCGCTACACCCGTCTGCTCGCCGGCATCGACCGGCGCGCGGGCGCGGCGATTCTGGTCGTGGCATTGCTGTGCGGCGCGGCGTTGGCGGTGCTGCCCTTCCTGCAGGGCAGCTTCCTGCCCACGCTGCGCGAGGGCCATTTCATCGTCCACATGAAAATGGCGCCGGGCACGTCGCTGGCCCAGTCGCTCGCGCTGGGGCAACGCGTGAGCGCGTCGCTCAGCCGCATTCCGGGAATCCGTTCGGTGGCCCAGCGCGCGGGGCGCGCCACCCAGGTGTCGGATCCGGCGGGCGCCTTTTCGAGCGAGTTCGAGGTGGACCTGACCCCGCTCTCGGGCGCCGGGCAGCAGCGCGTGCTGAATGCCATCCGCAGTGCCGTTGCGCCCTTCGTCGGGGCGAGCTTTTCGGTCAACACCTTCCTGACCGAGCGCATCCACGAAACGATCTCGGGTTATACCGCGCCGCTGGTCGTGGATATCTACGGCAACGACCTCGACGTGCTCGACCGCAAGGCCGGGGAAATCGCCGCCGCGATACGCAGCGTGCCGGGCGCCGGCACGGTGCAGGTACAGGCGCCGACCGGCAGCCCGCAGTTGATTATTCATTTGCGCGACAGCGCCCTGGCGCGGCTCGGCATCGCCCCGGTCGACGCCCTGAGTGCGATTCAAACCGCCTACGCCGGTACGCAAGTCGGCGAGGTGCACGAGGGTAACCGCGTAGTCGACGTGGCGGTGGTGCTGACGCCGCGCCTGCGCCAAAGCCCGGCGCAGGTAGGCGACTTGCCCTTGAAGACGCCGGACGGCCGCATGGTGCGACTCCGGGACGTGACGGACATCACGCAGACCGACGGGCGCTATCTGATCCTGCACGACGACGCGCAGCGCCTGCAGACAGTGACCGCAGACGTCAGGGGACGTGCGCTGCCGAGCTTCGCCGCGGCGGTAAAAAAACGGATCGCGGCCCAGGTCACGCTGCCGCGCGGCACTTACCTGGTCTATGCCGGCGATGCGCCGGAGCAGGCGCGCGCGCAACGGGACCTGCTGCTGCATTCGGCATTGGCCGCGGCGGGGGTCGCGCTGCTGCTGTATATGGCGCTGGGCGGCGTGCGCTCGAGCATCCTGGTGTTCGCGAACCTGCCGTTCGCGCTGGCCGGCGGCGTGGTCATGGTGCTCGCTACCGGCGGCGTGCTGTCGATCGGCTCGCTGGTGGGGTTCGTCACGCTGTTCGGCATCACCCTGCGCAACGCCATCATGCTGATCTCCCACTACCGCCATATCGTCGAGGTGGAAGGCGTGGCGTGGAGCAAGGATGCCGCGATACGCGGCGCCGCGGAGCGCCTGTCGCCGATCCTGATGACGGCGCTGGTCACCGCGCTGGGACTGCTGCCGCTGGCGCTGACCAGCGGCGCGCCCGGCAACGAGATCGAAGGCCCGATGGCGGCCGTCATCCTGGGCGGACTGATCACTTCCACGCTGCTCAATCTGCTGATCCTGCCGACCCTCGCATTGCGCTATGGCCGATTCGAGCGCCGCACTCAACGGGACGCCGCCGAGCCTGCTGCGGTCTCGTCCTAGTCCTTCCCGCCCGCCTTGCTACTCAACACCCGCACAAATGATCCTTGCAGATCAGCGTGAACGGCGTCATCAAGGGAATGCCGACCAACCCAAGCAACGGCATGTCGGGAGGGAGGTCTGGCCTGCCGCCGGGCTGAAACAGCCCGGTTCAAGAAAGCAAACGCGAAACTCGGGATGGCGCGCGACAACCTGAAAAAAGCCGCGGCCTGCTTCGCGAAAGAATCAGCGTGGCCTGCACCGTATCGAGCGTCCGACACGCGAAACAGGCCTTGCGCGCCAGACGCGGATTGCCGCAGGACACGCCACGCGGGTGAGGGGCTATAGGCTTACCTGAATACCGCCAGCTTCGTAATTGTGCCGCCCATCGCATTGGGCGCGAGTTCAAACGTCACGCGCTGGCCCCTTCTGACGCCTGAAGCGAGCTGTTTGTCGATCTTGAACGGCATCGTCATCGCGGGCCATTTCAGCGCGGGGATGGCCTGATGTGCGAGCGTGATGCTGCCTTTGTCCGGGTCAACGGATTTCACGACGCCCACCCCCTGCACGGTCTGTTGCTTGCCATCGCTCTTGCCGGACGGCGCATTCATATTCATGTCGCCCATGTCTGCGGCAAACGCCGGTGTGCCGGCTATCAGCGAGACCATCATGGAAACAAGCAGTGCTTTCATCTTCATTCTCCAGGAATTCATGAGTTGACGGCTGAAGGCAGTTGCCGGCGGCGCATCAGCCGGTACGCGGCCGGGATCACGAACAGGGACAGGAGCGGCGCGGTGACCATGCCGCCCACCATGGGCGCGGCGATGCGGCTCATGATTTCGCTGCCGGTGCCGCCGCCCCACAGAATGGGCAGGAGACCGGCAATGATGACCGCCACGGTCATGGCCTTGGGCCGCACGCGCAGCACCGCGCCCTCGCGGATGGCTTCGAGCAGGGCCGTCCCGGTTTCGTTGCCGTCGACGATTCGCCTGTGCCAGGCCTGCTTCAGGTACAGCAGCATGATCACGCCGAACTCGGCCGACACGCCGGCCAGCGCAATGAACCCGACGCCGGTGGCAACCGACAGATTGTAGCCGAGCAGGTACAGGAACCACACCCCGCCGGTAAGCGCGAAGGGCAGCGTCGCCATGATGAGCAGGGCTTCGTCGAAGCGCCTGAAGGTGAGATACAGCAGCACGAAGATGATGAGCAGCGTGGCCGGCACGACCAGTTCCAGACGCGCATTGGCCCGTTCCATGAATTCGAACTGCCCCGAGTAGGCCAGGCTCATGCCGGGTTCGAGCTTGACCCCGCGCGCCACGGCGGTGCGCAGGTCCGCCACCACCGAAGCCAGGTCGCGGCCGCGCACGTCCACATACACCCAGCCAGAGGGGCGGGCGTTTTCGCTCTTGAGCATGGGCGGGCCGTCCGTCACCTCGACCCGCGCCACCATGCCCAGGGTGATCTGGCTGCCCATGGGCGTGACGATGGGCAATTGCGCCAGCCGCTCGACGGTGTCGCGCCATTCGCGCGGGTAACGCAGGTTGATGGGATAGCGCGCCAGCCCCTCGACCGTCTCGCCGATGTTCTCGCCGCCGACGAGCCCGGACACGACCGCCTGCACGTCGGCGATATTGAGCCCGTAGCGGGCGGCCGCGGCGCGATCGATATCGACATCGACATAGCGGCCGCCGGTGAGCCGCTCGGCCAGCGCGGACGACACGCCGGGCACCGTCCTGGCGACTTTCTCCACTTGCCGCGCGATGCGGTCGATGTCCGCCAGGTTGCTCCCCGAAATCTTGACGCCGATGGGGCTCTTGATGCCGGTGGCCAGCATGTCGATGCGGTTGCGGATGGGCGGGACCCAGATGTTGGCGAGCCCCGGCACCTTGACCGCGCGGTCGAGTTCTTCCACCAGCTTTTCCGGCGTCATGCCCGGCCGCCACTGGTCGCGCGGCTTGAACTGGATGGTGGTCTCGAACATCTCCAGCGGCGCCGGGTCGGTGGCGGTCTCGGCGCGGCCGGCCTTGCCGAAGACGCGCGCCACTTCGGGCACGGTCTTGATCAGGCGGTCCGTCTGCTGCAGCAACTCGCTGGCTTTCTGCGCCGACAGCCCCGGCAGCGCCGACGGCATATAGAGCAGATCGCCTTCGTCCAGTGGCGGCAGGAACTCGCCGCCGAGCCGACTGACCGGCCACGCCGCGGTGAGGAACAGCAGCGCGGCCATAACGAGCGCCGTCTTCGGCCGCGCCAGCACCGCATCGAGCAACGGCCGGTAGGCGCCGATGAGCCAGCGGTTGAGCGGATTCTTCGCTTCATCCGGGACCTTGCCGCGTATCCAGTAGCCCATCAGCACGGGAATCAGCGTCACCGACAGGCCGGCCGCCGCGGCCATGGAATAGGTCTTGGTCAACGCGAGCGGGCCGAACAGCCGGCCCTCCTGCGCTTCCAGCATGAACACCGGCACGAAGGAAATGGTGATGATCAGGAGCGAGAAGAAGAGCGCGGGCCCGACCTCGACGGCGGACTCGGTCATGACCCGCCAGTGCGCCTCGCCGCGGAGTGCCTGGCCCGGATTCTGGCGCTTCCACGTTTCGACGTGCTTGTGGGCATTCTCGATCATGACGATGGCCGCATCCACCATCGCGCCGATGGCGATCGCGATGCCGCCCAGCGACATGATGTTCGCGTTCACGCCCTGGTAGCGCATCGCGATGAAGGCCGTCAACACGCCCAGCGGCAGGGAGACGATGGCCACCAGCGACGAGCGCACATGCCACAGGAACAGGGCGCACACCAGCGCGACGACGATGAATTCCTCGATGAGTTTATGGCTGAGGTTTTCCACCGCGCGGTCGATCAGCTTGCTGCGGTCGTAGGTCGTGACGATTTCCACGCCCCTGGGCAGGCTGGCCTTGAGCTGCTCCAGCTTGGCGTGCACCGCCGCGAGGGTTGCGCGCGCGTTCTTGCCGCTGCGCAGAATGACCACGCCGCCGACCGTTTCGCCCTGGCCATCCAGCTCCGCGATGCCGCGCCGCATTTCCGGCCCGAGCTGGATGGTCGCCACGTCGCCGAGCAGTACCGGCACGCCGTTCGCCAGCCTGAGCGGAATGGCCCGGAAGTCGGCGAGCGATTTGAGGTAGCCGCTGGCGCGTACCATCAGTTCGGCCTCGCCGAGCGTCAGCACCGATCCGCCGCTCTCCTGGTTCGCCTTGCCGATGGCGTCCTTCACGTCGGCCTGGGTGATGCCGAATCCCGCCATCTTCACGGGGTCGAGCACGACCTGATACTGCTTGACCATGCCGCCCACCGTGGCCACTTCGGCCACGTTCGGCAGGGTCTTCAGCTCGAATTTCAGGAACCAGTCCTGCAGGGCGCGCAGCTGCGCCAGATCATGGCGTCCGCTCCTGTCGACGAGCGCATACTCGTAGATCCAGCCCACGCCGGTGGCGTCCGGGCCGAGACTCGAGCGGGCCGTGGCGGGCAGCCGCGCCTGGATCTGGTTGAGGTATTCCAGCACGCGCGAACGCGCCCAATAGAGATCCGTGCCGTCCTCGAACAGCACATAGACGAAGCTGTCGCCGAAAAAGGAGAAGCCGCGCACCGTCCTGGCTCCCGGCACCGAGAGCATGGTGGTGGCCAGCGGGTAGGTGACCTGGTTCTCCACGATCTGCGGCGCCTGGCCGGGATAACTGGTGCGGATGATGACCTGCACGTCCGACAGATCGGGCAGCGCATCGACGGGCGTCGTCCTGACCGACCAGATGCCCCCGGCGGTGAGGAACAGCGTGGCCAGCAGCACCAGGATGCGGTTGGCGACCGACCAGCGAATCAGCCCGGCGATCATTGCCCGCCTCCCGCCCGTTCGATGCGTTCGACGACCAGTCCCTCGTCGGTCTGGCGCACGCCGACGCGCACCCTGTCGCCCACCTTGAATCCCGTGGTCAATGCGGGCGTCCCCAGGGGGAACGTCATGGTCATGCCCGGCATAGACAGCGTCTTGAAGGGGCCGTGCGCGAGGGTGACTTCGCCCGGGGCGATGCCCTTGATGGTGGCGTCGGCCTCGTGCAGCGGCGGCGATGCGTGGATGGATGGTGCCGGCTCAAGGGGCCGTACCGCGATCCCGCCGAGACTGGCTTCGGAGTCGATCAGGAACTGCCCGCTCGCGACCACCTGCTGGCCCTCGTCCAGCCCGGCCGCGATGACCGTCTGGTCGCCGACCTCCTCGCCCAGCGATACCTCGACCGGCGTGTACCGGCCTTGTGCATCCGCAAGCATGACCAGCGCGCGCCTGCCGGTGCGGATGACCGCCTCGGTGGGGATGGCTAGCGCCGTGCCCTGGGACTTGCCTTGCAGGGACACCTGCGCGGACATGCCCGGGCGCAACAGTCCATTCCGGTTCGGCAACTCGATCCGTACCCGCAGGGTGCGGGTGGCGTCCTGAAGGACGGGCACGATGCTGGCGACGCGCCCCTCGATGGGGCTTGCTTCTCCCGCCACGGTCGCGGTCACGCGGTCGCCCGTGCCCACCCGGTCCGCCAGCGCCTGCGGCACCGCTGCTTCCAGCCAGACGGTCGACAGCCCATTGATGCGCGCCAGCGTCTGACCGGCCGCGAGCGTCATGCCCGCGCGCACGTCGAGCGACTGGATCACGCCACCCATCGGCGCGGTGACCGTATAGCGCGACTGAACGACACCGGATTTCTCGACCGCGCCGATCATGCGCTCCGGCATGCCGAGCAGGCGCAGCCGGTCGCGGGCAGCGGCCAGCAGGCCCGCATCGCCGGATCGCCGGATCGCCAGCAGCTCGTATTGCGCCGCCGCCCATTCGGGGACCAGGAAGGCCACCAGGGGCTGGCCGGCGCGCACCACGTCGCCCGGCGCCAAGGGCCAGACGCGTTCGACAAAACCGGCGCTGCGATTTTGCACCACCGCCACATCGCGTTCGTTGTAGCCGATGATTCCGGTCGCCCGGGCCTGCAAGGCAAGCGGAATGCGTTCCACCTTCGCCAGCCGCACGCCGAGGTTCTGGGCGATGGCCGGGTCGATCTTCACGCCCGCCGCCTCGCCGCTCGCATCGGCATACTTGGGCACCAGCGCCATGTCCATGAAAGGCGACTTGCCCGGCTTGTCGAAGTGCTGCTGGGGCACCATCGGGTCATACCAGTACAGCACCTTGCCCTCGCCTTGCCTGGGCTGGGAACTGACGGGTTCTGTTTTTGTTGCCGTAGGCGCCGGCTGCCTGGCCCACCACCAGCCGCCGGCGGCGCCGAGCGCGAGCAGGGTGGAACCGGCTGCGGCGATCAGTACGATTTTCCTGGCTTGGCTCATGTCCGTTCTCATGGTTGTGCTCCCGGGTGATCGCCGTAGGCGTAATGCAGGCGGGCCGCGACTTGCCGGCGCTGCCCGTCCAGTTCGATGGCCTCGAGTTCCGCATCGATGCGTTCGCGGCGCGCGGCAACCACCTCGGCGAGGCTGCCCTTGCCGCCGCGCCAGGCCGCCATGGCCAGCGCGGCCTTCTCGTCGGCGAGCGGCAGCAACACTTCACGCTGACGCTTGACGGCATTCGCAAGCCGCCGGTACTCGGCCAGGTCCGATTCCAGCATGGCGGCATGTTCCCGCAGCGTGGCCTCGCGCTCGGCATCCAGGCCCGCGCGCTCGGCGCGTTTGGCGGCGATTTTCGGATCCTGGCGCGACCCGGGGAATACCGGCAGGTCGAAGCTCGCCTGGAACGAAACCATGTCGCCGAACCGCGGGGCGCGCTTCTGGTACGCCAGCTCCAGCGCCCAGTCCGGTTTTTTCTCGGCCTGCGCTTCGCCGATCTCGGCGTCGAGCCGGCGTTCCTGCGCGTCGAACCCGGTCAGTTCCGGGTGCCGGTGCAGGCTGTGCGCCAGCACGTCGCGCGAGATCGGCCAGTCCGGTGAAGCGCCTTGCAAGGGCTGTTCGGCCGCGGCACCGATCCACCGCCTGAGGGCAGCCATGGCCTGTTCGCGCCGCGCGCGCAGCGCGTCCGCACGGCCCTCGATCAGGGCCGCCTCCTGGCGCGGCATGACTGCGTCTGTCGGCGCGCCCTTGCCGCCGGCAAGCATGGCCTTGACCGCCGAATCGAGCAGCCGGTTTTCCGCCCGCAGGGCGTCCATGCGGGCAAGCGCTTGTTCGACGCTGGCACGCGCGATCCAGGCGATGGCCGCTTCGCGCAGGACAGTCAGGCGCGTAATGCGGGTCTGCGCTTCGGCGACCGCGACCTGGCTTTGTGCGACCGCGACACGCGCCTTCCGCTTGGCGCCATTGGGAAATTCCTGCATGACGCCGATGCGTTGCATGGTCATCGATTCGCTGGACAGGCTGTAACGGTCGGGCCCGCTGACCGGCAGGTTATCCACACCCAGCACAAGTTTCGGGTCGGGCAACTCGCCAGCGGGCAATGAATCTGATTGCGCTGCAGCGACGGCTGCTTCGCGGGCCTTGATCTGCGGCGCGTTCGCCGCGGCAAGGCGCAGCGCTTCGTCGAACGTCAGGGCGTGGCCAAGCGTGCTGAAACCGGCAAGCAGCATGGCGGCGACCATACGCTTCCCGGGTTGAAACGGGATGAGGGAAAACATGAAGACCTCGCTTCGGCTGTACAAGACAAGGCGCCGCGTCAACGCGGCACCGCCCGTCACGACCGAAGCGGCCTAAATGCGGAAAACCTGGTACTGGATACGAAGCGGAGGCGAGGCGTCCGTCAGCCACATCGGGCCGTTATGAAGGGCTCGCGAGGAAGGCCCGTCCACGGGATCGAGATGCGACACGGCCCAGAGCCTCATCCATGCAAACGGCAGGAGGTGCGCTGCCGGAACCCGATCCGACTGTGCGGACGGGTCGCAGTGCGCGTTGCACAAAGGGGAAGGCTTGTTCGCCATTTCGCGCGCGCAGTCCGGCGGCATGTTCGCTACCTCGGCTGCGTTCGGCGCCGCGGAAGGAAGCATCTGCGGGCAAGCGTACGCCGCGACCGCGAACTGACCCGACATCAGGATCACGGCGCAGAGAAAAGCGATGGCCCGGCGTATTTTCTCGCGAAACATGGCGGCACTATAAACCAGGATGTTTCGTTTGGGTATCCGGCTTCCCGGATCAGATGCGGATGAACAACCTGCTGAAACATCGCGGCTAGCGCCCATAGTGGCGTGCGGGCTGTCCTTGACCCAGGGAATCGCCAGGCGGTTGCTGGGGGTGGCCAATGGATCACGAAATGGATGCCTCCCCGGGTGACTTTGGCCTTCACGTGCCGCAGACAACCGTCGAAAGACCACAACCATTTGATTTATATATAATTTAGCCTCCACCAGCGTCGCCGGCCACGTACAGGCCAGGGCTCGGCTATCAACTTTAGTGGCCAAATCATCCCGTCATAATAGCGACCGACAATCATCCATGGGGTTGAAATTGTCACAATGCGCCCCTACTATTAGCACTCTATGGCGGCGAGTGCTAACACCATCTTCGCCGCTTCCTTATTTTCGGGCAGCCACGGCTGCCGGTTATCAACGTTACGCAATGGAGACTTTGCAATGAAAATCCGTCCTCTGCACGACCGAGTGATTGTCAAGCGCATGGAAGAAGAGCGCAAGACCGCTTCCGGGATCGTGATCCCCGACACCGCCGCCGAGAAGCCCGACCAGGGCGAGATCATCGCCGTGGGCGCCGGCAAGAAAGACGACCAGGGCAAGCTGATTCCGCTGGACGTGAAAGTCGGCGACCGCGTGCTGTTCGGCAAGTACGCCGGCCAGACCGTCAAGGTCGAAGGCGAAGAGCTGCTGGTGATGCGCGAAGAAGACATCATGGGCGTGGTCGAGCAGTAAGCATCCGCCACACGCAATCCAACCGAATTCAAATCAGGAGTTAAGCAATGGCTGCAAAAGACGTACGTTTTGGCGATTCCGCGCGTCACCGCATGGTGGCAGGTGTCAACATTCTGGCTGACGCCGTCAAGGTGACCCTCGGCCCGAAAGGCCGCAACGTGGTGCTCGACCGTTCCTTCGGCGCCCCCACCGTGACCAAGGACGGCGTGTCGGTCGCCAAGGAAATCGAGCTGAAGGACAAGCTGGAGAACATGGGCGCGCAGATGGTCAAGGAAGTCGCGTCCAAGACCTCCGACGTCGCCGGTGACGGCACCACCACCGCCACCGTGCTGGCCCAGTCCATCGTCAACGAAGGCATGAAGTTCGTCGCCGCCGGCATGAATCCGATGGACCTCAAGCGCGGCATCGACAAGGCCGTGATCGCGATCACCGCCGAACTGAAGAAGATCTCCGTGCCCTGCGCCAGCAGCAAGGAAATCGCCCAGGTCGGCTCCATCTCGGCCAACTCCGATGCCTCGATCGGCGACATCATCGCCGCCGCGATGGACAAGGTCGGCAAGGAAGGCGTGATCACGGTCGAAGACAGCTCGGGCCTGGAAAACGAGCTCGACGTCGTCGAAGGCATGCAGTTCGACCGCGGCTACCTGTCGCCCTACTTCATCAACAATGCCGACAAGCAGATGGCGATCATGGAAGATCCCTTCATCCTGCTGTTCGACAAGAAGATCTCCAACATCCGCGACCTGCTGCCCGTGCTGGAGCAGGTCGCCAAGGCCGGCAAGCCGCTCTTGATCGTCGCCGAGGACGTCGACGGCGAAGCGCTCGCCACCCTGGTGGTCAACAACATCCGCGGCATCCTCAAGACCTGCGCCGTCAAGGCCCCGGGCTTCGGCGACCGTCGCAAGGCGATGCTGGAAGACATGGCCATCCTGACCGGCGGCACCGTGATCGCCGAAGAAGTCGGCCTGAGCCTGGAGAAAGCCCAGCTGACCGACCTCGGCCGCGCCAAGCGCATCGAGATCGGCAAGGAAAACACCACCATCATCGACGGCGCCGGCGACGCCAACGCGATCAAGGGCCGCATCGCCCAGATCAACAAGCAGATCGAGGAAGTCACCAGCGACTACGACCGCGAGAAGCTGCAGGAGCGCAAGGCCAAGCTGGCCGGCGGCGTGGCGGTGATCAAGGTCGGCGCCGCGACCGAAGTCGAGATGAAGGAGAAGAAGGCCCGCGTCGAAGACGCGCTGCACGCCACCCGTGCCGCCGTTGAGGAAGGCGTGGTTCCCGGCGGCGGCGTCGCGCTGCTGCGCGCCAAGGCCGTGGCCGCTGCCATCAAGGGCGACAACCACGACCAGGACGCCGGCGTGAAGATCGTGCTGCGCGCCATCGAGGAGCCGCTGCGCCAGATCGTCAAGAACTGCGGCGAGGAACCCTCGGTCGTCGTCAACAAGGTGCTGGAAGGCACCGGCAACTACGGCTACAACGCGCAGACCGGCGAATACGGCGACATGATGGCGATGGGCGTGCTCGACCCCACCAAGGTCACCCGCACCGCGCTGCAGAACGCCGCGTCGATCGCCAGCCTGATGCTGACCACCGACTGCATGGTCGCCGACCTGCCGGAAGACAAGCCTGCCATGCCGATGGGCGGCGGCGACATGGGCGGCATGGGTGGCATGGGCGGCATAATGTAAGGAAATCGCACCCTGTTGTTGATGCCTGTTCGGGCATCACGCCGTTTGAAAGCCCCGCTTCGGCGGGGCTTTTTTTCGTGTTGGTCTCCCTGCGCCTTCGAATCAACCATGCGCTTGTCGGTATTTTTTACATCCAGTCTAACGGCGCAGGGAATCACGTATGATTCGGGCCCGGATTGAAGCGCTATCCATCTGA
>JAJZRE010000055.1 GCA_021802945.1 Pseudomonadota bacterium
GCTGGGCAATGTGCCCGGGACGCTGGCGAGGAACCCGCCCGTGATGACTTGCGGGCATGGCACCTGGCAGCGCCACGCCCGCCGGTTGCTACATCACTTCTTCTTGGCAGCCTTCTTGCCTGCGACGGCGGTCTTGAAGCCAGCACCCGCGGTGAAACGCGGCACGGTCGACGCGGCAATCTTGATTTCCGCGCCGGTCTGCGGGTTGCGGCCGGTGCGCGCGGCACGCTTGGACGACTTGAAGGTGCCGAACCCGACGAGGGTCACGGAATCGCCTTTCGCCACGGCTTTGACGACGGCGTCGAGGATGGCGTCGAGCGCACGTCCTGCAGCGGCCTTGCTGATGTCTGCTTCGGTTGCTGCGACTTCGATCAATTCGGATTTGTTCATGAATATCCCTTGGGTTGGTTGAGAGAACTTGATACTACAGACGCCCTGGCATCCATGGCCTATCCGCAAACAAGCCACAGGCACCTGAAGCGCCGCAGGGGTTAACGCCCTATGCGCACCTTATCTTGAATCAATTTATTTTCAAGATGTATCCATGCAATAAACAAAACAAACTCACGGTGGCGCTTCCCGTTTTCGGCCGCCCGAAAGGGCCGCCTGGCAAGATCATACGCTTGCCAGGCGGCCTCGTGCACGTGTGCCGACGCTTTTCCGTCAATGCGCCGAGCACTGCGGGCAAGGATGAAGTCGCTCGCCGGGCGATCGCGCTACGCAAGCAGAAGGCAGGGCGGCGCTCAGGGGTACAACCCGGCCAATAGCGGCGCAGCCCGGGAAAGGCCTTTCGTGCTTCCGGCCAAGGCCTTGAGCCCATCCGCCAGCAATTTGCCGTCCCACGCCCCGCCCGCGTAGCAGACGCGGTCAAGCTGTTTCAGCACGGGCTTCAACGCGGCATCGTCGAGACGGTCCGCCAGGGCCTGGAGGCCGAGCGGCGGATCGCGCGGCCAGGTGGCGCGCGCCCACTCGAGCAGGCATCGACGCGCCGCGTGCGGATCGTTGGCCTGGCAGGCCTGACGGAAGGCCTTGCGTGCGTCGGCTGCCGAGGCGGTCTTCGCAGGCCTGGCCGCGCCCGGGGTGCCGGGCAGCCGGCTGCGGCTGCGCCGCCGGCTGATCCACCAGGCCGCCGCCGTGCCCAGCCAGAGCCCCCCCAGCCCCAGGCTGAGCCAGCGCCAGCGGTCGCTTTCCGGCGCCGTTGCCTCGCCGGCCACGGGTCCGGACGGCCCAGCCGGTAATAGCGGCGTGCCGCCAGCCTGGCCCGGCGGCGTGGTCGCGGCGGCGACCCCACCAGCACTGGGCAGGACAAACAGGGTGCGCGCCGGCAACTCGACTTCGCGTTGCAGGTTGCGGGTGGTGTCCCACCAGTACAGGTGGAGCGCGGGAATTTGATAGCGGCCGGAACGATTGGCGATCAGCGCGATGTCCTGGTCGCGGGTGCCGACGACGCCGTCGCCCTGCACGCCGGTATTCAGCCTGGCCTGGTCGGGATAGGCGCGGAGGCCGTCCGGCAGCGGCATCAGCACGCTCAGGTCGGGCAGCTGGGATGCGGTCAGGCCGAGCGCGCTGAGGTGCAGGTGCCGCGTGATGGGGTCGCCGACATGGAGCGGTCCGGTGTCCGGCTGCCAGGTTTCCGCCAGCGTCACCTTCTGCGCGGGGAGCCAGTCGTGGCCGGTGCCGCTGGCGGGACGCGGGCGCACGTCGAGTACCAGCGGGTCGGCCCGGACCCGCAGCGGCCGGGTGGCATTCATCATGCCGCCGAACGGGTTGCGGCCGAACACGTTGCCGAAGAAGGCATTCGCGCCGAAGGGGTCGTTTCCGCCGCGCTCATCGGGCACCTCGGCATTCAGCACCGGACCGTCCAGGCGGATCTGCCCGCTGCGCTGCGGGAACAGCAGGTATTTGCGCTCGATCACGCGAAAGGTACGGCCGTCACGGGTGGCGCTGGTCTGGCTGTCCTGGCCCAGTTGCTGCACCAGGACATCGTTGCTCGGTTGCAGTTCGAGGCTGGCCTGATAGAGCGGCTGGTCGGTATAGAGCCGTACCGTGAGGGTGGCCGCGGCCTGGACGTAGGGCTGTTTCTGGTCGAGCGTCGCGGTGAGGAAGACGTGCGCGCTGCCGCTGGCGGGGACGTTGCCCGGCTGGACGCTGGCGCTGTTTCCGCTCACGGTCAGGGCGAGGGCGGGCGTGGTCTGGCCGTCCCACTGCAGCGGCGGCACCTGCAGCGTGCCGCCGTGTTTCGGCATCAGGGTCAGGCTGATTTCGGTCTGCGCCGACATCCTGCCGTTGATGATCTGGATGCTGGAACCGGTGCTGCGGCCGAGCACGTCGAAATCCTGCTTGAGCGGGCCGAGATCGGGCTGGCTGCGGGTCTCGCCGTCATGCTGGAGGATGAGTTGCACCGCTTCGCCCGGGCCGGCCTGGGCCGGGTCCAGCCGGGCGCTCACCGCAGCAGAAGCGCTCAGGCTCAGGCTCCACAGCGCGACGAGAAGGAGAAGGCGGCATGGGGTGTTCTTCATGGTTGCGTCCCTTGCTGTCGGATGAGGTGTTCGATCAGGAATTTGCGCCGCAACAGGCCGCCCGGGTCGTCCGGGATGCGGCGCAGCCATTGCTCCTCCGCGAGCTGGCGTTCGCTGGGAACGGCGTCGGCCGGTGCGGCCTGCTGGCCCGGTTGCGGCGGGGACAGCGCGGCGGCGGCATCGCTGCGGGCCTGGGCCGCGTCGTTCGCTGCCTGATTCTGTCGCGAGGCGTACGCGTCCGCGTTGCGGGGAACGGGCGACTGGCCAAGGTTGCTCCGGCCGGCTTGCTGCTGGCCGGACTGGGGCCGTCCCAACCGGGGCTGACCTTGTCCGGCGGGTTGGGTTTGGGCGCCGCCTGCCTGGCTCTGGGACGGCTTGCCCGCTTGCGCCGTATTGTTTGAAGACGGCTTCGACGCATCGCCGTTCTGCGTGCCGGAACCCGTGTTCTGCTTGCCCTGATCGCCCTGTTTCTGGCCGTTCTGGCCGGACCGGCCCGTGCCGCCCTGCTGGCCCTTGCCCGAGTCGGATTGCGGCTTGGGCGGCTGTTTCTGCAAGGCCTTCGCCACCAGCTCGCGGTTGTGCCGCGCATCGCGATTGGCCGGGTCGCGCGCCAGCGCCGTGTCGTACGCCTTGATCGCCTCCTGCAGGCGGCCCGCGCGTGCCAGCGCATTGCCGCGGTTGTACTGGCTGTCGCTGTCGCCGAAGGCGGCGAAACCCTGCGCCGCCTGCGGGAAGTTGCCGGCCTGCAGTTCGGCGTAGGCCTTGCGGCGCGGATCCTGGAAGAGCTTCGCCGCCTCGGCCGGCTTGCCCTGGCGCAGAAGCTGCTGGCCGCGCTGTTCATCGGTGCGCCACAGGCTGTCCCAGGCCGGGCTCGCCTGCGCGGCGGCGGTCCACACGAGCAGCCCGGCCAGCAGCAGGCCGCGCATCACAGCCATCCCCGCCGCGCCAGCACGGCGGCAAGCAGCAGCAGGAACGGCAGCAGCCAGATTCCGCCGTCCAGCCAGTGCGCGACGCGGATGTCCTGCTTCACCCTGGCCATGCCGGCGTGGCCGGCGCGCGCCTGGAGGTCGCCGATCAAAGCGGGCAGGGCGGCCAGGTCGACGTAGCGGCCGCCCCCCGAAGCGGCCAGTTGCCGCAGCCGGTCGACGTCGAGCGGTCCGGGGTTCGACGGGCCGGCCCGGACGCCGCCCCCTTGGGCGCCGATTCCCACGACGCTCACGACTACGCCGCGCGACCTGAGTTTCCCGGCAGCCTCGAAGGCAGCGGCCGGGTCGGCGAAGCCGTCGGTCAACACCACCACCTGGCCGGACTTTCCCCCGCCGTTTTCGAGCAGCGTGCCTGCCCGCTCGAGCGCCGGCGCCAGATTGTCGCCGGCGACGGGCATGATGTCCGGGGCGAGCGGCGGCAGCAGGGCGCGCACCGTGGCGACATCGTCGGTCAGCGGCGTGACGGTATAGGCCTCGTCGCCGAACACCACCAGGCCGACGCGGGCATCGTGGGCAGCATTGAGCAGGTCGTCCAGCGCATAGCGGGCGCGGGTGACCCGGTTCGGCGGCAGGTCGGTCGCGCTCATCGAAGGCGACAGGTCCAGCACCAGCACCCAGGCCGCGTTGCCGCGGTAGGCCGGCGCGGGCGCGCGTTGCCAGCTGGGCCCGGCCAGCGCCAGCGCCGCCAGGGTCCAGGCCAGCGCCAGCCAGGGCCACGGCGAGCGGCCGGGCTGGCCGCCGCCGTCGAGGCGCAGCGCCGGCAGCAGCTCGGGGTCGATGAGCGATGCCCAGTTGCCGTCGCGGCCCCGGCGCCGGGCGAGCCAGAGGACGAGGCCCCAGAGCAGGGGCAGGGCCAGCAGCCAGGCCGGCCGCAGGAAATGAACGTCCTGCATCAGCGCCATGACCGTCCGCTCCAGATCACGGCGGGCAGACTCAGCAGCAAGGCCAGTCCCAGCGGCCACGCGAACCATTCGTCGCGCGGGCGGTACCACTGCTGGCGGGCGGCGCTCGGCTCCAGCCGGTCGATGCGCGCGTACACCTGCTCGAGCGCGGCGGCATCGGTGGCGCGGAAGTATTCGCCGCCGGTAATGCGGGCGATGCTTTTCAGCGTGTCTTCGTCGAGGTCGCTGTTGCCGGCAAGGCCGAAAAAGCCGTCCTGCGCGGCGGCGCCCACCCCGATGGTGTAGATGCGCAGCCCGGCCCGGGCAGCCATTTTGGCGGCTTCCACGGGCGGCATCTCGCCGGCGTTGCTGCTGCCGTCGGTGAGCAGGATCAGCACCGTGTCGCCCTTGCGGCCCGATCTGACCGGGTCCTGCCGCAGCCGCTTGATCGCGAGGCCGATGGCGTCGCCGATCGCCGTCTGCGTGCCGGCCACGCCGATCATGGCCTCGTCGAGGAACTGCCCCACGGTGTCGAGGTCGGGAGTGAGCGGCGCCTGCAGGTAGGGCCGGGTGCCGAACAGGATGAGGCCGACCTGGTCGCCGTGGCGGCGGCGGATGAAATCGCCGGCCACCTGCTGCACCACCTGCAGGCGGGTGGCGCCGCCGGCCATGTCCTGGCTGGCCATCGAGCCGGAGACGTCCACCGCCAGCAGCAGGCGCCGTCCGGTGGAGGCGACCGGTTCGGGATCGCCCAGCCATTGCGGACGGATGGCGGCGAGCACCAGCAGCAGCCAGACCAGGGCGAACAGCCCCTTGCGCGGCCGCGGCAGGGAAAGCCCGGCCGCCGACGCCGCATCTGCCACCGTGGCAGCGAAGGGCAGGAACAGCGCCGCGCCCTGCGGCTGGGCAGGCGGCAGCCGGCGTGCCAGCAGCCACGGCAGGGGCAGGCACAGCAGCATCCAGGGCCAGGCGACATGGATCATCGACGCGCCTTCAGAAAGCCGCGGGCACCCTTGAGCCAGCGCGCGCGGTCGGCCGGAACCGGGCTGCCGTAGGCCGCGCGCAGCAGCGCGCGCCCGGTCTCGCCCGCCAGTTCCGTGCCGCCGTGCGCGACGACGAAAGCCAGCCAGGCCGACCCGCTCAGGCGGGCCGCGACCTCGCGGCCGTAGGCGGCCACCGCATAGCGGCGCATCAGGTGTTCCAGTTCGCCAGCCAGCCGGACATCGTCGTTCGCTCCGGCTTCCAGCCGCTTGAGCTCGCGCAGGGCGGCGCGGCGCAGGCGGCCGGCCGGGCGGCGCAACCGGTAGACCAGGGCGGCGGCGATCAGCCCCAGCAGCAGCGCCAGCCCCCACCAGCCGGGCGCGGGCGGCCACCAGCCGGGCGGCGGCGGCGCATGGGCCGGCGCCAGTTGGCTAAGCCAGTCGGCATTCAGGCCGCCCATGCCGTTTCCCTCAGCAGCGGCGGCAGCGTCTCGGCCACGGCGTCCGCGGTATCGAGGCGGGTCAGGGGCAGGCCGAGACGGCGGGCCAGCGCGTCGAGCCGCTGTTGCCGCGCCGTCCACTTTTCCAGCCAGGCATCCCGGCTGCGTTCGCCATCCAGCCACCCGAGCCGCCCGGGCAGGCCGGCGCGATAGCGGCCGGCAGGCAGCCCGCTGCGTTCCAGGGGGTCGGTCAGCGCCAGCAGCCGGCAGTCGCTGTGCGCCGTCAGCGTGGCCAGCGCGACCTCGGCGCGCGCGTCCAGCGCGCTGAAGTCGCTCAGCACCAGCACCAGGCTGCCGGGCTGGAGCAGCGGCCGCAGCGCGACCAGAGCAGTGTTCAGGGTATCGGGATCGGGCACCCCGGGCGCCCGCGGCTGCGCCCCGACCAGCGCCTCGAGCACCGGCAGCACGCCCGCCTCGCGGCCGCGCGGCGGGAAGATGCGCGGCCGCGCCCGGCCGTCGGCGATCAGCGCGCCGAGGCGGTCGCCGCCCAGCACCGCGACCCAGGCCAGCAGCGCCGCCGCTCGCAGCAAAAGGGCCGACTTGAGCTGGCGGCGGCTGCCGAAATAGAGGCCGGCGTGCAGGTCCGCGAGCAGCCAGACCGGCCGCTCGCGTTCCTCGCGGAACAGCTTGGTGTGGGGCCGTCCGCGGCGGGCGGTGACCCGCCAGTCGATGGTGCGGGCGTCGTCGCCGGGCGCGTAGGGCCGCACTTCCTCGAATTCCAGGCCGCGGCCGCGCTGGACGCTGCGGTGCGCGCCCCGCAGCCGCGCCAGCGCGGGACGGCGCGCGTGCAGGCTGAGTCCGTGGGCCGGGCCGCGCAGGGCGACCAGTTCCGCCAGGTCGGGCAGGATCACGGCGCCGGCACCTGCTGCAGCAGCTCGGTCACGCACTGCTGGGCGGTGACGCCGCGCGCCTGCGCGGTGTAGTCGAGCAGCAGGCGGTGGCGCAGCGCATCCGGCGCGATGGCCTGGACGTCGTCGGGGCTGACGTAGTCGCGCCCGTCCAGCCAGGCCAGCGCGCGGGCGCCGCGCTCGATGGCGATCGCCGCCCGCGGGCTGGCGCCCCAGCGCAGCCATTCGGCGAGGCCGGCGCTGTACTTTTCGGGACTGCGCGTGGCCTCGACCAGGGCGGCGATGTATTCCGCCACCGAATCGGCCAGCGCGAGATCAAGCACTTCGCGGCGCGCGGCAAGGATCGTCTCCTGGCTCAGGCGGCGGGCTGGCGGCGGCAGTTCGCGCGCCTCGCGCGCCTCGCGCCGGGCCAGTTCCATGATGCGCAGGGTGGTGGCGCGGTCCGGATAGTCGACCATGACGTGCAGCATGAAGCGGTCGAGCTGCGCCTCGGGCAGGGGATAGGTGCCTTCGTGCTCGATCGGATTCTGGGTCGCCATCACCAGGAACAGACGCGGCAGCGGATAGGTGGCGGCGCCGACGCTGATCTGCCGCTCGGCCATGGCCTCGAGCAGCGCGGACTGCACCTTGGCGGGGGCGCGGTTGACCTCGTCCGCCAGGATCAGGTTGTGGAACAGCGGACCGCGCTGGAAATGGAAGCCGCCTTCCTCGGGCCGGTAGATGTCGGAGCCGGTGAGGTCGGCCGGCAGCATGTCCGGGGTGAACTGCAGGCGCTGGAAGTCGCCTTCCAGGCCGTGCGCCAGGGCCTTGATGGCGCGGGTCTTGGCCAGCCCCGGCGGGCCTTCGACCAGCAGGTGCCCGTCCGCCAGCAAGGCCACCAGCAGGCGTTCCACCAGGCCTTCCTGGCCCAGGATCTGGTCATTGAGATAGGCGCGCAGGCCGTTCAGCGCGGCAAGCGCAGGCGGGCGGGTTGTAGCGGTTTCGACGTCCACGGATGTCCTTCCGGTCAGGCTCATTGGGTGCAGTTAGAGAAACCTGGCGCACCCATGAAGTTCCCGAACTCAAGCCGGACCGATCGGCCCCTTCATGGCCGGACGCACCAGAAAACCAGACGCCCGTCCGAAGGACGAACACGAAAGACAAAGTCATCCTGATCGTTGTCGCCGCCACAACGAGGCGCCGCCGGCAGGCCTAGGCCCAGACCCTGCCCACACGAAGTGGTGGCCCGCTACGTCGCCGGTTCCCGCCCCGGGAAAATCCGGCAGGCACGCGGCCCGGGCGACGCTGGCCGCCAACGAGGCGGCAGCGGCGGGGATCCAGAACGATCTGCAGGAGAGCGCGGGCAAGACCACCCTGCTGCGGCTGGCGGCCGGGCTGCTGATTTCCGGCTGACGGCGGCCCGGCAGCAGGGCCTGCCGGGGGCTTTCCTTTTCATGGTGCCGGCGGCGATCCTGCGCAAGGGGTTCCTGGACGGCGCCGGGCTCGACGTGCCGATGGGCCGGCTCTGGCCCATCGCCGTGATGGGTGCGGTGTCCCGGATTCCCGCCGGCGGGCTGTTCCGGCACCGCCCGTATCAGGCGGGCAGTCCCGCCCCCTCCGCGCGATCAGCCCGCCACCTGATGTTCCGCCCGGCCGAAGCCCCGCGCATGCCGGGCCAGCAGGGTGGTGGCTTCGTGGCTGGATATCGCGGCGCTGTAGAAGTGTCCCTGCACCTCGTGGCATTGCATCTGCTGCAGGCGCGCGCGCTGGGATTCGGTTTCGACGCCCTCGGCGATGACGTTGAGGTTCATGCCGCGCCCCATCGCGATCATGGCGTTGACGATGGACAGGTTCTCTTCGCGGTCGAGATCCTGCACGAAGGACTGGTCGATCTTCAACGTGTGGATGGGGAAGCGCGACAGGTACTTGAACGAGCTGTAGCCGGTGCCGAAATCGTCGATGGCAAGGCGGATGCCGGACGCTGAGAGCCGTCCGAGCTTGAGCGCGTTGGCCTCGAAGTCGCGCATCAACAGGCTCTCGGTGATCTCCAGTTCCAGCTGGTGGCCGTCGAGCGCATACACCTGGACCGCGCGCATGACGCTGTCGACGAAGTCGGGGTTTTCGAGCTGGCGCGCGGAGATGTTCACCGACAGGCGCACCGGCGGCAGCCCGGCGCGGCGCCAGTCGGCCATCTGCGCGCTGGCCTGGCGCAGCACCCAGTCGCCGATCGGAACGATGACCCCCGACTCCTCGGCCACCGGGATGAAGTCGGCGGGGGTCAGCAGGCCGCGCTGCGGATGCCACCAGCGCAGCAGGGCTTCGAATCCGCGCACCTCGCCGGTAAGGGTGTCGACCTGCGGCTGGAAGAACAGCACGAACTCGTTGCGTGCCAGCGCACGGCGGAGATCGGCCTCGATCTGCATGCGTTCGGAATACGGCGCCTGCATGCCGGCTTCCCAGAATTGCAGGCGGCTGCGCCCTTGCGACTTGGCCTGGTACATGGCGATCTCGGCCTGCCGGATGAGGCTGTCGATCATGTCGCCGTCTTCCGGCGCGACGCAGGCGCCGATGCTGACCGAGACGTAGATCTCGTGGCCCTTGACGTACACCGGCTTGGACAGCACCTGGATGATCTTGCGGCAGATGTGCTCGACGTCGCTGCGCGACACCAGGGTGGGCAGCAGGACGGAAAACTCGTCGCCGCCCAGGCGCGCCAGCGTGTCGCCTTCGCGCAGGCACTGGCGCAGCCGGGCGCCGACCACGAGCAGCAGTTCGTCGCCGATGGTGTGGCCGAGCGAGTCGTTGATCACCTTGAAATGGTCGAGATCGAGGCTCAGCACCGCCAGCGGTTTCTGGGTGCGCTTGGCCTGCGCCAGCATGAGGCCGAGGTGGTCGCGGAACAGCGCGCGATTGGGCAGCCCGGTGAGGAGATCGTGATAGGCCTGGTAGTGCACGGTTTCCTCGGCCTGCTTGCGCTCGGTGATGTCCTTGGCGACGCCGTAGCTGCCGATGAAGCGCTGCTCGAACGGGCTGGCTTCCTCGTCGTACATGCCGGTCGCGGTCAGCTCGACCGCCTTGCAGCGGCCGTTCATCAGGCGCGGGCGGCGCATGCCCGGGTTGCACTTGAGGCGGATCTCGATGTTGCGCGCGCCGCGGTCGCCGGCGCGGCGCTCGTTGAATACGTGTTCGGCGCGCGCGATGTCGTCCTCGTGGATCACCAGGCTGTAATGCTGGCCCAGCAGTTCTTCGCTGCGGAAACCGAGCAGGCTTTCGACGCGGTCGTTGACGAAGGTGAAGCGGCCTTCGCAATCGAGCGTGTAGATGAAATCGGGCGAGCTGTTGACCAGGAAGCGGTGCCATTTTTCAGACTGCTGCAGGCGCTGCAGGATGTGGTTGTTTTCCTTTTCCAGCCGCCGCCGCGTCAGCGTGTTGTCGATGCGGCGCAGCAGTTCCTCCGGCTCGTACGGCTTGCGCACGAAGTCGGCGGCGCCGCCGCGCAGCGCGCGGATCGCCGCGTCGATGGTGCTGTCGCCCGACACCACGATGACCGGCGTATCGGCGCTGCGGTCGGCGACGAAGCGCAGCACCTCGTTGCCGTTGAGGTCCGGCATGCCCAGGTCGAGCAGGACGGCATCGAACTGCTGCCTGCCGATGGCGATCAGGGCCTCGCACCCGCCGTTGGCCGTCTCGACGTCGTAATCGCGGGCGGCCAGCAAACGCGTCAATCCTTCCAGAATCAGCGGCTCGTCGTCCACCACCAGGAGACGCGGGCGCAGCGGCAAGGTGCTGACCGGACTGCGCGGCGGAAGGGACTCAATGGGATCGTCGGACACGGATGTTCTCCTTGGGCGTGGGTTACATGGACCCGTAGCGTGTTGTCATGAGCGGGGCCTGACCGTTCTGCAGCGTCGGCAGACGGATCAGGAAATGGGTGCCCTGCGGGGTGCTTGTGCAGCTGAGCTGGCCGTTCATGCGCTCGACCAGGCTGCGGCTGATGGACAGCCCGAGGCCGGCGTGGTCGCCGCCCTTCTCGCTGACCACCGGCTCGAACAAATGCGACACGACCGCGTCCGGCAGGCCGGGGCCGGTATCGGCCACTTCGATTTCGACCTGGCGCTGGCCGTCTTCCGTAACCAGACGCGTCACGAACTTGAGATGGCCGCCCGCGTGCATGGCCTCGACCGCGTTCTTGGCGAGATTGAACAGCACCTGCTTCAGCAGGTCCTTCTGCAGCGGCAGCGGCGGCACGTCGGGGTTGAGATCGATCTGCACGTTGACCTTGTTGGGTGCGAAGAGGGTGCCGAGCGCCATCCGCACCAGTTCGGACACGATGCTGTTGACCGAGATCAGCTCGAGCGCCGCGACCGGCGAAGCCGTTTCCTCGGCCGCCGTGATGCCGCGCACGATGCGCGCGACGCGTTCGATTTCGTCGCCGATGATGCCGAGATCGCGCTGCACCGCCGAATCCGTGCCCAGGCGTTCGGACAGCAGGTTGACGTAATTGCGCATGATGGTGAGCGGGTTGGCCACTTCGTGCACGGCGCGCCGCACCCGGTCGCGCGGGATGGCGTCGCCCCGCGCGGGCGCGGACGGAATGGCCGCCGGCCCCAATGCCTCGCTGCATTCGGCCAGGGCAAATCGCCACAGCGGCGACATGGCCAGATCGGACACCATATCGCCTACCACCAGCACGCCCATCTGGCCGTCGCGCAGCGCCAGCGGTTGACAGAGAAGGCGCGACACGCCGAGCAACCGGGCGATCTGTTCATCGACCAGCGCGGCATCCGCCTCGCCGCGCTCGAACTGCTGGGGCGCGTTGCGCGCCAGCGCGCGGGATAGCGCCGAATGGCCGTCGTCGGGCGGAATCGCCAGCGCCCTCAGGGCAGGGTGGGCCGGGATCAGCGCCGTCGACCGCAGGGTGCCGTCGACGGCGGGCGCGAACAGGCACGCGCTTTCGATTCCGAACAAGGCACGCAGGCTGTCCTGCAGCAGCCCGAAGGTCCGGCTGGATGAGCCGTCTGAATGACGAAAATGTCCGTGCAGCGCCGCGTGCGCCGCCTCTGCGGCATACAGGCGGGCGAGACGATCGAATCCTGCCCCGGTCGACTGCGCCACGGCATCGACCAGCCCGAAGCGCTGCGCCAGCTGGCGTGCCTGGGCCTGGCTATCGGCCAGCAGCTGGGCGGCTTCGCCCGCGCCCATCTGCAGGGCGGCGAGCACAGCCCGCACATCCACGCTGTCGACCGCGTCGGCACGTGTCACCAGTTGATAGGCCAGCTGGACGATGCGCACCAGCGGATGCGCTGCGCGGCCGCGCGCCAGCGGCTCGGCGTGATACCGCACCGCATCGGCCAGCCAGCCGTCTGCGTCGAGCGTATCCAGCCAGCCGGCGACGTGGGACGGAGGCTTGATGCCGGTGTCGAGGTAGTCCGTCAGATTGTGGGCGAGCCCCGCGCTCCACGCGGTCTCGGCATCCGCCGTGCCGGAACGTACGCCCAGCGCCTGCGCCAGATGCGCCACGGCGATCGACTGCCGCCAGCGGATGGCATATATCGCCTGGGCCGCTCCCGACGCGACCGGCGCCGCCAGCAGCAGCGCCCGCAGCAGATCGGGCTGTGCGCTGATATCGGCGGGCAGCAGCCGCAAACGCAGCGACAGGACGGGATCGAAACGC
The DNA here is from genome assembly GCA_021802945.1 of Pseudomonadota bacterium. Lineage (GTDB taxonomy): Bacteria > Pseudomonadota > Gammaproteobacteria > Burkholderiales > Thiobacillaceae > Thiobacillus. The sequence continues at coordinate 12,368 of JAJZRE010000055.1, forward strand.
ACACAGGCGGCGAGTTCGGCCGGCGTGGCTTCCCCCCGCGTCAGGCGCTCCAGCGCCTCCGCGACCACGCCGGGGGCACACAGACACGCTGTTAGCTCCGACTTCTTGAGTAAATTATTCGGAAGTTCTCCCATGTCATTGCTGTATATAATGAATTCTGCTAAACCGTCAATCGTGAGCTTAAAATATTCGGGCCGCGGCCGTGAACTGTTGTTTTCAAGTTTTAGTCCGCATGTCCGTATTTGCCATAACTGTTACATTCTCGCCACCCTATTTAGAAGCAGAATACCTATGAAAGCTGTTCTGACCGGATTGATCTTGTTGTGCGTGCATACCGGTGCCGCCGCGCTCGATGGCCGCACCCCGCTCGAAGTGGGCAAGCCGCTCGCCGCGCCGCAGTCGCTTCCCGAACCCGCGGACATGCCCCGGTTGAGTTCGCAATCGGTGCTGGTGTTCGACCAGGACAGCGGACAACCGCTGCTGGCCAAGAACGCCACCATGCAGACGCCGATCGCCTCGATCACCAAGCTGATGACGGCGATGCTGGTGATCAATGCCGGCCAGCCGCTCGACGAGCACATCACGATCACGTCCGACGACCGCGACACCATCAAGGGCACCGGCTCGCGGCTGGCGATCGGCGCACGCTATACGCGCGAGCAACTGCTGCATCTGGCCCTGATCGCCTCGGACAACCGCGCGGCACACGCGCTGGCGCGCTCCTATCCCGGCGGCCTGGACCGCTTTGTCGCCACCATGAACCGCACGGCGCGCGTGCTGGGCATGCGCGACACCGTATACGTCGAGCCCACCGGCCTGTCGAGCAGCAACCGCTCGACCGCGCTCGATCTCGCCAAGCTCGCCGATTACGCCTACCAGAACTATCCCGAAATCCGCCAGATCACCGCGACGGGCCAATACACGCTGGGCACCCAGCGCGTGGTGCTGAAGAAGAAGCACCATCGCCATGCGAAGGTGTTCTACCGCACCGTTGCCTTCAACAACACCAACCGCCTGACGCGCATGGACGGCTGGCACATCGGCCTGTCCAAAACCGGCTTCATCAACGAAGCCGGGCACTGCCTGGTGATGCAGGCCGAAGTGGCGCAGCGCGACGTCATCATCGTGCTGCTCGACGCCGGCGGCAACACCAGCCGCGCCAATGACGCGGCACGCATCAAGGAATGGCTGGAGGAAACCAGCCCGTCCCGCGACAACGAAAGCCACTACCCCCCCGCTTCGCGCACCTGACGCGCGCCGCCTCGGCCAATCGGGCTTTCACGGATCGACCCCGTGAAAGCCCTTTTCATTTGACGGGCGCATCCGGGCGGGCCGATCCGCGCAGCGCTCGCGCGGGGGCGTTATGATGGGCGCCCTCCCGTCCGCTCGCGCACCATGTCGCCCGATCTCGCCCAGCAACTGCTCCTCAAGACGCTGCTGCCCTTGTCCCTGCTGATCGCAGCGGGCGGCATCTGGCCGCGCTGGCAGACCGGCATTTCCATCGTCGGCCTGCGCGGCGAAATCAACCGGCTGGTGCTGAATTTCTTCGCGCCGATGCTGTTCTTCGCGGCGGGCGCGTCCGCCACGGTCGACCTGAGCATGTTGCAGGTCCCGCTGATTCTCGGCGCGGCCACCCTGTCCGGCCTCGGGCTGGCCGCGCTGGCGCTGTTCGCCACCCCGCTCGGGCACGGCCTGTCACGGCCGCAGCGCGGCGCGATCATGCTGGCGTCCGGCTTCGGCAACGTGCTGTTCTTCGGCTATCCCTTCCTCACCACGGTGTTCGGCGAGCGCGGCGCGCGCTACCCCTTCTTCGCCGACATGCTCGCCACCACGCCGCTGGTATGGTCGCTCGGCGTGTGGATCGCCTTCCGCTGCGGCAAACACACCGAGCACGCCTCGTTCCTGCGGATGTGGCTGCGGCTGCCGCCGGTGTGGGGCTTTGCCGCCGGGCTGGCGGTGAAGCTCTCCGGCCTGCCGCTCACGCCCCTGATCGAGGCCGCGCGCTGGGCCGGCAGTCCGACCATCCCGCTGATGCTGTTCGTGCTGGGCCTGACCATTCCCTGGCACGATCTGCGCCCGCAGAAAGCCGTCGCCCTGGCGATGCTCGTCAAGCTGGCGCTGATGCCGCTGCTCGCGCTTGGCGTTGCGCTGGCGTGGCCGGGCAGGCTCAGCGAGCCCGGCGAGGCGGGCGTGCTGGAAGCCGCCATGCCGACCATGGTGATGGTCATCGCGCTGGCCGACCGCTTCGGCCTCGACACCCGCCTGGCGGGGCTGATCATGGGCTGGTCAACGCTGGCGGGATTGGTTACGCTGCCATTCTGGCTTTGGTTGTTGAAGGGACTCGCATCATGAAAATCGGATTCATCGGCAGCGGCATCATGGGCCGCCCCATGGCGGAAAACCTGCTGCGCGCCGGCCATCAGCTGACCGTCTACGGGCGCCGCTTCGACCGCCTCGAACCCATCCTGGTCATGGGCGCGCTCGGCAAGGGCACGCCCGCCGAAGTCGCCGCCGAGACCAACATCACCTTCACCGTCGTCTCCGACACCACCGACGTCGAGCAGATCATCCTCGGCGACCGCGGCCTGGTGCACGGCGCCAGGCCCGGCCACATCGTCGTCGACATGAGCACCGTGGCGCCTTCCGCCACCCGCCGCATCGCCGCCGCGCTGGCCGAACGCGGCGTGCACATGCTCGACGCCCCGGTATCGGGCGGCGAGACCGGCGCCAGGGAAGGCACGCTGTCGATCATGGTCGGCGGCGAAACGCCCATCTTCGACAAGGTGCGTCCGCTGTTCGACGTGCTCGGCAAGAACGTCGTCCACGTCGGCGGCCACGGCGCCGGCCAGGTCGTCAAATGCTGCAACCAGATCGTCGTCGGCCTCACCTTCGAGGGCGTCGCCGAAGCCATCCTGCTGGCACGCCGCAACGGCGTCGACCCGGTCAAGATGCGCGAGGCGCTGATGGGCGGCTTCGCCGGCAGCCGCATCCTCGACGTCCACGGCCAGCGCATGCTCGACGCCAACTACAGGCCCGGCTTCAAGGTCAAACTGCACCACAAGGACATGGCCATCGTCATGGACAACGCGCAGGAAACCGCCACGCCGCTGCCCGGCGCCGCGCTGATCGCTCAGCAGATGAACGCGTTGATGGGCGCCGGCGACAGCGAACTCGATTCGTCGGCCATCATGCGCGCGCTCGAGCGGCTGACCGGCGAAAACAACAAGTGAGCGGCCACGCCTGATGGGCAGCAAGGAGCGCGTCGTCTTCCTCGACCGCGCCGCCTTCACCGCGGACGACCTGCCGATTCCGGGCTTCGAGCACAACTGGAGCGAATACCCAGACACCGAAGCGGCCGACATCGTGCCGCGGCTGTTCTGGGCCACCATCGCTATTACCCATGCGTGCCCGATCGATGCGGAGGCCATTGGGCAGTTGCACAAGCTGAAGTGGATCGTGGTGACGGGACCTGCGGTGGTCAATCTTGAAGCCTGCGCAACGCGCGGAATTGCGGTGCGGCAGTTACCAGTAAGTGAGATACCGGGGAGAACGCTAACCGGACTGCTCGAAACACTGGTTAGCGAAGTGGGGGGCTAACTTGACGTCGTTACCGACTGATCGCGAAATTCTGAAGTGCATCTTTGAGATGTACGAAACTGCTTATCCTGGTAAGGAACCAGGTCAGGTCCGGGGCAAAAACGATCCGCACTTGCCCATCGACATCCCTGAAGTCGCATCACGCCTAAACTGTTCAGCCGAGATGTTATTCGGTCGACTTTACTACCACTTGGATGCAAAACATCGCTACACCCAAGACAATGGCGCTCAGGTTCATCTTTTTTCGCTCAAGGTGGGCCAAGAAATTCACTGCGTGAATTTT
>JAJZRE010000056.1 GCA_021802945.1 Pseudomonadota bacterium
GGCGCATGATGGCGACCTGGTACGACAACCCATAAGTTTCGCTATGTTCAACGCGCCCCGCATCGCCGATTGCTTTGTCGCGCGTCCTCGCCATGGAACGGCTATGGCTGCGGTTCGCTTCGCGCACCCGGCGCGCGGATGCGCGTCTCGGCATGTACGCAAACTCATGGGTTGTCGTACTAGCGGGAAAACCCGCCCGGGCGCTCAGGCCGCGGGCTTCCCGGCGGCGGAAGGCGGCAGCGCGATCTTCTGGTCGACGCTGAACTGGTAGTCGTGGAAGACGTGCTCCGCGCTGAGCACCCGGTAGCTGCCGTCGTCCGCGCGGCGGGTGGTGTCCTTGAGGCGCCAGGCGGTCTGGCCGCAGGTCCAGATGTCGAAGTTGCGCATGTGGGTGCACAGGCAGGTCTTGTCCATGACCTTCACCTTCTTCGCGCCCGGATGCAATTCCACCTCGCGGTTGTAGGCATCGATGTAGGCGCAGCGGCTGTTGGCGTCGAGCAGGTAGCCGTAGGCCTCGCAGTTGGGGCGGATGCCCGAGCCGATGCCGGGGCTGCTCTTGAGCATGCGCATCGGGTAGCCGGTCGGCGAAATGGTGTTGACCTCGATGTCGCCCTCGCTGGCCTTGAAGTATTCCTGCTTGACCTTGTCCGGCAGGCCGCATTCGGCGGTGACGGTGAAGCGCGTCGCCACCTGCACCGCGGCGGCGCCCTGTTCGAGGAAGGCCGTCGCATCGCTGCCGGTGAAAATGCCGCCGGCCGCGATCACCGGAATGTCGAGATGCTCGGACTTGAGGTAGGCCAGCACGTCGTCGACGAGGGTGGCGAGATCGTACTTGGCCCAGTCCAGGCCGAAGCCGAGGTGGCCGCCGGCGAGCGGCCCTTCCACCACGATGAAGTCCGGCAGGCGGTTGAGCCTGGCGTTCTTGCGCAGGAACATCGCCAGCGCACGCGCCGAGGAGACGATGATGCCGAGCTTGGCGTCGCGGAAGCGCGGATGGTCCTCGATCAGCGCGAACGAGCCGAGATGCAGGCCGGCGGAGAGCGTGATGCCGTCGATGCCGGCGTCGAGCGCGGCGGAAAGCCGCATGCGCAGCGTCTCGCGCGGCGCGTTCATGGTGAGCTTCTCCATGCAGTTGATGAAGATCATGCCGTCGCCGCGCTTGGCATCCATGGTCCGGCCGACATGGTAGCGCGTGGCCTCCTCGAGCACCGCGAGATTGAAGTGCACGTTGGATTTGTCGCTGCTGGCGGCATTCGTCTTGTATTTCTTCAGTTTCTCGCTGACGAACTTGGTGTCGAAGCGCCGGTCCGACACGGTCTGCACCATCGCGTCGGAGATGTGGCCGATGCCGCCGAGGCGCGCGACTTCGAGCGCCAGTTCGGCGGTCGAAATGTCCACCCCCATGCCGCCGATGACGATCGGCACCAGTTCCTGCTTGCCGAAGCGCAGGCGGAAATCATCCACACGTTTCATTCTGATCCTTAATGGTTTCTGTTGGCGGCCCTGGCCACTGCGTGCATGGCCGGAAAGCCGGAGTCCTGTGCATCCGGTGCGGCAGGGCGATCCCGCAACCGCTCGGGTACGACGTGCATGCGCCGGGATTCGAAGCTTCAGGGCAGGGGGTGCTGCGCCGGGTCGTTCCGGCCTGCCCACAATGCGGATTGTATCCATACGGCATGCCGATGCCACCGCGAAGTCGCATGGCGCTGTGCGCGATCGTTCAAAACGCCCCGCGTGCCCGGTCCTCCCGAACGCGGCGGTCCGCCGGAAGCCGCGCGATCACCGGATGGGCCATGGGAGGAGAGGGGGCGGAGCGCTAGGCGGAAGGGGCAGGGGGTCATGTCGGCGTCGCCCGCCGGCTGAGCCGGGCACGCACCAGGGCCGCAATGGCCTGGAGCACGAACCACAGCAGGGTGGCCGCGCCCAGCATCAGGCCCCATTCGCGGCCCGTGCCGGCCGTGACGCCGCTGGCGCAGAACAGCATGGCGCGGGTGCCGCCGTGACGCCCCAGCTGGCCGCGCAACCGCGCATGCCAGGCGCCCTGCACGCCCGGGCGCAGCCAGACGGGCAAAAGCTGGCTGGCCGCGCCGGATACCAGGGGCAACAGGAAGCCGGCGACAAATGCCGGCGCGGGGGTCAGGGCGGGAATGCCGGTCGCGGCAGCCGCACCGATCAGCAGGCTGAAGGCGAGTCCTGCCAGTGCGGCAGCGAGCGACGGGGCTGCGCCATGCCGTGCGAAGACGTCGGCGCGATAGAGACGCAGCCAGCCCGTTCCCAGCCGCAGAAGCGGGATCGCCCAGAAGACGGCACCGATTGCGGCGAGCGGGCTGAACCAGGCCGCACCGGTGGCGACCAGCAAGGTGCCGGACACCGCCCAGGGCAGATCGCGGCGCAGCCGCGGCCCGGCTTCCGGGTCGGGCCTGCCGGCGGCGGTGGGCAGCAGCACGGTGAGGGTGCCGACGGCGGTCAGGCCGACGAAGCCAAGCGTGTTGAGATGCAGATGGAGGCGTCGCAAGGCGGCCCACTGCTGCGGCCAGACTGCGCCCGCGAGCACGGCGAGCAGCGCGCACACCAGGCAGGCCAGCGCCGCCTCGTACCAGGCCAGGCCGGGATGCGCCCGGCCCAGCATCCGAAGCCGCCGGTACCTGCTCCAGACGAGGAGCGTGCCGGCGGCCGTTGCTGCCAGGAGCGCGCCCGCGTAGCGGCCCCAGCCCATGCCGGGGAGGCCGAACGAAGCCACGGCCAGCACGCCGCCTGCCAGCGCCACGGCGGGGAGCGCGAGCACGCCGGCGGAAGCCGTGCGCGTCCGCGTCAGCACCGGGATGAAGTGAGTCATGGCGCCGCAGATCAGCGGCATGGCCCCCACCGCCAGGACCAGGTGCAGGGTGACGGCGCGTCCGGCGTGGGGTGCGCCCAGCAAGGCGGCGGCAAATGCAGCCAGGGCAAGGAACACCAGCGCCGGCAGCACCGCCGGCGCTCAGTTGCGGATGAAATCGATCACGATGGCCCCGGGGTCGCGCTGCAGGTACTGGATCGCAATGGCTTCGCCGTAACGGTTGCGCAGCTGGTCAAGGAGCGGAAGCGGGTCGTGATCGTTGACGAAGCGCATGCGCTCGCCCGTGTTCAATGCGTCCAGCGCGCCGAAGATGGCCGCATGCCGGAAGCGCTTGGCGATGCCGCGTGCGTCGAACGGATAGATCTGATCCTGTTGCAGATGGAGGTGGGCATTCATGGCAGGCTCCTTAAAGATGTAAATGAAATACAGATTATAGACGAGATGTCCATTTCCGGGTGTTGCTTTTTTTCGGCGGGCGCGGGAAACGGCGGTCGGGCCGGGGCACGCCACCCGTGCGCGGCACCGCCTGGCAGCGTCAGGTGCGCGCGTCCAGCTCGTCCGCCCCGGGAACGCGGAAGATGCCTTGCAGCCGCAGCAGCTCCTCGCGGTGCTGCGCTGCAAGCTCGTTCAGCATGGCGTTTCCCTCGCGGGTCAGGTGGACCTCCACCGAACGGCGGTCGCTGCGGCCGACCTGGCGCTTCACCAGGCCCAGTTTTTCGCACCGGGAAATCAGGGAGACCACGCCATGGTGATGGGCCTGGAGGCGTTCGGCCAACTCGCCCACCGTGGCCCAGTCGCGGCCCGGGAATCCACGGATATGCAGCAGCAGCTGGTACTGGAGATGGGTGATGCCGTGCCGGTGCGTCACCTCTTCGCTGAAGCGCAGGAAGCGCCTGAGTTGATAGCGAAAGTGGGAGAGCGCCTCGAAATCCTTCTTGCTCAGGGGGGGCGACGTCATTTTTTATGGCTCGAATGCGGTGGCTGGATTTTGTATCATATTGTGATATAAATAAACCGTGGCCTGTTTCGCGGGACGCCTGTCCGGCAGGGCGGGAATGACCACGAAAACGGATCGGTGGCGCCATTCTGAACGAGGAGTCAAGCATGAGCATCCTGCACGTCCACACGTTCTTCACTTCATCCGGGGACGGCTGGAACGCGTTCGCGCAAACCCGGCCCTCGGCGCTCAGGCTTTTCATGCTGCTGGTGGCGCCATTCTCGCTGATCCCGCCCCTGATGCTCGAGTATGCCGGCCGGCATGTGGGCGCCACCCTGTATCCGGGCACGCCACAGCTGGCCTGGGGCATGGCAGCGCTGTTTTTCCTGCTGGCCGAACTGATCACCGTTCCCCTCATGGCCCGGGCGATCCGTTCGATCGCACGCAGCAAGGGGATAGCAGCCACCGATCGCGAGGCGTTCGCCTTGGCTGCCGTCGCGCCCGTTCCCCTCTGGCTGTCGTCGCTGGTGATGTTCTACGACCAGGTTTTCCTGATCATGGCTGGCGTCGCCCTCGGCCTGGCCGGGTCGGTGGTCCTGATGTTTCGCGGCGTGCAGCGCATCCTGAAGGTCGAGGAGGGCCTCGTCGCCATCGATATCGCCTACACCGTCACGGCCCTCGGGCTCATCGCCTGGGTGGTGCTGGTCATGCTGGGGCTCATTCCGGCCCTTGCGTGACGGCGTGGGCGCCCCGCGTTTTCTGGTCTGCCCGGCACCGCGTTGCCGGGCCTCTTTGAGGAGGTTGATGATGGATGCAACGGTAAAACTGCCCGACCTGGACGAGGAGGGTTATCTCGTCGAGCCCGCCGAATGGAACGAAGCCGTGGCCGAGCAGCTGGCGCGGGCGGAGGACGTCAAGCTGACCGACGAGCACTGGGATGTCATACGCTTCATGCGCGAATATTACGAGGAGCACCAGATCGCCCCGGATGCGCGCTATGTGATCAAGCACCTGTCCAACCGACTGGGCGCCGATGCGCGCAACGCGCTGTTCAAGCTGTTCGCCTACGGCTATGTCAAGCAGGCGTGCAAGATCGCCGGCATGAAGCGTCCGCGTGCCTGGAGCACGGGTTGAGGCCGCGGACGCAGCCGATGCGTTAGCCGAAACGTCCGCCGTGCCGGGAAAACCGGCGCACGGCGGCCAGCAGGTTGAGCCACAGCAGCAGCGCAGACATCGCCAGCGCCATGGCCGCCCCGCGAATGAGCAGCGGCCAGAACAGGCCGCCGACGAGCAGCGCGCAGGCGGCCAGGTGGATGCGGAATTGCCGGCGCGTCCAGCGCGCCCCGATCATGTCCTTCATGGTGGGGATGCTGCCGGCGCGCGCCCGCAGCTGCGCCTGGAGATGGAACCAGGCCAGAAAAGGCACGATCTTGTAGAGCATGCCGTTCACCACGCTTACCCCGAACCCCCCCAGGAACAGCATGGCCAGCAGCAGCGGATAGCGGGGATTTGCCGCTGCGGCCGGCCAGAACTGCGCGACGAGCCAGACGCCCGCACAGGCAATCAGGCTGGCCATGCCCACGCGCCAGAAATCGAGCGTGACGTCGGGCAGCGTGCGCCGGCGGCGGGATTGCAGGTTCAGGGTGGCGGCGGCAAACAGCAGCACGCCGGCGGCCAGGCCCGCATCGACGAGATGCGCGGCGGCGGGGGGCATCAGCGGCGCGGCCGCGTGCGCCAGCAGCAGGCCAAACAGTGCAGGCGCGAGCCAGCGGCTCAGCAGGGGCGGGTAGGGCGGGGTGATCTGGAACATGGGCACGACCTGGAAGGCGACGCCGATGACCAGCAGCAAGACCCAGCCGAGCAGGCCGAATGCGACGTGAGCGGCTAGCGCGGCCTCGACAGGCAGGTTCCATGCGCCGATGCGCATCCGCGCCAGCGCCAGGCCCAGGCCCGGCAGAAGGGTGAGGACGAGGCACAGCGCCGCCAGACGCATGCCCCAGACCGTGACGCCGCCCGGCGCGCGCACGAGACTGACCGACGCGGCAGCGAGAAACACGGCGAAGCCGCCACCGAGCAGGACGCCGCCGATGCCGAACGCGGCCGGCCCGGTGGTCAGGAAGCCCGTCATCAGGGCGATGGTTCCCAGCGCGAGTGACAGGTGGCTGAACCCGGCCACGGCCCGGGGCGCGGGCAGGGGGGCGCCCGCAACCACCGGCAGCATCTGCATCAGCGCGCCCAGCATCGCCATGGCGAGGAAGCCCAGCGTAAGCGCGTGGGTGAGAGCAAGCGTCTGCGGCGTCCAGCGCGAGGCCAGCGATTCCGGCGCCCACATCAACAGGCCCGCGGCGGCCAGCAGAAACAGCGGGGCCGTGAGGAAAAATCGCAGCGGCAGCGAAAACGGCGGGGCCTGTTCGAAGGAAAGACCGGTTTGCGCGCTCATCGGGACGGTCGCTCCGGCCGGCGCGCGCCGGCCGCCGCGTCGGCCGGATGGATCAGGATGACGTAGCTGCCGTCGGATTCCATCCGCGTGGCGTGGCGGTAGCCGCGTTCGGCGAGCAGGGGATAAAGCGGAAACGGCTCGCGGTGCAGCAGCAGCCGGATCGACTGGCCCGGACGCAGCAGGGCCAGCGTCTGCATGACCCGTTCCATCGGCTCCGGCGGTTCCAGCCCGCGTGCGTCGACGAGGATCTCGTTAATCGGTTGTGGCATCACGTTTGCGACCTCTCCCGCTTGCGGGGGAGGGTCGGGGTGGGGGGAGGCGAAGCCGTCGGCGTGGTCATGCGAGCGCCTGCATGGCGCGGATCAGGTCGTCGCGGTCCCCGCCCAGCACCTGATCGGACATGGGATAGAGCATGTTCTCCTCTTTCAGGTTGTGCTGCTGCATCAACATGTTGAGCGTCTCGGAGAGGCCAAGATAGGCGTTCCGGTCGCCCGCGGCAACGGCGCCGGCCATGTCGCGCAGAAGCCCGCGCATCTGCTCGTGTTCCATGCGCATGACCTGCGTCGGGCCCATGGCGTTGCCGGTGCGGGCCTCGAAGGCGGGGAACAGCACCGTCTCCTCCATCGCCAAGTGATGGGCCATGGCCGCCTGAAAGCGTTCGAAAAGGCTGCGCGCGCCGTCCCAGTTTTTTTCCGCCGCGGCGGCTTCGGCGGTTGCGAACAGATCGTCGCAGGCGTGGTGATCGCTGGCGAGAAAATTCAGAATCGTGCCCATGCTGTGCCTCCATAAGATGATGAAAAAATGCATGTTTAAGTATATCAGGACTTCCTAACCTGAAATTCTTCTTGACTATCATACAAGATGTCGTATTGTTTCTTCATGCGTCACACAAGATGTTGTTTTTCGAGGAGGCTGAAATGAATTCAGTGATAGCAGGTGTTCCCCGCGAAGTCATCAAGCGTGACGGGCGCCGGACGATGTTCGATGCCGCGAAGATCCGCTCGGCGATCTTGCGGGCCGGGCAGGCCAGCGGCGAGTTCGGCGAGGCGGAAGCCGATCTGCTGACGGCCCAGGCGGTGAAGGTGCTGATGCACAGTTTCCGCAACGCCCCGCCGGACATCGAGCGCATCCAGGACGTGGTCGAGCAGACGCTGATCGCGTCCAACCATTTCCAGACCGCGCGCGCCTACATCGCCTACCGCGAGTCGCACAAGAAGCTGCGCGAGGACCGCAAGACCGTGGTCGACGTGGAAGCCTCGATCAACGAATACCTCAGCCGCCAGGACTGGCGCGTCAACGCCAACGCCAACCAGGGCTATTCGCTCGGCGGGCTGATCCTCAACGTCTCCGGCAAGGTGGTGGCGAACTACTGGCTCAACCACGTCTATCCGCCCGAGCTCGGCGAAGCGCACCGCGACGGCTCGCTGCACATCCACGACCTCGACATGCTCGCCGGCTACTGCGCCGGCTGGTCGCTGCGCACCCTGCTGCACGAGGGCCTGAACGGCGTGCCGGGCAAGGTGGAGGCCGGTCCGCCGAAGCACATGTCCTCCGCGGTCGGCCAGATCGTGAATTTCCTCGGCACCCTGCAGAACGAATGGGCCGGCGCGCAGGCCTTCTCCTCCTTCGACACCTACATGGCGCCCTTCATCCGCAACGACGGCATGCGCTACGAAGAGGTGCGCCAGTGCATCCAGGAGCTGATCTACAACCTCAACGTGCCCTCGCGCTGGGGCACGCAGACGCCGTTCACCAACCTCACCTTCGACTGGACCTGCCCCGAGGACCTGCGCGAGCAGATCCCGGTCATCGCCGGCGAGGAGATGCCCTTCAGCTACGGCGAGCTGCAGGAGGAGATGGACATGATCAACCGCGCCTACATCGAGGTGATGACCACCGGCGATGCGAAGGGGCGCGTGTTCACCTTCCCCATCCCCACCTACAACATGACGCCGGACTTCCCCTGGGAGTCGGAAAACGCCGAGCGCCTGTTCGCCATGACCGCGCGCTACGGCCTGCCCTATTTCCAGAACTTCATCAATTCCGAGATGAAGCCCAACCACATCCGCTCGATGTGCTGCCGCCTGCAGCTCGACCTGCGCGAACTCCTGAAGCGCGGCAACGGCCTGTTCGGCTCGGCCGAGCAAACGGGAAGTGTGGGCGTGGTCACGGTCAACTGCGCGCGCCTGGGTTTCGAGTACAAGGGCGACGAAGCCGCGCTCTATCGCCGGCTGGATGCCCTGCTCGACATGGCGCGAAACGGCCTGGAGATCAAGCGCAAGGAAATCCAGCGCCTGATGGACAGCGGTCTCTTCCCCTACACCAAGCGCTATCTCGGCACCCTGCGCAACCACTTCTCGACCATCGGCGTCAACGGCGTCAACGAGATGATCCGCAACTTCAGCGGCGACGAGCACGACATCACCAGCGAATGGGGCCACGCCTTCGCGGTGCGCCTGCTCGACCACATCCGCGGGCGCATCGCCGGCTTTCAGGAAGAGACCGGGCACCTCTACAACCTGGAGGCGACGCCGGCCGAAGGCACCACCTACCGCTTCGCCAAGGAGGACGCCAAGCGCTATCCCGGCATCCTGCAGGCCGGCACGGCGGATGCGCCCTACTACACCAACTCGACGCAGTTGCCGGTAGGCTTCACGGATGACGCCTTCGAGGCGCTGGAGCGGCAGGACGACCTGCAGCGCAAGTACACCGGCGGCACCGTGCTGCACCTCTACATGTCGGAACATATTTCCTCGGCGGAGGCATGCAGGAAACTGGTGCGCCGCTCGCTGGAGCGTTTCCGCCTGCCCTACATCACCATCACGCCGACTTTTTCCATCTGTCCCAAACACGGCTACCTCGCCGGCGAGCACGAGTTCTGTCCCGCGTGCGACGAGGAGGCCCTGTCGCGCAAACGCACCGTTGTTGCTTAACCAGGAGAGTGAAATGAATGACATGACTGTTCCGACCCAGGCCGCCACACACGTTTTAAAGGACGAGGAGCGCACCCGCTGCGAAGTGTGGACCCGCGTGATGGGCTATCACCGCCCGGTGACGAGCTTCAACAAGGGCAAGAAGAGCGAGCATCGCGAGCGGCGCTTCTTCGTCGAGAGCCGCTGCAGGATGGGATGACCGTGCTTCGTGTCGGCGGCTTCACGCCGCTGTCCAGCACCGACTGGCCCGGCATGCTGGCCGCGGTGGTGTTCTGCCAGGGGTGTCCCTGGCGCTGCCGCTATTGCCACAATCCCGACCTGATTCCCGCGCGCGGCGAACACGAAATCCCGTGGGAGGACGTGCTGGCCTTCCTGCGCCGCCGCCAGGGACTGCTCGACGGCGTGGTGTTTTCCGGCGGCGAGCCGACGCTGCAGGCGAGCCTGGCGGACGCGATGCGTGAAGTGCGCGCGCTCGGATACAAGGTCGGTCTGCACACCGGCGGCATGTACCCGGAAAAACTGGCGGCAGTGCTGCCGCTGGTCGACTGGGTGGGGATGGACGTGAAGGCGCCATTCGCCGACTACCCGGCCATCACCGGCGTCGCCGGCAGCGGCAGCCGGGCATCGACCGGCTTGCAGCGGGTTCTGGCGTCCGGCGTCGATCATGAAATCCGCACGACCGTGCATCCCGTACTGCTGAGCAGTTCGGACCTGGCGGACATGGGCCGCGGCCTCGCCGCGCGCGGCGTGAAGCATTACGTCATCCAGGCTTTCCGCAGCCAGGGGTGCCGGGATAAAGGCTTGTGCTGGAACACGGCACGCGACTATTCCTTGCAGGACGTGGGCGAAGGTCTGGCCGGGCTGTTCGAGGACTTTCTGGTGCGGTCCTAACGCCGGCCGACGCGCAGGAAAAGCGGCCACTGCAAGGTCTTCGCCGTGTCCGCATCGCCCCACAGGGGACCGAGGTCTGCCATCAATTCCGGCAGCGGATCGCGGCCACGCGCGTCCTGGTAACGCTTCACCGCCGACCAGGTGGAGAGATACGCGATCAGTCGCGGCAGGGTCCACGCGACTTCGATGTGAAAGGCGGGCGCCTGGATTTCCGTGAACGGGAATTCCAGGCTGCGATAGGCGGCGTCGATCAGCGCGCGTTCGGGCGGCCAGTAGGGGCCGACGGTTTCGGCATAGAAGCGCTGGAACGGCGCATCCATCGCTCCCGGCAATACCATGCGGCCGTAGCCCCACAGCGCGAGCACGCCAGCGGGTTTCAGCACCCGCGCCACTTCGGCGTAAAAACGCGGCAGGTCGAACCAGTGCGCCGCCTGCGCGACGGTGACGAGGTCGATACTGCGATCGGCGAGGCTGCTGGCTTCGGCAGGAGCCACCCGGTAGTCGATCGCGGGATGCGGTTCGGCGTGGCGGATCTGCTCGGCCGAGGCGTCGGTGGCGACGACCAGCCGGAAATGCGGCGCCAGCCCCAGCGCGGCCTGGCCGTTGCCGGTGGCGCAATCCCACGCTGCATCGCGCGCCGTGCACAGGCTTGCGAGCCAGGCGAACAGCGCAGCGGGATAGTCGGGGCGATAGGCCGCGTAGCGGTCGGACGCCGACGAGAAGTGGTCCTTGAACCCGCTCACGCGGGCAGCAGCGTCAGGCGCAGGTCGCCGCCGATCTGGCGCACATCGCTCAAGCTGAAGCGCGCGGCCTGGTCCAGCGAGGTGAGCGGCGGGTGCGCGAACAGCCCGCGCGCGGCGTCGCCCACCGCCATCGGCGCCACGTAGGCCACCCATTCGTCGACCCATCCGCCGGCGAGCAGCGCGCCGTTGAGCGCGGCACCCGCCTCGACGTGCAGTTCGTTGACGCCGCGTTGCGCCAGCCGCGTGAGCAGGGCGGCTAGGTCGACGCGGCCGTCCGCGCCCGGCAACTCGACCACTTCCGCACCCGCCGCTTCGAGCGTGGCGCGCGCGGCCGGATTGGCATGGTGGCAGGCAAGGAGCGCAGGCAGGATCGCGGCCCCGGCGGGCGTGCGCAAGGCGGAATCGACGACGACGCGCAGCGGCTGGCGGCCGATCTCGAAGTCGCGCACGCTCATGCGCGGGTTGTCGGCGAGCACGGTGCCGCTGCCGGTGAGGACGGCGCAGGCGCGCGCGCGCAGGCGCTGCACGTCGGCACGCGCGGCCGCGCCCGTGATCCATTGCGAGGCGCCGCTGGCGAGCGCGGTCTTGCCGTCGAGCGTGGCAGCAGTCTTGAGGCGCACCCACGGGCGCTGCCGCGTCATGCGCGAGATGAAACCGGGATTGAGCGCGCGCGCCTCGGCCTCCATCAGCCCGACTTCGGCCTGAATGCCGGCCAGCGTCAGCATCGATATGCCGCCGCCCGCGACCAGCGGATTGGGATCGCTCATCGCCGCCACCACGCGCGCGACGCCCGCCTCGATCAGCGCCTCGGCGCACGGTGGCGTGCGGCCATGGTGCGAGCAGGGTTCGAGCGTGACGTACACCGTGGCGCCGCGCGCGGCCGTGCCCGCGGCGTTCAGGGCATGGATTTCGGCGTGCGGCGTGCCGGCACGCGCATGCCAGCCTTCGCCGACGACATGGCCGTCCCTGACGATGACGCAGCCGACGCGCGGGTTGGGGGTGGTGGTGAAGAGGCCGCGCGCGGCGAGCTGCAGCGCGCGGGCCATGTGCGGATGATCGGCGGCGGAGTGGCGGGCGGCGCGCACGACGGGCTATTCGAAGAGGTCGTCCACGCCCTGGGGCGGCGCGCGATCCAGGTCCTTCAACATCTCGCGGAAATCGTCCGGGTCCTGGAAGCTTTTGTACACCGAGGCGAAGCGGATGTAGGCGATCTTGTCGAGCTTCTTCAGCTCGTGCATCACCAGTTCGCCGATCTCGCGTGCCGGGACTTCGCGCGCACCGCGCGTCAGCAGCAGCTGGCGGATGCGCTCGACGGCGGCATCGACCAGTTCGGTGGACACCGGACGCTTGTGCAGCGCGCGGCGGAAGCCCTCGCGCAGCTTGGTTTCGGAAAAGTCCTCGCGTGTGCCGTTGGTCTTGACGATCTGCGGCGGCCGCAGCTCGGCGGTCTCCCAGGTGGTGAAGCGCTTGTCGCATTGCGCGCAGCGCCGGCGCCGGCGGATCGCGTCACCCGCCTCGTTGACGCGGGAGTCGATGACCTGGGTATCAAGAGAACCGCAGAAGGGACACTTCATCTTTTTAGGGGCTGGGATCTAGGAATTAGGATTTAGGGGGGAGCGGCCTGGGGCCGCGCTTTTGTTGGAAAAGGTGCGTAGCAACATTCCCTAGCCCCTATCTCCTAGTTCCTAGCCCCTTCAACCATACACCGGAAACTTCGCCACCAGCTTCGCCACGTCGCCCTTCACCCGCTCGATCACCGCCTCGTCGGCCGGCGCGTCGAGCACGTCGGCGATCAGGTGCGCCAGCTGTTCGGCTTCCAGCTCGGTGAAGCCGCGCGTGGTCATCGCCGGGGTGCCGATGCGGATGCCGCTGGTGACGAAGGGCTTCTGCGGATCCTTGGGGATGGCGTTCTTGTTGACCGTGATGTGGGCGCGGCCGAGAAGCGCCTCGGCTTCCTTGCCGGTGAGGTTCTTGCTGCGCAGGTCGACCAGAAACACATGACTCTCGGTGCGCCCGGAGATGATCCTGAGGCCGCGCTCGACCAGCACCTTGCACATCACCAGCGCGTTGTCGATGACCTGCTCCTGGTAGTGCTTGAATTCCTTGGCCGACGCTTCCTTGAACGCCACCGCCTTGCCGGCGATGACGTGCATCAGCGGGCCGCCCTGCAGGCCGGGGAAGATGGCGGAATTGATCGCCTTCTCGTGCTCGGCACGCATCAGGATGATGCCGCCGCGCGGGCCGCGCAGGGTCTTGTGGGTGGTCGAGGTCACCACGTCGGCGTGCGGCACCGGGTTGGGGTAGACGCCCGCGGCGATGAGGCCGGCGTAGTGCGCCATGTCCACCATGAAGATCGCGCCGATCTCCTTGGCGATCCTGGCGAAGCGCTCGAAGTCGATGCGCAGCGCGTAGGCCGAAGCGCCGGCGATGATCAATTTGGGCTTGTGCTCGCGCGCGAGCCGCTCCATCTGTTCGTAGTCGATCTCTTCCTTTTCGTTCAAGCCGTAGGCCACGACGTTGAACCACTTGCCGCTCATGTTGAGCGCCATGCCGTGGGTGAGGTGGCCGCCTTCGGCCAGGCTCATGCCCATGATGGTGTCGCCGGGCTTGAGGAAGGCCATGAACACGGCCTGGTTGGCCTGCGAGCCGGAGTTCGGCTGCACGTTGGCGGCCTCGGCGCCGAACAGCGCCTTGACGCGGTCGATCGCCAGCTGCTCGACGATGTCGACGTATTCGCAGCCGCCGTAATAGCGGCGGCCGGGGTAGCCCTCGGCGTACTTGTTGGTGAGCTGCGAGCCCTGCGCTTCCATCACCGCCGGGCTGGTGTAGTTTTCCGACGCGATCAGCTCGATATGGTCCTGCTGGCGGCGGTCTTCTTTCTGGATCGCGGCCCACAGGTCGGGGTCGGTCTTGGCGAGGGTGTCTTGGCGGTTGAACATGGTTTCGGGCAGGGCTGGAAAAGGCCGGATTTTAACACGCGGCGGTTTGCTCTTGCGGCTCGTATAATCGGCCAAAACCCGGAACCCACCATGCAAAGACGAGATTTCCTGACCGGCGCCGGCGTTGCCGCCATGCTGCCGCTGGCTGCCCAGGCCGCGCCCTCTGAATCGCAGCCGCTGCCCGCCGTCCGCTGGCGCCTGGCGTCGAGCTTCCCCAAGAGCCTGGACACCATCTACGGCGCGTCGGAAACCCTCGCCAAACGCGTCGCCGCGCTCACCTCCGGCCGTTTCCAGATCCGCGTCTTCGCCGGCGGCGAACTGGTGCCCGGCCTGCAGGTGCTCGACGCGGTCGGCAACGGCACCGCCGAATGCGGCCATTCGGCGGGCTACTACTACGTCGGCAAGAACATGGCGCTGGCTTTCGATTGCGCGGTGCCGTTCGGCCTCACCGCGCGCCAGCAGAATGCCTGGATGTACGCCGGCGGCGGCCTCGAGGCGCTGCGCGCGCTCTACGCCAAATACAACGTCGTGCAGTTCCCGGGCGGCAACACCGGCACCCAGATGGGCGGCTGGTTCCGCAAGCCGATCAAGTCGCTGGCCGATCTCAAGGGCCTGAAGATGCGCATCCCCGGCATCGGCGGCCGGATCATGGCGAAGCTCGGCGCGGTGCCGCAGACCCTGCCCGGCAGCGACATCTACCCCGCGCTCGAACGCGGCGCGATCGACGCCGCCGAATGGGTCGGCCCCTACGACG
This sequence comes from Pseudomonadota bacterium, assembly GCA_021802945.1. Taxonomy (GTDB): domain Bacteria; phylum Pseudomonadota; class Gammaproteobacteria; order Burkholderiales; family Thiobacillaceae; genus Thiobacillus. The sequence continues at coordinate 14,474 of JAJZRE010000056.1, forward strand.
ACGAGAAGCTCGGCTTCCACAAGATCGCCAGGCACTACTACTACCCCGGCTGGTGGGAAGGCGGGCCGCAGCTCTCCTTCTACGTCAACCAGGCCAGCTGGCGCGCCCTGCCCGAACAATATCGCCAGGCCTTCGAGGTCGCCACCGCCGAGGCGAATCAATTGATGCTCGCGCAATACGACGCCAGGAACCCGCCCGCGCTGCTGCGCCTGGCGGGGCAGGGCGTCCAGCTGCATGCCTTCCCCAAGGACGTGATGCTCGCCGCGCGCCGCGCCACCTTCGAACTGTACGAGGCGGAAGCGAAAACCAACCCCGACTTCGCCGCCATCTACCGGCCGTGGAAGGCGTTCCGCGACACCGAGTTCCAGTGGTTCAAGGTCGCCGAAGCGGCATACGAAAACTTCAATTACTTCGTAAAATGATTCCGCGCGAACCTACTAAGGTTCCTAAAACAGAGACCAATTCCAAGCTACCGTTCGGGCTGAGCTTGTCGAAGCCTGTCCTGAGCTTGCCGAAGCGGCCCCGTGCCCTCTCGGAGATGCCCTTCGATCATTCGCAGGCTCATGATCAGGGAGAATGGTCGCTTGTTTGCTAAAGGCAACCCGAGGCACCCATGAACAAACTCGACCAACTCATCACCACGTTTGATTTGGGTCTGCGCACCGTCTTCGCCAGCCCCCACGCCGGCCGCCCTTATCCCGGCACCGGCCCCGAGGCCGACATGAGCGAAGCCGAACGCGCCCACGCCGCCGCGCTGATGCGCGTCAACCACGTCGGCGAAGTCTGCGCGCAGGCGCTGTACGCCGGCCAGGCGCTCACCGCGAAGAACGAGAAGGTGCGCGCCGAACTCGAACAGGCCGCGCGCGAGGAGACCGACCACCTCGCCTGGTGCGAGCAGCGCATCGTCGAACTCGGCGGCCGCAAGAGCCTGCTCAACCCGCTGTGGTTCGGCGGCGCGTTCGGCATCGGCGTCGTCGCCGGCATGCTCGGCGACAAGTGGAACCTCGGCTTCCTCGCCGAAACCGAACGCCAGGTCGAGGCGCATCTCGATGGGCATTTGCGGAAACTGCCGGAAGCCGATGCCAAAAGCCGCGCCGTCGTCGAGCAGATGAAGATCGACGAAGCCCGGCACGCGCAGACTGCCGTCGACCACGGCGGCGCGCCGCTGCCGATGCCGGTGAAGCTGGCGATGCGCTTCGCGGCGGATGTGATGCGGCAGACGGCGAGCCGGATTTAAGCCGTCTCATTCGGGCCCGAGACGTGTTGATTGCTAGGCTTGGTCTAGTCAGTCCTTAAGGATTTGTTATGGCGATCACGGTCAACGTCCACGAAGCAGAAAGCTAATTTTTCCGCTGGCTGGAACTAGCGCATAACAGGCAGGAAATCGTCCTGTCGAAAGCCGGCAAACCCTATGTGCGCATGGCGCCGCTGGAACCAAAGGAAAAGCCAAGGCGCATACCCGGCAGGTTGACTGGGCATATCGACGAAGCCTTCTTTGAGCCTTTGCCCGATGACCATGGTGTCTGAACTGACCCCACTGTGACCTTTCTGAGAATCATCTAGCCGACCTCCCACCGCGGTGAGGCGGAGGAGTAAAAAGCGAAGTGCGAACTTTGTTTTTTCACTCAAAGGAGGCCGAGATGAGATTTTGCGGTATAGACCTGCATTCGAACAA
>JAJZRE010000057.1 GCA_021802945.1 Pseudomonadota bacterium
GGCGACAACGTCAGCATCAAGGTATCCCTGATTGCCCCGATCGCCATGGACGAAGGCCTGCGTTTCGCCATCCGCGAAGGCGGCCGCACCGTCGGTGCCGGCGTCGTGGCCAAGATCGAAGAGTAAGCCGGTTTGACCGGAAGGGTGGGGCTGGTCGGCATCATGGGTCCGCCCCGACCTAAAGTAATACAGGCCAATAGCTCAATTGGTAGAGCGTCGGTCTCCAAAACCGAAGGTTGGGGGTTCGAGACCCTCTTGGCCTGCCACAGGATAAGCCGCAAGGCGCACAGCATTCATGGCTGACAAAATCAAGCTGCTGATAGCGGTATTGCTGGTCATCGCAGGGGTGGCCGGCTTTTATTTTTTTGCGGATGCGCCAACCGTGGTGCGCGTCCTGTCGGTGATCGTTGGCGTTGTGCTGGCGGGGGTGGTCGCGGGCATGTCCGCGCCGGGCAAGCGCTTCTTCCGCTTTGCGCTCGATTCGCGTGACGAGGCCAGGAAGGTTGTCTGGCCGACACGCAAGGAGACCGTTCAGATGACCGGTGTGGTCGTGGCCTTTGTGGTCGTGATGGCGCTGTTTCTCTGGGCGGTGGACGGTATTTTGTTGTGGCTGGTCAAGCTGGCCATGGGACAGGGGAGTTGAGTATGCGATGGTACGTGGTTCATGCCTACTCCGGCTTCGAGAAAAGCGTTGCGCGCAACCTGGCTGAGCGCATCGAGCGCGCCGGCATGAAGGATCGCTTTGGCGAAATCCTGGTGCCCGTGGAAGAAGTGGTGGAGATGAAGGCGGGGCAGAAAAAAACTGCCGAACGCAAGTTCTTTCCCGGTTACGTCCTGGTGCAGATGGAGATGGACGACGATACCTGGCACCTGGTGAAAAGCACGCCCAAGGTCACCGGGTTCGTCGGCGGCACGGCAACCAAGCCGGCGCCGATCTCGGAAAAGGAAGTGCAGGCCATCCTCGACCAGATGCGCGAAGGCGTGGAAAAACCCCGGCCCAAGGTGCTGTTCGAGGTGGGCGAGGTGGTGCGGGTCATCGATGGCCCGTTCACCGACTTCAACGGCAACGTTGAAGAAGTGAATTACGACAAGAGCAAATTGCGCGTGTCGGTGATGATTTTCGGCCGGGCGACGCCTGTGGAACTGGGTTTCGGTCAGGTCGAGAAAAGCTAGCCCGGGCGGGAGCCCGGCTGGTTGAGGCTGCTCCGGCGTCAGGCTGGAAGCGGCGCAAGGCAGGAAGCAGGGTCCGGGCAACCGGAGAGGAGCGCGAGTAGGGCGACCCAAAGCGCGCTGGTACTCACTATATTAGGAGCCATTCATGGCAAAGAAGATTGTCGGCTACATCAAGCTGCAGGTGCCGGCGGGTAAAGCCAACCCGTCGCCCCCCATCGGTCCCGCGCTCGGTCAGCGCGGCCTCAACATCATGGAATTCTGCAAGGCGTTCAACGCCAAGACCCAGGGCATGGAGCCCGGTCTGCCGATTCCGGTGGTGATCACCGCGTTCGCGGACAAGAGCTTCACCTTCATCATGAAGACGCCGCCCGCGACCGTGCTGATCAAGAAGGCGATCAAGCTCGACAAGGGCAGCGCCAAGCCGCACCTCGACAAGGTGGGCACGATCACCCGCGCCCAGCTGGAAGAGATCGCCAAGACCAAGGAACCCGATCTGACCGCGGCCGACATGGACGCGGCGGTGCGAACCATCGCCGGAACGGCCCGTTCCATGGGCATCATCGTGGAGGGAATCTGAGATGGCTAACGCATCCAAGCGCCTGCGTGCGCTCAAAGAGAAAGTTGACCGCAATCGCAATTATCCGGTGACGGACGCCCTGCAGCTGGTCAAGGAATCCGCCACCGCCAAGTTCGACGAGTCGATCGATATCGCCGTGAACCTGGGCGTCGACGCGCGTAAATCCGACCAGATGGTGCGTGGCGCCGTGGTGCTGCCGAAAGGGATCGGCAAGACGGTCCGCGTGGCGGTCTTCGCCCAAGGCGACAACGCGCAGAAGGCGCGCGACGCCGGCGCCGACATCGTCGGCTTCGACGACCTGGCGGCCGAAATCAAGGCCGGCAAGATGGACTTCGACGTCGTCATCGCCACGCCCGACGCGATGCGCGTGGTCGGCCAGCTCGGCCAGATCCTGGGCCCGCGCGGCCTGATGCCGAACCCGAAGGTGGGCACGGTCTCCCCTGACGTGGTCGGCGCGGTGAAAAACGCCAAGGCCGGTCAGGTGCAGTACCGTACCGACAAGGGCGGCATCGTGCATTGCACGATTGGCCGCGCCTCGTTCAGCGTCGAGGACCTGAAGGAGAACCTGGCGGCCCTGCTCGACGCGCTGCAACGCGCCAAGCCGGCCAGTTCCAAGGGCATCTATTTCAAGCGCCTGTCGGTGTCGAGCACCATGGGCGTGGGCGTGCGCGTCGACCAGGCCAGCGTCAGCGCGTAATTCGAGAATTCGGGCATCCCTTTTCGGGGTGCCCCTTCGAACTTTGGGCCGCCGGCTGCGGTATGGGTCGGCGGGTTGTCAAAGACCGTAGGCACTCGCAAGGGTTTAATCCGGGCGGGTGGCAAACGGGCGACGGCTTGCCGTCCTCTGTTTGCATCACGCAGGACCTACGCAGATGGCGTTCCCCAGCAGGATTTTCCTGTCAAGGTCGCCAGCCGGAGCGCCCCGTGGGCACAAGCGGGGCGCGCTCCGTAACTGAGAAGGAGGTAAGACCTTGAGTCTGAATCTTGAAGAAAAGAAAGCCGTCGTTGCTGAGGTCGCCGCGCAGGTTGCAGCGGCCCAGACGGTTGTCGTCGCCGAGTACCGCGGCATCACGGTGGAGCATTTGACCCAGTTGCGCGCGAAAGCGCGCAAGGAAGGGGTCTATCTGCGCGTGTTGAAAAACACGCTGGTGCGCCGCGCGATCGCGGATACGCCGTTTGCAGGCATTGCCGACCAGCTGGTCGGGCCGCTTGCCTATGGCATTTCCAAGGATCCGGTGGCTGCCGCCAAGGTGATGCACGAGTTCGCCAAGACCAACGACAAGTTCGTCATCAAGGCCGGTGCCATGCCCAACTTCATCATGTCCGCCAGGGACGTGGGGAATCTGGCCAGCATGCCCAGCCGCGAAGAACTGCTGTCCAAGCTCTTGGGCACCATGCAGGCCCCGATCGCGCAATTTGTTCGCACGCTCAACGAAGTGCCGACCAAGTTCGTCCGCGGATTGGCCGCGGTGCGCGACAAGCAGGCTGCCTGAGCGGCCTGACGACATTCGAATCGACGATATAGTTTTTTAATCTGAAGCATAATTGACAGGAGTAATACAAATGGCTGTTGCAAAAGCTGACATTCTGGACGCCATCGCCAGCATGACCGTCCTCGAGCTCTCCGAGCTCATCAAGGAAATGGAAGAGAAATTCGGTGTTTCCGCCGCTGCCGCCGCGGTTGCCGTGGCTGCCCCCGCTGCTGGCGGCGCTGTCGCTGCTGCCGAAGAGCAGACCGAGTTCACCGTGATGCTGACCTCCGCTGGCGAAAAGAAAGTGGAAGTCATCAAGGTGGTGCGTGCGGCGACCGGCCTGGGCCTGAAAGAAGCCAAGGACCTGGTCGACGGCGCGCCCAAGGCCGTGAAGGAAGGCGTGTCCAAGGCCGACGCCGACGCGCTGAAAAAGCAGTTGGAAGAAGCTGGCGCCAGCGTCGAAGTCAAATAAGTACGGTCCCCGGGGCGGCACGTGCGAGCGTGCCGCCCCTTCCGGAGACGCACTGATTTCACCACATGACTATTTTTGTGGTGTGTTGCGGGGAAACCCGCGGCAGACGCAAGCAGCACATACCCGGAACCCGGAATCGGCTTCCGGGTCATTTGCTTTTTGCGTGTGCCTTACAAAGCGCCGGCATGTAGCCCGCGTGCCCGCTCGCCCCTGATCGTCAAGGAGACCCCATGGCTTACACCTTTACCGAGAAAAAACGTCTGCGCAAGAGCTTTGCCAGCCGGACCAACACGCTTCCGGTGCCGTTTCTTCTGGCGACCCAGCTTGAGTCCTATCGTGCCTTCCTGCAGGAAGGCCGTTCGAAAGAGGAGCGCCTGAACGAGGGCCTGCAAGCCGCGTTCACCTCGATTTTCCCGATCGAGAGCCATTCCAAGAACGCACGTCTGGAATACGTCAGCTACACGCTGGGCGAGCCGGTGTTCGACATCAAGGAATGCCAGCAGCGCGGCCTGACCTACTGCGCGCCGCTGCGCGCCAAGGTGCGCCTGGTGATCATGGACAAGGAGGCTTCCAAGCCGACGATCAAGGAGGTCAAGGAGCAGGAAGTCTACATGGGCGAAATCCCGCTCATGACGCCGACCGGCTCCTTCGTGATCAACGGCACCGAACGCGTCATCGTGTCGCAGCTGCACCGTTCGCCGGGCGTGTTCTTCGAGCACGACCGCGGCAAGACCCACAGCTCGGGCAAGCTCCTGTTCTCGGCGCGCGTGATTCCCTACCGCGGCTCGTGGCTGGACTTCGAGTTCGACGCCAAGGACATCCTGTTCTTCCGCGTCGACCGTCGCCGCAAGATGCCGGTCACGATCCTGCTGAAGGCGCTCGGCTATACGCCTGAGGGCATCCTCGACGCCTTCTTCAGCAAGGACACCTTCTACATCAACACCCAGGGCATCCAGTTCGAACTGGTGCCCGAGCGCCTGCGCGGCGAACTGGCGCGCTTCGACATCTGCGGCAAGGATGGCCACGTCATCGTCGCCAAGGACAAGCGCATCACCGCCAAGCACATCCGCGAGCTCGACGCCGCGGGCGTCAAGAAGTGGGCGGTGCCGGGCGAATTCGTGGTCGGCCGCGTGCTGTCGCACGATGTGATCGACAAGAACACCGGTGAGCTGGTGGCGCGTGCCAACGACGAGATCACCGAGGAGCTGTTGGCCAGGCTGGCGGCAGCGGGCGTCGACAAGTTCAACACCCTCTACACCAACGATCTCGACCACGGCGCCTTCATCTCCCAGACGCTGCGCACCGATGACACCACCGACGAATACGCTGCCAAGGTGGCCATTTACCGCATGATGCGCCCGGGCGAGCCGCCCACGGAAGACGCGGTGAACGCGCTGTTCGTCAACCTGTTCTTCAGCGAAGAGCGTTACGACCTGTCGGCCGTCGGCCGCATGAAGTTCAACCGCCGCATCGGCCGCGATGAACTGACCGGCCCCGGCACGCTGTCGACCGAAGACATCGTCGCCGTGATCAATATCCTGGTCGAGTTGCGCAACGGCCGCGGCGAGATCGACGACATCGACCACCTCGGCAACCGCCGCGTGCGTTCGGTCGGCGAACTGGCGGAGAACCAGTTCCGCGCCGGCCTGGTGCGGGTCGAGCGCGCGGTGCGCGAGCGCCTCTCGCAGGCCGAGTCCGACAACCTGATGCCGCACGACCTGATCAACGCCAAGCCGGTGTCGGCCGCGATCAAGGAGTTCTTCGGTTCCAGCCAGCTGTCGCAGTTCATGGACCAGACCAACCCGCTGTCCGAGATCACCCACAAGCGCCGCGTCTCGGCGCTGGGCCCGGGCGGCCTGACGCGCGAACGTGCCGGCTTCGAAGTGCGTGACGTGCACCCGACCCACTACGGCCGTGTCTGCCCGATCGAAACGCCGGAAGGCCCGAACATCGGTCTGATCAACTCGCTGGCCCTGTTCGCCCGCACCAACTGGTACGGTTTCATCGAGACGCCCTATCGAAAAGTCATCAACAACAAGGTGACCGACGAAATCGAATACCTGTCCGCGATCGAGGAAAGCAAGTACGTGATCGCGCAGGCCAACGCCGAACTCGATGCCAAGGGCAAGTTCAAGGACGACCTGGTGTCGTGCCGCTTCAAGAACGAATTCACGCTGTCGACGCCGGACAAGATCGAATACATGGACGTGGCGCCGGCACAGATCGTGTCGGTCGCCGCCTCGCTGATTCCCTTCCTCGAGCACGACGATGCCAACCGCGCGCTGATGGGCTCCAACATGCAGCGTCAGGCCGTACCGTGCCTGCGTCCGGAGAAGCCCTTCGTCGGCACCGGCATCGAGCGCACCGCCGCGGTCGACTCCGGCACCGTGGTGACCGCGCATCGCGGCGGCATCGTCGACTACATCGACGCCAGCCGCATCGTGATCCGCGTGCACGACGAAGAGGCACGCGCCGGCGAAGTCGGCGTCGACATCTACTCGCTGATCAAGTACACGCGTTCCAACCAGAACACCAACATCAACCAGCGCCCGCTGGTGAAGGTGGGCGACGTGATCGCGCGCGGCGACGTGATCGCCGACGGCGCCTCGACCGACATGGGCGAGCTCGCGCTGGGCCAGAACATGCTGGTCGCCTTCATGCCGTGGAACGGCTACAACTTCGAAGACTCGATCCTCATCAACGAGAAGGTCGTCGCCGAAGACCGCTACACCTCGATCCACATCGAGGAACTGTCGGTGGTGGCACGCGACACCAAGCTCGGGCCGGAAGAAATCACCCGCGACATCTCCAACCTGGCCGAGCGCCAGCTGGGACGTCTGGACGAGTCCGGCATCATCGCCATCGGCGCCGAAGTCGAGGCCGGCGACGTGCTGGTCGGCAAGGTCACGCCCAAGGGCGAAACCCAGCTGACGCCGGAAGAGAAGCTCCTGCGCGCGATCTTCGGCGAGAAGGCCAGCGACGTGAAGGACACCTCGCTCAAGGTGCCGTCGGGCATGTCGGGCGTGGTCATCGACGTGCAGGTGTTCACCCGCGAAGGCATCGAACGCGACAAGCGCGCGCAGTCGATCATCGACACCCAGCTCGCCGAGTACAAGAAGGACCTCACCGACCGCATGCGCATCGTCGAGGACGACACCTTCGCGCGGCTGGAGAAACTGCTGCACCTGAAGGTCGCCAACGGCGGTCCGAAGAAGCTCGCCAAGGGCAGCAAGATCACCCGCGACTATCTGGAGTCGGTGAATCGCCACGACTGGTTCGACATCCGCCTGGCCGATGACGAAGCCAGCCGCCAGGTCGAATCGCTGAAGGACAGCCTGACGCAGAAGCGCATCGAGTTCGACGCGATGTTCGAAGAGAAGAAGAAGAAGCTCACCGCGGGCGACGAACTGCCGCCCGGCGTGCAGAAGATGGTCAAGGTCTACCTGGCGGTCAAGCGCCGCCTGCAGCCCGGCGACAAGATGGCGGGCCGCCACGGCAACAAGGGCGTGGTGTCGAAGATCGTTCCGGTCGAGGACATGCCCTTCATGGCCGACGGCCGTCCGGTCGACATCGTGCTGAACCCGCTCGGCGTGCCGTCGCGGATGAACGTCGGCCAGATCCTGGAAACCCACCTCGGCTGGGCCTCCAAGGGCCTGGGCGAGAAGATCGGCCAGATGCTGGACGCACAGACGAAGACGCTGGTGAAGGATCTGCGTCATTTCTTCAAGGAAATCTACAACCAGTCGGGCAAGGCGGAAGATCTCGACGGCTTCACCGACGATGAGATCATCGAGCTCGGGCGCAATCTGAAAAAAGGCGTGCCGTTCGCGTCGCCCGTATTCGACGGCGCCTCGGAAGAGGAAATCCGCCGCATGCTGACGCTGGCCGGGCTGCCCGAAGGCGGCCAGGTCACGCTGTACGACGGACGCACCGGCGAAGCCTTCGACCGCCAGGTGACGGTGGGCTACAAGCACGTGCTGAAGCTGCACCACCTGGTCGACGACAAGATGCACGCGCGTTCCACCGGCCCGTACTCGCTGGTCACCCAGCAGCCGCTGGGCGGCAAGGCGCAGTTCGGCGGCCAGCGCTTCGGCGAAATGGAAGTGTGGGCACTGGAGGCCTACGGCGCGTCGTACGTGCTGCAGGAAATGCTGACGGTGAAATCGGACGATGTGAACGGCCGTACCAAGGTGTACGAGAACATCGTCAAGGGCGACCACAAGATCGAGGCGGGCATGCCGGAATCCTTCAACGTGCTGGTGAAGGAAATCCGCTCGCTCGGCATCGACATCGATCTGGAACGTTATTAATTTAGGGGTGAGGACACAGCCATGAAAGCATTGTTGGATCTTTTCAAGCAGGCCACCCACGAGGAAGAGTTCGACGCCATCAAGATCGGCCTGGCGTCGCCGGAGAAAATCCGCTCCTGGTCCTACGGCGAAGTGAAGAAGCCGGAGACCATCAACTACCGTACCTTCAAACCGGAGCGCGACGGCCTGTTCTGCGCCAAGATCTTCGGCCCGGTGAAGGACTACGAGTGCCTGTGCGGCAAGTACAAGCGCCTGAAGCACCGCGGCGTCATCTGCGAGAAGTGCGGCGTCGAGGTCACGCTGTCCAAGGTACGCCGCGAGCGCATGGGCCACATCGAGCTGGCCTCGCCGGTCGCGCACATCTGGTTCCTGAAGAGTCTGCCGAGCCGTCTGGGCATGGTGCTCGACATGACGCTGCGCGACATCGAGCGCGTGCTCTACTTCGAGGGCTTCATGGTGGTCGAGCCGGGCATGACGCCGCTCAACCGCGGCCAGTTGCTGACCGAGGAAGACTATCTCTCCAAGCTGGAAGAATACGGCGACGAATTCAAGGCGCTGATGGGTGCGGAAGCCGTGCGCGAACTGTTGCGCTCGCTCGACCTGCATGCCGAGGTCGAGAACCTGCATGCGGAAATCAGCAAGACCGGTTCCGACACCAAGCTGAAAAAGCTGTCCAAGCGCCTGAAGATTCTCGAGGGTTTCCAGAAATCGGGCATCAAGCCCGAGTGGATGATCCTCGAAGTGCTGCCGGTGCTGCCGCCCGAGCTGCGTCCGCTGGTGCCGCTGGACGGCGGCCGTTTCGCGACGTCCGACCTGAACGACCTGTATCGCCGCGTCATCAACCGCAACAACCGGCTCAAGAGACTTCTTGAGCTGAAAGCGCCGGAAATCATCGTGCGCAACGAAAAGCGCATGCTGCAGGAAGCGGTGGATTCGCTGCTCGACAACGGCCGGCGCGGCAAGGCCATGACCGGCGCCAACAAGCGTCCGCTGAAGTCGCTGGCCGACATGATCAAGGGAAAGAGCGGCCGCTTCCGCCAGAACCTGCTGGGCAAGCGCGTCGACTACTCGGGCCGTTCGGTCATCGTGGTGGGCCCGACGCTGAAGCTGCACCAGTGCGGCCTGCCGAAGAAGATGGCGCTGGAACTGTTCAAGCCCTTCATCTTCAACCGTCTCGAAGTGCTGGGACTGGCGACCACGATCAAGGCCGCCAAGAAGATGGTGGAAGACGAAGAGCCGATCGTGTGGGACCTGCTGGAAGAGGTCATCCGCGAGCATCCGGTCATGCTCAACCGCGCGCCGACGCTGCACCGCCTGGGCATCCAGGCGTTCGAGCCGGTGCTGATCGAAGGCAAGGCGATCCAGCTGCACCCGCTGGTGTGCGCGGCGTTCAACGCCGACTTCGACGGCGACCAGATGGCCGTCCACGTGCCGCTGTCGCTGGAAGCGCAGGCCGAGGCCCGTACCCTGATGCTGGCGTCGAACAACGTGCTGTCGCCCGCCAACGGCGAGCCCATCATCGTGCCGTCGCAGGACATCGTGCTGGGCCTGTACTACATGACGCGCGAGAAGATCAACGCCAAGGGCGAAGGCATGATGTTCGCCGACGTCACCGAAGCGCGCCGCGCCTACGACAACCGGGAGGCCGAGCTGCATGCCCGCGTCACGGTGCGCATCAAGGAAGTGACGCTGGATGCCGACAAGAACCGCGTCGAAACCGTCAAACGGGTGGAAACCACGCTGGGCCGTGCGCTGCTGTCCGAGATCCTGCCGCCGGGGCTGCCGTTCAGCTTCGTCGACAAGGCGCTGAAGAAGAAGGAAATCTCCAGGCTGATCAACGCCAGCTTCCGCCGCTGCGGTCTGCGCGAAACGGTGATTTTCGCCGACAAGCTGATGTATACCGGCTTCACCTACGCCACCCGTGCGGGGATGTCGATCGCCATCAAGGACATGCTGATCCCGAACGAGAAGGGGCAGATCCTGGGCGCGGCCGAAGCCGAGGTCAAAGAGATCGAGTCGCAATACACCTCGGGTCTGGTGACCCAGGGCGAGCGTTACAACAAGGTCGTGGATATCTGGGGCCGCGCTGGCGACGCCGTGGCCAAGGCCATGATGGCGCAGCTGGGGAGCGAGAAGGTCGTCGATCGCACCGGCAAGGAAGTCACTCAGGAATCGTTCAACTCGATCTACATGATGGCCGACTCGGGCGCGCGCGGCTCTGCCGCCCAGATTCGTCAGCTGGCCGGCATGCGCGGCCTGATGGCGAAGCCGGACGGCTCGATCATCGAAACCCCGATCACGGCGAACTTCCGCGAAGGCCTGAACATGCTTCAGTACTTCATCTCGACCCACGGTGCACGCAAGGGTCTGGCCGATACCGCGCTGAAGACCGCGAACTCCGGCTACCTGACGCGCCGTCTGGTCGACGTCACGCAGGATCTGGTGGTGACCGAGGACGATTGCGGCACCAGGAACGGTCTCGTGGTGAAGGCCCTGGTCGAGGGCGGCGAAGTGGTCGAAGCGCTGCGCGAGCGGATTCTGGGCCGCGTGGCAGCCAGCGACATCATTCATCCTGAAACCCAGGAAACCCTGTTCGAAGCCGGCACCCTGCTGGTGGAAGACGTGGTCGACACCATCGAATCGCTCGGCATCGACGAAGTCAAGGTACGCACGCCGCTGACCTGCGAGACCCGCTACGGCCTGTGCGCCAAGTGCTACGGGCGCGATCTGGGTCGCGGCTATCTGGTCAACGCCGGCGAGGCGGTTGGCGTCATCGCGGCACAGTCGATCGGCGAGCCGGGTACCCAGCTCACCATGCGGACCTTCCATATCGGCGGCGCGGCTTCCCGCGCCGCCGCGGCCAGCCAGCTGGAAGCGAAATCCAACGGCACGGTGCAGTACACGGCCACCATGCGCTATGTGACCAATGCGCGCAAGGAACTGGTGGCAATCTCGCGCAGCGGTGAAATCATCATTGCCGACGACGGCGGTCGCGAGCGCGAGCGCCACAAGGTGCCGTATGGCGCCACGCTGATGGTGACCGATGGGGCCAGGATCAAGGCGGGCGCTGTGCTGGCCACCTGGGATCCGCATACCCGTCCCATCATCACCGAGTACGCGGGCCGCATCCGCTTCGAGAACATCGAGGAAGGCGTCACCGTGGCCAAGCAGCTCGACGACGTCACCGGCCTGTCCACGCTGGTCGTGATCGATCCCAAGCGCAAGGCCAGCGGCGCCGGCAAGGGCCTGCGCCCGCAGGTGAAACTGCTGGACGAATCCGGCAACGAACTCAAGCTGGCCGGAACCGATACGCTGGTCAACATCACCTTCCAGATCGGCTCCATCATTACCGTGAAGGATGGCCAGGATGTGTCGGTGGGCGACGTGATTGCCCGTATTCCGCAGGAGACCTCGAAGACCCGCGACATTACCGGCGGTCTGCCGCGTGTGGCCGAACTGTTCGAGGCGCGTTCGCCGAAAGACGCCGGCGTGCTGGCTGAGGTGACCGGCACCGTCTCCTTCGGCAAGGACACGAAGGGCAAGCAGCGTCTGGTGATCACCGATCTGGATGGCAAGGAGCACGAGTTCCTGATTACCAAGGAAAAACATGTCACCGCGCACGACGGCCAGGTCGTCCAGAAGGGTGAAGTGATCGTCGACGGCCCGGTCGATCCGCACGACATCCTGAAGCTGCGTGGCGTGGAAGCGCTGGCGCGCTACATCACCGACGAGGTGCAGGACGTGTACCGACTGCAGGGCGTGAAGATCAACGACAAGCACATCGAGGTCATCGTGCGCCAGATGCTGCGTCGCGTCACGGTGGCGGATCCGGGCGACACCAAGCTGATCAAAGGCGAGCAGATCGAGCGCTCGGAAGTGCTGCAGATCAATGACGAAATGGTGGCAGCCGGCAAGGAGCCCGCCACCTACGATCCGATTCTGCTCGGCATTACCAAGGCATCGCTGTCGACCGATTCCTTCATTTCCGCGGCGTCCTTCCAGGAAACCACGCGCGTGCTGACCGAAGCGGCCATCATGGGCAAGAAGGACGAGCTGCGCGGCCTGAAGGAAAACGTGATCGTTGGCCGCCTGATCCCGGCGGGCAGCGGTCTGGCCTACCACAACACCCGTCGCCGCCAGGCGGCTGGTGAGGATCTGGGCGCCGCCCACCTGATCGAAGGCGAGGAAGCCAGCTCCGCCGAGAATCAGGAGGTGGCTTGACAGGGGGGAGGCTCTCCCCTAGAATCACGCGTCTTTTTCCGGCCATACGCTGGCCGGGAAGCGCAGGACTGTAGCCCGGGACGGCGACTAGCCGTCCCGCTTGTTTTAGAAACGATACGCTCACCTTAATTTTTCGGAATTTTTGACATGCCAACGATTAACCAGCTGATCCGCAAGCCACGCCAGGCGCCGGTGGAAAAGAGCAAGGTTCCGGCCCTGAAGGCCTGCCCGCAACGCCGCGGCGTGTGCACCCGCGTGTACACCACGACGCCCAAGAAGCCGAACTCCGCCTTGCGCAAGGTTTGCAAGGTCAAGCTCACCAGCGGTTTCGAGGTCATCAGCTACATCGGCGGCGAAGGCCACAACCTGCAGGAGCACTCGGTTGTGCTGGTGCGCGGCGGCCGGGTCAAGGATTTGCCGGGTGTGCGTTACCACACCGTGCGCGGCAGCCTGGATACCGCTGGCGTGAAGGATCGCAAGCAGTCGCGCTCGAAGTACGGCGCCAAGCGCCCGAAGAAGGCCTGATTGAATCCGGCGTCCGAAAGAAGCTTAACTAGATAGAGAGACAGGAATATGCCCCGTCGTCGCGAAGTCCCCAAACGTGAAATCCTGCCCGATCCGAAATTCGGCAATCAGGAAGTATCGAAATTCATGAACGTCGTCATGTCCAGCGGCAAGAAGTCGGTCGCCGAGCGCATCGTCTATGGCGCGTTCGAGCAGATCACCAGCAAGTCCGGCAAGGATCCGCTGGAAGTGTTCAGCACCGCGCTGAACAATGCCCGTCCGCTGGTCGAGGTGAAGAGCCGTCGCGTCGGCGGCGCCAACTACCAGGTGCCGGTCGAGGTGCGTTCGAGCCGTCGTACCGCGCTGGCCATGCGCTGGCTGAAGGATGCCGCGCGCAAGCGTGGCGAAAAGTCCATGGGCGCCCGTCTGGCGGGCGAGTTGCTGGATGCGGCCGAAGGTCGTGGCGGCGCGGTGAAGAAGCGTGAGGAAGTGCATCGCATGGCGGAAGCCAACAAGGCCTTCTCGCATTTCCGCTTCTAAACACAACGTACTGATTGGCAGGTAAATAAAGTGGCACGCACGACTCCTATTGAGCGCTATCGCAATATCGGCATTTCGGCCCATATTGACGCCGGCAAGACCACCACCACCGAGCGCATCCTGTTCTACACGGGTGTGTCGCACAAGATCGGCGAAGTCCATGATGGCGCGGCCACCATGGACTGGATGGAGCAGGAGCAGGAGCGTGGCATTACCATTACCTCGGCCGCGACCACCTGTTTCTGGAAGGGGATGGACGGCAAGTTCCCCGAGCACCGCATCAACATCATTGATACGCCCGGACACGTCGACTTCACCATCGAGGTCGAACGCTCCATGCGGGTGCTGGACGGTGCGTGCATGGTTTACTGCGCCGTGGGCGGCGTGCAGCCGCAGTCCGAGACCGTCTGGCGCCAGGCCAACAAATACGGCGTGCCGCGTATCGCGTTCGTCAACAAGATGGACCGTTCGGGTGCCGACTTCTTCAAGGTCTATGACCAGATGCGCCTGCGCCTGAAGGCCAACCCGGTGCCGGTTCAGGTGCCGATCGGCGCGGAGGACAGGTTCGAGGGGGTGGTCGACCTCGTCAGGATGAAGGCGATCTACTGGGACGAGGCCAGCCAGGGCATGAAGTTCGACCTGCGCGACATCCCGGCCAATTTGCTCGATACCAGCAAAAAGTGGCGCGAAGCCATGCTCGAGGCCGCCGCGGAGTCGTCCGAAGAGTTGATGAACAAGTATCTCGAAGAGGGTGATCTCTCCGAGGCTGACATCATCGCCGGCCTGCGCGCGCGCACCATTGCCAGTGAGATCGTGCCGATGATGTGCGGCAGCGCGTTCAAGAACAAGGGCGTTCAGGCCATGCTCGACAAGGTGATCGAGCTGATGCCTGCGCCGACCGACATTCCCCCGGTCAAGGGCGAGCTCGACAATGGCGAGCAGGGTGAGCGCCGCGCGTCCGACGACGAGAAGTTCTCGGCGCTGGCATTCAAGATTGCGACCGACCCCTATGTGGGCCAGCTGATTTTCTTCCGCGTCTATTCCGGCGTGGTGAATTCGGGCGATACCATTTACAACCCGGTCAAGGGCCGCAAGGAGCGGATCGGCCGCATCCTGCAGATGCACGCCAACCAGCGCGAGGAAATCAAGGAAGTGCGTGCGGGCGACATCGCCGCGGCGGTCGGCCTGAAAGATGTGACCACGGGCGATACGCTGTGCGACGTCGGTGCTCCGATTACGCTCGAGCGCATGGAATTCCCCGAGCCGGTCATCCACGTCGCGGTCGAGCCGAAAACCAAGGCTGACCAGGAAAAAATGGGCATCGCGCTGGGTCGTCTGGCGCAGGAAGACCCGTCGTTCCGCGTCCGCACGGATGAGGAATCCGGTCAGACCATCATTTCGGGCATGGGCGAGCTCCACCTCGAAATCCTGGTGGATCGCATGAAGCGCGAGTTTGGCGTTGAGGCCAACGTCGGTGCGCCGCAGGTGGCCTACCGTGAAGCGATCCGCAAGGAAGTCGAGCAGGAAGGCAAGCACGCCAAGCAGTCGGGCGGCAAGGGTCAATACGGCCATGTCTGGATCAAGATGGGGCCGAACGAGGCGGGCAAGGGCTTTGAGTTCGTCGATGCCATCAAGGGCGGCACCGTGCCGCGCGAATTCATCCCGGCGGTCGAGAAGGGCTTGAAAGAGGCGCTGAACAACGGCGTGCTGGCGGGCTTCCCGGTGGTGGACGTGAAGGTTACCCTGTTCGACGGGTCCTACCATGACGTCGACTCGTCCGAGCTCGCGTTCAAGCTGGCCGCGATCCTGGCGTTCAAGGACGGCATGCGTAAAGCCAGCCCGGTCCTGCTGGAGCCGATGATGGCGGTCGAGGTGGAGACGCCGGAAGACTACATGGGCGATGTCATGGGCGATCTCAACCGTCGCCGCGGCATCATCCAGGGCATGGAAGATGCGGCCGGGGTCAAGCTGGTCAAGGCCGAGGTGCCGCTGGCCGAGATGTTCGGCTACTCGACCGACCTTCGCTCGATGTCGCAGGGCCGTGCGACCTACTCGATGGAGTTCAAGCACTACTCCGAGGCACCGAAAAGCGTCGCTGAAGCGATCATCGCCAAGAAATAATTCTGATCTTATAGGGTACTGAAAAATGGCTAAGGAAAAATTCGAGCGGACCAAGCCGCACGTAAACGTAGGCACGATTGGACACGTTGACCACGGCAAGACCACCTTGACCGCGGCGATCACCACCATTCTGTCGAAGAAGTTTGGCGG
>JAJZRE010000058.1 GCA_021802945.1 Pseudomonadota bacterium
TTCTCGAGATGGTCCAGCGCGAAGGAAATATCGCCGGCCATCTCGACCAGCAGCCGCATTTCCTCCTCGTCGAACATGTCCGCCTCCGGCGCGTAGAGCACGAATACGCCGACCGGCCGGTCTTCCACTATCAGGGGAAACACCGCCACGGAACGGTAGCCGCGCTGCAAGGCGTCGGCCCGCAAGGCTTGCATCGATTCATCGGTGGCGATGTCGTTGCAGATGACCGGCTGCCGCCGGGTCAGGGCGCGGGCCGTCAGCGGGCAATTTCCCGGCGCATCTTCTACAGCGCTCAAATTGATCCGCGCCAGGTAGCCATCGTCATGGCCCGCCCGGGCGACCGGCGTGACCCGCTGCCTGTCCGCGCCGAGCGTGCCGATCCACGCGAACGTGAATCCGCCGTGCTCCACCGCGATGCGGCAGGCCTCGTCGAAGAGTTCCTGGGGCTCGCGCACGCGCACGATGGTCGTGTTGATGCCGCTGAGCACGCTGTAGATGCGGTTGAGGCGGGCGATCCGGGCCTCGTTTTCCTTGTGTTGGGTGATGTCGACCATCAGCCCGCGCAGCCGGCGCACGCTGCCGTCGGGCTCCACCGGCACGCGCACGATGTCCCGCAGCCAGACCACGCGGCCGTCCGCCGCGAGCACCCGGTATTCGAGCTGGTGGTCCCTGCGCTGCGCCACGGCCGCGCGGCAGAAGGCGACGGCCTGCTCGCGGTCCTCGGGGTGGAGGTGATCCACCCAGAAGCGGGGCTCGGCCAGCCATTGCGCAATCGGATAGCCCAGTATCGCCTCGGCCTGGCGGTTCACGAAGCTGAACTGCAGGGTCTCGGCGTCGGCCTCCCACACGATGGCGTCCACCCCCTCGACCAGGCTGCGGTAGCGCGCCTCGCTCTCGTGCAACGCCGCGGTGCGTTCCGCCACCAGCCGCTCCAGGTGTTCGTGCAGCCAGGCGCGCTCCAGCGCGATGGCCACTTGGTGGCCGACGCTGTAGAGCGTTTCCAGCTCCTCTTCCCGGAACAGGCCCTGGTCCGCGCCGACCAGGTTCATGACGCCCAGCATCTGGTCGCCGTTCCACAAGGGCACGCTGGCGTGATGACGCAGGCCCTGGGTGTCTCCCTCTGCCTTGCCGAGCCGCTCGCATTCCACGAGGTTGGTGACGTGATCCAGCTTGCCTTCGAGCAGGCGGCGCCGGCATTCGCACAGGCCCTCCATCGCACCCGGGGCCAGCAAGGCCGGCGGCAGGTTGCGCGCGGCGGCGAGCCGGAAGCCGGTCTCGCCCTCCCGCAGGGAAATCCAGCCCGCCCGCACCCCCGGCAGTTCCAGCGCATGTTCCAGCGCCTTTTCGCAGACTTCGCGCTCGTTCACCGCATGGTTCAGCCCCTCGGCGATGCGGTAGAGGCCGCTCAGCGCGCGGTTCGAGTCGGCCAGTTCGCCCTGGCGTGCCTTGAGTTCCTCGTTGAGGTGGATCGCCTCCTCGTAGACCGAGATCAGCAGGTCCACGATCTGCTGCCGCTCGGCGGTGATGAAATGCCTTTGTCCGCCGAGATGGATTTCCATCCCCATCTGCATCTTCTGGCTCTTGCGCATTTCCTGGTTCATCAGCAGGTAATCGACGCGCGCGAGCAGGTATTTCTCCTCGTAGGGCTTGCGGATGAAATTGTCGGCGCCGCACTCCAGCCCCTTCATGATGTCCATGACGTCGGCCAGCGTGGTCACCAGGACGACCGGAATGTCCTTCAGCGCCTCGTCGTCCTTGATCGCCTGGCACAGCTCGTAGCCGTTCATCTCGGGCATCACGATGTCGCTGATGACCAGCGACGGCTTGTGCCGCCGCAGCGCTTCGAGCGCCTGCCTGCCGTTCGCGGCAGCCACCACCCGGTAGCCGTGTCCCTCGAGCAGGTTTTGCAGCTGTTCCGCCTGGGTCGGGCTGTCCTCGGCGATGAGGATCTCGATGCTGCCGTTCTTGCTCTTGCTCCGGGTCGATTTCATGAATGCCTCCATTGCGCGTGGCCATTGTTCGCCAGATTCACCAGCACCGCGGCGATCTTGTCCGGGGGAAGCACGAACGTCGCCGCATCGAGCCTGATCGCCTCGCCCGGCATGCCGTGCACGACCGAACTGTCCTTGTCCTGGGCGAAGGTGATGGCGCCCTTTTCCTTCAACAGCCGCAGCTCCTCGGCGCCGTCGCGTCCCATGCCGGTGAGCAGGCCGGCGACGGCGTCGCCCCCGTAGTTATCGGCGATCGAGCGGAAAAGATAAGACACCGACGGGCGCAGCCCGTTTTCGGGCCCGTCCCCGGTCAGGGCGATCTTGCCGCCGCGTTCCACTCTCATCTGATGCGCGTCGGGCGCCACGTAGACGTGGCCGGGAAGAACAGGCTCGCCATGGGCGGCGACATGAACCGGCAGGCTGGCCGCTTGCCGCAGCCACTCGACGAATCCCCGGATAAAGCCCGTCGCCATGTGCTGGACGATCAATATCGGCGCCGGAAACGTCTTCGGCAATCCCGCGAGCAGGGTATGGAGCGCGGGCGGGCCGCCGGTGGAAGCGCCGATGGCGACGATCCGCATCTTCGCCGGCGCGTGCGCCGGCCTCGTCTTCTCCGGGCGCGGCGCCGGCGCATCGCGCCGCGCGCGGGGCCAGCGCCGCACCACCCTGACTTCCGACATCAGCTTCACCGTCCGCACCAGTTCCCGCGCCGAGGCCTCATGGGCCGCATGGCCGATGCCGGCCGGCCGGGGCAGCACGGCCAGCGCGCCGGCCTCGATGGCTTCGAACGTCGTCGCCAGCTCCCTGGGGTCGCAGCTCCCGCTGACGATGACGATCGGTCTCGGATCGGTTTCCATGATCCGGCGCGTGGCCTCCAGGCCGTCCATTTTCGGCATGTGGATGTCCATCGTGATCACGTCGGGCCGATGGCGGCGCACGGCATCGATCGCCGCCTCGCCGTCGTGCGCCGTGGCGATGACCCGGATGCCGGAATCCGCGCTCAGAATATGGATGAGAAATTCGCGCACCGCGGGCGAATCCTCCACCACCAGGACCTTGATCATGGGTTGTGCCTCATGGCCTTGCTCCGGCGCGTCGATCCGCGCAATTTCTCCGTCCACGCTCATTCCAGGGCCGCCGGTTGAGCGGATTCCGGTTCATACCGGGCCACCCGGTTCCTGCCGCCCCGCTTGGCCGCGTACAGCGCCGCGTCGGCGGCCGCGACCAGCGCCTCGGCGTTGTCCGCGTGCGCCGGCCAGGACGCGGCCCCGATGCTGACGGTCATGTGCGGCGGCGCGCCCGTCCCGACGTCGAACGGCTGCGCCTCCACCGCCGCGCGCAGGCGCTCGGCGAGGCGGACGGCCGCCTCGATATCGGTCTCCGGCAGGATGAGGGTGATTTCCTCGCCGCCGTAGCGGCACACGCGGTCGACGGCGCGCGCCTCGCGACGCAGCAACTCGCACAGCTCCCTGAGCGCGGCGTCTCCCGCCAGGTGTCCATGCGTGTCGTTGACGCGCTTGAAGTGGTCGATGTCGAGCAGCAGCAGCGACACCGGCCGCTGGAAGCGTTTTGCGCGCGCGAGCTCGTCTCCGAGCAGCACGTAGAAGGTGCGGTGGTTGTAGAGGCCGGTGAGACCGTCGCGGCTCGCGAGCTCGGCGAGCGCGGCCTGGTCCGCTTCGATCCGCCCGGCCATCGCGTTGAAGGCCGCGGCCAGTTCGCCCAGCTCGTCATGACGGTGGATGTCCACCCGGTGCGATAGTTTGCCTTCCGCCAGACGCGCCGCGCCCTGTCGCAGGGTGTCCACAGGGTCGGTGACGGAACGCGCCAGCGCGACGCCGGTGAACAGGGACACCGCGCCGGCCAGCACGAAGGCAGCGAAAGTCGCCCCCAGGATTCGGCTGCGGGAAACGCCGGCTTGCGCGCGATCCTGGTCGAGCACCTGGTGGAAATGATGGTGCGCCTCGTCGAGCATGGACACGGCCCGGTCGATGTGCGCATCGAAGCGTTCCATGTCGCGCGCCGCCGCCGCGTTGCCCACCGGGTCGGACAGGCGCAGCAGCTGCTCGCCCAGGGGCAGCGCCTGGTCCCATTCCGCGCGCGCGGCCCTGATCAACGCGCGTTCCTCCGCCAGCGTGTAGCGCTCAGGCGGGGCCTCCTCGAAAGCCCGCTCCACCCGCTGGCGCAGCTGCGCGAACTGCCGGCGCTCGTCCGCGTCGCCGTGGACCAGGTAGTCGTTGACCGGCATGGCCACCTGGAACAGCGCCGTCTGCAGGCGCGTCACAGGGTACATTTCTTCGGAGAGCTCGCGCACGATGTCCTCGAGCGGTTCGACCAGCCGCGGCAGCAGATAGAACTGGCCCAGGGCCGCGGCCGCCAGGAATGGCAGCAGCACCGCACCCAGGCCCAGGGCGAAGCGGGTGCGCAGGGAAATCCGGAAATCGGGCAATCGAAATTTCATAACAGACTCTGGATCACTCAATCAGGTTGCTCTGGTCAAGTCAGCTTTTCACAATACAGGAATTGGCGCTGCTGTCGTCTCGTCATATGCGACGCTAGCTCGCTGCACGACAACTGGCTGCGGATTCATGACAGGCAACCAGGTTCCTGCCGCGCTGCTTGGCTTCGTACATCGCCGCGTCCGCACGGGCGGTCAGTGTTTCGGCGGTGTCTCCGTCCTGGAATTGTGCGACGCCAAAACTGCAGGTCACGGTGCCAACCTTGCCGAAAACGGATTTCTCGATATGTCGCCTCAGTTTTTCGGCAAGCCGGCACGCCTGCCGGCTGTCGCAATTCGGGGCCAGGATCATGAATTCCTCTCCGCCCCAGCGGGCAAGCACGTCGGTCTCCCGGATATGGCCGGCGGCGATCCGGCTGATGTCGACGAGCACCTGGTCGCCCGCCTGGTGGCCATAAGCGTCGTTCACCGACTTGAAGTGATCGATGTCATACATCACCAAGGCAAGCGGCGTCTTGTAGCGCAGCGAGCGCGCTATCCATGCGGCCAGTTCCTGGTTGAATTTCAGCCGGTTGAACACGCCGGTCAGCGGGTCGGTTGTCGCCTGAAAATCCAGTTTCCGCGTCTGCTCTTCGAGTTCGAGCCGCTGCTCCAGCATGATTTTGTCGTGGAGCATCCATTCCATCCGCAGGAAGTAGATGATGGTCATGACCGCAAACAACAGCGTGATGGTGATTCCGAACAGGCGGCTCGCGGCAACAGCCCCGGGCTCCCTCAGCACCACGAAAGACCATCCGTCATGGCTTGTGTAGCGCCGTCCCGCATAATAGGGTTGTCCTTTGAAGGTAATCGTCGTCCCGTCAACGATTTCCCGATCCAGCAAGGGCGCATAACGCAGGCTCCCGAACTGGCGCGAGCCCTCCAGCGCGCGTTGAGCCTCGGCCGACAGCGGCCATAGCGTCTTGAACAACATGTCCGGGACGCTGGCGAGAAATACGACTCCGTGAGGATCAACCAGGAAAAAGTGCTCGACCTGTTTGAGGCTCGATTCGATCGAATCGAGCGGTTTCTTGACGACCGCCACGCCGACTACCCGCCCCGCCTGATCGCGGACCGGGTGACTCGCGTAATAGCCGCGCTCCCCGGTGGTGACGCCCAGCGCATAGTAGTAGGCGGCTTCTCCTTTCATGGCACGCTGGAAATAGGGGCGAAAGCTGTAGTTCTTTCCCATCAGGCTGTCGCTTTTCCCGCGATTGGAAGAGGCGAGAACCGTGCCGGAGCCGTCCATGAGGTAGGCGATCCCCTTGCCGCCTGCCGCGACATTGCCCTGGTCCATGACCATATTGGCCTCGCCGCGCTCGCGTTCGCCGCCTCCGCTCAACACGGGAAGCAGCCAGGGAGACCCGGCCATGGATTTCGCCACGTTATCCGCAGCGGCGGTCTCAATGTAAAGCCGGTTCACAAGCAAGACCAGGCGTTCCTTTACGTCGCTCTGCATCCCCTGCTGAGACATTTGTCCCAGGTGTTCGGTCAGCCCCCAGCCGAGGCCAAGCATGCCCACCAGCAAGGGGACGAAAGTCCAGACGGAGCGGTTGTACAATTTACTGACGTAGACCGAAGAGGCTATGCCCTGCAAAATTTTCTGCTGCCCGAACGACCACAGCGAAAAAACTATCCAGCAGGCGAGCAGCCCGCACAGGAACTGGATGGGCATGGCGGTCGCGCGGAAGAATGTGTCGTAGTTGAGCACAGCCGCCGGCCAGAATGGCGCCGCCGGCACAATGACGCCGGCAGCGATGCCGTACAGGGCGAGCGCCGCCCCCGCCGAGGCGGCCCAGCGTCCTTCGCTACCCGACAGCCTTCTGGAAAGCATGGCGAACGCCAGGCCGGCGCCCATCCCGCCCGGCAGTCCAAGCGTGTAGCGCGCAACGGCATTGGCCGCGTTCAATCCGCCAATGAACCCGGCGAGCGCGATCAACAAGACCAGCGGCGCGTAAATCCATCGCCCCGGCGCCTTCCCGCCGAGCCGGATCGTACCCAGGCGGGCGAACTCGGCCAGCAATACATAGGATGCGGTCATGACGACCAGGCGCACCAGCGAAAACGCCGGCGAGTCGCCGATGCTCAGCGCAAACAGATCCAGCCACTCGTTCATGCCATGCGCGATCCCGAACGAAGCAAGCAGGCGCCAGGGCAGCCCCTCCTTGTCGTGGTTTTTTAGGGTGATGCAGGCCGCGCCCAGCAGGATGAACGCCAGGCCGTAGAAAAAGAAAATGAAATCGAGCTGTGCCCTGAGAAACTCAGCCATAAACCCTCGAACGCGGGTCGGCAGCCCGGCCATTCCAGCGGCACCGCACCGGCAGCGAATACTGCCCGGATTGCGGCATCCTTGCTCCTGGTGCTACGGTGTTTGCGAACGCGGAGGCCGTCATAACAGTCTCCGGATCACATCGAGCAGGTTGCTCTGGTCGAAACTGCTTTTCACGATATAGGCGTTGGCGCCGGCGTCGATGCCGCGCTCGCGGTGCTCGCGCGACCCCAGCGCGGTCACCAGCACCACCGGCAGTTCCGCCAGCTGCTTGTCGGCGCGTATCCGGGCCGTGAGGTCGAAGCCGTCCATGCGCGGCATCTCCACGTCCGAGACGACCAGGTCGAAGGTGCCGGTCTTGAGCGTGGTGTAGGCATCCATGCCGTCCACCGCGGTGGTGACGGCGTAGTCCGCCGATTCCAGGATGTTCTTGAGCAGGGAACGCGAGGTGATCGAATCCTCCACCACCAGGATCGCGGGCTTTTCGGCCGCGCCGGGTTTTTCGGCCGCGACCGGCACGCGCGGCGTCGCCGCCAGCTGCACCGCCGATTTCAGCAGGTCGGGCACGTTCAGCACCGGCACCACCTGGCCGGTCCCCAGCACGCTTGCGCCGGCGACGTTGCGCACGCGCGCGAGCTGCGGACCGAGGGTTTTGACCAGCACTTCCTGTTCGCCGAGGATGGCGTCCACCCGGAACGCGACGCGCCCGGGATCCGGACCGAGCACGACGGCGGGCACGCCGCCCGCCGCGTCCTCCGCGGGTTCCCTGCGCGGCAGTTCCAGCACGTCGCCGAGCCAGACCAGCGCCACCGCCTGTCCGTCGAGCGGAATCGTTTCGCGGTTTTCCACCGTCTGGATGTCCGGGCCGGCCACCCGCGTCACCCGTTCGACACGCGCCGCGGGGATGACGCAAAGCTGTTCGCCGGCGCGGACCAGGATGCCGCGGAAGGTGGCGAGCGTCAGCGGCAGGACGATGCGGAAGGCGGTGCCGGCGCCGGGCTGCGATTCGAGCGCGACGCTGCCGCCCAGCCGCTCGACCTTTTCCCGCACGATGGCGAGGCCGAGTCCGCGTCCGGATACGTCCGTGATGAGGGGGCTGGTGGTCACGCCGGACTGGAAGGCAAGCGCCTGCGCCGCCGCCTCGTCGAGCCGCTCCGCCTCCTCGCCGGAAACGAGGCCGAGCCTGCCGGCCGCCGCCCTCAAGCTGGATGCATCGATACCGGCGCCGTCGTCGGCCACCAGGACCTCGACCTTGCCGCCGTCCTGCTGCGAGATCGCCAGGGTGATCGTTCCGCGCGCGGGTTTGTGCCGGTCCGCGCGCACGGCCGGCGGCTCGATGCCGTGATCGATCGCGTTGCGCAGCAGGTGGATGAGCGGGTCCCTCATGGCCTCCAGGATGCGGCGGTCGATTTCGATCTCGCCGCCCTGCAGCGCCAGTTCCACCTCCTTGCCCTGCCCGCGGGCCAGTTCGCGGGCGAAGCGCGGGAACCGGTCGAGCAGCGACGCGAACGGCAGCAGCTGCATCTCCTTCACGTCGTGCAGCAGGCCGTCGCTCATGCCGGACAGGGTACGCCAGTCGTGCTCGGCCGCGCGTGTCAGCCGCGCCAGCCGGTCCTCGAGCGTTTTCAGGTTGAGCGGCTCGGCATCCAGATACTCGAGCAGCAGGGGCAGCGCCTGCTTTTCCCGCGCGCTGCACGTGTCCTTGAGGGTGCGCGCGTAGGCGCGCTCGACCAGCCGCAATGCGGGCTGAATCCGCGCGCGTTCCTTTCTCCAGGCGGCAAGCGCGGCGGCGGTTTCGCGCAATTCGCGGGCGCGCTGGCCCGCCGCCAGGCGGGGCGACAGCAATTCCTCGGCCTGGCGCATCACCGCGTCGAGTTTCGCGGTGGAGATCCTGACCGTGTCGGCGGCCAGGTCGGGGGCGGGGAACGGAGGGGGCACAGCGGCGGCCATGGGCGGCGCATCGGGCAAGGCGGCGGCAGGCGTCTCCGCCGCGTGCGGTATTTCGGGAACGAACGGCGTTCCCGTCGCCGCGTCGTCGAGCCGCCGCATCAGCGCCGCGACCGCCGGCGAGCGTGACCGCGAGGGGCCGGCGCCCGGGGCAAGCAGCCCGCCGAGGGCGTCGACCGCCTGCTGCAGCAGATCGAGCAGCGGCGGCGAGACGGCGAGCCGCCTGCCCTTCAGCGCGGCGAACACGCTTTCCAGCGCCTGGCACACCGACTCGATTTCCATGAGGTTCACGGCCCGGGCGGCGCCCTTCAGGCTGTGCGCCTCGCGGAATATCGTCTCGACGATTTCCGCCTGCCCTTCTCCCGGCGGGGTTTTTTCCAGCGCAAGCAGTCCCGACGCCATCGCCTGGAGGTGTTCGTCCGCCTCGACCCGGAAGGTCGCCAGAAGCTTTTTCAGCAGTTCGTCGTGCTTGTTGGCCATGGTCGTGTTCCGCCCTCCGGGTCAGGCGGCCCGGCTCCCGATCAGTGCGCCCAGCTTCTGCCCCAGCTCGTGCAGGCCCTGCGCCGCCACCTCCGCCTGCCGGGTGCCGGCGACGTTCTGCACGCTGGCCAGCCTGATGTTCTCCATCGCCTGCGCCACCTGGTCCATCCCCACCATCTGCTGCTGGCTCGACGCCGCAATCTGCGTCGCCGCCTGCGCCGCTTCGTTGATGCTCTCGGCCAGCAGCCGGATCGCTTCGCCAGTCTCGCCGGTCTGCCTGACGCCGGCCTCGACCGCACGGTTGCCCTGCTCGGTGGCCAGCACCGCTGCACTCGTGGCCTTCTGGATGTCCCCGAGGATGGCCCGAACCTGGCCGGTCGCCTGCCTGGACTGTTCGGCCAGACTCTTCACTTCCTGCGCCACCACGGCAAACCCCTTGCCCTGCTCGCCGGCCTTGGCCGCCTCGATCGCGGCGTTCACCGCCAGCAGGTTCGACTGCTCGGCCAGGTCGTTGACGGTGGCGATGATCTCGCCGATGGCCTGGCTCTGCTCGGAGAGCCCCACGATGCTCCCGGCGATCGACTCCATCTGCTCCTGGATGCGGTTCATCCCCTGGATCGCCTCGTCCACCGACCGCCGGCCGCTCTGCGATACCTGGGACGCTTTCTGCGCGCTGTCTGAAACATATCTGGCCTTCTGGCTCGCAAGCTGCGCGGTCTGCTTCACTTCCTCAACCGTCGCCGTGGTCTCGCTCACCGCCGTCGCGGTCTCGGCCGCACCCGAGGCAACCTGCGTGGTGGTGGCCAGAATCTCGCTGGACGAGGAGGACAGAACGGACACCGCTTCCCCGATACGGCCGAGCAATTCCTCGATCCGCTCGCGCTCGCTGAGCTTCTCCAGCAGGGAGCCGATGTAGGTATCGATGGCCAGTTGCTGATCCAGGTTCATGATCTTGATCAGGGCCATGATGCAACGGGCCAGCTTTTTGGGTTTGAATCGATACCTGGAGACCAGCAGGGGAAGGATCAGGCACAAAAATTTGCTGTAGCTTCCGATATACCATTTCGGAACCAGGCCGATCCGCTCGTGCGTCACGCCGATGCGCAGCCGCTTCTCGAAGTAGTCCTCGCCGTAGCTGTCGCGGAACAGATCCAGCAGATATTCCCTCTGGGCGCCCTTGACCCGGCTCAAGGTCGCTTCGTCCCTGAAAAAGGCCCGCGCCTCGGCATAACCGAGCAAATGGTCGTAAAACCGCTCCACGATGCCATTTACATGCTTCTCCATGATCGGGCGCAAGTCTCGCAGCAGCGCGATGTCTTCGTGCGCGAATTCCACGAAACTTTTTCTTTGGGCTTGCTCGCGGCTGTCTATCTGGAATTTTTCGGTCAGTTTCATGGATAGCCTCTTCTCCTCATGTCTTCCCCTAAATGGTGTACTGCGCCGTCAGCTGCTTCAGCCTCACCCCCAGCTCGTGCAGGCCCTGCGCCGCCACCTCCGCCTGCCGGGTGCCGGCGACGTTCTGCACGCTGGCCAGCCTGATGTTCTCCATCGCCTGCGCCACCTGGTCCATCCCCACCATCTGCTGCTGGCTCGACGCCGCAATCTGCGTCGCCGCCTGCGCCGCTTCGTTGATGCTCTCGGCCAGCAGCCGGATCGCTTCGCCAGTCTCGCCGGTCTGCCTGACGCCGGCCTCGACCGCACGGTTGCCCTGCTCGGTGGCCAGCACCGCTGCACTCGTGGCCTTCTGGATGTCCCCGAGGATGGCCCGAACCTGGCCGGTCGCCTGCCTGGACTGTTCGGCCAGACTCTTCACTTCCTGCGCCACCACGGCAAACCCCTTGCCCTGCTCGCCGGCCTTGGCCGCCTCGATCGCGGCGTTCACCGCCAGCAGGTTCGACTGCTCGGCCAGGTCGTTGACGGTGGCGATGATCTCGCCGATGGCCTGGCTCTGCTCGGAGAGCCCCACGATGCTCCCGGCGATCGACTCCATCTGCTCCTGGATGCGGTTCATCCCCTGGATCGCCTCGTCCACCGACCGCCGGCCGCTCTGCGATACCTGGGACGCTTTCTGCGCGCTGTCTGAAACATATCTGGCCTTCTGGCTCGCAAGCTGCGCGGTCTGCTTCACTTCCTCAACCGTCGCCGTGGTCTCGCTCACCGCCGTCGCGGTCTCGGCCGCACCCGAGGCAACCTGCGTGGTGGTGGCCAGAATCTCGCTGGACGAGGAGGACAGAACATTGACGCCCTCGTGGATTTCATGCGTTGTCCGCCGCAGGTTTTCGAGCATGCGGCGGAAGGCCGTCACGAGAAGGCCTACCTCATCCCTGCGATCGTCCACGGGAATATCGGCCGTGAGGTCGCCCGCGGCGACCCGCCCGGCGCTGTCCGCGATCGCGCGCAGCGGCGCGGCGATGATCCGGTTGAGGAACAGCACCATCGTCAGCCCGAGCGCCATCGCCACGATGCCGACGCCAATGAACAGGCGCACCGTTTGCGCTGTCCGCCGCTCGGATTCCGCCACGGCGCCACGCGCCCTTTCCACAGCCGCGTCGCCCAATTCCTGGGCGATGGCGCGCATCCTGCGGTAGCGTTCTTCCTGGATGCCGGCCGCCAGCGCCCGGGCTTCGTCCGTTCTGTTCGCATGGATCAGCGGAATGAGCTGGCCGTCCCGCGTCTGCGCGAACGCCGCCTGAACCGTCCCCAGCGCTTCGAGCCGGCCCGACAGGCGCGCGTCATGGCGGTTGCGTTCCAGCAGCCGTTGCGTGGTTTCGGCGATCAGCTGGCTGCGCTGCCTGATGTCCTGCTGCCATATGTCCCGATCGGACTGCCGCGCCAGCAACATCATGTTCAGCAGCGCGACCCGCACCCCGTTCTGCTCGCTCCGCAGGAACATCAGATCCTGGGCGTTGGCGAAATCTTTCTGGTAAAGACTTTTCTGCGACGCCTGGATCGCGGCAATCCCCGTGTAGGCGGTCGCAATGACGGTCACGAGAAAGACGATCATCAGCCCGAAGCCGGCGAACAGCTTGTTGCGTGTCGTAAGGTCGAGAAACCATTTCATGCCTTGCTCTCCTTTGCTGCGTTGCGGCGTGCCGACCGGACCCGGTTCGGCGTTTTCCCTTCTCTATCCGGCCACCTGCTCCTGCACGATCATGCTTTCGTCCGTCAGCAGCCTCTCCGCATCGAGGATCACCAGGCGCCCGGGAGTCACGCCAAGCAGATACGCCTCGCGGATGCCGGTGAGCGTGGGCAGGGACGGCTGGATCGCGGCCGCCGGAATGCGGCGCACGCCGGCAATCGCATCGGCCAGGATGCCGAACAGCATGCCTTCGGACTGCAGCACGATGATCCTGTTGAGATCGGTCAGCCCCTGCTCCGGCAGCTCGAAGAATTTCTTGATGTCGATGACCGAGAGAATCTCGCCGCGCAGGTTGACGATGCCGAGCACGAAGGCCGGCGTGCACGGCAGCGGCGTCAGGTTTTCCAGGGGCGCGACCTCGCGGACATGGCGCGTTTCGACCGCGTAGCGCTCGTGGGCCAGAACGAATTCCACCACGTCGAGGTGTTCGCCGGGGGTCTCCGCCGGATCGGGCACCCGTCCGAGCGCCTGCGCGCGCGCCATCAGAACACGCAGGGTCTCCGCCGAAGACGGCGTCCAGGCATGCTCGATCGCGCCGCGCGCCTTCTCCAGGCGCTGCCTGACCGCGTGCCAGTCGACCGGCGGGCCTTGCTTGCCGGGCGACGCTTTCTCGCCGGTTTTCATATGCATTCCTCCTTGTCGTTATCCATCGTAGGGCACGCGTTACCTGCCGGCGGCGTTTTGCGGCAGGCTCGACTGCACCGACGCGATGATTTCGCCGAGCCGGCCGGCGGTCAGGCCCTCCGATTCGGGGAGGACCTCGTCCGTCGGATGGTTCCGCAGCAAGGCCTGCGCATGCTCGAAGTGCCGCCGTGCCTCGCGGTGGCGCCCTTGCGACCGGTACAGATTGCCGAGCGCGAAGTGGGCGAGCACGAAGTCCGGATCGAGGTAGAGCGCGCGCTTGAGCGACTGCATGGCGTCGTCGTTGTACCCCTGCTCCTGCTGGATGGCGGCGAGAAGGTAATGACCGGCGGGGTTGAGCTTGTCCGCGGCGATCGCCTCGCGGCACCGCGCGGCCGCTTCGTCGAGCCGCCCCTGGCTGGCACAGTCGCGCGCCGCCTGCGCAGGCGTGCCGGGGCCACGGGGCGCCGCCGCCAGGCTCGCCGTCGCCGGCACGGCCGCGGCTTCCGGCAACGCCTGCGGCAGCGGTCGCCAGGGTTCCGGGGCCGGGGCCGGAACAAGGCTCACAAGGCGCGGCGCGTCCGCGTCGGCGGACTTGCGGTAGAGGGCCGCACCGGCGAATGCGGCGTTCGCGAAGCGGGAGAACAGGATGCCCGACGCCTCCGCGGGGCTCACGACCAGCCAGCCGCCGTCGACCAGTGCGCGATTAAAGTTCTCGACGACCGCCCGGGCCCGTTCCGCGGTGAAATACATCAGCACGTTGCGGCAGAAGATCACGTCCATCGCATGGGTGTTGTTCGACAGCGCGGGGTAAACATCCTCGGCGAGATTGAGATAGGAAAACGTCACCTTGTTCCGGATGCGCGGATGCAGCGCGTAGCGTCCGTCCCGCTTCCGCTTGAAATACCGTGCCCGTATCCAGTCCGGGGTGGCGCGAAACGACCAGTCGCCGTATTCGCCTTCCGCCGCCTTCCTGAGGAACACGGGGTTGATGTCCGTGGCCAGGAGGGTGACATGCCATGCCTCGTGTTCCGGAATCAGCCGGTCGAGCAGCATGGCGATCGAATAGGGCTCCTCGCCCGTGCAGCAGCCGGCGCACCAGATGCGCAGCCGCCGCATGTTATGCGCGCGCGCCTGCAGCAGCGCCGGCAGGATGTGCTGTTCGAACGCATCGAGGCTGTCCGGTTCGCGAAAGAAATAGGTCTCCCCCACGGTGAGATGGCTGGCCAGGATTTCAATCTCGCGGTGCGTCAGCGGAGCGGACAGGAGCCGCTGCGCGCAGGACGCCGCATCCGGCAGGTCGAAGGCGGTGGCGGCGGCGGCGATGCCCCGCTCGAGATCGCCCCAGCGTTCCTTCGGGAAATGCAGGCCGATGCGGGCGGCCAGCAGCGCGCTCAGGGCGGAAAGCAGGGACTCCGGAAGCGTCGGCTGCATCTACCGCTCTTCGGCCGCCGCCATCGCCCGGTCGAGCGCTTCCGCCTCGTCCAGCGACAGGAAGCGCTCCAGGTCGTGGATGAGGATCAGGCCATCGTCGAGCTTGACCACGCCGTCGACATATTCGAGGCCGGGAAGAATGGCCTCCGCATCGACGCGATCCGGCCCGGCATGCTCGATCACGCCGCTGACCGAATCGGCCACCAGCGCGACCGCGCGTTGCGCCGTATGCGCGATGACGAGCCGGTCGGTCAAGGCCATCTCCCGCCGCGGCAGGCGAAAGCGCCTGCGCAGGTCGACCACCGGAACGACGCGCCCCTGGACGTTCGCCACCCCGCATACGATGGCCGGCGCACCCGGCAGCGGGGTGACGTAAACGGCGCGAACGACGCGCTCGACATCGGACAGCGGCAAGGCAATGCGCAAGGCGTCGAAGCCAAGGACAACATATTCATCCATCTCATCCCCCAGGAATGAACGATGCATACCGATTCGCGGCGGATCAGGCTGCCGGGCGCACTCGATACCGTGCCGGTCGTCCGGGCCGGGTGATCGGCCGCCCGGGCGCGTCACGCCAAGTTGTTCTAATGGGAATCATCGTCATTATCCACAAGGATAGCAACTGGCCCCGGCATTCCAGCCGTCGTTCCACGGAGAAGGCCGGCACAGGCCCTCCATGGGTTGGGCCATGCCGTCATGACGGAAATGTTGCGTAAATGGCAGCCACGAAGCGTCCCCGGCAGCCCTTTGGCGGGTCGATCCCCGCTGCGCGGGGCCCCTCGCCCAAGGGCTCGAAAAACAAGCCCGCTCTGAAAGTTCAGCGGTTAACTACAGCCAGCGCGTCGCGGGCAGGCCATTTCGCCGGGTCGATCCCCGTT
>JAJZRE010000006.1:0-8625 GCA_021802945.1 Pseudomonadota bacterium
TCCTTGCCGTCGCGGTGGTACAGCCGCGCGAAGATGCCGAGCACCTTGATGTGGCGCTGCGCCCCCATCCACTCGAAGTCGCGCCAGAACGCGCCGAAGTCCTCGCGCACCGGCAGGCGGGCGGCGCGCGCCTTTTCCCAGTAGCGGATCACCCAGTCGAGCTGCTGCTCTTCGTCCCACTGGATGTAGGCGTCGCGGTAGATCGAGGCGAGGTCGTAGGTGATGGGACCATGCACGGCGTCCTGGAAATCGAGGATGCCGGGGTTGGGTTCGGACACCATCAGGTTGCGCGAATGCCAGTCGCGGTGCACGTAGACCCGCGGCTGCGCGAGGTTGTTGGCGAGGATGCGTTCGAACACGGTGTCGAGGATGGCCTTCTGCGCGTCCTTCATGGCGACGCCGAGATGCTTCGCCACGTACCATTCGGGGAACAGCATCAGCTCGCGGGTCAGCAGCGCGCGGTCGTATTCCGGCAGTACGCCCGGCCGGCTCGCCTGCTGGATGCGGATCAGCGCATCGTTCGACGCCAGATACAGCTCGCGCGCCGTGCCTTGATCGAGCGCGGACAGATAGGTGGTGTTGCCCAGGTCGGTCAGCAGCAGGAAACCCTGCTCAAGGTCCTGCGCCAGCACCTGCGGCACGTGCACGCCGGCGTCGCCGAACAGCCGGGCCACCGCGATGAACGGCCGGCAATCCTCGTGCGCCGGCGGCGCGTCCATCACGATATAATCGCGGCCTTTGGCAGTGACGCGAAAATAACGGCGAAAGCTGGCGTCGGCCGACGCCGGGGCGATGTCCAGCGAATCGCCCCCCAGCTGTCGGGCGGCCCAGGCCTGTAATGCTTGCAAACGTTCCACAGCGAACCTGCTCCGAATAACGAACTTCCGGATTTTACATCGCTTGTCCACCTTGCCCGGCTTTACGCTCGTTGTGCTGTTGCTGACCGCCGGCTCCGCCGCCGCGGACGGGCTCGTGCTGAAAAAGGATGTCGAGCTGAAGGGCTCGGCGGTGGCGGGCAAGGAAGGGCCGCTGTTCCTCACCGCCGACCGCATCGAGACGACCGCCCCCGGCATCATCGAAGCCAACGGCAAGGTCGAAGGCCGCCAGGCCGGACAGAACTTCTTCGCCAACTGGGTGCGCTACAACACCACGCTGAATCTGGTCGAGGCACGCGGCGAGGTCCGTCTGGAGCAGCCGGCGCTGCTGGTGAGCGGCGATTCGCTCAAGCTCGACCTCGACGATTACAGCGGCGAACTCACCCAGCCGGTCTACCACTTGCTTGCGCAGAAGGGACGCGGCGACGCCGACCACATCGACTTTGTCGACAAGGAACACTTCAAGCTGCAGGACGCCACCTACACCACCTGTCCGGTGGACAACGACGACTGGTACCTCGAGGTGAACGACCTCGACATCGACAAGAGCCGCGACGTGGGAACGGCGCGCAACGCCTCGCTGCATTTTCTCGGCGTGCCGATCCTGTATACGCCGTGGATGGATTTCCCGCTCAGCAACGCGCGCAAGACCGGTGTGCTGGCGCCCACCTTCGGCACCACCCAGCGCAGCGGCTTCGACCTTCTGGTGCCCTACTATCTCAATCTCGCGCCGAACTACGATGCCACGCTGAGTCCGCGGCTGATGTCCAAGCGCGGCGTGCAGCTGGGCGGCGAATTCCGCTATCTGCTCGATAACGTCCATGGCGTGAACAGCGCGGCATACCTGCCCAACGACGCCGTGGCCGGCCGCTCGCGCTGGAGCGTGGCCCTCAACAACGTCTATCGCCTGAGCGCCACGACCGAGGCCGGCATGCTGTTCAACCGCGTGTCCGACAACGATTATTTTCGCGACCTGTCCAACCTGCTCTCGGTCACATCCATCACCAACCTCGACCGCGAAGCCTGGATTACCACGCGGCATGCCAACTGGTACGCGGAACTGCGCGCGCAAAGCTTCCAGACCCTGCAGGACTCCACGTCGCCCACCCCCATCCTCGAGCCTTATGCGCGGCTGCCGCAAGCGCGCCTGGGCATCTCGAAAGCCTTCGAAAACGGGCTGGTCTTCAACCTCAGCAGCGAAGCCACCCGCTTCGCCCACCCCACCCTGGTCGAAGGCTCGCGCGTGCTGGCCTATCCCACGCTGCGCCTGCCGCTGACCAATTCGTTCGGCTTCCTGACGCCGCAGATCGGCTGGCACAGCACCTATTACGCGCTCGACAACACAACTGCCGCGCAGCACATCAGCCGCAGCCTGCCCATTTTCAGCCTCGACAGCGGCGTGACCTTCGAGCGCCCGTTCCGCTTTGCCGGGCGGAATTACGAGCAGACGCTGGAGCCCCGCGCCTACTATGTCTACGCGCCCTACCGCGACCAGTCGACGATTCCGGTATTCGACACCGCGCTGCTGGATTTCAGCTACGCGCAGATGTTCACCGAAAACCAGTTCATCGGCGGCGACCGCGTCAACGACGCCAACCAGCTGACGGTGGCCGTCACCAGCCGCTTCACCGAGGCCGCCAGCGGACTGGAGCGGCTGCAGGTCACCCTCGGCCAGCGCTATTACTTCAGTACCCAGCAGGTCACCCTGCCCGGCATCGAGCCCCGCAGCAGCAACGCCACCGATCTGCTCGCCGCCGTCAGCGGACAGATCACGCGCAACTGGCGGATCGACACCGCGTGGCAATTCGACACCCAGAACGGCACCACCATCCGCCAGAACCTCGGCGCCTCCTATCGCCCCGGCCCCGGCCGCGTGGTGAATCTGGGTTACCGCTTCATCGACCAGACCACGGAACAGGTCGACCTGTCCGCGCAATGGCCGATCGCCAAGCGCTGGTACGGCATGTTCCGCTACAACTATTCCTTCCAGGACAAGAAACTGGTCGAAGGCCTGGCAGGACTTGAATACAATGCGGGCTGCTGGACGCTGCGCGGGGTGCTGCAGCGCCTGGCCACCAAGGAAAACCAGTCGACGGACGCGCTGTTCTTCCAGCTGGAGTTGAACGGAATGGGGCGCATCGGCTCCAATCCACTCGACGTTTTGAAACATAGTGTTCCCGGATACAGGCCTAGCAATGAAATTATTCAAACGCCCTGAATGGCGCCGCCCGCAGTGGATGCTGGCGCTGCTGATCGCCTTGCCGGCGCTGATGCCGGCCCACGCCGCCGTGAAGGAACTCGATCACATCGTCGCCGTCGTCAACGACGAGGTCATCACGCGCCAGGAACTCGCCAGGCGTTACGACGAAGTCGTGCACACGCTCGAGCGGCAGAACACCCCGCTGCCGCCGCGCGAGGTACTGGAGAAGCAGCTGCTCGAGCGCATGGTCACCGAACTCGCCCTGCAGCAGCACGCCCGCGCCACCGGCATCCGCGTCGACTCGACCCAGGTCGAGCGCGCCCTGCAGCGCATCGCCGCGCAAAACAAGCTCGACATGGCCGGGCTGCAGGCCGCGCTGGAAAAGGACGGGCAGAGCCTCGACAGCATGCGCACCACCATCCGCAACGAACTCCTCATCGCACGGGCCCGCGAACGCGACGTCGACAACCGCATAACCGTCAGCGATGCGGAAATCGAGGGCTATTTGCAGACGCAGGCCCAGCAGGGCGTCGAAACGGAATACAACTTTTCCCATATTCTGGTCACGGTGCCGGAGAATGCCTCGCCCGAGCAGATCCAGGCGCGCCGCGCCCGTGCCGAGGACATCCTCGCCCAGCTCAACAAGGGCGCCGACTTCGCCCAGCTGTCGGCCAGCTATTCCGACGCGCCCAACGCGCTGCAGGGCGGGGCCTTCGGCTGGCGCGCCAGCGGCAAGATCCCGACGCTGTTTGCCGATGCCCTGAAGCAGTTGCAGCCCGGCCAGGTCAGCCCGATCCTGAAAAGCGGAAACGGCTTCCACATCCTCAAGCTCAACGACAAGCGCGGACTCGATGCCACGCTCAACGTGACGCAGACGCACGCGCGCCACATCCTCATCAAGACCAACGAACTCACCTCGGAGGCGGACGCCCGCAACCGCCTGCTGCAGATCAAGGAACGCATCGAGAACGGCGCGAAGTTCGAGGACATGGCGCGCCTGCAATCCGAAGACGCCAGCGCATCCAAGGGCGGCGACCTCGGCTGGATCAACCCCGGCGACACCGTGCCCGAATTCGAAAAGGCGATGAACGCCCTGAAGCCCGGCGAGATCAGCGATCCCGTTCAGACGCCCTTCGGCTGGCACCTGATCCAGGTGCTGGCGCGCCGCACCCAGGACGTCACGCAGGAACGCCAGAAGCTGCTGGCGCGCCAGGCCATCCGCGAACGCAAGGCCGACGAGGCCTTCCAGGACTGGGTGCGGCAGATCCGCGACGCGGCCTATGTCGAAATCCGCCCGATCGACTGACCCGGCTGCATCCGGGTTGAGCGAAGCCGGCCATCCCCCCCTCCTCGCCCTCACTGCGGGCGAGCCCGCGGGCGTCGGACCCGATCTGTGCATCGCCCTGTCGCAACAGGCGCTGCCCTGCCGGCTGTCGGTCCTCGGCGATATCCATGTCTTGCGCGCCCGCGCAGCCCAACTCGGCATCGCGGTCGACTTCATCACCAGCGACGCCGTGCCTGCACATCAGGCCGGCGCGCTGCACGTGCGGCATATTCCGGTTGCCGTTCCCGTCACCGCAGGCATGCTCGACACCGCCAACAGCGCCCATGTCCTCGCCCTGCTCGACGCCGCGATCGAGGGCTGCATGAACGGAGCGTACCACGCCGTCGTCACCGCGCCCGTGCACAAGGGCGCCATCAACGATGCCGGGTTCGCCTTCACCGGCCACACCGAATACCTGGCCGATCACAGCGGCACGGAGCGGGTGGTGATGATGCTCGCAGGCGGCGGATTGCGCGTGGCGCTCGCGACCACCCACCTGCCCTTGCGCGAGGTGGCCGACGCCATCACCGCCCCGCTTCTCGACGAGGTCATCCGCATCCTGCACACCGACCTGCAACGCAAATTCGGCATCGCCGCGCCGCGCATCGCCGTTGCCGGGCTCAATCCGCACGCCGGCGAATCCGGCCACCTGGGCCGCGAGGAAATCGACATCATCGAACCGGTGCTCGCCCGCCTGCGCGGCGAAGGCATGGACATGGTCGGGCCGCTACCCGCCGACACGCTCTTTTCGCGCATCCGCCACGAGCCCTGCGACGCCGTGCTGGCGATGTACCACGACCAGGGCCTGCCGGTGCTCAAGTACGCCAGCTTCGGTGCCGGCGTGAACGTCACGCTGGGGCTTCCGTTCATCCGCACCTCGGTCGACCACGGCACCGCGCTCGACCTCGCCGGCAGCGGGCGGGCGGAGGCGGGCAGCCTGGTTGCCGCGATTGAAATGGCTTTGGAGATGGCTGAGAAGAAGGGGCTAGGATCTAGGGGCTAGGATTTAGGGAATGAGCGGCTTTGCCGCGCTTCTCTAAAATCCCTGGCCCCTAGTCCCTAATTCCTAGCCCCTAACATGCATACCCCCCGCAAGCGCTTCGGCCAGAACTTCCTCATCGACGACGGCATCATCCACGCCATCGTCAACGCCATCCATCCGCAGGCGGGCGAAACCGTCGTCGAAATCGGCCCCGGCCTCGGGGCGCTGACCCGGCCGCTGCTCGACCGTCTGCCGCATCTGCATGCGGTCGAACTCGACCGCGACATCGTCGCGCGCCTGCAGAAAACCTGGCCGGCCGAGCGGCTTACGGTGCACAGCTGCGACGCGCTGAAATTCGATTTCGGCGCGCTGGGACACGACCTGCGCATCGTCGGCAACCTGCCGTACAACATCTCGACGCCGCTCTTGTTCCACCTGATGGATTTCGCCGCGCACATCCGCGACATGACCTTCATGCTGCAGAAGGAAGTCGTCGAACGCATGGTCGCCGGGCCGTCCACCCCCGATTACGGGCGGCTGTCGATCATGCTGCAGCGCCGCTTTCACCTGGAATGGCTGCTCGACGTGCCGCCCACCGCCTTCGACCCGCCGCCCAAGGTCGACTCCGCGGTGGTCCGCCTGATCCCCAAAACCCCCGATGAAATCGTCGCGCTCGACGAGGCGCTGTTCGCACGCGTGGTCGCCGCCGCGTTTTCGCAGCGCCGCAAGACGCTGCGAAACACGCTGGGCAGCCTGATGACGCCGGAGGATTTCGCCGCGGCCGGAATCGATTCCGGCCAGCGCGCGGAGAATCTCGCCGTTGCGGACTACGAGGCCATCACCCGGCGCCTGGCAAGTCCGCAACATCCCGTATCAAGCCCCGGCGACGTTCAGTCCGGCAGGAAGGGATAGTCGGTGTAGCCCTTCTCTTCCCCCGTGTAGAGCCTTTCGTAATCGGGGGCGTTCAGCGGCGCGCCGCGGCGGAAGCGCTCGACCAGATCGGGGTTGGCCAGCAGCAGGCGGCCAAAGGCGATCGCATCGGCCGCGCCGGACGTCACGGCCTGCTGCGCCGTTGCGAAGTCGTAGCCGTTGTTGCGGATGAAGTTGCCCGAATAGCGCGCGCGCAATCTGTCGTAGTCGAACGGAATCCACTGTTCTTCGGGCGCGCCGCCGGTTCCCTGCAGCACGTCGAGGAAGGCCAGCTTCAACGGATTGAGTTGGGCGACGACGTACTCGAAGGTGTCCTGCGGGGTGGCGTCGCTGATGTCGTTGAAGGTCGTCACCGGCGACAGCCGCACGCCGACGCGCTCGCTGCCGATCTCGCTGCATACCGCGCCCATCACCTCCAGCAGCAGGCGCGCGCGGTTTTCCTTGCTGCCGCCGTAGGCATCGGTACGGTGATTGGTCGACGAACGCAGGAACTGGTCCAGCAGGTAACCGTTGCCGGCATGCACCTCGACACCGTCGAGCCCCGCATCCATCGCATTGCGCGCGGCCCGGGCGAAAGCGGCGACCAGGGCGGGAATCTCGACCGTCTCCAATGCGCGCGGGGTGACGAAATCCTTCATCGCCTGTCCGGTGAACACCTGGCCGGCCGGGCGGATCGCCGACGGCGCGACCGGCAGCGCGCCGCCGGGCTGCAGGTCGGGGTGCGAAATCCGCCCCACATGCCACAGCTGCAGCGCGATCTTGCCGCCGGCGCCGTGCACGGCCTCGGTCACCTGCTTCCAGCCCGCGATCTGCTCCGGCGTATGGATGCCGGGCGTGCGCGGATAGCCGTGCCCCTCCGCGCAGATCGGCGTGGCCTCGGTCAGGATCAGTCCGGCAGTCGCGCGTTGCCGGTAATATTCGGCGGTGAGCGGCGTCGGCACATTGCCGGCGCCGGCCCGGTTGCGCGTCAGCGACGACATCACCACACGGTTGGCCAGCTCGATGGCGCCAAAGCGGGCAGGCGAGAAAAGATCGGTCATGTTGGGTATCCTTGCGGTTGCACGCTGCGAATGAACAGACGATGCATGATGCGACCGTCCGCCGGAACGCAGGTTCCGCCTGCTTGACGGGAGTGGCCGCAAACTGATGCGCGCAAGGGAGGAACCATGATCGGGAATCGCGAACGCTTCGACCGGGCCATCGCGTTGTTCGATGCCGCCAATGCGGAAGACCCCAATCAGGACGAAGGCGAGCCGAAGGAACTGCTGTACGGCCAACGCATGTCGGACATGATCGGACGCTTTGCGCCACAGGCATCCGAGGCGGCACAGCTGGCGGTGCGCGCCCAGCACATCCGCCGCTGGACGGTGCCACGCAGCAGCCATCCGATGACCAAGGAAGGCTATCACGCATGGCGAACGGGGCTTTACACGTTTCACGCCGATACGGCTGGCGAGCTGATGCGCCAGGCCGGCTATGACGACGCGATGATCGAACAGGTCAGGAAGGCGGTGGGCAAGCGCGGCATCAAGGTCAACCCGGACTCGCAACTGCTGGAGGACGTCGCCAATCTGGTCTTCATCGAGCACTACATGCTGGCGTTTGCCCAGAGCAAGCCCGATTACGACGAGGCGAAGTGGCTGGAGATCATCCGCCGCACCTGGGGCAAGATGTCGAGAGCCGCCCAGGCCTTTGCCCTGTCCGGCAAGATCAGGCTGCCGGGGCCGCTGGTGCCGCTGATCACCAGGGCAATCAGCCCGTAAGCGCGGAACCTACTCCGCCACGTCCTTCACCCAGCCGGCCGTTCCCTTCTGGATGAATTCGATCGGGTAGCCGTCCGGATCCTCGATGAAGGCAATGACCGTGGACCCGTGCGACATCGGCCCTGCCGGACGCAGGATCTTGCCGCCCTTGGCCGCGGCGGCGTCGCACGCGGCGTAGGCGTCGTCGACCTCGATCGCGATGTGGCCGTAGCCGCTGCCGACTTCGTACTTGTCGACACCCCAGTTGTAGGTCAGTTCGAGCACGGCCGACCTGTCCTCGCTGTCGTAGCCGACGAAGGCCAGGGTGAACTTGCCGCCAGGGTAGTCCTTGCGGCGCAGCAGCCGCATGCCGAGGACATGGGTGTAGAAATCGATCGAGCGATCGAGATCGCCAACCCGGAGCATGGTGTGCAGGATACGCATGATGGTTAAATCAGAAACAAGGAATGACTCATTGTGCGCAACTCGGCGCGCCGCGCAAGCGCATCCGGGCACAGCACGGCGACCTGCGCCCAGAAGCGCGGCGAATGGTCGAGGTGGACGAGGTGGGC
>JAJZRE010000006.1:8725-47515 GCA_021802945.1 Pseudomonadota bacterium
TATTGGCGTGCGGCAGCAGGAGGCAGCCTCGCCATTTCGGTTTCGATCCAGGCCTCGACCGCGCGCGTGAGCTCGGCCGCGCTTTTGCCCTCGGCAGGAATCGCCGGGCCGATGCGTACGGTGATCGTGCCGGGACGCTTGATGAAGGCATTCTTCGGCCACACCTCGCCGGCATTGTGCGCCACCGGCACGACGGGCGCGCCGGTTTCCGCCGCCAGCCAGCCGCCGCCGATGCCGTACTTGCCCTTTTCGCCCGGGGCGACGCGCGTGCCCTCGGGGAACACCAGCACCCAGAACCCTTGCGCTAGCTTTTCCTTGCCCTGGCTGACGATCTGCCTCAGCGCTTCGCGCCCTGCGCTGCGGTCGATGGCGATGGGAGAGAGCATGCGGAATGCCCAGCCGAAGAACGGCAGCTTCAGCAGTTCCTGCTTGATCACCGGCGAGACTGGCGGAAACAGGAACAGGAACGCCACCGTCTCCCAGGCCGATTGGTGCTTGGCGAGAATGATGGCAGGTTGCGCAGGCAGGTTTTCCCTGCCTTCCACCACATAGCGGATGCCCAGC
Source organism: Pseudomonadota bacterium (assembly GCA_021802945.1). Taxonomy (GTDB): domain Bacteria; phylum Pseudomonadota; class Gammaproteobacteria; order Burkholderiales; family Thiobacillaceae; genus Thiobacillus. Next base: position 9,290 of record JAJZRE010000006.1, read on the forward strand.
ACCCCGCGCGCCAGCCAGATCACGGCGTGGTTGTAGCCGGTGATCAGCCGGTAGCGCACATGCGCCGAAAACGGAAAGCTGAAGAACGCCACCAGACTGAAGAAGATCGTCAGCGTGGTCTGCAGGACCGCGAAAATCACCGAGCGGATCAGACTCATGCCGCTGCCTTGAGCAGGTGATCGACAGCTTCCCTCAAGTCGGCAAACACCGGCGTGTTCGCGGGCAGGCCGCCCGCCGCCAGGGTTTTCTCACCCTTGCCGGTGCGCACCAGCAGCGGATGCGCGCCCACGCTGGCCGCCGCGACCAGATCGCGCAGCGAATCGCCCACGGCGGGGACATCGCGCAGGTCGTGGCCATAGCGCGCCGCAATCTCGTCGAACAGGCCAGGCTTGGGCTTGCGGCAGCCGCAGTTCATGTCTGCCGCGTGGGGGCAATAAAACACCGCCTCGATGCGCCCCCCCGCCTGCGCCACCGCCTTGTGCATCTTGGCGTGGATGGCGTTGAGCGTCGCCATCTCGAACAGCCCGCGCGCCAGTCCCGACTGGTTGGTCGCCACCACCACGCGCCAGCCCTCGCGCGTCAGCCGCGCGATCGCTTCCAGGCTGCCGGGAATGGGTTTCCATTCGTCGGGCGACTTGATGAACTGGTCGGAGTCGAAATTGATGACGCCGTCGCGGTCGAGGATGATGAGCTTCATGGACGAAAGTTTACGCCGCCAGACGCGACAAGTCCGCAACCCGGTTCATGGTCTGGCGCAACTGGTTCAGCAGCGCCAGCCGGTTGGCTTTCAGCGCGGGATCGTCGGCGTTGACCATCACGTTGTCGAAGAAGGCATCGACCGGCGTCTTCAGCGCGGCCAGCGCCTGCAGCGAGGCCGTGTAGTCGCCGGCGGCAAACGCGGCCTCGGCGCGCGGTGCGATCTCACTGAGCGCTGCAAACAATGCCGTTTCCGCCGCCTCGACGAAGCGGGACGGGTCGGCTTTCTCCCCCACCTCCCCCTCGGCTTTTTTCAGAATGTTGCCGACGCGCTTGTTGGCCGCCGCCAGACTGGGGGACTCGGGCAGCGAGGCAAATTCCCGCACCGCGCGCAGCCGTTTTACGACGTCGTGCAGCGGCGGCATGTTGGCGAACACCGCAGCGGTCGCCTCGGCGCCGTAGGCGGGCGCCAGCTGATTCGCATTGCGCTCGTAGATGAACAGTTTCAGTTCCTCGGCCACGTTCCCGGCGAGCACACCGGCCGGGAAGACCGACATGCCGAAGGCGATCAGCGCGTCGAGATCAAGCTGCATTTCCTGATTAAGCGCGCAGGACATGCCGCCCAACAGCTGGAACGACTTGATCACCGAGAGCGCATGGCGGCGCAGGGCAAACGGATCCTTGTCGCCTGTCGGCCTGAGCCCGATGCCCCAGATGCCCACCAGCGTTTCCGTACGGTCCGCGATCTGCAGCACCTCACTGATGAGATTGGAGACATCCTCGGTCTCGTCGCGGCGCACCCGATACTGGTCGGCGATCGCCTGCGCGACCGCCTCGTCCTCGCCGTCGTGGCGCGCGTAATAGCCGCCCATGATGCCCTGCAGTTCGGGGAACTCGCCGACCATGTCGGTGAGGAGATCGGCCTTGGCGAGCAACGCCGCACGGTCTGCCAGATCCACGTTCGCACCCACCTTGTCCGCCACCCACCTGGCGATGGCGCGCACCCGCTCGACCCGCTCGCCCTGGCTGCCGAGTTTGTTGTGGTAGACGACCTTCATCAGCCCCGGCACGCGATCCGCCAGTTTCTTCTTGCGATCCTGATCGAAGAAGAACTTGGCATCGGCCAGACGCGGGCGCACCACGCGCTCGTTGCCGCCGATCACGGCGGACGCATCGGCGGGCGAGATGTTGGAAACGATGAGGAAGCGGTTGGTCAGCTTGCCCGCCGCGTCAAGCAGCGGGAAGTATTTCTGGTTTGCCTTCATCGTGAGGATCAGGCACTCCGGCGGCACCTCGAGGAAAGCCTCCTCGAACTGGCCGACCAGCACATTGGGGCGTTCGACCAGCGCGGTGACTTCGTCCAGCAGGGCATCGTCCTCGATCGGCGTCAGGCCTGACGGTGCGGCCGCTGCCTGCAACTGGCGGACGATCTCGGCGCGGCGTTCGGCGAAGCTGGCGATCACCGCACCGTCATCCTTCAACTGGCTGGCGTAACCGTCCGCACTTTGGATCATCACCGGGCTCACGCGCGCCTCGAAGCGATGGCCCCGGGTCTCGCGCCCGGCCTGCAGGCCCAGCACGGTAACTGGCACGATGTCCGTGCCGTGCAAAGCGATCAGGCTGTGCGCGGGACGCACGAAATTGACCGTTTCCCAGCCATCGCCTGACGGATCGGGATAGGTCATCACCTTGGGAATCGGCAGCTTGGCCAAGGTCTCCTCGATAGCTGTTTTCAGGCCGCCTTCCAAGCCCATACCGGGCACAAGAATATCCAGGAACAACGCTTCGGCTTTGCCGTCCGAGGCGCGTTTAAGCATCGGCATGTTGTCAGCATCGTATCCAAGTGGGGCTAGTTTTTTAAGCAATGCTGCCGTGGGCTGGCCATTGGCGTCGAGGCCCACACTGACGGGCATCAGCTTTTGTGACTGTCGTTTGTCGTTGGCCTGGACGGCCACGGCCGTGATGTGCGCCGCTAGGCGGCGAGGTGAAGCATAGGACGTGGCCACACTATCGGTTTCCGTCAGCCCCTGAGCCTTGAGGGACTCGAACAAGGCAATGGAGAAAGCCTCGCCCAGCTTTTTCAGCGCCTTGGGCGGCAGTTCCTCGACGAACAGTTCAACCAGTAGATTTTGAGCGCTCATGCCGCCGCCTTCTTTTCGATCTGCGCCATCACCTCATCCGCCCAGGCACGCGGCGCCATCGGAAAGCCCAGCCGCGCGCGGCTGTCGAGGTAGCTCTTCGCCACCGCGCGCGCCAGGTTGCGGATGCGGCCGATGTAGGCGGCGCGCTCGGTCACCGAAATCGCGCCGCGGGCGTCGAGCAGGTTGAAGGTGTGCGCGGCTTTCAGCACCTGCTCGTAGCCCGGCAGCGCGAGCTGCGCCGCCATCAGTTCCTGCGCGGTCTTCTCGTGCGCGGCAAACGCGGCGAGCAGGAAATCGACGTCGCTGTGCTCGAAGTTGTAGGCGGACTGCTCGACCTCGTTCTGGTGGTAGACGTCGCGGTAGGTCAGGCCCTCGGTCCAGACCAGGTCGTACACGCTTTCCACGCCCTGCAGGTACATGGCCAGGCGCTCCAGGCCGTAGGTGATCTCGCCGGTGATCGGCTTGCAGTCGATGCCGCCGACCTGCTGGAAGTAGGTGAACTGGGTCACTTCCATGCCGTTCAGCCACACCTCCCAGCCCAGCCCCCAGGCGCCCAGCGTGGGATTTTCCCAGTCGTCCTCGACGAAGCGCACGTCGTTCTTCTTGAGGTCGAAGCCCAGCGCTTCCAGCGAGCCGAGATACAGCTCCAGGATGTCCGCCGGCGCGGGTTTCAGCACCACCTGGAACTGGTAATAATGCTGCAGCCGGTTGGGGTTGTCGCCGTAGCGGCCGTCCTTGGGGCGGCGGCTCGGCTGCACGTAGGCGGCCTTCCACGGCTCGGGACCGAGCGCGCGCAGGAAGGTCGCGGTATGCGAGGTGCCGGCGCCGACTTCCATGTCGTAGGGCTGCAGCAGCGCGCAGCCGCGCTCGGCCCAGTAGCGCTGCAGGGTGAGGATGATGTCCTGGAAGGTGGGTTTCACGGGGAATAAACGGCTTTTCGGGAAAGGCGCATTTTAACGTGGTTGGGAGGGGTTTCGTTGTTGGCGGCAGCAGTCGCCTGTGATGGGCGATTGACCGTTGGCCGGGGGTTGCCCGGCCAACGGGCAGCAGCCCATCGCTAAATCAAGCACCCTCCAGCGCCTCAATCTCCCCCGACAACGCCAGCCACTCCCCCTCTTCAATCGCCAATTCGTCAATGACGTGCTGGAGCTGCCGGCCGGTTTCGGTAATTTCCTCGACAGAAAGCGTTTCGCACAAACGCGCTTCGAACGCCGCCTTTTCGGCCTGCAGCGCAGCCATGCTTTTGTCGAGCTTCTCCAGTTTCTGCCTGAGCGACTTGAGCTTGCCCGAAGACACCGGCTTCTTCGCCGGCGCCGGCGCGGGTTCCGCTTTCACAACCGGCGCTTCCGCCAGCTTGCCCGCCTGCTTCAGTTCTTCGCGCAGCCGCTTGCCCTCCTCCAGCAGATAGCGCTGGTAGTCGTCGAGGTCGCCGTCGAACGGCTCCACTCCGCCGCGCGTGACCAGCCAGAACTCGTCGCACACGGATCGCAGCAGGGCGCGGTCGTGGCTGACCAGCATGACGGTGCCTTCGAATTCGTTGAGCGCCATTGCCAACGCTTCGCGCGTGGCCAGATCCAGATGGTTGGTCGGCTCGTCCAGCAGCAGCAGATTCGGCCGTTGCCACACGATCATGCACAGCACCAGCCGCGCCTTTTCGCCGCCGCTCATGGTGCCGACCGCCTGCTTGACCATGTCGCCGCTGAAGTTGAAGGTGCCGAGAAAGGTGCGCAGGTCCTGCTCGCGGCTGCTGAACTGGCCGGCGCCGCCATTCGCAATCGTGTCGCGGGCGAGCCGGATCATGTGTTCCAGCGGCGTATCCAGCGGACGCAGCACGTCGAGTTCCTGCTGCGCGAAGTAGCCGATGTTGAGGCCGCGGCCTTCGGTGACGGCCCCGGCGGCGACCGGCAGCGCGCGCGCGACGGTCTTCACCAGCGTCGACTTGCCCTGGCCGTTGGCGCCGAGGATGCCGATGCGCTGCCCGGCGAAGACCGACTTGCTGACGTGCCGCACGATCACCGTGGCGGGCGTGCCGGCCGGCGCATCCGCCGGCGGCGGGTAGCCGAAGCTGGCGTCGTCGATCGTCAGCATGGGGTTGGGCAGGTTCTGCGGCTCCTTGAATTCGAAGGTGAAATCCGCGCTCGCCAGCATCGGCGCCAGCTTTTCCATGCGATCCAGCGCCTTGACCCGGCTTTGCGCCTGCTTGGCCTTGCTGGCCTTGGCCTTGAAGCGGTTGATGAAGGCCTGCAGGTGGGCGATCTTGTCCTGCTGTTTGGCGAACGCCGCCTGCTGCAGCGCCATCTGCTCGGCGCGCATGTCCTCGAAGGTGCTGTAGTTGCCGCCGTAGCGGGTGAGCTGGCCGTTTTCGATGTGGATGGTGACGTTGGTCACCGCGTCGAGAAATTCGCGGTCGTGGCTGATCACCAGCAGGGTGCCGGGGTATTTCTTCAGCCAGGCTTCCAGCCACACCAGGGCGTCGAGGTCGAGGTGGTTGGTCGGTTCGTCGAGCAGCAGCAGGTCGGACGGGCACATCAGCGCGCGCGCGAGCTGCAGGCGCATGCGCCAGCCGCCGGAAAAGCTGTTGACCGGCCGGTCGAGCTCGCGCACCTGGAAGCCCAGCCCGAGAATCAACGCCTGCGCGCGCGACTGCGCATCGTGCGCGCCGGCGTCGTGCAGCGCCATGTAGGCGTGCGCCATGCGCTCGCCGTCGTCGCTGGCCTCGGCCGAAACCACTTCACGCTGCGCATCGGCCAAAAGCGTATCGCCGGCGATGACGAAATCGGTCGCGGATTCGCTCGTCTCCGGCATGTCCTGCGCCACCTGCGCCATGCGCCACTGCGACGGCATGGAAAAGTCGCCGCGGTCTTCGTGCAGGGTGCCGTTCAGCAATGCGAACAGGCTGGACTTGCCGGCGCCGTTGCGGCCGACCAGGCCGACCTTTTCGCCGGGATTGATCGACACCGAGGCATTGTCGAGCAGGACCTTGGCGCTGCGCCGCAGGCTGATGTTCTTGAGGATGATCATGCTGGGGTGCGGCGCGCAGGACACGCGCCGCCTCAATCGAAAGCCGGATTCTACCTTGCCTCGCCCATCCGCCCGATCGGCGTGTCGAGTGTTTAACGCTTCGACACGGGATGACGGTTTTCCGTCAATCGGCGCCACGCCGCGCGCCAAGACCTTCGGCACCACGCGTACAACGCATTGTTTTGTCTGTGCTTTCCTTGGCCCGCCCCCGGCCGGCCAGATGGCACAGGCATTGCAGGTACTCTGGCAAGCCACCCAACCAAGGAGCGCATCATGAAACTGCAATTCGGCCAAAACCAACTGGTCCTCGAACTCAGCTCCTCGCCTTTTGCCTGGTTTCACGGGCAGACCGAGCGCATGAGCCTCACCAGCCTGTCGCTGCTGTTCGTGCAGTTTTCGCTGTTTGCCCGTCAGCCCGCGGCCTGATGCAAGCCGGTCGAGCCACTCGCGTGAGCATCAGCCTGTCGCGCGCTCCGCTCGCATTTTTCAGCGGCAGCACCGGCCGCATGTCGATGTTCAGCCTGACGCTGCTGTTCGTCGAATTCCGGGTGCTGCGACGCATCCCCGCGCAATGCATGTGACGGCTTAACGCCGGATTTCCAGTATCGCCCCAAGCCGCGCCGCGCGCGGTTTGCCCGCCCTCTCTCAGCCATTCGATTCCGCCACGGTCGGACAATCGCCAGGCCCGCTTCGGCTCCCCCGGCAGCCTGCGGATGCGAGCCTTCCAGCCGGCAGAAGGCTGAATATTTTTTCCAACTGATTGCCCGGTTTGTCCGGGCAATCATCCCGCACGATTACCGGTGCGCGCCTGTTTGCCATTCCGATTCAAAAAGTTCATAGATCGGGGCATTGCCCGTGCTTTTTGTATCCAAATTTTCCACTTATTTAACCTAGGCAGACCACTACGCTGGGGTTGAACCTCGCTCGTAAAGGGTGAAGTTCAAACCGTTATCCCTCAATCACTGCTTCTTTAGGAGGTTCAAATGAACGCGAAAAAACTGGTAACCACCCTTGTGGCTGTCCCTCTCGTGGCAATGTCCAGCCTGGTTTTTGCAGCCGAGCCTATGCAACTGAGCGACGCGCAGATGGACGGCGTTACCGCCGGTGGTCTTGCTGACGCCATGGCTACCGCCATCGCCATTGGCAAGTCCACTGCGGCTACGCAAACTTTTACCTTGACCACGCTTACAGCAACCGCCCCCGTGACTGGTGAGCTCAGTCGGCTCGTGCGGATCAACTCACTTTCACAGGCGGGGTCGGTTTCGATTGCGTTTTAATGCGCATTCCGAATGCTGATTTTACTGATTAATCTTGGCTCTTCCATAGGAGATTTAGACATGAAAACCATTACTTCCACGTTCGTTGCTGGCCTGCTGCTCGCTTCCGCCGGTCTAGCCAATGCCGGGCCCGTCGCCCTTACCGATGCCCAGATGGACGGCGTCACCGCCGGTGGCACCGCCATTGCTCTTGGTGCCGCTGGCAGCTTCGGCGACTGGGTTTCGCACACTGGCGCCTATACTCAGACGCTTGTGAACGACAACACGTTCGCGGGTGGGGCGGCTCAGTCTTATGCGGTTGCCGTTTCGTACCTGGGTGTGGCTCTCGCAGGCAGCACCGCCGCCTCTACCGCCACGCTGCCGTAAGGGAGTTCGGGTAGCGGGTGGGACACGCCCTATGCGCAGCGTGGGGCGTGTGTCTGTCTAGCTAGGAACGCATAATTTAGGAGAAAATGATGATTAAGAACACCCTTGGTGCGGTGCTGCTCCTATGCGGCGTGTCGTCAGCGGCCATGGCCGACCCAGTGGTGCTTGGGGCGGCTCAGATGGATGCCGTGACGGCAGGCGCCGACGCTACAGCTGGCAGTCTGGCTCTGGCCGCCGGCGCCTTTGTCGTTACCGGGACGTCCACCACCTCTAATGTTGCTGCATACACCGTGAGCGGGCCCTATGGAGGATCCTACGATACGGCCGATGTGGCGGTAGCTGAGTCTGTCGGGACAGCCACAGCGTTCGGGCCGACAGCGGACGTTGCCACGGCAGCCACGACATCGGCCTCGGTGCCGGGAACGCGGATTTTGGTCATTGGCGGGAACACGAGCCGGCAAGTCGGCGGCACCTCGATCAGCGGCAGCGTCTTGGTGGCATATGGCACTTATGAGCAACCGTTTTTCAGGTGAGCCGCCCGCACCGATGCACCTTGCATGCGGGGCCGACGGCAACCATCGTCGTGCTACCGCCAAGCAGGGCCGACGATAATCCGTCGCCGGCCCTGCTTGATTTTTTCACAACCGCCTTGACGTGGCGGAATTGATCTTTCCGGCGCACGGCACTAGGATCACGCGACAGGGTCACCGAAAGCACGCCCAGCATCAAGGATTGCAGGACGCCTCTGCAGCCCCCCCTTTTCTCCGCGAAGATTACGAAAGCAGAAGTCTGTCTTAAGCGAAAGGTCTCATACATGGTTTCACTCCTGACCGGCCGGGGCGTCTGTGCCGGTTATGCGATTGTGTTGTTGGCCCTGTCCGCTCCCGCCCAGGCCCAGGAACGTGTGGTCACATCGCTATTTGAAACGCGGCGTGCGCACGTGGTCATCCAGGAATGGGACTTGAGTTGCGGCGCGGCCGCGCTCGCCACGCTGTTGCGCTACCAGTATGGCGAACCGGTGACCGAGAAGGAGGTCGCCGTCGCCCTGATGAACCGGCCCGAGTACCTCCGGCATCCCGAGCTGGTGCAGATCCGCCAGGGCTTCTCCTTGCTCGACCTCAAGCGCTACACGGACGCCCTGGGCTATCTCGGGGTCGCCACCGGCAAGATGGAACTCAAGGATCTGCTCGTGAGGGCGCCCATCATGGTGCCCATCAATGCCCTGGGCTACAACCATTTCGTCATCTTCCGCGGGCTGCGTGGCAATCGCGTGCTGCTCGCGGATCCCGCGTGGGGCAACCGCACCATGCTCGTAAGCGATTTTCTCGACGCATGGATCGACTTTCCGAATCTCGGCCATGTGGGCTTTGTGGTCAAGCAACGCAACGACGTCGAAGGACCGCCCAACGAGCTGGCGCCTCGGGACATGGATTTTGTCACCCTTGGGTAAAGCCAATAGGCTTTGCACGGGTTCGAATACGCTTTCAAGTTAATTCAAGAGGCAAGGAATGAGACGGATAAGATCGCAAACGATGTTGATTTCAGCTTTATCCGGCATCGGCCTGCTGTCCGTTTCGTCACCGTCGCTTGCCGCGGACCCCCCATCCCGAAGCGGCGCATCCGCCGCAACCCGCAAGCCGACCGCAAACCAAGCGAACATCGCCCAGCTGCAAAAAAGGATGAACGAGCTGGATCGACAACTGGCGGCGCGTGATGCGCTGATCGCCCAGTTGCAGAAACAGGCGAATGACCTTGAGCGGCGGCTGAATGCCCTTGGAACCCCCGATACCGCCGCAAGCCGGGGCGCGACGGGAAAGGTGGCTGCCGCGGTGCCACCGCACGCACCCGTGGCGTCGGCGCAACCGCATCCGCCCGCGGCAACGGACGGCCAGCCCAGCAAGAAACCCGCGGGGCCCGGCAGCTTCTCGGTCGACGTAGAAGCCGCCCAGCGCGCCCTGGAGCGGAACCTTACCCAGACGGGCGCGCTGTTGCTGCCGGCCGGCCAGATCGATTTCGAGCCGAGTTTTAGCTTTACACACCGTGAAGTCTCTAATCCGTCCTACTACCTATTGGGGGCGAATCTGGTGCTCGCGTCCCAGCAGCTGAAGCGAGACGAAATGACCGGGAGCCTTGACGTAAAGGTCGGGCTGCCATGGGACTCCCAGTTGGAATTCGGCCTCCCTTACATCTCCGTGCACCAGCGTCTTTTAACCGATCTCGGCGACGGCGGGCGCTTTGCCGGATCGGCAAACGCCAGCGGTCTGGGCGATTTGTCGGTGGGGGTGGCCAAGACCCTGACGCGCGAGCACGGCTGGCGCCCTGACCTCATCGGGCGGCTTACCTATATCGTTGGCAACGGAGACCGGATTAACAACGGGGTTGCGCTGCCGGCAGGCAATCCAGCAGCCCAGGTCCAGCTGGTCGCCCTCAAGCGCCAGGATCCGTTGGCCTTTGTCGGAAGCCTTTCCTATCAGAAGGCCTTCGAGAAGGACCTGATCAAGCAGGGCGATCAGGTCGGCTTCTCCCTGGGGACCATGCTGGCCGCAAGCCCCCAGACATCGCTGCAATTCTCTTTCTCCCAGACCTTCGCGCAGAAGCTGCAAATCAACGGCAGCAAGGTTCCCGGATCGGAGCAGACGGTCGGTATGTTCAACGTGGGCGCTTCCTCCATCCTGAGCAAGAACGTGATGTTCAACACGGTGTTAAGTATGGGACTGAGCAACGATGCGCCCAAATACGCCATCCAGTTTACACTGCCGATCCGCTTCAATTATTGAATCTCCACCTCTAGTAACCACCTCACCAAGAGGGGGGTTGCAGAAACTGGCCTCTTGATAAAGGGGGCCAGAAAAGGTTCCGGCTCGCTTACGCTCGTCCCTCCCTTCCAAGGACGTTGAGGCCAGGGAGCCTCATTCCCAATCCCCGCGTTTTTACTCTCCTAGCTGTCGAAAATCTTTACAGCTGCCGGCGCAAGCCGTCACCAAGAAATAAAATACTTCGAATAAACAGATGTATGTCTTCTTAGGCATGGCGTGTGCTTCCGCTTTATATTGTGGACTGAGTCGAGCGTGCCGCCGCCGTCGCCGTCCACTTCACTTCGCCGGTGGTGGTGAGCGACGTGAAAGCCAGCGCCTCGCTCCAGTAAAGGCGTAGCGGGGAGGCAGGAAATACCGGGCATTGCACGGAGCGCTTGCTCTTAGAAAAGCACCAGGCCTGGAGAAAACATGAAGCTGAGAACACTTTGTGCGGTGGCTGTTCTGGGCGGCGCGATGACTGTGGTCAGGGCCGATCCCGTGGTTCTGGGGCCTGTTCAGATGGACGCGATCACGGCCGCCGGCGCTTATGCCAACGCACAGGCACATGCAGAGGCCAGTGCGAACGGCCTGGATGCGCTCACCCAGACATTGTCCAACGTGGCCCTCCTGAACGGGGTCCTGCCCCGTCTAACGGGCTATGGCGGGGGGAGCCAAGCCGCCGCCATGGTGGCCGCCAAGGGCCCTTCTGCGTATGTCGACGCCTCCGCGACGGCGCGGTATGGGGCGGCAGGCGAAGCCACTGCGCTGGCCGCCGCCACCGGCCCCTCTGCTTTTGCCGCGATAGGCGCCGGAGTAGTCAGCATTCGTGGGCAGGACTATCTGACGGGTTATCTTGCGGGTGGTGCGGACGCCGGGGTGACGACGGTCACCGCCCCCATTGCGCTGAGCGCATCCTCTGGCGTCTGGTCGCTGCCGGCAATGCGGCCGGCGGCCAGCGCCCCCGTGGTGTCGGTGGCATCGACCGCGGTCTCGGGCGGGGAGCTTGTGGCCTACACGCTCACCACGGGCGACCGGAATGGCGACACGTCGACCGGCGACCACGCCACACTTTCGCTGACGTTTTTCAAACCCCCGCGTTCGCGCATCCCGCCGATGATCCCGATCGACATATCCGGTGCCGTGCCTGTGACGAGCACCACCGTCCTGCACGCAATACCCGTGGCAATGTGAAGCCCGCCTTGCGCATTCGTGGCCCGCACGGGGAAGATGCAGGGCCGGGCCCGGTCGGAACGCGCACCTTCTGCAGGAATGCGTCGCCAAAGAACTTGGCTGCTGCGGGCCCCATCACCCCTTGGGGAAATAAAAATCCCCGATTAAACAGAGCGCTTCGCCGCCTGCCATGGCATTTTCTGGTTAAAAGGATGGCGGATTTCTAGCATATTCCTACAACTTATCTACCATGGTGAAGGTCTTGCAAAGACTGGCTGTTGGAGAGCAGCGTATCCAAACCAGTTCATTGCATGGCGCCCCGGACACTCCACGCGCGACATCTTTCCGACACATTCGGGAATGACTGCCCTCGCCGCCTGTGCCATGGGCTTGGCGACGGGCTGCAGGCGCCGGGGGTTCGCGGTCTTGTGAGCTTCGATCTCGTGACCTCCGGCAGGGGGTGGATGAACCGCCCGGCCAGCGGCCGTGGAAGCAAGAGGATGACAATATGTCAGCTCAAACACACGCATCGCCTGGCAAGCCAATGGGGCAGCGCAGAAACGGCTGGCTGGACATCCGGCCAGCCGGTCCCAGAACGCCGCGCATAAGCCTCAAACAATGGCGGGTATTGCACGCAGTGGTGGATCACGGTGGCTTCGCCCAGGCCTCGGAATTCCTGCATCTCAGCCAGTCCGCAATCAGCTACACGATCGCCAAGCTGCAGGAGCAGCTGGGCGTGCCGCTGCTGCAAATCGATGGAAGAAAGGCGCATCTCACGAAAATGGGGTGCGCAATTCTTGAATGCTCGCGGCACTTGATCAAGAAGGCCAACGAGATCGAGGCATTCGCCTATGCTCTGGAGCGCGGCTGGGAGCCCGAAATACGGCTGGTGGTGGATTTTGCCTTTCCTTCCAGGTTGCTGATTCAGGCCCTGGGAAAATTCGCGAACACCGGGAATGGCACCTCGGTACTGCTGAGTGAAGTGCCCGTTTCCAACATGGAAGCCCTGTTGCGGCAGGGCAGCGTGGATCTGGCGATCAGTGCCCAGGTACCCATGGGGTTCCTGGGCATCCCTTTGCTGGAAGTTGAATACATCGCCGTGACGTCCCCCGGCCACCCGCTGCGCAGCTTCGGCGAGGAAATCACCGTGGCCGATCTGGAGCGAACAACGCAGATCGTCATCCGCGATTTCGAAACCCCCGAAAGAAGAAACGGCACCGGCCAGTGGTTGTATCAGGGAACGAGCTGGAACGTATCCCACTTCGACCTGGCCGTGGCAGCCGTGCGGGAAGGCCACGGATTTGCCTGGCTCTTGAAATATCGAATACAGGAGTTGCTTGACCAAGGTCTGCTCGTGCCGCTTCCCCTGCGGGGAGGGCATATCAGCAAATCCACGCTGTATCTGGTCCATGGCGGCCACCGATCCGACAACCCCGGCCCCGCTGTGAGTCATCTGGTCGAAATCCTTCATGGCGAAATCGCGGCAGGACGGACCCCTGAAGGCGTCGTGGCGAAGACCCGACAAGCATCAGGCGACATGCCGGTCAGGTAACGCGACCGGCAAGGCGCGCGAACGGTAAAGCCCAAAGCGATTAACGGCGCATCTCGAGCTCCGCCTCCAGGCCGCCTTGCGGACGATTGCGAAGCACCACTTTCCAGCCGTTTGTTTCCGCCAGCTGCCGCACGATCGCCAGTCCCAGCCCGGTCCCCCCGGTGGCCTGCGAGCGCGACGTTTCCAGCCGGTAGAACGGCCTGAACACTTTTTCCAGCTGATCGTCGGGAATCCCGGCGCCGGCATCCCGCACGATCACGCGCGCCAGCTTGTCGGTACATTCCAGAACCAGTTCGACCGGCGTGCCGCTGCCGTAACGCTGCGCGTTCTGGACCAGGTTCGTCACGATCTGCCGCACCGCCAGCCGCACCGCCTCGACCATGCACGGCACCCCGCCCGTCCAGGTCAGGCCCGCATCGGCGGCGACCTCCTCCAGCAAGGTACCGAGGTCGAAACGCATCTTCGTTTCCGCCTGGGTGGTGCGCGCCAGTTCCAGATAACCGGTTATCAGCTTGTTCATGTCGGACAGGTCGGCCATCGCGCGGTCGATACGCGCCGGGCTGGGGTCGTCGCGCAGCATTTCCAGGTTGAGCTGCAGCCGTGTCATGGGCGTGCGCAGATCGTGCGAGATGCCCGCCAGCAAGGTGGTGCGGTTATCCAGCAGCGCACGCACCTCCGCGGCCATGGTGTTGAAACGGCGCGCCAGTTCGGCGAGTTCGGAGGGGCCCGTTTCCGGCAGGGGATCGGGCAGCTCGCCCGCCCCCACCTGACTGGCAGCCCGTGCAGCCCGCGCCAGCGGCACGGCAAGGCGACGAACCAGAAACAGGGCGGTCAGCAGGCTGAGAAACGTGACCAGCACGATCACCGCGATGGCCGCCAGCGGCGGCTTGACGGCATAGCGGTCGGGAAAAAAGCCGGCCCGGAGCTTGTGCCCCCCCACGGTGATGTCCAGCCACACGGCTTCCGTATCCGGGATCCCGCGCAAAACGACCGTGTGGCCCAGGCGTCGACTCAATGCCGCCTCGATCTGCCTGCGAAAGGCGAACCGCGGCGCGTCCGCTGTCGCGCCGACATTGATCGTGGTCAAGCGCAGGCCGTGGCGGCGCGACAGTTCGCGTTCGAATGCCATGCGCGTCTGCGGCGGCAGTTCCGCCCAGGTTTGCGCCGACAGCACGATCAGGCCGGCCAGGTCGTCCGCCGAGCGCTCCGCCACCGGCACGATCAGCGTGCGATACACGACCCAGAACGCGGCTGCCTGAAACACGATGAAGGCCAGCGCCAGGGTCAGCGCGGTGCGGGCGAACAGTGAGCGGGTGAGGTGCTTCACCCCTTGCCCTGCGGTACGAACAGATAACCCTGGCCGCGCTGAGTCCGGATATAGGCGGGGTTGGCCGGGTCGTCCTCGATCTTCTTGCGCAGGCGATTCACCCTCACGTCGATGCTGCGGTCGAACGGGTCGCGCTCGAATCCGCGCAGCTGGTCCATCAGCCAGTCGCGCGACAATGCGCGGTTGGCGTGGGTGACGAAGATTTCCAGCAGTTCGTATTCGCCGCTGGTCAGCGCGATTTCGGCGCCGTCGCGGTTGAGCGTGCGGGCATCGAGGTTGACGCTGAACGGGCCAAAGTGCGCGAGCCGGCCGGTGTCCTCGGCGACCGGTGCCGAGGCGCCGTTCTGCCGCCGCAGCACCGCGCGGATGCGCGCCAGCAACTCGCGCGGATTGAACGGCTTCGGCAGGTAATCGTCGGCACCGACCTCGAGGCCGATGATGCGGTCGATGTCCTCCCCCTTGGCCGACAGCATGATGATGGGGGGAAAGCCCGGCTGCGCGCGCAGGCGTCGCGCCACCGACAGGCCGTCCTCGCCCGGCATCATCCAGTCGAGCACCAGAAGATCAGGCAGGCGGACGGCGAGCAGGCGATCGAGCGCCACCGCATCCTCCGCCGTCTCGACCGCATAGCCCTGGTTCGTCAGGTATTCGGCCACCAGTTCGCGGATGCCCGGGTCGTCGTCGGTCACGTAAATGCGCGCTTTCTCCATGCGCAAACTATAGCAGCGGTGACGCTGCGGCATTACCCATCCGGTTACACACTGTTACAAAATCACCCCTGCGTGAAACAGTGCGCTTACTTTCCTCAACCAGACTGCGAAGCGTGGAAGCGAAGCGACGCAACCACGGAAATGGAGACCACGATGAATGCACGACAGAAGTTGATTTCCGCATTGGCCGGACTGGGTCTGGTGATTGCCGTTCCCGTCCAGGCCGCACCGAATTTCATGGATGGCGCGATCATCGTGGCCAAGCGCGACCGTGCCGATGAGGTTCGCCAGGATCCGCGCGATACCCGTCGGGATGAGCGGCGCGCGGCCCCGCGCGAAACCGTGCGCGAGGAGCGGGATGGCTACGGCTACGGCTACGAGCGCCGCCAGCAACAGCGGCTTGAAGAAGACCATCGCCCCCGCGACCGCCGTTGACCCCCTGCGGGCCAGATAGCCACACTGAATTCACTGTAGCAAGGAGAGCAAGCATGAAAACGCGCACTTTGAATACGACCCTGATCGCAGCCCTGCTTGCAGCAAGCGGCGCCGCAGAGGCCGGCCCCGGCCGTTACGGCCCGGATGGCTTCGTCACCCGCGCCCGCGTGATCTCAAGCACGCCGATCTACGACACGGTCAGCGAACCGCGCCGCGAATGCTGGACCGAAACGGTCGGCTATGAAAGCCGCAGCTACCGCGGCGGCAATGGCAGCGGCGGTGCGATTCTCGGCGCCATCGCCGGCGGCCTGCTCGGCTCCACCGTCGGCAAGGGCGATGGCCGGGTCGCCGCCGCCGCGGTGGGCGCGGCCACCGGCGCGGTGGTGGGCGACCGCTGGAATGGCGGCGGCACGCGCTACGAAGAAACACGCCCGCGTCAGGTCGAGCGCTGCCGCATCCATGACGACTACCGCCAGGTGGTCAGCGGCTACGACGTGCGCTACCGCTTCCAGGGTCGCGTGTACGCTACCCAGCTGCCATACAACCCCGGCAAGTGGCTGACGCTGAACGGGAATTTTTCGGTGAACGACGATCCGCGCGACGTGCGTTGGCGCGCCCCCGACGACGACTGGGACGATTGACGCACCCGCGCATCCGTCCCGAGGCTGAAAGGAGAATCACCATGTTACGCAAACTGCTATTGGCAACCGCCCTGCTCACCGCGTCCGGCGCCAGCTTCGCCCATGGCGGCGGCGATGGCTACGGCCGCGTGGTATCGGTCGAACCGCATTTCGTCATTTCATTCGGTACACGCGAACGGGACGGCTTCCGGGTCCTGTACGAATCCGGCGGCTATCGCTACTGGACGTACACGTCGTACTACCCCGGCCCCACCATCGTGCTGCCGCCACCCTACCGGGTCGAACGTGTTTATTACCGCGATTACCGACGTGACTGGCATGACCGGGACCGGGATCGCCGCGGCGGCGGATGGGGCGGCTGGCGACACGAGCGGTGGGAACATCGCCGCGAACACCGCTACGACGATGACGACGATTGAGTAATGTCCATCCCTGAGCCCGATCCGCCAGGCGAACCGGACGGGGCCAGCGCAGGTGCGGACGGAACGGTTCAGATTTCCACCCGCGAACCGAGTTCGATCACCCGGTTGGCAGGCAGATTGAAGTACTCCACCGCGCTCCCTGCATTGCGCGACAGCCAGCGGAACACCTGTTCACGCCAGCGGGCCATCCCGCTGGCGACTTCCGGGCTCGGCACGATGGTTTCGCGGCTGAGGAAATACGAGATCCGCATGGGCTCGAACGTCAGGCCGAACTGCGGCCCCAGCCCCTGGAGCGCAGCGGGCACGTCGGGGCGGTTCTTGAAACCGAAGGTGAGGGTCACGGCATAGGCTTCGTTGCCCAGCGGCTCGACCCGCATGCGCTCTTCGAGCGGCACCCACGGTTCGGTCTTGATCCTCACGGTGAGAAACACCAGCCGTTCATGCAGCACGCGGTTGTGGTTCAGGTTGTGCAGCAGCGCATGCGGCACCGTATCCGCGCTGGCATTCAGAAACACCGCGGTCCCCGGCACGCGCGTCGGCGGATGCGCCATCAGGCCGTCGAGAAAATCGGTCAGCGGGATATCCGCCAGACCGATCCGTGCCAGCAGACTGCGCCGGCCCCGCACCCAGGTCCGCATGACGATGAAGATCAGGCTGCCCAGGGCCAGGGGAAACCAGCCCCCTTCGGCTATTTTCAACAAGCTGGAGGAAAAGAACGCCGCGTCGATCAGCAGAAACACGCCGGTCGCCGCGAGACTGCCCGGAAGCCCATACCCCCAGCCGTAATGGATGACGAAAAAGGTGAGCAGCGTCGTCACCAGCATGGTGCCGGTTACGGCAAGACCATACGCGGATGCGAGATTGCTTGACCCGCCGAAGCCGGCGACCACCGCCACCACGAGCACGAACAGCAGCCAGTTGACGACCGGGATGTAGATTTGTCCGAACGCCCTGGACGATGTCTGCACGACCTGCATGCGCGGCAGGTAGCCCAGCTGGATGGCCTGGCGCGTGAGTGAGAACGCGCCGGTGATCGTGGCCTGGGCGGCGATCACCGTGGCGGCAGTGGCCAGCAGCACCATGGGGTAGCGCGCCCATGGCGGGTAGAGCAAAAAGAAGGGGTTGCTCAGGGCAGCGGGCACACGCGTCAGCAGCGCCCCCTGCCCCAGGTAATTCAGCACCAGCGCGGGAAACACCAGTCCATACCAGGCGATTCGGATCGGTGCTCGACCGAAGTGCCCCATGTCGGCATAGAGCGCCTCGGCACCGGTAAACGCGAGCAGCACGGCGCCCAGCACGACGAACGACGCGAAGCCGTGCTGGGTGACGAACCACCAGGCATGCTCGGGATACAGCGCGCCCAGCACCTGCGGGTGCTGGGCGATCTGGTATAGGCCGCCTGCTGCCAATGCAGCGAACCAAACCAGCGCAATCGGACCGAACCAGGCACCCACGCTGGCCGTGCCGTGCTGCTGCATGAAGAACAAGCCTGCGAGCACGCCTATCGCAAGCGGCATCACGTAGGGCGCGAACACATGGGTGCCGACCGTCAGGCCTTCAACCGCTGACAGCACGGAAATCGCCGGCGTCAGCACGGCGTCGCCGTAGAACAGCGCAGCGCCCACCATGCCGGCCAGCGTCACCGCGGCCAGCGCGCGTGGCCGCTGCGCCACCGCCTGCCTCGCCAGCGCGAGCAGGGCCATGATCCCGCCCTCACCGTGGTTGTCGGCGCGCAGCACCAGCAACACGTATTTCAGCGTGACCACCAGCATCAGCGCCCAGAAGATCGCCGAAGCGGCGCCCAGCACGGTTTCCGGGCCGGCGGGGATGCCGTGGTGCGGGCTCAGGGTTTCCTTCAGGGCATACAGCGGACTGGTGCCGATATCGCCGTAGACGACACCGAGCGCGGCGAGGGTCAGCGCCGCGCGGCTGTGCGAGTTTGCTTCCATGAAGCAGGGGCGGTACCGGGAAGGGCGAAGCCGGCAGATTATTCGTGGTGCACGACAAACGCAACTTCAGTGGTGAAATTGCCGACTCCGCGATGGTTGGTCAGCGTCCAGCCGGTGTCCTTGAGATAATGCGTGAGTTCGCGCGTCATCGCCGGATTGCCGCAGATCATCACGCGGTCGTGCGCCGGGTCGGGCGCAGGCAGGCCGAGACGCTGCGACAGCGCGCCCGAGCGGAACAGATCGCCGCCGCGTTCGGGGGTGGGAAACGGCTCGCGCGTCACCGTCGGGACGTAATGCAACTGCGCATTGTCCATGGACTCGATTTCGGCGCGATAGGCCAGTTCGGCCACCGTGCGCACCGAGTGCACGAGCACCACGTTTTCGTAGCGGGCATAGAGTTCGGGATCGCGGATCAGGCTCATGAATGGCGCCAGCCCGGTGCCGGTCGCCAGCATGTACAGCGTGCGTCCGGGCAATACGTGATTGAGCGTGAGCGAGCCGGTGGCCTTGCTGTTCACCCACACGCTGTCGCCGGGACGAATATGGACCAGGTGGCTGGTGAGGGGGCCGTCCGGAACGTGGATGCTGAGAAACTCCAGATGGTCGCGGTCGGCGGTGGAGACGATGGAGTATGCGCGCGCCACCAGCTTGCCTTCATGCTTCAAACCGATGGTGACGAATTCGCCGTTTTCAAACGAGAAATCCTGCGGGCGGCTGAGCGTGAAGCTGAAGGTCTTGTCCGACCACGGGCGTACCGACTGCACCGTTTGTTCACTGTAAGGCATGTTTGACTCCGTTGTCCGATTGCGGCCCATCTTGCCGCTCCGCGCGGCCGGGCGCAATGGGGTAGACCTTAGTTTCGACGGGGCTGGCGGCGCGCAGTTCCAGCCACTGGATCGAAAGGCGCAGTGCCTAGCCCTTGATGCAGACCAGCGGCTTCAACTTGGCCACCTTGCGCGCCAGTCCGGCACGGTCGGCCGCCTCCACCACGGCGCTGACGTCCTTGTAGGCGCCCGGCGCCTCTTCCGCCACGCCGCGCAGCGAGGGACTGCGAATCAGAATGCCCTGGCTGGCGAGCTCGTCCACGAGTGCCCGGCCGTGCCACTGGCGGGTGGCCTGGTGGCGGCTCATGGCCCGCCCGGCGCCATGGCAGGCGGAGCTGAAGGCGCGCGTCATGCCCGTCTCGGTGCCGGCCAGGATGTAGGATGCGGTCCCCATGCTGCCGCCGATCAGCACGGGCTGGCCGATGTCCCGCAGTTCATTGGGAAGCGCCGGATGGCCTGGGCCGAACGCGCGCGTCGCCCCCTTGCGATGCACGTAGAGACGACGCGACTGGCCGTCGACCGTGTGCGATTCCAGCTTGCAGGTATTGTGCGACACGTCGTAGATCAGGGTGAGGTGCGTCCCCGGCAGCAGGTCGGCGAACACCTGGCGGGTGAGATGGGTGATGACCTGACGGTTGGCCAGGGCGCAATTGATCCCCGCACGCATGGCGCCGAGGTAGGCCTGACCCAGCGGGGACTGGATGGGCGCGCAGGCGAGCTCGCGGTCGGGCAGTTCAATGCCGTAACCTGGCGCGGCGATCACCATCTGCTTGAGGAATTCGGTGCCGATCTGATGTCCCAGCCCGCGCGAGCCGCAGTGGATGCTGACCACCACCTCGCCCACGCGCAGGCGAAAACGGTCGGCCGCTTTCGCATCGTAGATCTCGACGATTTCCTGCAGCTCGAGGTAATGATTGCCGGAACCCAGCGTGCCGATCTCGTCGCGCTGGCGGCGCTTGGCCTGGTCCGACACCTTGTCGGGTTCGGCGCCGGCCATGCAGCCGTGCTCCTCGATGCGCTCGAGGTCGGCGGCGCTGCCATAGCCGCGCTCGACCGCCCAGCGCGCGCCGCCGCGCAGCATCGCGTCCATCTCGCCCGCGTTGAGCCGCAACGGGCCGGTGCTGCCCACCCCGGCCGGGATGTGGGCGAACAGGCGGTCGGCGAGCCGCTGCTTGAGCGGCGCGACCTCGTCCGCCCTGAGGCCGGTGTGCAGGGTGCGCACGCCGCAGGAAATGTCGAACCCCACCCCGCCGGCGGACACCACGCCGCCGGCGTCGGCGTCGAATGCGGCCACCCCGCCGATCGGGAAGCCGTAGCCCCAGTGCGCGTCGGGCATGGCGTAGGCCGCCTGGACGATGCCCGGGAGCGTGGCGACGTTGGCGATCTGTTCGAAAACCTTGTCGTCCATCTCGCGGATCAGCGCCTGGTCGGCGAAGATCACCGCCGGCACGCGCATCCTGCCGAACGGCGCGATCCGCCATTCGACCTCCGACACCTGCTTGAACCGGGCAGGATCCATTCTGGACACCTCAGTTGACCGTCAAGGGAGCGGTGGAGCTCAGACGTCCACCACGCACTGGGCGAACCACTGCCCGGATTCGTTCCTCCCGACTTTCAGTTCAGTATAGGTGGCGCCCTTGATCTCGACGGCCGGCTGGTGTCTGTCCGGGTCGACCGGCTCGCCCCATGCGGTGGCGTGCAGCCGATGGCTGTCCAGGCTGACCTCGAAGCGGCCGAACAGCAGGTGGCGCGCGGCCATTTCCAGAATCAGCGCATTCAGCCAGTCGACCAGCAGCAGTTCGTCGTCCGGCGCCTCGCAGCGGATGTCCACCGCCTCGTCCGCCGCCACCCCGGACGGATCGGTCACCACGGCGGTCATTGCCCGCGCAGCCTGCTCGAATGCGGCCGCCAGGGTCGGGCCGATGCCGCGCACGCCCATGTCCGCCTGGTGCGGGAAATGTTCCCAGTGCGCGCCGCCGCGGCTGCGCGACGCCGCCACGGCCTGCGCCCGCGCCTGGAAGACCGCTTCCCGGATACGCGCCGGCTCGACGCTGCGCGCCACCGCGGCGGCATCGATGGACTGCGCCGCGCGCAGCGCCTGCCGCAGGCCATCCGGTGCGGGGAACGGTTTGTCCTCGTAGCCGGGCCGCCCGCGGAAATCGCATTCGCAGGCCTGCAGAAAGGCCTCGAAGCGCTCGGGGCGGCGGAAGGCGTCGACCCGTTCCAGCAGTTCGATCACCGTTCCCGGGCGCAATTCCAGGGCGCGATGGACGTTGCCGTGGTCGCGCGCCACCGCGACGGCGAGGTCGCGGCAGTCGGCCGGCACCCGGATGCGCTCGCAGAGCGCGCGCACCAGTTCGACGCTTCTGGCTTCGTGGCCGTGATGCGCCGGCCACAGCCCGGGTGGGGTCGCGCCCTTGCCGAGGTCGTGCGTCAACGCGGCGAAACGCACCGGCAGGCTCATGCCCTGCCGCGCCGCCCAGTCGACGACGAGCATGACGTGCACGCCGGTGTCGATCTCGGGGTGCTGCTCGGCCGGCTGCGGCACGCCGAACAGGCGTTCGATTTCGGGGAACAGCCGGGCCAGGGCACCGCAGTCGCGCAGCACCCGGAACATGCGCGAGGGCTGCGCCTCCATCAGGCCGCGCGCGATTTCCTGCCACACGCGCTCCGGCACCAGCGCGTCGATTTCGCCCTTGTCCACGATCTGCCGCATCAGCGCGCCGGTCTCCGGCGCCACCGTAAAATCGGTGAAGCGGGCGGCGAAACGCGCGACCCGCAGAATCCGGACCGGGTCTTCGGCAAAGGCCTCGCTCACATGGCGGAAGACGCGGGCGGCCAGATCGGCCTGCCCGCCGTAGGGATCGACCAGCGTACCGGCCGTGTCCTCGGCCATCGCGTTGATGGTGAGGTCGCGCCGGCGCAGGTCCTCTTCCAGCGTGACCTCCGGGGCGGCGTATACGGTGAAGCCCTTGTAGCCGTGCCCGGATTTGCGCTCGGTGCGCGCCAGCGCGTATTCCTCGTGGGTGTGCGGGTGCAGGAAGACCGGGAAATCCTTGCCGACCGGCTGGTAGCCCAGCGCAAGCATGTCGTCGGGCGTGGCGCCGACGACGACGTGATCGCGGTCGGCCACCGGCAGGCCCAGCAACCGGTCACGCACTGCGCCGCCAACGATGTAGGTTTTCACGGCGGCGCGCCAGGCCTAGCGGTGGGCGTTTTCCCGGTAATCCTCGTACCGCGCGCGTGGCGTGTCGGCGCGCAGGTATTCGGGCGCGATGGCCTCGAGCGAGACTGGCTGGAAATCGAACACGGCTGGCCAGCCGCCGCTGCACACGTTGTCCGTGCACAGGGCGTAGTAGTTGTCGCGCGTCATCAGCTTCCTGCCGGGTTTGAGTTCCAGCGCCCAGGCCTGGAAATATGACATCCATTTTCCCAGCGGGATGATGCTGCGCTTCTTGCCGATGACGTCGCCGACATAGCTCACCAGCTCCTGCAGCGTGTAGGCCCTGGGGCCGCACAGGTCGTAGGTCTGGCCGAAGGTGGCGGTGTTGTCCAGGCTGTCGACAAAGGCGCGGGCGACGTCCTCGACATGGACCGGGGCGAAACGGCTGTTCGCTGCGGCGAGCGGCAGCGCCGGGAAGGTTTTGAGCAGGCGGGCGAACATCGACAGGAAGGAATCGCCGCGACCGAAGATCACCGAAGGCCGGAAGAGGGTGACGTTCAAGCCGTAGCCGTGTATGAACTTGGGGCCGTTGAGATACCAGTTTTCATGCTCGCTGTGGCGCATGCCGGCTTCTCTCACCAGCGCCTCGGCGATGCCCTTGGAACGCTGGTAGGCCGAGCGCGAATTCGGATTGGCGCCCAGGGCGCTCATGTGCAGCAAACGATGCACGCCGGATTCGCCGCAGGCATGGATGACCTTGCGCGGCAGCTCGACGTGGACTTTCTGAAAGTCTCCGCGGCGGGCGCTCGGCAGGTCGACGCGACCGACCTTGCTTTCATGCAGGATGCCGACCAGATTGATGACGGCGTCCATGCCGCGGAAATGCTGGATGAGTGCCTGCTGGTCGTGCACGTCGGATTCGATCACTTCCACCGTGGGCAACAGGATCAGCTCCTTCGCCATTTCGCGGCGGTGGGAGAGCACCCGGACGTGGAGGCCGCGCGCGGCGAGCTGGCTGACGAGCTGGGTGCCGACAAAGCCGGACCCGCCGAGGATGCAGATGCGTTCAATCTTCATGGTGAGGTTCGTTCAGGCATATAAGGCGATGCTGATTTTATCCCGGAAGTTTCATAAATTCGCGCGATGATCGCGCAGGATTTTGACCGAGTGGCCGCATTGCGCCGGCGTGACGTCGCCATTCAGTCGTCCGTGCGCCCGACTTCCTGCGTCGTGTCGGAATCGGGCGCCGGTGCGACGGGTGTTTCGCGCGCGGGAACCACGCCCAGGCGTTCTTTCAGCAGCATCGAGGGCTGGCCGAAACGCGCCGCGTAATACATGGCATTGCTCATCACCTTCTTCACATACTCGCGCGTCTCGGCAAACGGAATCGACTCGATGTAGATCGCAGCCTCCATCGGCCGGGTGTCGCGCCAGCGCTGTGCCCGTCCGGGACCGGCATTGTAGGCGGCCGTGGCCAGCACCGGCGAACCGTCCAGCGCAGCCTGTACGTGCTTCAGATAATACGCGCCGAACCGGATGTTTCTGCCCGGGTCGCGCATCTCCTCCACGCGAAATCGCTTGATGCCGAGGCGCTGGGCGATCCAGCGCGCGGTGGCCGGCATGATCTGCATCAGGCCGGCGGCGCCGACGCTCGAGCGCGCGACGTTGACGAAGCGGCTTTCCTGGCGCATCAGGCCATACACCCAGGCCTCATCGATGTCGTTTTCGCGCGCCGCCTGCCGTGCCAGCTCGCGGTAGGGCGCCAGAAAGCGCAGTTCGAAGTTGTGCAGCTCGCGCGTGCGCTCGGCCGTGTTGATGGCGCTGTCATACCATTCCATGCGCCGGGCGAGTTCGGCGGCCGCCAGCAGTTGCGCATCGGAGAAATCCCGGATCGCCCAGTTCCACTCCTGGGTGGCGTCGCCACGCAAGCCCAGTTCATACAAGGCGACTGCACGGGCAACGCCGGGCTCACGGGCGACCACAGCCACGTCATGTCCACCCGTCTTGATGTCGACGGCGGGGGCCTGCATCACCGGGCCGAGTTCTTCCTGGGCCAGTTGGCTGTAGTAATCGTGCTCACGCGACAGCGCCAGGAAAATGGCATTGGCAGCCACGCGCTTGCCGCTCGCCTGCAGCGCCCGCGCGCGCCAGTAGCGC
Source organism: Pseudomonadota bacterium (assembly GCA_021802945.1). Classification (GTDB taxonomy): domain Bacteria; phylum Pseudomonadota; class Gammaproteobacteria; order Burkholderiales; family Thiobacillaceae; genus Thiobacillus. The sequence continues at coordinate 33,936 of JAJZRE010000006.1, forward strand.
CAGACACGCTGCCCGCGAGCGGCCTCGCCCATGCTTCCGATCGCCCGCAGGACCGCTTTCCAGTCCCCCGCGCGAAGCGCCGCGCGGGCCCACCATTCACGCTGAAAGTCATTGACCGCCACGTCGCCTGCCTGCTGGAACCAGTCCAGCGCAACCGCTTCATGGCGGCGAGCAGCCCAGGTGGCGAGGCGTGCCCAGGCGGTCCGCAGCTCCACCGGGTTGAGCTGCGGCGCCCACTTTCGCAGGGCCTGCTCCGCCTGTGCGGAATCGCGCCTCGCCAGCTGGTCGAGCGCGTAGAGCGCGACTTCACGATCGCTGCGCCGATCCAGATCGAGGGTTCCCGCGTTCAGCACGCGCGCCGGGTCGCGGCTGGCCTGATCCAGTGCGGCGGCAGCCGGACGCTGCGCTTCGGGCAACATGTTGGCCACCGCCCTGGCAACGTTGGGATTGCCCGCATCGAGGGCCAGGCGAAAACGCCGCCAGAGGTCTTCCTGTCCGATCAGTCCGGCGTCGATCAACTGCGTGAACAGGGGCGTGCAGGCCGACGGCATGTCACGCCCGGTAAACCACAACGAAACCGCCTCGCGCTCATGAGTGCGGTTGCCTTGCGCCCATTCCGCTCGATAGGCATAGCACTGAAGCGTTGCATCGGGCTTGGCGAGACGCGGGTACTCGGCCAGATACGCCGGCCAGGCTTCACGGGCACCAAGCGACTTGAGCCAGTCCACGCGCACCACCTCAGCCAGCCGGCTGCCAGGGTAGCGCGCCAGAAAATCGGCGATGCGGGCATCATCGGTGCTGCTTTCCAGCATCAGACGCCAGTATTCGACATAGGGGGCCAACACGTGATCGGCCGGCACGGCACGCGCGGCGCGCTCAAGATCCGGAAGCCTGCGGGCGGCATACGCCTTTTGCGCCTGCTCCACGGCGGCATCGCCCGGCGCCGCCTGCGCGGTTGCCGCGGCCAGGGCACCCAGCAGAAACAAAACAATTATTCGAAGCATCACGTGAGGGTAACATGCGGCAGCCGCACGTCGCCTGAGCGAAATCAGCCATCCCGCCGGGCGCGCGCTATAGTGAAAACTCCGATTCACACCGCAAGGAGTCCGCCATGTCCGCCAACGTTGGCACGATCGACCGCATTCTCCGCATTCTCGCAGGACTCGCCCTCCTCGCATGGGCCGCTTTTTTCAACGGTCCGGTGTGGGCCTGGATCGGCGTGCTGCCATTCGTCACCGGCGTGCTAAGAGTCTGCCCCGCCTACAGCCTCCTCGGCGTCAATACCTGCGGCCTGAAAAAATAAGGCTCACGCAAGAAACAGCTTGTAGGCCGGATTGCGGGACTCGTCCCAGTAACGGTAGCCCAGCCCGTCGAGGAATTTCTGGAAGCCGGGCTTTTCCTTGTCCGGCACCTGGATGCCGACCAGCACACGGCCGTAGTCGGCGCCGTGGTTGCGGTAGTGAAACAGGCTGATGTTCCAGCCGCGGCTCATGCTCTGCAGGAACTGCATCAGCGCGCCCGGCCGCTCCGGAAACTCGAAGCGGTAAAGCACTTCGTTGACCGCATCGGGCGCCCGCCCGCCGACCAGGTGGCGGATGTGGAGCTTGGCCATTTCGTTGTCGGTGAGGTCGATCGCCTCGAGCCCGTGGCGCTGCAGCAGTTCGACCACGCGTGCGCTCTCGCCCGCCCCCGGCACCGACAGGCCGACGAACACGCGTGCCGTTTGGGGATCGGAATAGCGGTAATTGAATTCGGTGATGTTGCGCGCACCCAGGAGGCCGCAAAAATTCTTGAAGCTGCCCGGCGTTTCGGGAATGGTGACGGCCAGCACCGCTTCGCGCTTTTCGCCCAGCTCGGCGCGCTCGGCGATGTAGCGCAGACGGTCGAAGTTCATGTTGGCGCCGGAGGCCACGGCCACCAGCGTCCTGCCCTTGAGCTTGTCGCCGGCGATGGCCGCTTTCAGCCCGGCTACCGACAAGGCACCCGCCGGCTCCAGGATCGAGCGGGTGTCCTCGAACACATCCTTGATCGCCGCGCAGATGGCGTCGTTGTTGACGCGGATGATTTCGTCCACGTACAACTGCGACAGCCGGAAGGTTTCCCTGCCGACCGTTTTCACCGCCACGCCGTCTGCGAAGATGCCCACGCGCGGCAACGTGATGCGCTTGCCCTTGCACAGCGAGCGGGCCATCGCGTCGGCATCCTCGGGCTCGACGCCGACGATGCGGATATCCGGCCGCAGTCGCTTGATGTAGGCGGCCATGCCGGCGATCAGCCCGCCGCCGCCGACCGGGATGTACACCGAGTGGATCGGGCCGGGATGCTGGCGCAGGAGTTCCATCGCCACCGTGCCCTGGCCCGCGATCACATCGGGGTCATCGTAGGGGTGGACAAAGGTTGCCTTGGCTTCCTTGGCGATCTGGGTAGCATGAGCCCAGGCGTCGTCATAGCTATCTCCGTGCAGGATGACCTGCGCGCCGCGCGCGGCCACCGCATCAACCTTGATTTTCGGCGTAGTCACCGGCATCACGATGATGGCAGTCGCCCCCAATTTCTGCGCCGCCAGCGCCACCCCCTGCGCGTGGTTGCCGGCCGACGCCGCGACCACGCCGCGCGCCAGCTGCGCCGCCGTCAGCCTGGCCATCTTGTTGTAGGCGCCGCGGCACTTGAAGGAGAACACCGGCTGCAGGTCTTCGCGCTTCAGCAGGACCTGGTTGTTGAGACGGCGCGACAGATTGTGAGCCTCGTCGAGCGGCGACTCGATCGCCACGTCGTAGACGCGCGAGGTGAGGATGCGTTCGAGGTAATCGTCAGGTTGGCTCATGGCGGCGGCAGGTGCGAGGTTTGTAAAAAGGGGGCGATGCCGCTATCTTAGCGGGCTGCATCCAAATCGGCGAAAACATCATGACTCAGGACGAAATGAAGCAAGCCGTGGCGCGTGCCGCGGTGGATTATGCCAAGGGCGGGATCATCGGGGTAGGCACGGGTTCGACCGCCAACTATTTCATCGACGCGCTGGCCGACGTGAAAGGCCGCATCGACGGCGCCGTCGCCAGTTCGGAAGCCACCGCCGCCCGCCTGAAAAGCCACGGCATCCAGGTGCTGGATCTCAACAACGTAGGCGAACTCGAAATCTACGTCGACGGCGCCGACGAAATCACCGAACACTTCGCCATGGTCAAGGGCGGCGGCGGCGCGCTGACCCGGGAAAAAATCGTTGCGGCGTGCAGCAAGCAGTTCATCTGCATCGCCGACGAGAGCAAGCTGGTCGGCGTGTTGGGCAAATTTCCGCTGCCCGTGGAAGTGATCCCGATGGCGCGTTCGTACGTCGCACGCGAGCTGGTGAAGCTGGGCGGGCAGCCCCGGCTGCGCGAAGGCTTCACCACCGACAACGGCAACCTCATTCTCGACGTGCACGGCCTGTCGATCGTCGATCCGGTATCGCTGGAAACCGCGATCGATCACGTCGTCGGCGTGGTCACCAACGGCCTCTTCGCCCGGCGCGGCGCGGACGTGCTGCTGCTCGGCACGCCCAATGGCGTCAAGACCTACAAGAAGTAATCCTTACTGCGGCGGCGGGGACCCGTCATCGGGTTCCTGCTCCTCGGCCGGCACGCGGTATTTCTCCGTGGCCCACTGGCCCAGGTCGATCATCTTGCAGCGCTCGCTGCAGAACGGTTTCCACCTGCTTTCCGCCGTCCACGGAACGGTCGCGCCGCAGGTCGGGCAGGCCACGACGGGAGGCTTGGCGGATTTCACAGGGTGCAGAAGGTCAGGTCGAAGTCGAGCGGCTGGTCGGTACAGGTGCGCATTGCACCCGACCCCGCGTGCACGAAGCGGATGTTGAGCATGTATTTGTTGGCGGACATCTCGGGCACGCACGGCAGGTCGTCGACCAGCGTAACCCGGATCAGTTGCGGGTTGCGCGATTCGAGCATGCGCTGATAGCTGCCATTTTTCGCATGCTGAAGTTCGGCCTGGCCGCTGTCGCGCAGCAATCCGAGCACGATCCCGACTGCGGCGCGAATCGACGAGAACGGCGCCAGCCACCGTTGCAACTGCTTCACACGCAAATCAGCCGCCTGGTGCAGCCAGTAGTGATAGGAGGGCAGATCGAATTCGCACATCCCCCCCGGGATGGCCGCACGCTGCTTGATGGTCATCAGCCAGTCGTCTTCGCGCAGGTGCTGGCCGACTTTTCCGGGCAGATGGTACATGCCGTGATGGGCCGTCTCGATCGCGGCCAGCACCTGTTCCAGCGTGGTGCCCTGCACATGCGGATTGCCGCGCAGCGCGGTCAGCACCGTTTTCTGCCGGTCCAGTTCCTGCAGCAGATCGGACTTGAGGTCGGCACGCGCGGCAACCTCGGCCATCTCGAACAGGGTCAGCAGGGCGGCATGATGGGCGTGCGGGTCGGGCGATGCGGCATAGGCATCGAAACGGTCGAACAGATCTTCCAGCCGCAATAGCGTACGGATGCGTTCGCTCAGGGGATATTCGTAGTGAATCACGCCGCCACGCGTTGGTTTGGTTCAGCCGATTGTCGCCGATCCATGCGGAAAATCAAGACGACGTCGCAGGAGAAAGCGCCAGGTAGTGCCGGTGCAGCGCCGCCACCTGGGTGCGCAACGCCTCGGGGGAGGCCGTGTTTAGGATCACGTCGTCCGCGGCCGCCAGGCGCGCGGCGCGACCTGCCTGGGCCGCGAGTATGGCCTCGACTTCGCCCCGAGCGAGCCCGCTGCGCGCCATCACTCGCGCGATCTGCACGTCTTCCGGACAATCGACCACCAGCACGCGGTTCAATACATCGCGGTAGCCGCCGGTTTCGACCAGCAGCGGAATCACGACCAGCGCATACGGTGCTGCCAGTGTCGCCAGCGTCCGGGTCACGATCTGCCGGATACGCGGATGCAGGATCGCTTCGAGTTGGTGTCGCGCCTCGGCATCGGAGAATACGCGATGGCGCAAGGCCGCGCGATCCAGGGTGTCTCCGGCCGCCATCACCGTCCCGCCGAACGCCGCGCGGATCGCATCCAGGGCTTCGCCGCCCGGCCTGGTCAACTCGCGCGCGATGGCATCGGTGTCGATCACCGGCACGCCAAGCGCGGCAAACAGATCGGCGACGGTCGACTTGCCCGAGCCGATCCCGCCGGTAAGGCCGACCGTGAACATCAGAATCCGGCGAGGTAGGCCTGCGTCAGGTCGGCGCCGAAGAACAGCGCCACGAGGCCGCCGCCCGCGAGATACGGGCCGAACGGAATCGGCACGCGGCGGTCATGCTTCACCAGCACGATCATCCCGATGCCGATCACCGCACCGACCGCCGACGACAGCAGCAGCGTGACAGGCAGCATCTGCCAGCCGAGCCAGGCGCCGATGGCCGCCAGCAGCTTGAAGTCGCCGAATCCCATGCCCTCCTTGCCGGTAGCCAGCTTGAACAGCCAATAGACCGACCACAGCACCCCGTAGCCGGCCATGGCGCCGATAACCGCGTCCGGCAGGCTGGTGAAATGCCCATTCAGGTTGAACAGCAGCCCCAGCCACAGCAGCGGCAGCGTGAGGCTGTCGGGGAGCAGGGTGGTATCGAGATCGATGAACGCCAGTGCGATCAGCGTCCATACCAGCAGCAGCGCGCCACCGGTTTGCACGCTGACGCCCCACTTCCAGGCGACGGCCGCGGACAGGAGCGCGGTCAGCAGTTCCACCAGCGGATAGCGCGCACTGATCGGCGTACCGCAGGCCGAACATCGCCCGCGGAGCCATAGCCACGACAAGATCGGGACGTTTTCCAGCGCGGTAATCGGATGGCCACACCGGGGGCAGGCCGAACGTGGCACCCACAGGTTGTAGCGCGGGACTTCGGGTGGGGATTCGCCGCGCAATTCCGCGCATTGGGCATGCCATTCGGCTTCGATCATGTTGGGTAGCCGATGGATGACGACGTTGAGAAAGCTTCCCACCAGCAGGCCAAGCAAAAGAACCAGCCCGGCGAGGAGGGCTGGTTCGGCGTACAGTAGTTCCATCACCCGACGACCGCGCCCATTTTGAAGATCGGCATGTACATCGCGATCACCATGCCGCCGATCAGCGTGCCCAGCACCACCATGATGATCGGCTCCATCAGGCTGGACAGCGCCTCGACGGCGTCGTCGACTTCGGCCTCGTAGAAGTCGGCGACCTTGCCCAGCATGGCGTCGAGCGAACCGGATTCTTCACCAATGGCCGCCATCTGCAACACCATGTTGGGAAAGCGCCCCGAGTTCTGCATCGCCACCGTCAAGGCGGTACCGGTCGCCACTTCGCCGCGGATCTTGTTGGTCGCCTCGACAAAGACCTGGTTGCCCGATGCGCCTCCCACCGATTCCAGCGCCTCGACCAGCGGCACGCCGGCGGCGAACATGGTGGCGAGCGTCCGCGTCCAGCGCGCGATGGTGGCCTTTTCGATGACCGGACCAAAAATCGGCAGCTTGAGCATGAGGCGGTCCATGAACATCTGCATCTTGCGCGAGCGTCTCCACGCCTGGAAGAAGGCATACAGCCCTCCGCCGATCACACCGAAAATCGCCCACCACCATTTGACGAAGTAATCCGATATCGCCATCACGACCAGGGTCGGTCCCGGCAAATCCGCGCCAAAGCTGCTGAACAGTTCCTTGAACGCCGGGATCACGAAAATCATGATGATAGCGGTGATGACAAACGCCACCACGATGATCGAGACCGGGTAGAACAGGGCCGACTTGATCTTGCCCTTGATGGCAAGGATCTTTTCCTTGTAGACCGCAAGGCGATCGAGCACGCCTTCGAGAATACCGGCCGCCTCGCCGGCACCGACCAGGTTGCAGAACAAGGCGTCGAAGTAAAGTGGATGGCGACTGAATGCCTGGGTGAGGCTGCTGCCCTTTTCGATGTCCGCCTTGATTTCCATCAGCAATCGCTGCATCGATGGATTGGAGTGCCCGCGCGCAACAATCTCGAAGGATTGCAGCAAGGGTACGCCCGCCTTCATCATGGTGGCCAGCTGGCGGGTGAACAGCGTGACATCCTTCTCGGTGATTTTCTTCGCGCCGCTGAACAGCGTGCTCTGCTTCTTGACCTTGGTGACGGTGATGCCCTGTCTGCGCAGCTGGGAATTGACCATGGCTTCGCCGCCAGCCTGCAGCTGACCCTTGACCTTCTTGCCACGCTTGTCCATGCCTTCCCAGAGAAAGGTGGCGTCCTTGACTGTTTTTGCCGCTGTAGCCATAAAGAGAATCCCTTAAATGTTGGTAACGGCCTCGACCTCTTCCAGCGAGGTGAGACCGGATTTCACTTTCAACAGACCCGCCTGCCGCAGGTCGAGCACGCCTTCGCGCCGCGCCTGGTCGGCGATATCGGATTCGTTGCCGCCCTTGAGGATGATGCGGGTCATGGCCTCGGTGATCGGCATGACCTGATAGATGCCGACGCGCCCCTTGTAGCCGGTGCCGCCGCAGATATCGCAGCCCACCGGCTTGTAGGGCTTCCACGTGCCGTCCAGCTGTTCCTCGGTAAAGCCGGCGGCCAGCAGCGCTTCCCGCGGAATGTCGGCTGGCTGCTTGCAGCCGCACAGCTTCCGTCCCAGCCGCTGCGCGGTGATCAGGATCACCGAGGACGCGACGTTGAAAGGCGCCACGCCCATGTTCAACAGGCGGGTCAGCGTGCCGGGGGCATCGTTGGTATGCAGGGTGGACATCACCATGTGGCCGGTTTGCGCGGCCTTGATCGCGATGTCGGCGGTTTCCAGGTCGCGGATTTCGCCGACCATGATGACGTCGGGATCCTGCCGCAGGAAGGACTTCAGCGCCGCCGAAAAGGTCAGCCCGGCCTTGTCGTTGACGTTGACCTGGTTGATGCCGGGCAGCTGGATTTCCGCCGGGTCTTCCGCCGTCGATATGTTGACGTCGGGCTTGTTGAGAAGGTTCAGACAGGTATACAGCGACACCGTCTTGCCGGAGCCGGTCGGGCCGGTCACCAGCACCATGCCGTAGGGGCGCTGTACCGCATTCAGCAGCAGATCCTTCTGCCACGGCTCGTAGCCCAGCGCCTCGATCCCCATCTGCGCGCTGGTGGGATCGAGAATACGCATGACGATCTTCTCGCCATACAGCGTGGGCAGGGTGCTGACCCGGAAATCGATGGCGCGGTTCTTCGACAGCACCATCTTCATGCGGCCGTCCTGCGGCACGCGCTTCTCGGAAATGTCCAGCCGCGACAGCACCTTGATGCGCGAGGCCACCTTGTCCTTGATCGCCATCGGCGGCTGCGCCACCTCGGACAGGATGCCGTCACGCCGGTAGCGGATGCGGTAAAACTTCTCGTAAGGCTCGAAATGGATGTCGGATGCGCCGAGATTGATGGCGTCGAGCATGATTTTCTGAAGGTAGCGCACCACCGGCGCATCGTCGATTTCGATGCCGCCAGTGTCCTGCTGCGCGGCAGCGGCGCTTTCCTCGTCGTGGAAATCGAGGTCGAGATCCTCGGCGTTCAACACCGCCATCGTGTTGTCGTTTTCCTGGCCGGCTTTCTCGATCAGCTTGCCGAGCTTGTCGTCCTCCACCACCACGGGTTCTACCGTCTGCCCGGTCTGGAACTTGACCTCGTCCATCGCCTGCAGATGCGTGGGGTCGGATGTCGCCACGTACAGCTTGTTGCCCCGCTGGTACAGGGCCAGCACGCGCCGCTTCTGTACCAGCTTCGGATCGAGCAGCCCCTGCGGCAGGCTCTCGTGATCCATGGCATTCAGGTCCAGGTAGGGAAAGCCGAACGAGACGGCCGCAAACTCGGCAACCTGGTCGGCCTTGAAACGCCGACCCTTGATCAATTCGGTCACGAACGAATCGCCCGACTGGCTGGCGCGCTTCCACACCCCCTCGGCGTCGTCCTCGGACAGCCAGCCATGGTTGACCATGGCACGCGCCAGTCCGGTTAAATTGTTGGTGTTTGTCACAGCGGCCATAGCTCGGTTCCAGACAAGTCCAGCGATAAAACAATCGTCTCTTCACCCGCGGGAGCCGGCAGACCCGGGGAATCACAGGCCATAACGGCGATTTTTCGACTAAATTGAGGGGGGCTCGGACAGGGCTTCATCCGCTGCCGGCAGATAGATGCGCGCCATCTTGACCGCGCGGTCCTGCGTCTGCACGATCTCCACCGGCACGTCGCCCAGCTTGAGGCTGACGCCCACCTCGGGGATGTCCTCGAATTGTTCGAGCAACAGGCCGTTCAGCGTCTTCGGCCCGTCCAGCGGCAGCGACAGGCCCAGCTTGCGGTTCAGGTGGCGCAGCAGCACGCTGCCCTCGACCAGCCAGCTGCCATCCGCCTCACGCCGCAGATAGCCGGTGTCCGACGGCGCCTGCGTGGTGAATTCGCCGACCATCTCTTCCAGCAGGTCTTCCAGCGTCACCAGACCCTGGAGCTCGCCGTATTCGTCGACCACCAGCGCCAGCCGCCGGCGGCCGCGCTGAAAGTTGCGCAACTGGGTGAACAGCGGCGTACCCGCCGGGACGAAATACGGATCCTCGAGATTTCCTTTCAATATCTCCGGATCAAGCTCGTCGCCGGTGAGCGCGTACAGCACCCGGCGCACATGCAGCACGCCGAGCAGGTTGTCGGGGGAGCCGGCATGCACCACCAGCCGGGTATGGTGGCTGGTGGAAATCTGCTGGCGCAGACGTTCGGGGTCGTCCTCGATATCGATCGCCTCGATCTGGTTGCGCGGCGTCATCACGTCATCGACGGTGATGTCCTCCAGCTCCAGCAGGTTCATCAGAATCCGGTGGTGTTCGCGCGGCAACCTGCCGGACGACTCCAGCACGATGGTCCGCAGTTCTTCGAGCCCGAGGCTGGTGCCCTGCCCCGGCTCGGGCTGCCGGATCCGCAACAGCCTCAGGATGCCCTGTACAAACAGATTGACGAACCACACCACCGGGTACGCCAGCTTCAGCAGTGGCGTGAGCAGCAACGACGCCGGATAGGCGACGCGTTCGGGAAAGGCGGCTCCCACCACCTTGGGCGTGACTTCGCTGAACACCAGAATCAGGAAGGTGAGCAGGAGCGTCGCCGTGAACAGCACGACTTCGCCGGAGCCGAACAGGCGGATGGCCAGCACGGCGGACAGCGTGGCCGATGCGGAATTGACCAGGTTGTTGCCGAGCAGGATCACGCCCAGCAGCTTGTCGGTCTTGTCCAGCAGCGCCTGCGCGCGCATCGCACCGCGCACGCCCGACTCCGCGGCATGGCGCAGCCGATAGCGGTTGATCGCCATCATCGCGGTCTCGGACGCGGAAAAGAACGCCGAGGTCAGCAGCAGGGCGGCGAGTACCGCGAACAATGTGCTGGTTGAAATGCTTTCCAATCAGGATTGCCTCAACGCCGGAGTATCACTTCCAGCACGAACTGGGTGCCCAGATAGGCCAGCAGCAGCAGGGTGAAGCCGGTGATCGTCCAGACCAGCGCCGTGCGGCCGCGCCAGCCGCGGAAATGCCGCCCCAGCAGCAGGCCGCCGAACACCAGCCAGGACAGGATGGCGAACACGATCTTGTGGGTGAACTGCAGCGGCTTGCCGAAGAGCTCTTCCGAAAAGAACACCCCGCTGAACACCGCCAGGGTCAGCAGCGCAAACCCCACGCCGATGGTCCTGAACAGCATCGCTTCCAGCGTCAGCAAAGGCGGCGCGCCGCCCTGCAGCAACGCGCCGCGATGCAGCTGTTTTTCCAGCATGGTCATCAACACCGCATGCAAGGCGGCCACCGCCAGCAAGCCATAGGCCAGGAAAGAGACCACCAGATGCGCGCGCAAGGCCAGCGCCTGCGAATCGGGAATGGCGTGGGTCTCGGTAAAAAAAGCCATGATCAGCACCGATACCGCCGCCAGCCCGCTGACCCACGACTGCAGGCGCGCCAGCGGCGCGCCCTGGCTGGCCAGCCAGTAAGTCAGCGCGGTCAGCCATAGAATCGTCGACAGGGAGTTGCCGAATCCCAGACGGATATCGCCCTGCCCGAGCGCCGAATTGAAGATCAACGCGCCGTGCGCCAGCAGGGCCAGTGGCGTCAGCACGCGTACCGAGGCATCGGACGGTGCACGCTGCAAGCGCCAGGCGACCCAGCCATACAGCGCGCTCACACACAAAGTAACCAGCAATAGCGGAGACATTCGTTAAAATGGAAATTGGATTCAGCCAGCCTCATTATCCATGCCGCCCATAGCGGCAACAAGGAAGCCATGTTAGAAAACCTCAGCGGACGCCTCGCCGGCGTCGTCAAATCCCTGCGCGGGCAGGCGCGCATCACCGAAGCCAACGTGCAGGACACGCTGCGCCAGGTGCGTCTCGCCCTGCTCGAGGCCGACGTCGCCCTGCCGGTGGTCAAGGACTTCATCGAAGCGGTCAAGACCCGCGCACTGGGCCAGGACGTGCTCGCCAGCCTGTCGCCGGGCCAGGCGCTGATCGGCATCGTCCACGAAGAGCTCACCCGGCTGATGGGCGGCGAAAACGCCGACCTCAACCTCGCCGCCACCCCGCCCGCCGTGATTCTGATGGCCGGCCTGCAGGGTTCGGGCAAGACCACCACCAGCGGCAAGCTCGCGCTGCTGCTGAAGAACCGCAAGAAGAAAGTCCTGCTCGCCTCCGCCGACGTCTACCGCCCCGCCGCCATCGACCAGCTGCGCCAGCTCGGCAAGCAGCTCGACGTCGCCTTCTTCGAGGCCGGCGATGAACGCGATCCGCTGAAGATCGCGCAGGCCGCGCAGGACCACGCGCGCAAGCAGTTCTACGACGTGCTGATCGTCGACACCGCCGGCCGCCTGGCGATCGACGAGGCGATGATGAACGAGATCAAGGCGCTGCACGCCGCGGTCAAGCCGGTCGAAACGCTGTTTGTCGTGGATGCCATGCAGGGCCAGGACGCGATCAACGTCGCCAAGGCCTTCAACGAAGCGCTGCCGCTCACAGGCGTGGTGCTGACCAAGCTCGACGGCGACGCCCGCGGTGGCGCGGCGCTGTCAGTGCGCCACATCACCGGCAAGCCGCTGAAGTTCATCGGCGTCGGCGAAAAACCCACCGGGCTGGAAGCCTTCCACCCCGAGCGCATGGCACAGCGCATCCTCGGCATGGGCGATGTGCTCTCGCTGATCGAACAGGCGCAGAGCTCGGTCGACCTGGCCGAGGCCAGGAAGCTCGCCGACAAGGTCAAGAAAGGCAAGGACTTCGACCTCGAGGATTTCAAGGCGCAAATCCAGCAGATGCGGAAGATGGGCGGCTTGTCGGCCCTGATGGACAAACTCCCCGGCGCCGGGCAGATGGCGATGCCGGCCGGCGCCGACGACAAGGCCGTCAACCGGGTGGAAGGCATCATCAACAGCATGACCCCGCTGGAGCGCCGCAAGCCCGAGATCATCAAGGCCAGCCGCAAGCGCCGCATCGCAGCCGGCGCGGGGGTGCAGGTGCAGGACGTCAACAAGCTGCTGAACCAGTTCGAGCAGGCGCAGAAGATGATGAAAATGATGGGCAAGGGCGGGTTGGGCAAGATGATGCGCGGCATGAAGGGCATGCTGCCCGGCATGCGTTAATTACCGGCCCGACTGGCAAGCCGGCGGATTTCGGGTATAATTCGCGGTTTTCTCCGTTTACCCGGTGGGTTAAATCATGGTCGTTATTCGTCTTTCGCGCGGCGGCGCAAAAAACCGCCCCTTCTACAACGTGGTGGTGGCCGATTCGCGCTGCCGCCGTGATGGCCGCTTCATCGAGCGCGTCGGTTTCTACAACCCGGTCGCCGCTGAAGGTGCCGAAGCCGTGCGTCTGGATCAGGATCGCATCGGCTACTGGGTGAGCAACGGTGCGCAGTTGTCCGACACCGTCGCCCGTCTGGTCAAGCAGAACAAGCCCGCTGCTGCCTGATTTGGCTGAACAAGAAGCCTGGGTCGGCCACTTGAATTGAATAACGACTGGGTCGTTATGGGGCGCATCGCCGCCCCGTTCGGCGTCAAGGGCTGGGTCAAGGTCCAGCCCTACAGCGAAGACCCGGGCACGCTGATGGATTTCGAATCCTGGCGCGTCGGCCGCGGCGAGCAGCAGGCGCATTTCTCCGTCGAAGCCGTCCAGGACCACGGCAAGGCCCTGATCGCCAAGCTGGCGGGCGTCGACGACCGCGACGCGGCGTATGCCCTGCGCGGGCAGGAAATCTCGGTGGCGAAAAGCGATCTGCCGCCGCCGGAAGAAAACGAGTTCTACTGGTCGGACCTGATCGGCCTGACCGCGGTCAACCGCGAGGGCGTCGAACTGGGCAAGGTCGACAGCCTGATGGAAAGCGGCGCGAACGATTTGCTGGTGGTGAAAGGCACGCGCGAGCACCTGATACCCTTCGTCGCCACCTTCGTCGGCAAGGTCGACCTGGCAGGCGGGACGATCGAGGTGGACTGGGGCGAAGACTACTGATGCGCTTCGATGCGGTCACGCTCTTCCCCGAGATGTTCGATGCCGTGCTGGATTACGGCATCACGCGGCGGGCGCTGGATCGCGGGCTGTACCGGTTCAAGGCGTGGAATCCGCGCGATTTCACCGACGA
>JAJZRE010000006.1:47615-62686 GCA_021802945.1 Pseudomonadota bacterium
GCTTCGATGCGGTCACGCTCTTCCCCGAGATGTTCGATGCCGTGCTGGATTACGGCATCACGCGGCGGGCGCTGGATCGCGGGCTGTACCGGTTCAAGGCGTGGAATCCGCGCGATTTCACCGACGACCCGCATCGCACGGTGGACGACCGGCCCTACGGCGGCGGCCCCGGCATGCTGATGCTGGCGGAGCCGCTGGACCGCACGCTGAATACGGTGCAGCAGGATCTGGCCGGCGAGAATTTGACGCCGTGGGTGGTGCATTTTTCCCCCCGCGGCCGGCCGCTGACGCAGCAGCGGGTGATGGAATTGAAGGACGCGCCTGCACTGGTTTTGCTGTGCGGGCGCTACGAAGGGATCGACGAGCGGCTGCTGCAGCGCCGGGTGGACGAGGAAATCTCGCTCGGCGACTTTGTATTGTCGGGCGGCGAACTTCCCGCGCTGGCGCTGATGGACGCGATCATCCGGCAGTTGCCGGGGGCGTTGAACGACGCCGAATCGGCGGTGCAGGACTCGTTCAGCCACGGGCTGCTCGACTGCCCGCACTACACCCGGCCTGAAGTCTGGCAGGGCATGGCGGTGCCCGAGGTGCTGAAAAGCGGCAACCATGCGGCCATCGCCAGGTGGCGGCACGAAGAAAGCCTGCGGCTCACCGCCGCGCTGCGGCCCGACCTGCTGGAGCAGGCGCAGAAGTAAACGAATTGACCGGCTTGCCGACAGGCAGACCGGAAACGAGCGGCGCCGGGGTTAAACCAAACACCGGGGCCAATGTGAAACGGCGTGACGTCCACCCTTTTGGGGCATACCTCTCCCGCCAGGTGCAAGGAAACATCATGAACATCATCGAGCAACTCGAACAGGAAGAAATCGCCCGCCTGGGCAAGACCCTCCCCGATTTCGCCCCCGGCGACACCGTCGTCGTCCAGGTGAAGGTGAAGGAAGGCAACCGCGAGCGTCTGCAGGCCTACGAAGGCGTGGTCATCGCCAAGCGCAACCGCGGCCTCAACTCCGCCTTCACCGTGCGCAAGATTTCCGCCGGCGAAGGCGTCGAGCGTACCTTCCAGACCTACTCGCCGCTGGTCGCCAGCGTCGAGGTCAAGCGCCGCGGCGATGTCCGCCGTGCCAAGCTGTACTACCTGCGCGAGCGTTCCGGCAAGTCGGCCCGCATCAAGGAAAAGCTGCCCGCCCGCAAGGCCGCAGCCACGGCCGCCGAATAAGCAGCCTTCCTGCCGCAACGCAAAACGCCCGCTCCGTGCGGGCGTTTTTGTTTTGGCCGGGAGGTAGAATTCCAGGATGCACGATTACGATGCCATTCTGGATGCGCCCCCCTGCCGCCTCGGTGCACTCTTCGCCGGCGACACGCTGACGCGGCTGGATTTCCTGCCGGCCAACGCCCCGCGCACTTCGCATCTCGACGCGCGCGCGCGACGCCTCGCCCGCGAACTCGACGCCTACTGGCATGACCCGGCCCACGTGTTCGATCTGCTCTTCGTTCCGCGGGGTACGCCGTTCCAGCTGCGTGTGTGGCATGCCCTGATGGGCATTCCTGCTGGCCGCCCCGCCACCTATGGCGCGCTCGCCACGGAACTCCGTACCGCCGCCCGTGCCGTCGGCCAGGCATGCGGCGCCAATCCGTTGCCGATCCTGATCCCCTGCCACCGCGTGGTGGCGGCGAACGGCCTGGGGGGATTCATGCATTCATCGAGCGGTGCGCCGCTGGACGTGAAAACCTGGCTGCTGGCGCATGAACGACGCGCTGATTGACCGGTTCTGCGATCATCTGTGGCTGGAAGACGGTCTGGCGGACCTCACGCTGGCGGCGTATCGGCGCGATCTGAGGGCCTTCGGCGTCTGGCTGGAGAAGGAACGCGCACATGGCCTGGATGCCGCCGTGGCCGGCGATATCGAGGCCTACCTGGCGTGGCGTTTTGCTCACCGCAGCCAGCCGCGCAGCGCGGCGCGCTACACCTCGGCGCTGAAGCGTTTTTACCGTTACCTGCTGCGCGAGAAACGCATCGCCAGCGACCCCACGCTCAATCTCGACCGCCCCAAGCTGCCGCGCGCACTGCCCAAGACGCTGACCGAGGCGGATGTCGAACGCCTGCTCGACGGCGCCGATGCCGGCACCCCGCTCGGCCTGCGCGACCGCGCGATGCTGGAAACGCTGTACGCCACCGGCTTGCGGGTGTCGGAACTGGTGGGGCTGAAGCTGACGGCACTCAATCTCAACGACGGCGTGCTGCGGGTCACCGGCAAGGGCAACAAGGACCGGCTGGTTCCGCTGGGCGAGGAAGCGGTGCAGTGGCTCAAGCGCTACATGACGGATGCGCGCCCGCTGCTGCTGGACAGAAACCTTTCCGACGCCGTGTTCGTGACCGCGCGCGGCGACGGCATGACGCGCCAGGCATTCTGGTATCTGATCAGGCGGCGCGCCCAGGCGGCCGGCATCGAGCGCCCGCTGTCGCCGCACACGCTGCGCCACGCCTTCGCCACCCATCTGCTGAACCATGGCGCCGACCTGCGCGTGGTGCAGATGCTGCTCGGTCACAGCGACATTTCCACCACGCAGATCTATACCCACGTAGCGCGCGAACGGCTGAAGCAGCTGCACGCGCAACACCATCCGCGTGGCTGAGCTTTACACCCGCGTGCCCGCCTTCGCCAGATAAAACCACTCCTGCCCCGGCTGCGCATCTGGATTGGGGAACACGACGTAGCCGTCACGGTCGGCCGTCACGGGCGTGCCGTCGTGACGCATGCCGATGCGTTCGCCCGCGCGCACGCGATCGAAGCTGGCCCAGTCGCGAACGAACTGATCGCCGGCGTGGCCACGGTCGACGACCTGATACAGGCGCAGCGCCTCGGTGCCGGTCACGGCAGCCGGCGGGGGTTCGGCAGTCAGGCACAGATGCGCCAGCGCATTGTGGATGGCGCGCCAGGCCACCGCGGGGGCTGCGGGATCGTCGTGCTGCCCGCATTCGAGCGTGAGCGCGATGCCGCCCTGTGCCCGCATGTATTCGGTGGTGCCCACGCCGTAGTGCACGTCGGCCTCGCGCGATGACGCGCCTGCAGCCAGGCGGCGCGCGACCCCGGCGGCATAGGTGTCAAGCCAGCCGTCGACGAAGCGGTGCACCCCCAGGCGCAGCGCCAGCGCGGTTTCCTCGGCCGAGCGCGCAAACGGCTCCAGCGTGCCCTGGTTGTCTTCCGGCCCCAGCATGACGAAAGGCTCGCCCGCCGTATGGAACGAATGCAGGTCGAGCAGCGCGTCGTGCTGCGCCAGCAGCGGGCACAGCCAGTTGGCGATGCGGTCCTCGAATTCGACCGGGGTGTCGGTGGGAACGAGATTGCGATTGAGGTTGCGGTCGCCCATGCGCTGGTGGCGGGCATAGGCCAGCGGGTTGGTGACCGGGACGAAGGTCACGCTGCCGGCGACGATGGCCAGTTGCCCGGATTCGATCTCGGCGATCACGCGGCGGATCGCCTGCGTGCCGCAGGTCTCGTTGCCGTGCACCGCGCCCAGCACGATGAGGCGTGCGCCGGGCGCCATGCCGCTGAACGTCACGGACTGAAAATGCAGCGATTCGAGTTCGTTCATGTATGCCAGGCCTTGAACACCAGCGATACGCTCGACACCAGCAGCAGCGCGCCGACCAGACGCGTCATCTGCGCCTGGCCCAGGCCCACGTGCGCCCGCCCGCCCAGATAGAGCGCGCCCAGCATGAGCGGCAGCGCAGCGATATACGCGATCCACACCCTGGCGCTCAGCAGCAGCCCGGCCACCAGGAAGCTGACGATGCGCGTCATTCCATCGGCAAAGAACAGGGCCGAGAAAGTCGCCCGCAGATCACCTTTATCGTGGATGCGGTGCGTCAGGTAAATCACGTACGGGGGCCCGCCGGTGCCGAACAAGGCGCCCACCGTGCCGCCGGCGAGCCCCGCCGTCACGGCCCAGCCGCGCGAAACCGGCTTGTCGCCGCGGAGATTGAATACGCTGCGCACCGCAAAGACAAACACCAGTCCGGCCAGCACCAGCAGCATGGGCCCGGAGGGCAATTGGATCAGCAGGCCGGTGCCCAGCACCACGCCGGCGATGCCGAACGGGATCAGCACGCCGATCTCGCCCCATTTCACGCGCTTGAAATGGAAGCCCCCCATCACCATCGAGGCGGTGAAATCCAGCAGCAGGACCAGCGGCACCACGAATTTCAGCGGCAGGAACAGCGCCAGCAGGGGCACCGCGATCAGCCCCGAGCCGAAGCCGGTGATGCCACGAATGAAATACGCCGTCAGCAGGATGGCCGCCATGGCGGCCATGTGCTCGAAACTCACAGGCGCGCACCGCGCTCGATGGTGATGCCGAGCTCCCTGATGCCCGGCACGATGGCGAACTTGGTCACCGACACCTTCACCCACGGCGCGCCGAATTCGTCGCGCACGATCGCGGCCACGTGCTCGGCCACCGATTCGACCAGCGTGATCGGCTGCGGTGCGTTGTGCAGGTATTCCTTCACCCGCCTGGCCACCGCGCCGTAGTCGATGGTGTCGGCCACGTTGTCGGTGCCGCCGGCCTTGCTGTCGGGCAGGCCGATTTCCAGATCGAGCCGCACCGGCTGCGGCACTTTGCGTTCCCACTCGTATATGCCGATAATCAGCTCGAGACGAAAGTCCCGCAAAAATAGAATATCCATCGTGCAGCCCCCCAGGGGCCCAATCCAAACCCGCCATTTTACTGACTTATGACCACGCTGTTGTTTATTGCTGTTGCCTACCTGCTCGGCTCGCTGTCGTTTGCCGTGATCGTCAGCCGCGCCATGGGCCTGCCCGACCCGCGCAGCTTCGGGTCGGGCAATCCCGGCGCCACCAACGTGCTGCGCACCGGCCGCAAGACGGCGGCCGCGCTGACGCTGCTCGGCGACGCGCTGAAGGGCTGGGTGGCGGTGGCGCTGGCGCGTGCCCTGGCGCCCGCGTTCGGCCTTGTCGAGGAGGGAGTCCTGCTATGCGCGCTGGCCGTGTTCATCGGCCACCTGTTCCCGGTGTTTTTCCGCTTTCAGGGCGGCAAGGGCGTGGCGACGGCACTCGGCGTATTGCTCGGCCTCAACCCCTGGATCGGCCTGGCATGCCTGGCGACCTGGCTGCTCGTGGCCAGGGCCTTCCGCATTTCCTCGCTCGCGGCGCTCACCACCGCCGCGCTCGCGCCGGTCTACACGGGACTGCTGATCGGCTGGGGCAGCACGGCGATCACCGTACTGGTGATCGCGCTGCTGCTGGTCTATCGTCACAAGAAGAATCTCATCAAACTGGCAACCGGCCGGGAAGGGCGCATCGGCACCCGCTCCTGACCCCCGCCCATCCGACATGGCCTTTTTCGACAAAAGCATCGAACACGCGAAGGAAAGTCTCGCCGAGGTATCGCGCGAGGCGATCGACCACGCGGGCGAGCGCCTGTCGGAGGTGGTCAAGGAGGGCGTGTCGCAGGCCGGCACCGAACTGAAGGACGTCATCTGGCGTGCCAGCCAGGAGATCGACGCCAAGCTCGACAAGATTTCCGACGAGTTGCATGAGCAGCGCCAGTTCACCAAGGACGACGTGCGCGAACTGGTCGATTACGCCGGCGAAAAGCTCGGCGCGCTGATGGACGCACGCATCGCCCACGCCAAGGCGGAGTTCTCGTCGCTGGTGCAGGAAAAGGTCGAATATTTCAAGCGCGAAGTCGACAGTTTTTTCATCGAGCGCCAGCGCGACCTCGCCCGCGAACGCCGGCGGCTGTTCATCAACGTCGCCATCGCGATCCTGGCGTCGCTGTCGCTGGGATTCGTGTCCTGGCTGTATCACCAGTATCTGGGCGGCGGACTGGACGTGTTCGCCCTCTTCCGCATCGTGTTCGCCTCGCTGGCCGGCGGCTACGCCGCCTATCTCGCGGTCAAACTGCTGCGGCGCTGGCTGTCGATGTCTGAGCACAAGAAGGACACGCTGTTCCTGGTCAGCCGCTACTGGGGCGTGCTGCGCCCGGAAAGCATTTTCGGCACGGTGATTCTGGTCTGTCTGATGGCGGCGCTGGTGGGGTTTTTGCTGTTTCCGGACCAGATCGCGCACTTCGCCGGCGGCGAGAAATGGCTCAAGGCCTTGCGCGAGGCCTATCCGATGTTCCGCAGGTAGGAACTTACGCCGCTTCGAGCGTCGCCAGGTCCCAGCGCGGCCTGACCGCGAACGTCAGATCCCCGCCCTGCGCGTGCGCCAGCCGTTGTGCGCCGGCGTAGGCGATCATCGCGCCGTTGTCGGTGCAGAATTCCAGTCGCGGATAGAACACGCTGATGCCGCGTGCCGCCGCCTCGCGGGTAAGGCACTCGCGCAAATGGGTATTGGCGCCCACGCCGCCGGCGACGACCAGCCGCGTAGCGCCGCTGTGCGCGCAGGCCGCCAGGCTCTTGCTGACCAGCACCTCCACCGCCGCCGCCTGGAACGCCGCTGCGATATCCGCCGCCGCGCCCGGCCCCACCTTGCGCACCAGCGTCAGCACCGCGGTCTTCAGCCCGCTGAAGCTGAAATCGAAATCGCCCGAATTCAGCATCGGGCGCGGCAGGGGGAAGCGGCTGGCGTCGCCCGTCGCCGCCAGCTTCGACAACGCCGGCCCGCCCGGATAGCCCAGGCCCAGCAGTTGCGCGGTCTTGTCGAAAGCCTCGCCGGCGGCGTCGTCGAGCGTCTCGCCCAGCAGCGTGTAGCGCCCGACGCCCGACACCAGCATCAGCTGCGTGTGCCCGCCCGACACCAGCAGCGCGACGAAGGGGAATTCGGGCGGCGTATCGGAAATCAGCGGCGACAGCATGTGGCCTTCCAGATGGTGCACGCCGACCGCGGGAACATCCAGCGCAAATGCCAGCGCCCGCGCCATCCCGGCCCCCACCAGCAAGGCGCCTGCGAGCCCCGGCCCCTGCGTGTAGGCAATCCCGTCGATGTCGGCCAGCGTGCGTCCGCTCTCGGCCAGCACCTGGCGGGTCAGGGGCAGCAGCCGCCGGATATGGTCGCGCGACGCCAGTTCGGGAACCACGCCGCCGTAATCGTTGTGCATGGCGATCTGCGAATACAGGGCGTGCGCCAGCAGGCCTGTCCTGGGCGGCGACGAAGGGCCGCGCGCGCTGTCATACAGCGCGACACCGGTTTCATCGCAGGAGGATTCGACGCCAAGCACCAGCATAGTCATGAAAAATCAGATCGAGGGCCTCACATGATAGCGCGGCGGGCAAATCCCGGGATTCAGGTACCGGAAACGCGGCGGCTCTGGGTAAAATCCGCATGTCTCTTCAGTTCATGCGGAAATGGCTTTCCGCATCGCTGTCATCAACCAAGGAAAGCCTGATGCCGCATGACGCCCGCTCCGATAGCCCTGCCGAAAATGCCTGCGATGTCCTGGTGATCGGCGGCGGCCCCGCCGGCTCGACGGCCGCCACGCTGCTGGCCAAGAAGGGCCACCGGGTCACCCTGCTGGAGAAGGCGCGCCATCCGCGCTTTCACATCGGCGAATCCCTCCTGCCGGCCAACCTGCCGCTGTTCGATACCCTCGGCGTACGTGACGAGATTGAAGCGATCGGCATGGAGAAATGGGGGGCGGAGTTCGTCTCCCCCTGGCATGAACACCCGCAGAGCTTCGAGTTCGCCGACGCCTGGGACAAGTCCATGCCGCGCGCCTACCAGGTGCGGCGTTCCGAATTCGACGAGATCCTGATTCGCAACGCCGCCCGCAGCGGCGCCAGCGTCATCGAGGGCTGCCGCGTGCGCGACGTGGAATTCCTGCCGGACGACGCAGGCGCCGTCGTCCGCGCGGAACACGACGACGGCCGCAGCGAGACCTGGCGATGCCGCTTCCTCGTCGACGCCTCCGGCCGCGACACCTTTCTCGGCAGCCGCTTCAAGGCCAAACAGCGCAACCCCAGGCACAACAGCGCCGCCCTCTACGGCCACTTCAGGGGGGCGCAACGGCATACGGGCAAGAAAGCGGGCCACATCTCGATTTTCTGGTTCGAGCACGGCTGGTTCTGGTTCATCCCGCTCGCCGACGGTACCACCAGTGTCGGCGCGGTAACCTGGCCCACCTACCTGAAGAGCCGCAACAAACCGGTGCGCGATTTTTTCTTCGACCTCATCGCCCAGTGCCCCGCCCTGGCCGCGCGGCTGCAGGATGCCGAACTCGTCGCGGACGTGGAAGCCACCGGCAACTTCTCCTATACCTGCGACCGCAGCCACGGCCCCGGCTACCTGCTGCTGGGGGACGCCTACGCCTTCATCGACCCGGTCTTCTCGTCCGGCGTCATGCTGGCCATGAACAGCGCCTTTGTCGGCGCCGACGCGGTGGATGCCTGCCTGCGCCGGCCGGACCAGGCGGCGACGGCGCTCCGGCATTTCGACAGGACCATGAAGCACGGGCCCCGGGCATTCTCCTGGTTCATCTACCGTGTCACCAACCCCACCATGCGCGACCTGTTCATGTCGCCGCGCAACGTCTTCCGGGTCAAGGAGGCTTTGCTCTCGGTGCTGGCCGGCGACATCTTCGGCAATACGCCGATCTGGCGCTCGCTGTGGGTGTTCAAGGTGATCTATTACGTCTCTTCGCTGGTCAACCTGAAACGCACGATCGCGGCGTGGAAACGGCGCAAGATGAACATCCGCTACGTTGACGAGACGGAAGGGGCCGTCAGCCGATGAGCCCTGCGGAAACGATCCTTCAGCTCGAGCGCCTGCCCGCATCCCGCCTGTCCAGCCTGGACGGACGGGGCAGCGTGCTGGGCGGCGCCTGTTTTTCCCACCCCGCCCTCGCGCCCGCCAGTTCGGATCTGCCCTTCCTCGCCGTAGACATGGCATTGCCCCCCGGGGAGGCGGCAATCTGCGAGGTCTGGCATGGCCACGAACCACTGCAATCCGGGCGACACGGGGCCATCCGCTACCGCCAGGGCGACACCTTGCTGTACGGCTGCCTGAGCCTGGATGAAGCCCCCGCGGAATGCGGCAACGACGGACCCCCGCCCCTGCAGGCCACGGCGGAGGCCGCCTACCGCTCCATCTTCGAACTGCTCGATGCCCGCGGCTACTCGTCCATCCTGCGCATCTGGAACTATTTTCCCGCGATCAACCGGGAAAGCCACGGCATGGAGCGCTACCGCCAGTTCAATATCGGCCGCCAGGATGCTTTCCTTGCGCGCGGCCGCGCGGTCGCCGACAACGTGCCTGCCGCCTGTGCGCTGGGCTCTGCCGCTGGCCGCCTCGACATCGCCTTCCTGGCAACGCGCGCGCGCGTGATCAGCATCGAGAACCCCCGCCAGGTCAGTGCCTACCATTACCCGAGCGACTACGGGCCGCGCAGCCCGACCTTCGCGCGCGCGGGACTGGCCAGCCTGGGGGGACGCGACATGCTGTTCATTTCAGGCACCGCCAGCATCGTCGGCCACCAGACACTGCATCACGGCGACGTCGCGGCGCAGACGCGGGAATGCCTGCAAAACATCGCCGCCGTCGTCGCCGAGGCCAGCCGCCAGGCCCCCCGCGCCGACTTCCGCCTCGACACCCTTGCCTACAAGGTCTATGTCCGACATCCTGAAGACGTGGACACGGTTCGCCGCGAAATGGCGCAATTCATCGGCAGCACGATGTCGACGGTCTTCCTGCAGGCCGACGTATGCCGTGCCGATCTGCTGGTCGAAATCGAAGCCTCGGGCGGCCATGCTGTCGCCACCTGTTGTCCGGGTATTTGATCAGGAACACGCCATGCGCCCCCGCCGTCGCCTGCCCCTCTCCGCCGCTCTGCTGCTCGGCTGCATGTCCACCGGCCCCGCCGTTGCGGCCGGAAAGCCCTTGTGGGAACTCGGCATCGGCATGAGCGCGCTGTCCTTCCCAGACTATCGCGGTTCCGACGAATCCAGCCTCCATGCCGTGCCCTTCCCCTACTTCGTCTATCGTGGCACCTTTCTCAAGGCCGACCGGCACGGCATTCGCGGCACCTTCTTCGACAGCGACCGGGTCGAACTCAATGTCAGCGTCGGCGCCTCGCTGCCGGTGAACAGCGACGAAAACCGGGCGCGCCAGGGCATGCCCGATCTGCAGCCGACGGCCGAGATCGGCCCCTCGCTCGACCTCAACCTGTGGCGCACCGACGACCGGCGCTACAAGCTCGACCTGCGCCTGCCGGTCCGCACTGCGGTCACCGTGAAGGGCGGGATGCGCGATATCGGCTGGGTGTTCTCGCCGCGCCTGAATCTTGACATCGCCGATGTCGGAGGAATGGCCGGCTGGAACCTGGGGCTGCTCGCCGGCCCCATGGTTGGATCGAAACGCAACCATGACTATTTCTATTCGGTGGCGCCGCAATATGCCACCGCCGCCCGCCCGGCCTTCGACGCCAAGAGCGGCTACGCCGGCAGCCAGCTCCTGGTGGCGGTGTCGAAGCGCTACCCGAAATACTGGCTGGGCGCCTTTGCGCGCTGGGACAGCCTCAAGGGCGCCGCCTTCATCGACAGCCCGCTGGTCAGGCGCGAGGATTACTTCGCCGCCGGCGTCGCCATCGCCTGGATCCTCGGGGAATCGTCCACCCGCGTCGAGGCGGCCGAGTGAGCGCACGCCAGACTGCGCGGTCCGCCATGCCGCAGCGCTGGCTGCACCGGCTCTATGAATATTTTGCGCTGGGGTTCGGCCTGGGCCTGCTCGGCGCGATGTCCCTCACCTGGTCGCTGCTCGCTGTTCCCCTTTATCACCTCCTGCCGAAGCGTTGGGGCGAGCCGCTCGGGCGCTGGGCCATCACGACCGGCTTTCGCATCTACCTCGGCGCGCTGTCGCTCACCGGGGCCTGCCGCTTCGATATCACCGCGCTCGACGCCCTGCGCGCCGAAGGGCCGCTGGTCATCGCGCCCAACCATCCCTGCCTGCTCGACGCCGTGATGGTCATCTCGCGCCTGCCCAACATGGCCTGCATCATGAAGGCCGACATCGTCGACAACGTTTTCCTCGGTGCAGGCGCCCGCCTCGCGGGCTACATCCGCAACGACGCGCAGCTGAGCATGATCAAGCAGGCCGTGGCCGACCTGAAAAAAGGCAGCCACCTCCTGATCTTCCCCGAAGGCACGCGCACCACCCGCTGGCCGATCAACGCCTGCAAGGGCACCACCGCGCTGATCGCCAGCCGGGCCGGCGTGCCGGTCCAGACCGTGTTCATCGAAACCGATTCGGCCTACCTCAGCAAGGGCTGGCCGCTGTTCCGCCGCCCGGCGATGCCGATCACCTACCGCATCCGGCTCGGCCGCCGCTTCGACCCGCCGGGGAAAGCCGGCGCCTTCACCGAGGAACTGGAGCGCTACTTCATCGATGAACTGCGCGACGCCCCGCGTTTCCTGCCAGCCGACGCCCCGCGGGCTGAGCGACCCGATTCGGCCCGGTCCACGTGACAGGCCCCACGATGGACGCCTCGGCCAGTCATCTGGTACTGATCCCCAGCTACAACCCGGGGCCGCGGGTCTACGATACGGTGCGCGCCGCGCGCGCGTGCTGGGCGCCGGTGTGGGTGGTGGTCGACGGCAGCAGCGACGGCACCGCCGAAGGCCTGCAGGACATGGCCGCGCATGATCCCCTATTGAAAATTCTGGTACTGCCCCGCAACCAGGGTAAGGGCGCCGCCGTGCTGCACGGCCTGGACATGGCGGCGCAAGCGGGTTTTACCCACGCCCTGACGATGGACTCCGACGGCCAGCACCCGGCCGATCTCATCCCGGCCTTCATGGCCGCCTCGCAACAGGCGCCCGCCGCGATGGTCCTCGGCAAGCCGGTGTTCGATGCCGATGCCCCCGCGCTGCGCGTGCAGGGGCGCAAGATTTCGAACGGCTGGGCCAATCTGGAAACCCTGTGGGCGGGCATCGGCGACTCGCTCTACGGCTTCCGCGTCTACCCCATCGAACCGCTGCGCCGGGTGATGCGCGGCCAGCGCTGGATGCGCCGCTTCGACTTCGACCCCGAGGCCGTGGTGCGCCTGTGCTGGCGCGGCGTGCGCCCGATCAACCTGCCCGCGCCGGTGAAATACCTGCGCGCCGACGAAGGCGGCGTTTCCCACTTCAACTACCTGCGCGACAACACCCTGCTCAGCTGGATGCATCTCCGGCTGATGCTGGGTTTCCTGCTGCGCGTGCCGCTCCTGCTGTTGCGGCGCCTGAAACCTTACCGGTCACACACTCCATGAAAAACACCCCCGACTCGGCCGCGCCAGCGGTGCATGCCCCGCATCCGCCGCTCACCGGCTACTACGCCAGCGAACAGGAGCGGCGCGGTTACGTCGGCAAGCTGTTCGACGGCACCGCGTCCGACTACGACCGCATCGACCGCCTGCTCGCGCTGGGCAGCGGCCCCTGGTACCGCAACCAGGCGCTGCAGCGGGCGGGACTGAAACCCGGCATGCGCGTCGTCGACATCGGCGTCGGCACCGGCCTGGTCGCGCGCGAAGCGGTCAAGCTGGTGGGCGATCCGGCTTTGGTGGTGGGCGTCGATCCCAGCGTGGGCATGATGGCCTGCGCTGATCTTCCGGGGGTCCGGCTCATCGAGGGGCGGGCCGAAGCCATCCCCTTCCCCGATGCCAGCTTCGACTTCCTCAGCATGGGCTACGCGCTGCGCCACATCGGCGACCTGTCGGCCGCCTTCGGCGAATTCCACCGCGTCCTCAAGCCCGGCGGCCGCCTGTGCCTGCTCGAGATCACCAAGCCGGAACGCGCCTGGAGCCAGGCCCTGCTCAAGGTCTACATGCGCGGCGTCGTGCCGGCGCTGGCCCGCCTGATCGGCAGCAGCGCCGAGTCGGCCAGGCTGTGGCGCTACTACTGGGACACCATCGAGGCCTGCGTGCCGCCGAGCGGGGTGATCGATACGCTGGAGCAAGCGGGATTTACCGGGGTACACCGGCACATCGAAAGCCGGGCGCTGTCGATTCTGGGGGAGTATCAGGCGGTCAAGCCGGGCTGAGTTGCATGCTGCTATCAGCCGCGTCTTGCGTCCATGTACGCAATGACGAAGCGGGCGTAAAGCGCATGCGCCTCAATGCCGCCCCGCCACCGCCACCCCCATCTTCGGCAGCCACCGCCGCAAGCCCGGCGTCGTGATCACCGTGCTGAAAATCGCCATCAGTACCAGCATGGTGAACACCTGCTGCGAGATCACGCCGAGATCGAAACCGACGTTGATGACGATGAGTTCCATCAGGGCGCGGGTGTTCATCATGATGCCGATCACCCTGCCCTCGAGGTGCGACATCCCGGCCCAGCGCGCGGCGAGGTAGCTGGCGCCGAACTTGCCCAGGGTGGCCAGGGCGATCAGCAGCCCGCACCAGCCCCACGCTTCAATCGAATCCAGGCCACCGACGTTGGTGCGCAGCCCGGTGTAGGTGAAAAAAATCGGCAGAAAAAACACCATGACGAAATGGCCGATGCGTTCCTTCCAGGCCTCGATCAGCTCGTGCTCGTCGTGCAGGATCACGCCCATCATGAAGCCGCCGAAGATGGCGAAGATGCCGAGCTGGTAGGTGGTCATCGCCGAGACGAAGATGGCGGCGAGCAGGATGCCGAGCAGGTTGTGGGTGAGCTTGCCGCGTCCGGCCTTCTCGCCCAGCGGCAGCGGGCGGGCCTGGCTGGCCTGGATCACGCGCTTCATCAGCGGCCGCACGACGAACCACCAGGTGAGGAAAAACACCCCGACCAGCGCCACCTTGAGGGCGAAGGCGGCGGCACTGAAGTTGGCTAAAGTCAGCGCGGTGATGAGCGCGAGCAGCAGCCAGCCGATGACGTCGTTGATGGCGGCGGCGCTGATGGCGATGACGCCGATGGGCAGGCGGGTGATCCTGAATTCCATCATGATGCGGCCGAGGATGGGCAGGGCGGTGATGGAGAAGGCGGTGGCGATGAACAGCGCCGAGGCGACCGGATCGACGCCGGGCGACAGCAGCGGCGCGGTGAACCAGCCGAAGCCGAAGCCGAGCGCGAACGGCGCCGCCATGCTGGCGGCGGCGATCGCGGTGACGGCGCGGCGGTTGCTGCGCTCGATGAGATGCGCGAAGTCGAATTCGAGACCGATCTGGAACATCAGCAGGATGAGGCCGATCTGCGACAGCATCTGCACCGGCGCCGCCGGCGTCGAGTGGAAGACATACTGGAACAGGCCGGGGGCGAGCAGGCCGAACAGCGACGGCCCCAGCAGGATGCCGACGATGATCTCGCCCACCGCCGGCGACTGGCCGACGCGCTGCGCCAGTTCGCCGCCGAGGCGGGCGGCCAGGACAATCACCATCAGCTGCAGCAGGGTGAAGAACAGCAGCGCCTCGGTCTGGTGGACCGCGAGGGTGTGGGCGGGGGTGCTCAAATCATGCCGCCGTTCACCGAGATGATCTGGCCGCTGATGTAGCTCGCCTGCTCCGAGGCGAGAAAACCGACCAGGTCCGCCACCTCTTCGGGACGGCCGGCGCGCTTCATCGGCACCATGCCCGCGATGGCCTGGGCGTCGAACACGCCGGCTATCATCCCGGTCTGGATGATGCCCGGCGCCACGGCGTTGACCGTCACGCCGCGGCTGGCGAGTTCCAGGGACAGCGACTTGGTCGCGGCGTGCAGCGCCCCCTTGGCCGCGGCGTAGTTGACCTGGCCGCGGTTGCCGGTGAGGCCGGCGATGGAGGTGATGTTGACGATGCGCCCCCAGCGGCTGCGCAGCATCGGCAGCGTCAGCGGCTGGGTGACGTTGAAGAAGCCGGAAAGCGACACATCCAGCACGCGATGCCACTGCGCCGCGCGCATGCCGGGAAAGACGGCATCGTCGTGGATCCCGGCGTTGTTCACCAGCACCTGGATCGGCGTGTCGGCCGCCAGCGTTTCCAGCGCCAACCGGCAGGCGTCGGCGTCGGTGACGTCGAAGGCGAGCGCCTCGGCCGCGCCCCCGTCCGCCCGGATTTCGTCGGCCAGCGCCTGCGCCCTGGCCAGATTCGTATTGGCGTGGATGTAGACAAAACAGCCGTCGGCGGCGAGGCGGCGGCAGATCGCCGCGCCGATGCCGCCGCTGCCGCCGGTGACCAGG
>JAJZRE010000007.1:0-51829 GCA_021802945.1 Pseudomonadota bacterium
AGATCTTCAGCTGCGCCTCGTAGAGTTCCTTCTCGTCGGTCACGCTGGCGGCTTCCTCGATGCGGTCGGCGTCGTACAGGATCACGCCGAGGTAGCGGATGCGGCCGACGCAGGATTCCGAGCACACGGTGGGCTGGCCCGCCTCGATGCGCGGATAGCAGAAGATGCACTTTTCCGCCTTGCCGCTCTTCCAGTTGAAATAGATCTTCTTGTAGGGGCAGCCCGAGATGCACATGCGCCAGCCGCGGCACTTGTCCTGGTCGACCAGCACGATGCCGTCTTCCTCGCGCTTGTAGATCGATCCGGAGGGGCAGGAGGCGACGCAGGTCGGGTTGAGGCAGTGCTCGCACAGGCGCGGCAGATACATCAGGAAGGTGTTCTCGAAGGTCGAGTGCATTTCCTTCTGCACGTTGTCGAAGTTCTTGTCGCGGCCGCGCGAGGAAAACTCGCCGCCGAGGTCGTCCTCCCAGTTGGGGCCCCAGTGGATCTTGTCCATCTTCTCGCCGGTGATCGCGGAGATCGGGCGCGCGGTGGGCGGCGTCTCGGACAGCGGCGCCTTCTGCAGGTGCTGGTAGTCGTAAGTGAAGGGCTCGTAGTAGTCGTCGATCTCCGGCAGGTTGGGGTTGCCGAAGATGTTGGCGAGGATTTTCAGGCGGCTGCCCTGGCGCGGCTCGAGCTTGCCGTCGCCCTTGAGCTTCCAGCCGCCGTTCCAGATGTCCTGGTTTTCCCACTGCTTGGGATAGCCGATGCCGGGCTTCGACTCGACGTTGTTGAACCAGACGTATTCCATGCCTTCGCGCGAGGTCCACACGTTCTTGCAGGTGATCGAGCAGGTATGGCAGCCGATGCACTTGTCGAGGTTCAGCACCATGGCAATTTGCGCACGCACTTTCATGTTGTAACTCCTTGCCTGACAGGGGCGATGTGCCCCTGTGCGTTTTTAAAAACCCCGCGCCGGAGAGTGTGGCGCGGGTGAGGGCATGGGGGAGATCGTTACCCTCGAAACTTTTCTTCCTGGAATCGGCCAGGTGCTCAGCGCTCGACCAGCGGACCCTCCATCCAGTCCACTTTCTTCATCTTGCGCACGATCACGTACTCGTCGCGGTTGGATCCCACCGTGCCGTAGTAGTTGAATCCGTAGGCCAGCTGCGCGTAGCCGCCGATCATGTGCGTGGGCTTGGTGATGGTGCGCGTCACCGAGTTGTGGATGCCGCCGCGGAATCCGCTCACCTCGGCGCCCGGCACGTTGATGATCTTTTCCTGCGCGTGGTACATCAGGCACATGCCCTTGGGCACGCGCTGGCTGACCACGACGCGCGCCGTGAGCGTGCCGTTGACGTTGAACACCTCGACCCAGTCGTTGTCGACCAGCCCGGCCTCTTTCGCCTCGATCTCCGACACCCAGACGTGGGGACCGCCGCGCGACAGGGTGAGCATCCTGAGGTTGTCGGTGTAGGTGCTGTGGATGCCCCACTTCTGGTGCGGGGTGATCCAGTTGAGCACCAGCTCGTGGTGGCCGTTCGGTTTTTTACCCAGCATCGGCGCGATGGTCTTGGTGTCGACCGGCGGCTTGTACACGCACAGGCCCTCGCCGAAATCCAGCATCCACGGGTGGTCCTGATAGAACTGCTGGCGGCCGGTGAGGGTGCGCCAGGGAATCAGCTCGTGCACGTTGGTGTAGCCGGCGTTGTACGACACGTGCTCGGACTCCAGCCCCGACCAGGTGGGCGAGGAAATGATTTTCCTCGGCTGCGCCACGACGTCGCGGAAGCGGATCTTGTCGTCCTCGCGCGGGATCGCCAGGTGGGTGTGGTCGCGTCCGGTGATTTTCGACAGCGCTTCCCACGCCTTCACCGCGACCTGGCCGTTGGTTTCCGGCGCCAGCATGAGGATGACCTCGCAGGCGTCGATGGCCGAGTCGATCTTCGGCAGGCCCTTGGCCACGCCGTCTTCGGTGACGGTGTAATTCAGTTCCGCCAGCTGCCGCACTTCGTCTTCGGTGTTCCAGCTGATGCCCTTGCCGCCGTTGCCGATCTTGGTCATCAAGGGGCCGAGCGCGGTGAACTTCCTGTAGGTGTCCCCGTAGTCGCGCGTCACCACCGTCATGGTCGGCATGGTCTTGCCCGGGATGGCATCGACCTCGCCCTTCTTCCAGTCGCGCACGCCCAGGCTCTGGCCCAGTTCGGACGGCGTGTCGTGCATCAGCGGGGTCAGGACCAGGTCCTTCCGCGTGCCGAGATGGGTGGCCGCGAGTTCGGAGAACTTCTTCGCGATGGTCTTGTAGATTTCCCAGTCGGACTTCGACTCCCACAGCGGCTGCACGGCTTCGCTCAGCGGGTGGATGAAGGGGTGCATGTCCGAGGTGTTGAGGTCGTCCTTCTCGTACCAGGTGGCCGACGGCAGCACGATGTCGGAATAGAGACACGTGGTCGACATGCGGAAGTCGAGCGTCACCAGCAGGTCGAGCTTGCCTTCGGCGCCCTTGTCGTGCCACACCACTTCCTTCGGCCTGGCCTCGCCGAGTTCCCCGAGGTCCGGCCCCAGCACCGCGTTCTGCGTGCCCAGGAGATACTTGAGGAAATATTCGTGGCCCTTGCCGGACGAGCCCAGAAGATTCGAGCGCCACACGAACAGGTTGCGCGGGAAGTTCTTCGGGTTGTCCGGGTCCTCGCAGGAGAACTTGAGCGCGCCGCTCCTGATCTGCTCGACCGCGTACTTGACCGGGTCGATGCCCGCGGCGTCGGCGGCTTTGGTGATCTCCAGCGGGTTGGTTTCCAGCTGCGGGGCGGACGGCAGCCAGCCCATGCGCTCGGCGCGCACGTTGAAATCGATCAGCCGGTAGTCGCCCAGGTTCTTGTTCGCGGTGGGCGACAGGATTTCCGCGGCGGCCAGCTTCTCGTGGCGCCACTGGCTGGTGTGGGCATAGAAGAAGGAGGTGGAGTTCATCTGCCGCGACGGGCGGTGCCAGTCGAGGCCGAAGGCCAGCGGCGCCCAGCCGGTCTGCGGGCGCAGTTTTTCCTGGCCCACGTAGTGCGCCCAGCCGCCGCCCGACTGGCCGATGCAGCCGCACATCGTCAAGAGGTTGATGATGCCGCGGTAGATCATGTCGTTGTGGTACCAGTGGTTCAGCGCGGCGCCGAGGATGACCATGGACTTGCCGTGGGTCTTGTCGGCGTTGTCGGCGAACTCGCGCGCCACCGTGATGATGTCGGCGCGCGGCACGCCGCAGTGCTTCTCGGCCCAGGCCGGGGTGTAGGGCACGTCGTCGTCGTAGCTGGTCGGGATGTTCGGTCCGCCGAGGCCGCGGTCGACGCCGTAGTTGGCGAGCGTCAGGTCGTAGACGGTGGCGACGCGCACATCCTTGCCGCCGATGCTGATCACCTTGACCGGCAGGTTGCGGGGGAGCAGTTCGTCGTGATCGCCGCCGAAGTAGGGCAGCGCCACCTCGGCAACTTCGTCGTGGCTACCGAGCAGGGTGAGTTGCGGCTTCACGTCCTTGCCGGAATAGCCGTCGCGCATCTCCAGGTTCCACGCGCCCGACTGGCCCCAGCGGAAACCGATGGAGCCGTTGGGCGCCACGAGGTAGCCGGTGTTCTCGTCGTAGACCACCGTCTTCCACTCGGGGTTGTTGTCCTGCCCCATGTTGCCGCTGAGGTCGGAGGCGCGCAGGTAGCGGTCGGCGATCAGCGTGCCTTCGTGCTCCTTCAGCATCACCAGCATCGGCATGTCGTTGTACTGGCGGCAGTAGGAATCGAAATATTCGCTGCGGTTCCTGACGTGGAACTCGGACAGGATCACGTGGCCCATCGCCAGCGCCAGCGCGGCATCGGTGCCCTGCTTGGGCGCCAGCCAGATGTCGCCGAACTTGACCATTTCGCCGAAGTCGGAGGACACCGCGACCGTCTTGGTGCCCTTGTAGCGCACCTCGGTGTAGAAGTGGGCGTCGGGGGTGCGGGTCTGCGGCACGTTGGAGCCCCACACCATCAGATAGGTCGAGTTGTACCAGTCGGCCGACTCCGGAACGTCGGTCTGCTCGCCCCACACCTGGGGGCTGGAGGGCGGCAGGTCGCAGTACCAGTCGTAGAAGGAACCGCAGACGCCGCCGATCAGCGACATGTAGCGGCTGCCTGCCGCATAGCTCACCATCGACATGGCGGGAATCGGCGAGAAGCCGTAGATGCGGTCGGGGCCGAATTCCTTGATGGTGAAGACGTTGGCGGCGGCGATCATTTCCGTCACCTCGTCCCACTTGGCGCGCACGAATCCGCCCTGGCCGCGGATCGACTTGTAGCGCTTCGCCTTCTCGGGATTCTGGCTGATCGATTTCCAGGCCGCCACCGGGTCCATCGTCTTCCGCGCCTCGCGCCACATCTCCATCAGGCGGCCGCGGATCAGTGGGTATTTCACGCGCTGGGCCGAGTACACGTACCAGGAATAGCTGGCGCCGCGCGGGCAGCCGCGCGGCTCGTGGTTGGGCAGGTCGGGCCGGGTGCGCGGGTAGTCGGTCTGCTGGATCTCCCAGGTGATCAGGCCGTTCTTGACGAAGATCTTCCAGCTGCACGACCCGGTACAGTTCACCCCATGGGTGGAGCGCACCACCTTGTCCTGCTGCCAGCGGCTGCGATAGGCGTTTTCCCAGCTGCGGTCTTCGTCACTGACGACGCCGTGGCCGTTGGAATATTCGGCGAGGGTCTTCTTGAAGAAGGTCAGTCGGTCGAGGAAGTGACTCATGTTGTTTAACTCCTATTCAAATTCGTCTTGTCCGCGAAGGAAAAGCGGGAAAGTCGTGCATGTCCTCGTGTTTCTTCGCGCACTTCGCGGATGAAAAGCATTCATGGATTCTTGACGTAGGCGTTCTTGCGCAGGTAGAACCACCAGTTCAGCACCAGGCACACGGCGTAGAAGATGGCGAAGCCGTACATGGCGTTTTCCGGCGTGCCGGCCTTGATCTGGTTCTTGATCACCTCGGGGGCGATGAATGAACCATAGGCGGCAACGGCGGAAGTCCAACCCAGGACCGGGCCGGCCTGCACGCGGTCGAAGATCACGCCGACGGTGCGGAAGGTGGACCCGTTGCCGATGCCGGTGGCGGCGAACAGCACCACGAACACCAGCAGGAACTGGGTGAAGTAGACCTCGGGCGTGGCCGAATGGTAGGCCTGCATCAGGATCCAGCCGGCGTAGACCGAGGCGGCGACCATCACCGCCGAAATGATCTGGGTGACGATGGAGCCGCCGACCTTGTCGGACACCCAGCCGCCCACCGGACGGATCAGCGCGCCGACGAAGGGGCCGATCCACGCGTACTGCAAGGCGGAGGGGGCATGCGGGTTTTTCACGTGCGTCCACACGCCGGTCGCGGCATCAAGGACATGGCTGTTGCCGAAGATGACGGTGATCGACAGCGGCAGCGCCATCGAGAAGCCGATGAACGAACCGAAGGTGACGAGGTAGAGCGCCGTCATCGACCAGGTGTGCCTGTTCCTGAAGATGGCGAACTGCTTGGCGATGTTCTCCTTCATCGGGCCGAAGGCGGCGAGCCTCAGGATCACCAGCGTGGCGACGATGATGAGCGGCATGGCCACCCACATGTTGAGCACGCCCAGTCCGGTCGGCGCCGGCAGGTAGAGGTAGAGGCCGCCGATGGCGGGGATGAATATCAGGGTGTAGAGCCAGGTGACCTTGATGAAGGCTGCGAACGTATTGCCGGCATCCGGCGAGACCGGCAGCAGGTTGCTCATGCCGAACCAGGCGAGGATGCCGAGCGGCACCAGCGACAGCACCCAGGTCAGGCCGGCGTTCTGGATGTAGGTCGGGGTGCCGGCGAGGATCTTGCCGAAGATCCAGCCGCTGTCCTTCACCAGGGTCATCGGCTCGCCGCCCAGGGCGCCGAACACGCTGACCGTCATCACCAGCGGGATGAGGATCTGCATGGTGGTGACGCCGAAGTTGCCGAGCCCGGCGTTGATGCCCAGCGCGGTGCCCTGCAGGCGCTTGGGGAAGAAGGTGCTGATGTTGGACATCGAGCTGGCGAAGTTGCCGCCGCCGACGCCCGACCACAGCGCCATCAGCTGGAATGTCCACAATGGCCAGTCGGGGTGCTGCAGGACGATGCCGGTGCCGATGGCGGGGGCCAGCAGCATCGAAGTGGTGAGGAAGATGACGTTGCGCCCGCCCGCCAGCCGGATGAAGAAGGAGGAGGGGATGCGCATCGTCGCCCCGGCGAGCCCCGAGATCGCGGTCAGCGTGAACAGCTCGTCCTGGCTGAAGGGGAAGCCCAGGTTGGACATCTGCACCGTGATGATGCCCCACATCAGCCACACGGCGAAGCCGCACAGCAGGGCGGGTACCGAGATCCACAGGTTGCGGTAGGCAATCTTCTTGCCGGTCGTTTCCCAGAAGGTCGGGTCTTCCGGGTTCCATTCCTTGATATTGGTGGGCATTGATCGCTCCTGTTGGAAAGGTCGAGAGTTATTCGAGGGGGTCGGCCGCGGCCGTCTTGATCATCGGCACCTTGCGCACTTCGGTCAGGTACATCCAGATCAGGGACACCCAGGTGATGCCGTACATCAGCATGAAGATGCCGCTGTTGATGCCGGTGAGGTCGACGATGGCGCCGAACAGGATGGGCAGGACGAAACCGCCCAGGCCGCCCATCAGGCCGACGATGCCGGAAATGACGCCGATGTTGTCGGGGTATTCGTCGGAGATGTACTTGAATACCGAGGCCTTGCCGAAGGCCCAGCACAGGCCCAGCACGAACAGCAGCGCGGTGAAGACCCAGACGTTGAGACCGATATGCAGCGCGAATTCACCCTTGGTGGTCTGGATGACCATGTCGGTCTGCGGGTAGGACAGCAGGAACAGGCAGATCCAGGAGATCCACATCACCCACCAGGTAAGCCTGTGCGCACCGACCCTGTCGGAGATCCAGCCGCCCACAGCGCGCATCACGCCGCCCGGCAGGGAGAAGCAGGCCGCCATCAGCGCGGCGGTCTTGATCGAGAAGCCGTACTCGGTGATGAAATACTTGGTCAGCCAGAGCGACAGCGCGACGTAGCCGCCGAACACGATCGAGTAATACTGGGAGAGCTTCCAGACGTTGGGATCCTTCAGCGCGGCGAGCTGCTGCCTGAAGGTGATGTGGCTGGGCACGTGATGCGCCGTGTCGGTGTAGGTGAAGATCCAGAACAGGATGGCCATGATCAGCATGGCCGCCGCATATACATGCGGCACGGACTGCCAGCCGTAGGCGACGACCAGGGAGGGGGCGACGAACTTGGTCAATGCCGCTCCCGAGTTGCCGGCGCCGAAGATGCCCATGGCGAATCCCTGGCGTTTTTTCGGGTACCAGCGGGCCACATACGCGATCCCCACCGAGAACGATCCGCCGGCCACGCCCACGAACAGCGCCAGCAGCAGGAAGTGCCAGTATGCGGTGGCATAGCCGATCAGCCAGATCGGGACGACGGTCGCCAGCATCAACACGAAAAAGACGATGCGGCCGCCCAGCTTGTCGGTCCACATCCCGAGCGGCAGCCGGATCAGCGACCCCGTCAGCACCGGCGTCGCCACCAGGATGCCGAACTCGGTCTCGTTCAGGCTCAGCATCTTCTTGATGGGGATGCCGATGATCGCGAACATCATCCATACGGCGAAACAGGCGGTGAAAGCCAGCGTGCTCAGGGTAAGCACGGAAATCTGCTTTTGGGTCCGGGTCGCCATGATGCCTCCTTTAACGAGATTTCAGATTGCTTTATCTGAAATGCTGACCGAAGTGTATGCCTGTGAACGTAGATGAAAAGGGCGGAATAGCCAGCTCCAGAGGGGGCTTCTACCTCCGGGGAGGTAGTGGGGGTATGGCGGCAAGGCCATGATCTTCAATGGATATTCTGGCGATCGACCGGCATGGGCCGGCATGCGGGATATATTGGGGGTAGCACTTCAGACGCGAAGGCCATCCGTCGGAGTAATGTTATATTTTGGATCGTGACAAGGTGGCCGACCCGCATTGCCGGCCGCCGGCCATGATGCGCGAGCGCCTCGCGCCGCGCACGTTCAGGCTCCGCGACTTTATTAACAGCAGAAAAGGGAACTCAACATGAAGAAGACATCACTCCTCCTCGCCGTTTCACTCGCAACCTTGTTGATGAGTGCCTGCGGGAAGCAGGAAAGCGCCCCGCCTGAAGCCGCAGCGCCGGCGGTGCCTGAAGCGGCCGCACCGGCACCGGCCGCCATGGAAAAGCATGACGAGGCCGCGAACAAGCCTGAAGAGGCCGCGAACGACGTGGGCAAGAAGGTGTTCGGCGCCGTCTGCTCGATGTGCCATGCGTCCGGCGCGGCGGGCGCGCCGAAGTTCGGCAATAAGGAAGAATGGGGGCCGCGTATCGCCCAGGGCATGGACGTCCTGTACAAGCATGCGCTCGAAGGCTTCACCGGCGCAAAAGGCATGATGCCTGCGCGCGGCGGCTCCGCCACGCTCTCGGATGACGATGTGAAGGCGGCGGTGAACTACATGGTCGATAAAGCGAAATAAATGCCGGGCCCGGGCAATCGGGCGTGCGTGGAAAAGGTGCGGGGGAGATCGGATCTCCCCCGTTTTTCTGGTTCGACCTCTTGCGCCCGGCCTGCGCGTGTCAGTGGCGATGCCGGCCGTTGCGGCTCAGGGATGCCAGCAGGGGAGCCGTCATGTCCGAGGCGGTCAGCACGATGCCGCGGTGCCGGCGGGCAAAGGCGTCCGCCGCATTGCGGCTGGCGAACGCGGGCAGGTCGGCGTTGCGCATCGGGCCTGCGACTTCGGAGCCGTGGACGAAGAAGGCCTGTCCGGCCTCGATCCATTGCCCGCCCGCGAGGTCCCGCACATAGCTCACGGCAACGTCGGCGCGGGTGTAGCGCCGGTCGTAGCGCTCGACCTTGCGGAGGAAGTCGAACAGGTCGACCGGCGAATCGAAGAAGTGGGCGGCCCCGTCCTTGAAAATGACCTGTGCGGCCCAGCGCGGATAACGGACGGGATACATGCCGCACACCGGGCAACGCGCATCGGCGGGCACCGGCCGCGGTGCGAACATGGGCTGGCCCGACGCCGGTTCATAGGGCGTCGCGGGGGCGACGATGCAAAGCGCGTTATCGGTCAGGTCGACGTCGTGCGCCGGCTGCCCGTCGGCGAGCAGCAGCAGCGAGGTCGCGAATGCGATCGTGATGCCTCCGGACGACAGCAACCCGGACGGCAGGTGCATCAGGCAGGGTCCATGACGCCGAGCATCGGGTCGTCGAGCAGGGCGCGGATCAATCGGTGAAGGTTGTCCTCCGGCGAGGCATCGGGACGCGTGACCGGATCGGCCACGATGCGCCCGGCCGCGTCGTGGAAATGGTTGGGGAAGGTCGCAAGATCCGGGTGCAAGGGCGCCGTGTCGATGCCGGACTCGACCTCGCCGTAGACCCAGCGCAAGGAATAGGCATCGGCCGCGGCATAGCGCACATCCAGCGTCACGCCGTTCCGCAGGCGCACGATGAGGGCGTCCTGCCGGTGCTCGACCGCCCCCGCCAGATCGTCCGGGAATGCGTGTTCGATTGCCGTACCGAGTTCGAGGTGCAGGCTCATGTCCTGTTCGCCTCCTTCATGCGCTCGGCCAGCGCAGCCCGGGCCGCCTCGCGGGTGTCCGCGAGAATCCGGGCCGCCAGATAGTGTTCGTAGGCCGGATGCTCGGCTACCTCGCCGGACTCGATTTTCTGCAGCAGTGCCGCCTCGTCCGTGACTTCGTGGAACCGGAGGACGGTCTGGCGGTTCTCGCGCAGTTCGTAGGCCAGCCGGGCCAGTTGTTCGATTTCGGTTGCCGTCTCGAATGCGACGCTTTCAAAGAATTCGGGCATGGTGTCCTTACATTTACATATGGCTGTCGTTGAGCACGCCGCCATCCAGCACGACCATGCCGGGCTGGATATCGGCAAACCGGTAGACCTTGCCGCCATACTCGGCGGCAAATTTCGCAGCATCCTGTTCCAGCGCGAAGCTGGCGATGGTCGGCCCCATCGACCCCTCGCGCCTGCTGCCGTAGACGTAGTAGGCGGATTTCGCGTCGATCCAGTGGTCGTGCGGTTCGTCCCAGTCCGCCTTGCCCATGTCCTGCACGAAAATGCCGCGCACTTCCCGGACCTGTTCCGGCGTGAGATAGACATGGAACATCTCGACCGTGTCGCAGAAGAAATCCGGCTCCGCCTGCCCGGCATAGAAGATCTGCGCCTTGGGGCCGGGATAATCGGCGAGCAGCATGCCGTCGAGGGAACAGGATGTGTTTCGGGTGATTTCCAGCGGCGACACCGCGGCCGGGCCGGTGGACTTCCCGCAGGCCGCGACCAGGGTGGCCGCCAGTGCGGCGAGGATGAGCGTATGTCTGATTGAGGTCATTTGCGGAATCTCCAGCTTGCGATAGCCAATGGCACCACGATCCAGGCGAGCATCACCAGGCCGAGCAGCCAGGGGGCGGCCAGTGCGCGGGGAAAAACGGTCGCCAGCCCGTACAGGACACGGACGTCGTCCAGGGAAAAGATGTTGAGGATGCGAAACACGTCGGCGGGGTTCGCCAGCAGCAGGTAGGGCAAGAGCTCGCCGCCCCACTGGCCGCCGGTGACGACCAGCGTGCCGAGCAGGAGGAGGTCGAACACCAGCACGAAAAAGAACCACGTGGCGATCGCGAGACCCGAGGCCCGGGTGCGGTCGGCGGCGAACACCGACAGCATCACCGCCAGGCTCAGGAAGGCGCATCCCAGCAGCACCGAACTGAGCATGAAGCCGGCGTAATGAAACAGGGCGTTGAGATCGAGCTTGGCCGACAGCACGATCGCCACCAGGCCGAAGCCGGCGATGGTCGAGAATGCGAGCGCGGCGGCGAGGCCGAAGTATTTGCCCAGCAGCAGTTCCAGCCGCGTGATCGGCATCGAGAGCAGGAGGTCGAGGGAGCCCCGTTCGCGCTCGCCGACGATGGCGTCGAAGCCCAGCACCAGCGCGATCAGGGGGATCAGGTAGATGACCAGGCTGACCAGGCTGGCGATGGTGATGTCGATCGAGCGGAAGCCGACGGAGCCCTGCTGCGCCGCGCCGAAGTAGGCGATGACCAGCGCGAACGCGGTGAATACCAGCGCCACGGCCAGCACCCAGCGGTTGCGGATGCGGTCCCAGAATTCCTTGCTCGCGATGGTGGCGATCTGTGCGATTTCCATGTCGACTCTCAGTCCGAAAAACCGAAGAACACGTCTTCGAGCGAAGGTTCGCGCACCGTGAGGTCGCGGACCCGGCCATCCAGCCGCGCGAGCGCCTCGATCACCGCCATCTTCGCTTCGCGCCGGCAGCGCACCCTCACCTGATCGTCATGCGCCTCGATCGCGTCCACCGGCAGATGGGAGAGCGCCGCACGCACCGCCTCGAAATCCGCCTCCGAGACGCGCACGCTGAACCACAGCGGCAGGTCCACCTGATCGCGCAAGTCCTGCACCGTGCCGCAGGCCTGGATTTTTCCGGCGGTCATGATCGCAATGCGATCCACCCGCTCCTGGATCTCGGCGAGGATGTGGGAGGTGATGACCGTGGTCACCCCCTCGCTTCTGAGCTGCCGGAGCATCGCGTAGAAACCGCGGATCGCCTCCGGGTCCAGGCCCGTGGTGGGCTCGTCGAGAAACAGGATGCGCGGCTTGCCGAGCAGGGCCTGTGCAAAGCCGAGACGCTGGCGCATGCCCTTGGAGTATTCGCGCACGCGCCGCCTGGCCGCGTGCGCGAGGCCCACGCGTTCGAGCGCCGGCGCCGCCTCTGCCGGCGAGACGCCTTTCAGCCTGGCAAAGAACCACAGCGTCTCGAGGCCGGTGAGATTGTCGTACAGCACGACGTTCTCCGGCAGATAGCCGACCGTGCGCCGTACGGCACGAAAGTCGCGGCCGGTGACCAGCGCGCCGCCGATGCGGATTTCGCCCGCGGTGGCGGGAACCAGTCCGAGCATCATCTTGAATAGCGTGCTCTTGCCGGCGCCGTTGTGCCCGATGAGGCCGAACAGTTCCCCGGAACGGATATGGAGATCGACGCCATCGACGGCCTGGATGGCGCCATAGTGCTTGCGCACCCCCTGCGCGACGATCAGGGGCGCGCCGGCGTCATTGGGAGTGCGGGAAGTATTTGCCACGCCATTGTCTCCAGTCGGGGTTGTGCGGTCGCATCCGCGGTTTGGGGTCGACGATGCTGGTGGCGCGCAGCAGCGGGAACTGCTGGCTGACCATGCGCAGCGTCTGCACGGCCGGGCTGGCCAGCAGCAGCTTCATCATCGGGTGGCGCCAGGACAGATAGTCGACCATGTCGTTCGCTTCGTAGGGCACATCCCCGATGCCGTCGCCGTTGCGGTCCCAGCCCACATAGTTGCTCCAGTAGTTGCCGCGCCAGATCTGGTCGCGGCTCGCGACGTACTTGATCTGGGTGCGGTTCAGGATGAAATCGTTGCCTTCCGCCTTGTTGTGATAGGAGCCCGCCCACAGGTGCACGCCGACCGTGTTGTCCATCACGAGGTTGTTGCGGATGGTGTTGTACTCGGCATCGTAAATGAAAAACCCCCGGCCGTTTCCGGCGACGATATTACCCTCGATCACCGAGTCCTGGATGGTGCGCAGCATGATCCCGTGGTCGGAATTGCCCCAGGCGCGGTTGTTTCGCACGATCTGGTTGCGGACTTCCATGAGCGCCAGCCCGCCCCGGTTGTGGTACGAGTCATTGCCTTCCCACACGTTGTAGTAGGAATTCATGTAATGCGACCCGTAGCGCACATCGTGGATGCGGTTGTTGCGGAAGATCGCGTGGTGGGACACGTCGACGTAGATGCCGTCGCGCACGAAGCTGATCCGGTTGCCGACGATGCGCGCGCCCTGCGTGTTGTAGAGCTGGATGCCATTGCCGCGCGAGGCCGACCGGTAATCGCGCTTGCCGGTAATGAGGTTGTTCTCGACACGCACGTCGTTCGCCTTCTCGATCCACAGGCCGAAGAGGTTATAGGTCAGGTCGCAGTTGCGCACGGCCGCGCGGTTCGCGCCCGGCCGGATGTAGATGCCGGCATTCTGCTCGACCAGGCTGTCGCCGGAATCGCGCACGATCAGGCCGTCGATGGTGACGTCCTCGGCGGTGATCCGGATGGTGTCGCCCTTGAGGCCGCCGCTCAGCGTGGGCCGGTCGACGCCCTTCAGCGTCAGGGGCTTGTCGATCAGCAGGTTTTCCCGGTACATGCCACGCTCGACGCGCACTTCGTCGCCCGGGCGGGCCTGGGCGATGGCCGCGCCGATGGACTGGCCCGGGTGCACCGTCAGTACGTCGGCCAGCACCTGCCCCGGGAGCAGCAGGCCGGCCAGCATGCCAACCAGAACGAACCGCGCGGCTAGTAAAGCCATTGCAGCGACGGCACGCTTTGCAGGAAATCCAGCATCCCCGTGCCCTTCATGATCAGGAACAACACGACGGCAATCAGCAGGTTCTTGAATGCCACGTAGGAGGCCATGTCGGCCCAGGAGGCCGGGCGCAGGTTGCGTCCCCACCACGGGCCATCCTTGACGTAGGGTTTGCAGCGCATGCGCACCACCAGTTCGTACGCGCTCCAGCCCAGCCACCAGCCGAGCACGATGCCGGGGCCGATCTGGCCGGCGGCGCCGAGCACCCATACCCAGGTTACCAGCACCGTGAGGGCGAACGTGGTGGCCTGCAGCAGGATTGGCTGCTGGAAGACCTTGCGGCTCCAGGGGAACAGGTGATCGAACAATTCCTGTCCGATGAAGGCGGGCAGGCTTGGCCGCTCCGCGGCTGCCGGCGAGGGAGCGGGGGAGACCGGAATGATGGGAATGTAGTAGCCGTCCGCGCCGATCGCGGTCAGCGGCTCGCCGGCCTTGGTGCGCCGCTTGCGCTCCTGCGCCAGCGGCGGGCACGCATGGGCGTCGTAGTACAGCACCTGGCAGTCGAGGCACAGCAGGCATTCGCGCTGGTCGATGCGGCCGCTGTCGTCGATCGCCTGCGAGCCACACCCTGCCTGGCAGGCCGCGCACGGGCCGCATTCCTTCTTGCGCTTGAGGCCCCACCAGCGGAACGTGGAGGGCACGGCGAGCGCCGCGCCCAGCGGGCACAGGTATTTGCAGAAGGGCCGCTCGAAAAAGACCGAAGCCACGAACAATGCCGTCCAGAAGGCCACGAAGGGCCAGGTGCGATTCCACACGCCGACCAGGAAGGTGGTCTTGAAGGGCTCCACTTCGGCGAGCTTCTCCGCCATCCCCATGGAATAGAAGGACACCGCGAGCAGGGCGGCGAAGATGCCGTACTTGATCCACTTCAGGCGGTCATGCCAGCGCTGCGGCAGCAGGTGGCGCTGGTAGCGCTTGAGCCCCAGCTTGCCGGCCGCATGGTAGGCCAGCTCCGCGAGCGAGCCGTAGGGGCACATCCAGCCGCAGAACATCCCGCGCCCCCAGAAAAACACGGTGACGATGATGAATATCCAGAACAGGAACACGAAGGGGTCGGACAGGAACAGTTCCCAGCGCCATTCGAACAGGATGGCGTGGAACCAGGTCAGCACCTGGGTGATGGAAGGCACGGCCAGCAGGTGGAAGCCGACGAAGCCGATCGACGAGGCCCACAGCAGGTATCTCGGAATCTCCTTCCAGCGCGTGTCCTTCATCGTCGAGCGCCGCACCAGCTTGTCGCGCAACGCATAGACGGTGCCCGCAGCGACGAGCCACAGCAGGAACAGCACGACCTCGATCCCGCGCGATTTCCACACTTTCACCCAGGTCGCCTCCGGCTTGACGACCTCCGGCCGGCCGCCTTCGAGGTAGCGCGCGGGCAGCCAGTATTCCCGGTCGAAGCTGACGAAGGTCTTGGTGCCGGTCTGGCGGTCCATCTTGTTGGCCAGGTAGACCAGGCTCCAGGGATAGGCCGCGCTGAAGATCGGCGAACGGATGATGAAGATGGCCGACTCCTTGTACTGCGGCGCGCCGGCGGCCTCGATGCCGTACAGGTTGAGATAGTCCAGATCGCGGAAGGTGAAGGAATCGATGTCCTGGGACACCAGCACCCGGTCATAGATGCCGCCGCGCACGAAGCCCGATCCCTTGAAGGATCCCGTGCCGTTGGCGATCAGGAAAATCGCGTGTTCGCCCGGCTTGAGCTTGGACATGAGCGAGGCGTAGCCGTGCTCGCCCAGCACGCTGCGCCCGATCGTCGGGGCGTTGAGGTAACCGAAAAAAATGTCGATGTAGGGCTGTCGCCCGGATCCCTGGCCGAGTTCATCCGCCTTGACCTTGAGTTCCTGGACGCTGCCTTCGTCGAGCATCGCCTGCCAGTCCAGCGTGCCCGGCACATCCCTGAACTTCGCCTGCGGCCGGATCGTGGGCTTGACGATGCCCACCTGACGGGCGATTT
This sequence comes from Pseudomonadota bacterium, assembly GCA_021802945.1. Taxonomy (GTDB): domain Bacteria; phylum Pseudomonadota; class Gammaproteobacteria; order Burkholderiales; family Thiobacillaceae; genus Thiobacillus. The sequence goes on from JAJZRE010000007.1 coordinate 15,428, forward strand.
CGAGACCGCTGCGCATGATGACCTGGTTCTCCGCGATCACGGTCACGGTGGCGCCGGAAATCGCGTCGACCCCGATCATGCCTTCGCCCGGCCGGGACGAGCCCACCTCGATCTTGGACCCCACGAACTTGCCGAGATACTGCTTGACGAACTTGGTGAGCTCCGATTCCGGGATGCCCACCAGCAGGATCGGCTCGGAGTGCTTCAGAACCCGGACACCGGTGATGACGCCCTTGGTATCCATGCCGATCAGCGTCACCACAGGCTTGCCCGAGTAGGCGGGAATGTCGACGATATCGGTGGACAGGAATACGTAGCCGATCAGCTTGCGGTCATTTTTTTCGCCGTCGGCATTCGTGTCGTGATGGTCATTCTCGCCATGATCGTCTTTCCGGCTCTGGTAGGCCTCGACGTAGGCCGGCTTGCCCATGCGCTTGGAAAAGCTGTCGGCGCCAGGCATCACATCCTTGCAGGGTACGTATGCGCACAGATCGGGATCGGTGGACAGTTGTACCGGCAGCGGCGCCTCATAGCTGCCGGCGGCAGCCGGCCCCCAGGCACAGCACAAGCAGAGTATCGTCAGGAAACGGACGATGGGACGGGCAAGATAAGCCATGAAAAATACCGCAAATGTCTGAACATCAACCGGAACGCGCGCGACGATCCCGCAGCATACATGCTGGTGCATGCTTTGTCCGCCGGGCGGCGGCATTACATCGCAGTCCGCCGTTTCTCCTGGCCCAGAAGAAACGGCGCAAGGGCTCAAGCCTCGACAAGCAGGCGGCTACGCATCTCCAGGTGCAGGGCATGGCAGAAGTTGGTGCAGTAGCACCAGTAGACCCCCGGCTTGTCGGCAACGAAGGTGACCGACTTGGTCTCCTGCGGATTGACGATGAACTGGATGTTGTACTTGGGAATGGCGAAGCCGTGGGTCAGATCCTCCACCTTGTCGTGATTGGTCAGGATGATGGTCACCTCGTCGCCCTTCTTGACCTTGAACTCCCGCAGGCTGAAGGCCGGGGCCTGGCTGATGAGCTTGATGGTCACCTTCCTGCCCTTGCGGAAGACGCCCGAGTCCTTGGGATCCTTCACCGCCAGCGGGAATTCGTCCATGTTGTACACCTGGCGCGTCTTGATGATGTCGCGGCGGACGATGATCGAGTCGTGCGGCTCCGAATACACCGAATGGTCGGCCACCAGCTTCATCTTGTCGCCGCTGATGTCGATCAGCTGGGCAGTCTCGGCGTGAAGCGGCCCCACAGGCAGGAAGCGGTCCTTGGAGAACTTGTTGTCCGAGATGAAGTACTTGCCGTCCGATTCCCGTGTCTCGCCCATCGAGGTGAAGCCGTGGCCCGGCTGGTAATGCACGTCGATGCGGTCGAGCACCACCTTGGCGTTCTTGTCGCCCTTGTAGGCCTTGATTGCCGCATCCACATTCCACTTCACGATCTGGCTGTCGAGGAACAGCGTAGTGTAGGCGTTGCCCTTGTTGTCGAAGCCGGTGTGCAGCGGTCCGAGGCCGATCTCGGGCTCGGCGACGACCACGTCGCGCGGATTGGCCAGTCCGCCATCGAACCATTTCAGCACCAGGGCATGCTCGATGACCGAGGCGGTCGGCGACAGCTTGCCCGCGCAGACGTAGTGCTTGCCGTCCGGGCTCATGTTCACGCCGTGGGGGTTCTTCGGAATCGGCACGTAGCAGGTCAGCGCCGTCTTGGGATCCTGATTGGCGGCCTTGGTGCCGTCGACCACGGGCACCTTGGAGGTGCCGATGGTCTTGAACTTGCCGGCCTTCACCGCCTCCTCGATGCGGGCGACGTTGAAGAACAGGCAGGCATCCATCTCGGATGCCATCATGTCCTCGTAATGCAGCCCCATCTCGGTGTTGTACTGGTTGGTGCAGGTCAGCTTGCCGTCATAGGAGGTGGCGACGAGGTCGCAGTTGCCGTCGATCAGGACCTGCCAGCGCACGTCCATGGTGTTGGCGTCCACGCAACTGAAGATCGAGCGGTACTTGGTGCCGTCTTCCATGTCGCGTCCGTCGTTCGGCAGCGGAATCGAGAACTCGCCGCCGCAGAAGACGCGGGTGGTGTGATTGACGTTGGGGTCGACCGGATCGCGCTTGTCGGGGAAGGTGCCGTGGAAGCCCTGGACGTTCGGCAGTTCGATGATCTTGTCGCATTCCATGGTGTCCATGCGGATGCGCGCCAGGCGGCCATGGATCTTGTCGTTCACGAACATGTACTTGCCATCGTAGACACCGTCGGTATAGGACTGGTGCACGTGGTGCGTGTCGCCGGTGGTGTATTTGGGTGTGCCGTCGGCCTTGGTGCCGAGAATGGCCCTGGATTCATTGGTGACGCCCCAGCCCACCAGGGCGTCCATGTTGAAGACCGGGATGCGCTTCAGTTCGCGGCCGGATGGAATGCCATAGATGCGCACTTCGCCCGAATGGCCACCGCTGGAAAATGAATAGTATTCATCGAGCTGCCCTGGCGGAACCTCGTATTTGCTGTAATCCACCCCGCCTCCGGCCTGAGCGGCCGGAGCCCCCGCGCCAGCGCCTTCGCCTGCCGCGGGCGCTGATTTCTTGTTGCACGCGGAGAGCCCCAGCGACAGACCCGCGCCGGAGAGCCCGACCAGTGCGGCGGTGTTCATGAATTTCCGGCGGCTCAGATCAGGCTGAGTGTCGGATAGTTTGCTATCGTCCTGCGTATGGTCCAGTGTCATGTCGTGGTGCTCCCCATCTTGAAAATAATCGGCACTTCCATCCGGATGGCCGCAAGGCGAACCGGATCACTCGAAACAGGCACGAGGCCATGCAGGCCACTCGCCGCTGCGACGATTTGTCGCACCCGAAATCTAGCATATAGAGAAAATACGATCTCGAGGTCTGTAAATATTGGTTACCATCAGTGCTGTATCGACCCATGACGACCACCAGAAGATGGATGCGAAACGTTTATTAAGTCCATGTTTTGACGAAACATTGCTGGATGGGCACTTGCACGGTCTTGCGCAACTAGTACATTCGAGGTACTCCTTTATTTTTATGGAACCTACAGGGTCCAAGAGTCGGCTATGAATGAAAGATGCGGCGTGCTGCAGCATTCGTTGCTGTTGAAACTAGGCGGGGCGCTGGCGCTGATCGCCTGTTTCGCCATCCTCGGCATGGCCAGTTCGGGCATCATCGCCGAGTCGGTGCAGGGCAGCGGCGCGGCGATCAACCTGGCGGGCAGCCTGCGCATGCAGGCCTACAAGATAACCGGCCTTGCCCTGTCGGCCCGGCTGTCGGGGCGTGCCGACGCATCCCGGCAGATGGACGCGGCAATTCGCACGTTCGAGACCACGCTGAGCGATCCGCGCATCACCGCGCTGATGCCCAGACAGACCGAAACCGAGCTTTCGCATAGCTATGCGACGGTGCTGCAGGCGTGGCAGCGGATTAAGCCGCGTTTCGCGAGCGAGGCGGGCCGCGGAGCATCCGCTGCGGAAACCCGTACGCCGCTGATCGCCGATGTCACCCGATTCGTCGACGAGATCAACCGCCTGGTCAAACAGATCGAGCAGGACGCCGAGGCCAAGATCCTGGTGCTGCGCATGATTCTCGGCGCGGCCCTGCTGACGACGCTGCTGATCGGCGCGCTGACGCTGTACCTGGCGCGCAACGACCTGATCCTTCCCCTGCGCGACCTGTTGTCGTTCGCCGCCAATGTCGGCCGCGGCAACCTCGCAGTGCGCACCGAGCACACCGGCAGCGACGAGCTCGGCCGGCTCGGCCAGGCGTTCAACCACATGGCCGAAGATCTTTCCAGGCTGTACCAGAACCTGGAAGCGCGGGTAGAAGAGAAGACCGCCGAACTCACCATCGCCAACCGCTCGCTGGAACTGCTCTATCACTCCATCGCCCGGCTCTACAACGGTCCGGTGGCGCCGGACACCTATGCCATCCTGCTGCATGACCTGGAAAACGTCCTCGGCGTCGGGCACGGGCTGGCCTGCCTGGTGGAAGCCGGCGAGACCCGCGCACGGGTGATCGCCAGCACGCTGCGCCCCGACAGCGGCGATGCCGACTTGTGCGGCCTGATGAGTTGCGCCGAATGCCTCGCCCACCCGGCGCTGGCCGTCCATGCGCTGCGGGGCGGCCGGCGCGTGCTGTCGCTGCCGCTCAAGGACACCGAGCAGCACTACGGCATGCTGCAGCTGGAAATGCCGCCGGGCAGGGATCTGGCGCCCTGGCAGACGCAGTTGCTGGAGGCGCTGTCGCGCCACATCGGCATCGCCATCGGCACCGCCCGGCGCACCGAGCAGAGCCACCGGCTGTCGCTGCTGGAGGAACGCGCCGCACTGGCGCGCGAACTGCACGATTCGCTGGCGCAGTCGCTCGCCTACATGAAAATCCAGGTCAGCCGGCTGAAGCCCCTCATCGAGCGCCCGGACGCAGGCAGCGAAGCCGCCGAAGTGCTGGCCGAGTTGCGCGAAGGCCTCAACAGCGCCTACCGCCAGCTGCGCGAGCTGCTCACCACCTTCCGCCTGCGCATCGAGGGCGAGGGGCTGGCCGCCGCGCTGCAGGCCACCGTCGCCGAATTCTCGGGCCGCGGCGGCATTCCGATCACCCTGGAGGCGCATCTGGCAGGCTGCACGCTCACCTCCAACGAGGAAATCCACACCCTGCAAATCGTGCGCGAGGCACTCTCCAACGTGCTCAACCACGCCCAGGCGCGGCAGGCGGAAGTCAGGGTGGCATGCAACAGCGACGGATCGGTGTCGGCCATCGTGACCGACGACGGCATCGGCGTCCATCGGCCGGCGGGCGCGCATCACTACGGCATGACAATCATGGAAGAGCGGGCACGAAACCTGGGCGGCCAGTTGAGCGTCGAGAAACTGCCCGCCTTCGGCACCCGCGTCACCCTGCACTTCATGCCGAGCATCCGGCGCGACACCCTTCCCATTCATCCCGTTCAACTTTCCACCCGCCCATGAGCCAGCCCGATCCCCAGACCATCCTGGTCGTCGACGACCATCCGCTGTTCCGCAAGGGCGTGATCCAGCTGATCCATGCCGCACCCGAATTCCGCTTCGTCGGCGAAGCCGCCAGCGGCAGGGAGGGCATCCTGCTTGCGCAGCGCCTGCGTCCCGACATGATTCTGCTCGACCTGAACATGAAGGACATGAACGGCGTCGACGTGCTGAAGACGATCAAGGACGACGGCCTCGATTCCCGGGTCATCATGCTCACCGTCTCCGACCAGGCGGATGACCTGATGGCCGCGCTGCAGGCCGGGGCCGACGGCTATCTGCTGAAGGACATGGAGCCGGAAGACCTGATGCAGCAGCTGGGCGAGGCCGCGCGCGGCAAGATCACCATCAGCGAGCGCCTCACGCAGCTGCTTGTCGCGTCGCTGCGCGAAAAGAGCCGCCCCACCAGCCTCGCCGAAGCGGGGCTGACCGAGCAGGAAAACCGGATCCTCGAACACCTGATCGACGGCAAGAGCAACAAGCTGATCGCCCGCGACATGGGCATCGCCGAAGGCACCGTGAAAGTCCACGTCAAGCATCTGCTGAAGAAGCTGAACCTGCGTTCACGGGTGGAAGCGGCAGTATGGGCGGACCGCTGCCGGCGCCAGGCCCGGCCCTGACAGCCTTGCTTTTTCGGAGCCCGCGCTCTTCAATGAAAGCGGGCTTTGAAAATGAGGAGAACATCATGTCAGTCGGCGAACTCTGCAACCGCGAAGTCGTGATCGCGGAAAAAGCGCTGCCCGTGACCGATGCCGCGCGCCTGATGCGCAGCCATCACGTCGGCGATCTGGTCGTGGTCGAGGAAAGGGACGGCCACAAGCACCCGGTCGGCATCGTCACCGACCGCGACATCGTGGTGGAAGTGGTGGCGGCCGCCGTGAACCCCGAGGCGCTCAAGGTGGGCGACATCATGGGGCCGGAGGTGGCGACCGTGCGCGAAGGCGAAGGCCTGTTCGAGGCGCTGCGCTACATGCGCGACAAGGGCGTGCGGCGCATGCCGGTGGTCGATGGTGCGGGCGCGCTCGTCGGCATCCTCACGCTGGACGATTTGCTCGGCCTGCTGGCGGAAGAGATGACCGAACTGGCGAAACTGGTGTCGCATGAGCGGCAGCGCGAGGCGACTGTCCGCAAGTAGTTGGGGGGTAACACCGACTTGACCTGAAAGGGCAGGCGGCCGCGGCTTGCCTGCCGGGCAGCGGTCGGCCCGTTTCGGACGGCGGCCGGGTTATCCCTGAACGGCGCTGCCGGCGAAGAAAACGCACAAGCCTTGCACGCTTGCCTACAATGAGCCTGTTTTTAACGAATTGGGGTTGCCTCATGAAAAGAATCATTGGTTCTCTAAGCTCCATCGCAATCGGCCTCAGCGGTCTTTCCGGCTGCGCCAACATGACCGAAACGCAAAAGACCACCGGCACGGGCGCGGCGATCGGCGCCGTTGCCGGAGCGGTAATCGGCGGAGCGACGGGCGGCGGCAAGAGCGCCGCGACCGGCGCGGCGATCGGTGCGGCAGTGGGTGCGGGGGGCGGCTATCTGTGGTCCAGGCACATGGAGGAGCAGAAGAAGGCGATGGAGCAGGCTACGCAGGGAACCGGCGTGAGCGTAAGCCAGACCGCCGACAACCGGCTCAAGCTGGACATCCCGAGCGATGTGTCCTTTGACACGGGCCGCTACGACATCAAGCCGAACCTGCGTCCGATCCTCGATCGCTTCGCTACTACCCTGAACCAGAACCCGGTGACGACGGTGACCATCATCGGCCACACGGACAGCACAGGCACGGATGCGATCAATAATCCGCTTTCGGTCAATCGCGCCGCCGCGACGCGCGATTACCTTGTGGCCCGCGGGGTGGCGGCAAGCCGCATCGCGATCGATGGCCGCGGATCGCACGAACCGGTCGCCGACAACAACACGGCGGCAGGTCGTGCGAAGAACCGCCGCGTCGAGATTTTCGTGGCGGAACCCGCACGCTGACGTCAGATCATTCAGGCAATCCGGCCTTATCCGTGCCGGATTGCGCGTCCGCAACGCCGCTTTGCCGGCGAATGATCGATCCCTCCGTCTCGCTGCTTTGCGCCCCGAATGCGGACCAGGCCGTTCCATTTGGCACCAGGCAAGCCCGGGGATGACTCAAGAACGGTCTGGCAAATCAACAGATTCGCGGCAGCGGGTCGTCCTCCAGTTCGTCGATGACGCGGCGGCCGCCAAGGCCGGTTTCCAGTATCACGCGCCCGCCGCCCAGTTCGATGCGGCCGATGATGCAGGCGTCGCGACCTTCGGGCAGGGCGCGCCAGCGGGCGAGCACTTCGCCGGCGGCAAAGGGATCGGCGACGGCGACGACGCGGCCTTCGCACGCCAGGAAGTAGGGGTCGTAGCCCAGCATCTCGCAGACCGACACGACTTCCGGCCGCAGCGGTACCGCATTCTGCTCGAGCGTGACGCTGTGGCCGCTGGCGCGCGCGATTTCGTGCGCGACGGTGGCGAGGCCGCCGCGCGTCGGGTCGCGCATGAACTTGAGATCGGGAAAATTGCGTACCGCGCGCGTCAGCGGCAGGACCGAGGCCGAATCGGAGCGCAGCTCGCCGGAGAGACCGAACTGCTCGCGCGCCAGCATCACCGCAATGCCGTGATCGCCGACCGGGCCGGACACCAGCACCACGTCGTCCGGCGCGATGCGGTCCATGGCGAGGCGGGTGGCCGCGCGCTTGACGCCGATGCCGGTGACCGACAGATACAGGCCGCTGCCTTCGCCGCGGCGCACCACCTTGGTGTCGCCGGCCACTACCGCAACGCGGTTCTGCCGCGCAGCACGCGCGAAGCTCGTGATGTAGCGGTCGAGCGCGCTGATTTCCAGCCCTTCCTCGATGAGCGCGGACACGGTGAAATAGAGCGGGTCGGCACCCGCCACCGCCAGGTCGTTGACCACGCCGTGCACGGCCAGCGAGCCGATGTCGCCGCCGGGGAATTCGAGCGGCTCGACGGTGAAGCCGTCGGTGGTGACCATGACGTCGCCGTCCATGTGCGGCAGCGTGACGGCGTCGGCGTCGGTATCGAGCAGCGGGTTGCCGAGATGGCGGGCAAAGATCTCGGTGATGAGCTCGCGCATCAGGCGGCCGCCGTTGCCGTGCGCAAGTAGAATGCGGGTGTCGTCCATGGGTTTTTATGGGTGAATAAATTCGATGACCTGGCCGAAGCTTAACCCGGCATCGTTGACCGGGATACGCTGCGGCAGATGCACAGCGAATCCCGCCGCCTCGAGCCGGCCGATCGCGGCTTCGGCAAGCACGCGGTTCTGGAACACGCCGCCGGTGAGGCCGACGGCGCGGATGCCGGTTTGCGCGCGCAGCTGCCGCGCCTGATCGACCAGCGCCTGCGCCAGACTGAGATGAAAGGCGGCCGCGCGTTCGGCCACCGGGCGCGTGTTGTCGGTGAGCATGGGCAGCAGCGGCGCCCAGTCGCTGCGCCACACGCCGGATGCATCGCGTTGCAGCGGCAGGTCGACGACATGGCCGCCAGCAGGCGACGCTTCCGCTTCCAGCCGCATCGGGCCTTCGCCCTCGAAACTTGCGTGCGTGCAGATTCCGCACAGGGCTGCGGCGGCGTCGAACAGGCGGCCGGCCGCCGAACTCGCCGGGCTGTTGAGCCGGTGCGACCATGCCTGATGCAGCGGCTCGGGTGCGAAGGGCGCAGACTGCCCCGTTTCCCACAGCAGCGCCGCGGCGGCGCGCCACGGCTCGCGCCCGGCCTTGTCGCCGCCGGGCAGGCGGAAGCGGCGGAACGCGGCGGCGTGTTGCCAGCGGCCGGGCGCGCCGGTGAAGGCTTCGCCGCCCCACAGCGTGCCGTCCTCGCCGAGGCCGGCGCCGTCCCAGGCGAACACGATCCATTCAGGGCGCTCCGGAAACTCCCACGCCAGTGCCGAAGCGTGCGCGTGGTGATGCCAGACCTCGAACAATTTCAATCCGCTATCGCGGGCGTAACGCCGGGTGCCGTAGCCGGGATGGCGGTCGACGATCAGGCGCGTCGCCTGTACCTGGTAGAGCCGCTGCAGGTCGGCCGCCACCTGCGCCAGCGTGTCGAGGCTGCGCGGCGTGTCGAGTTCGCCGATGTGCGGCGAGACGACGGCGCGCGATCCCCAGGCGAGGCAGAGCGTGTTCTTCATGTGGCTGCCGAGCGCCAGCACGGGTTCGGGCAGGGCGGCGGGCAACTCGCGTTCCAGCGGCGCGTTGCCGCGCCCCAGGCGCAGCGGCCGCGGCGCGCCGGCGATGACGCGATACACCGGGTCGTCGGCCGGGCGCACGATGGGCCGGCCGTGATGCAGGAAGGCATCGGCGATGGGGGCGAGGCGGGCCTGTGCCTCGAGGTTGCCGGTCAGCACCGGCTCGCCGGAAAGATTGCCGGAAGTGGCCACGAGCGGGCCGCCGAAATCGTTCAGCAGCAGGTCGTGCAGCGGCGAGTAGGGCAGGAGGCAGCCGATTTCCGCGAGGCCGGGCGCGATGAGTCCGGACAGACCGGTATCGGCGCGTTTCGGCAGCAGCACGATGGGACGCTCGGGCGATGCGAGAAAGTCTTCGACCTCCGGCGCGAGGTGTACTGCACGGCGCAGCGCGCCGGGATTGCGGAACATCACCGCCAGCGGTTTGGCCGGGCGCGGTTTACGCGCGCGCAGCGTCGAAACAGCCGCGTCGCTGGCGGCATCGCACAGCAGGTGATAGCCGCCGACGCCTTTCACCGCGACGATCTTTCCCGCGCGCAAGGCGGCGACGGCAGCGGCAAGCGCGGCTTCGTCGCCGTTGCGGACTTCCTCGCCCGAGACGAATTGCAGATGCGGACCGCATACCGGGCAGGCGATCGGCTCGGCGTGAAAGCGGCGGTCGAGCGGGTTTTCGTATTCGCGCCGGCAGTCCGGGCACAGCGCGAAGTCGCGCATCGCCGTGTTGGGGCGGTCGTAGGGCAGGGCGGTGATCAGCGTGTAGCGCGGGCCGCACTGGGTGCAGTTGATGAAGGGGTAGCGGTGGCGGCGGTTGGCCGGGTCGTGCAGTTCGGCGAGGCAGTCGGCGCAGACGAAGCCGTCGGGTGGCAGGTGAATATCTACCTGATTCGTTGCCGCGCTGTCGAGGATGGAAAACGCCGCGGCGTGTTCAGGTTCGCAGGCCGTGACGGCAAGCGGACCGGGGGCGGACAAGGGCGGCGCTTCCTTCAGCAGTCCATCGCTGAAATCCTGGAGTTGTGCTGGCGTACCTTCGGCGTGGATTTCCACCGCCCCGTCGATGTTGCGCACCCAGCCGGTGATGCCGTGCCGATGCGCGAGCCGGTAGACGAAGGGCCGGAAGCCCACGCTCTGTACCCGCCCGCCGATCGTGATGTGCCGGGCTGCGCGCTCAGGCATCGACGGCTACGCGCACGCCGCCGGCCCACCAGATGCGGCAGGCGCCTTCGTCCGACACCATGCAGGGGCCGACCGGGTTTCTGGGCGTACAGGCACGGCCGTAGATGCGGCACTGGCTGGGGTAGATCCTGCCCAGCACGACCTGCGCGCAGTCGCAGCCGGGCGGCATCTCGCCGGCGCGACGGCGGCCGGGGTCGGCGTGGTCGGCGAACAGCAGGCGCGCGTCGTGTTTCGCGTAGGCGGGCTTCAGCGCATAGCCCGACTGGGGAATGATGCCGATGCCGCGCCAGTTGGCGTCGACGATGGCGAGGGTTTGATCGAGCAGGCGGCGGCCGGTCGGGTTGCCGCCGGGATGGGCGACTTCGCGGTAGCAGTTGTCGAGGAAGCGCTCGCCGGTTTTCAACTGGCGCAGCACGGAATAGAACGACGCCAGCAGCGATTCCGGCGCGAAGCCGGCGACCGCGGCGGGAATCTCGTGCTTGTCCACCACGAAGCGCCATTCTTCCGGCCCCATCACGGTGGAGACGTGGCCGGGCGCGACCAGCGCGTCGAAGCCGGGGGCACCGGAGTCGAGCAGCATCGCCACCGCCGGCCAGGTCAGGCGGCCGGACAGCAGGATGGAAAGATTGTCCGGGATGCCTTCCGCCAGCATCGCCGCCACCGGCGCGGTGGTGGTTTCGAAGCCGGCGGCGAAGAACACCACCGGGCGGCCGGGATTTTGCCGGGCGATCCTGCGCGCATCGAGCGGGCTGGCGATCGGCCGCACGTCGGCGCCGGCGGCCTGCGCCTCGGCGAGCGAGCGCACCTCGCCCTTCTTCACGTTGACCGGCACCCGCAGCATGTCGCCGAAGGCGACCAGGATGACCTTGTCCAGCAATGCCAGCTGGATCGCCTGGTAGACGTCCTCCTCCGGGCACACGCACACCGGGCAGCCGGGTCCCGGCACCAGTTCGAGCCACTTCGGCAGCGCGCCGCGCAGGCCGGCGTGGGTGATCGAGCGCTCGTGGCCGCCGCACACGTTCATGATCTTGACCGTGCGGTCGAAGTCGAGGGCGTGGATTTTATCCAGCCAGGCGCGGGCCTCGATCATCAGGCGGTGACGCTGTGGTATTTCATGCCGTCGCCCTGGATCGCCGGGCGACGCGACTGGCCGATGGCGACCCGTGCCCGCTGGGCGGCAAGCTGATCGCGCAGCCAGGTCAGCCAGGCGTCCATGCCCAGATCCTTTCTGGCGGACAAGCGCATCACCGGCGCCGGGTTGGCGAGCTTGCGCAAGTGCGCCTCGGCCTTGTCCGGATCGAAGTCGTCGAGCACGGCCAGGAGGTCGGTCTTGGTCAGCAGCATGGCGTCGGCGGCGCGGAACATCACCGGGTACTTGGCCGGCTTGTCGTCGCCCTCGGTGACCGAGAGCAGGGTGACGTTGAGATGCTGGCCGAGGTCGAAGCTGGCGGGGCAGACCAGGTTGCCGACGTTCTCGATGAACAGGAGGTCGATGCCGTCGAGCGTCATGTGATGCAGCGCGTCGTGCACCAGATGGGCGTCGAGATGGCAGGCGGTGCCGGTGACGATCTGGTATGCCTGCACGCCCTTGGCACGGATGCGCTCGGCGTCGTTCTCGGTCTCGAGGTCGCCCTCGATCACGGCGCAGGTCAATTCATTTTTCAGTGCAGTGAGGGTGGCTTCGAGCAGCGCGGTCTTGCCGGAGCCGGGGGAGGACATCAGGTTGATCGCGAGGATGCCGCGGCGGTCGAAGTGCGCGCGGTTGTGGCCGGCCTGGTCGTCGTTCTTCGCCAGCAGGCCTTTCAGCACGGATACCGCGGTCGTGCCCCGGGCGACGGGCTTGAACGCGAGGTGCTGGTTGCCGGGGGTGAGGTTGCAGCCGCAGGTGTCACACATTTTGTGGGTGAGGGGTTAGGGGTAAGGAGTGAGGAGTATCCATTTCCAGTTCGACGCTTTCGAGCAGCAACTCGTCGCCGGAGATGATCCGGGTGTGCCAGTCGCCGCAGGCGCCGCAGAGCAGGCGGTTCATCGCGGCTTCGGTTTCCGCGCCGCAGGTCTGGCAGCGCACCTGGATCGGCGCGTGGGTGAATTCGAGTGCGGCGTGTTCCATGCGGCTGCCGGCGGCGGCAAGCGGAAATGCGGTGGCGAGAAGTTCAGGCACCACACCGGCGAGCGGGCCGATGCGCACGCGGATGGCTGTGGCGCAGCTGGCCTGATGTTGGCCGATCACGGCGTCCACCTGTTCGACCAGCGCCTGCGCGACGGCGAGTTCATGCACCGCTTTCCTCCAGGATCTGGTCGAGCAACGCCCAGGTCGTGCGGGCGTCCGACTCGGCGATTTTCTGGATGGCGTAGCCGACGTGAACCATGACGAAGTCGCCGACCGCGGGCGGCGCGTCCTGCATCATGAACAGGCTGACGTCGCGCCACACGCCCTTGGCCTGGCAGCGGGCGGTGAAGCCCTCGATCGATTCGATCTGCATCGGGATGGCGAGACACATGGGCGGCAATCGGAAACCACACTGAAATCAGTATAAGTGATTGGCGCGAGACGGGATGAATTCGAATATCACGGGATAGTGATTCTGAATCAGAATCTTGAGCGAATTAGTTGGTTGTTATTCTAATTTCAGGCTGCTAGATTGAATTGATGAAAACGCTCGTGCTCGGCATCGGCAACACCCTGCTCACCGACGAAGGCATCGGCATCCACGTGCTGCAGGCACTCGAACCCGAGCTGGCGAACTGGCCCGATGTGACCCTGCTCGATGGCGGCACGCTGTCGTTCACCCTGGCCGGGCCGATCGAGGACGCCGATGCGCTGATCGTCGTCGATGCGGCCAACATCAAATCGGAACCGGGCGTCTGGACCCTGCTGGAGGGGGAGGAGATGGACGCATTCCTGATGAGCAATCGCAAGGCCTCGGTGCATGAAGTGGGGCTGACCGATCTGCGCGCCATCGCGATCCTGGCCGGCCACTGGCCCGAAAGGCGCGCCATGCTGGCGATCCAGCCGCAGACCATCGACTGGGGCGAGACGCCGACCCCTGCCGTCGCCGCCGCCATAGCCCCCGCCTGCACGGCGATCCATGACCTGATCCGGGAATGGCGGCATGTCGCTTGACGCCATTCCCATCCACGTCGTCAACGCGCCGTCCGGCGAACCCGGCCTGACCGGCAACGCGCCGCCGCTGCTGCGCGAGCTGCTCGAGCAGGTGCGCCGCCTGCTGGATACCGGCGAACCGTCCGCCATCGATCTGTCCGCCTTGCCGCTGACACCCGCCGATCTCGACTGGCTGCACGACAAGCTCGGCAGCGGCGAGATTGCCGTCGCCCTGCAGGCCAACGGCGAATCCACGCTGAACGAAACGGGTTGTCCCGGCGTATGGTGGATCACGCATCGCAACGAGCAGGGCGCGGTGACCTCGCAGTTCATCGAAGTGACGTTCGTTCCCGAACTGGTCAAGGCCCATCCCCGGGATGTGGCCATCGGACAGGAACAGCTTGAGTTCATGATTTCCGATCTCTAAAGTGGGTTGAGCACCATTCGCCCGGTGTTTTACGTCAGGGGAGGCACGCACCATGCAGGGTCCGTTGATCGACACACTCGCGCGGCAGGGCATCACCCGCCGTACCTTCCTCAAGTACTGCGCGACGCTGGCCTCGATGATGGCGCTGCCTCCGACGGCGGGACGTGCCATGGCCGAGGCGATGGCCGCCGCCCGGCGGCCATCGGTGATCTGGCTGCCGTTCCAGGAATGCACCGGCTGCACCGAATCGATCACGCGTTCGCACTCGCCGACCATCGAAGGCATGATCTTCGACATGATCTCGCTGGACTACCAGGAGACGCTGATGGCCGCGGCCGGCCACCAGGCCGAGGCAGCCCGCGCAAACGCGATGAAGGAGAACGCCGGCAAGTATCTGCTGATCGTCGACGGCTCGATCCCGTTGAAAATGGACGGCGCCTACTCCTGCATCGGCGGCCGCTCCAACGTGGACATCCTGAAGGAAGCCGCAGCAGGCTGCGCCGCCATCGTCGCCATGGGCTCCTGCGCGTCCTACGGCGGCATTCCGAAAGCCAACCCGAATCCGACCGGCGCGGTGTCGGTGTCCGATATCGTCAAGGACAAGCCCATCGTCAACATTCCGGGCTGCCCGCCGATCCCGGTGGTGATGACCGGCGTGCTGGCGCATTACCTCACCTTCGGCAGCCTGCCGGCGCTCGACGACAAGGGCCGGCCCAAGTCCTTCTACGGCGATACCATCCACGACCGCTGCTACCGCCGCCCGTTCTACGACCAGGGCAAATTCGCCAGGACCTTCGACGACGAAGGCGCACGCCAGGGCTGGTGCCTGTTCGAACTCGGCTGCAAGGGGCCGGTGACCCACAACGCCTGCGCCACGGTGAAGTGGAACGGCGGCACCTCGTGGCCGGTGGAATCGGGTCACGGCTGCCTGGGCTGCTCCGAACCCGATTTCTGGGATGGCGGCGGCTTCTACAAGGCGCTGTCGGCGCCGGCCGACCCGCTCAAGTTCGCCGCAGCCGCAGCGGTGGTCGGCGCGGGAGCGGGCGTGGCAGTGAGCTTTGCCAACCGGGCCAAGAAGAGCGCCGCCAGGGCGTCGCATGAGACGACCACGCTGGCCGATCTGGAGAAATGACCATGACCGATCTGCAATTTCTGACCTGGGTACGCGGGCCAGGCCTCAACATCGCCATCGGCATCTTCCTCCTGGGCGTGCTGTGGCGCCTGATCGAAATCTATACGCTCGGCCGCAGGAAGGATCTCGCCGCGCCACGCCACGCGGCGGGCGCGTCCGGCTTCCATACCGTGTTCCGGCGCTCGCTGCCGCTGCCCGGCATGCTGAAGCGCTCGCCGGTGAGCTACATCGGCGGCTACATCTTCCACGCCGGGCTGGCGATCATCGTATTCCTGGGCGCCCCGCACATCCTGCTGATCAAGAACCTTGTCGGCCTGTCGTGGCCCGCGTTGCCCTCGCAGTTCATCGGACTGGCAGCCGTGGTGACGATGGCGGCGATGGTGGTGGTGCTGGCAGACCGCATCAACAAGCCGGTCAAGCGCTTCCTCAGCACCTTCGAGGACTGGTTCACCTGGGCGGTGACCTTCCTGCCGGTGCTGACGGGCTGGATGGCGACGCAGCACCTGCTGTTGCCCTATACCCAGATGCTGGCGCTGCACATCCTCTCCGCGGAAATCCTCCTCGTGGTGCTGCCTTTCAGCAAGCTTCTCCATGGCTTCACGCTGTTCGGCTCGCGCTGGTACAACGGAAAGGTCAACGCGCACAAGGGGGTGCCGGTATGAGCAGGGAGCAGGGGCCCCGCCAGGCGGGGATGCGACCGGCCGCGAAAACGAAGTTTCGGCGCAGGCTACCTTGCATAGGCAAGTTAAGCCACGTAGTGGCGGCCGAAGCCAAAGCCGGTAGCGACCGACACGATAGCCCCGGAATAATTGAACTATTCAAGGAGGGAGCAGTATGAGCGCTTCACTCGAAAAAGGCATCCATGCCCTCAGGGAAGTCATCGACGCCCCCATCGCCAGTTATTTCAGCAGCTGCGTGCACTGCGGCCTGTGCGCCGAAGCCTGCCTGTTCTACACCGAAACCGGTGATCCCAAGTACACGCCGATCCACAAACTCGAGCCGCTGCGCCGTGTCTACGAGCAGGAATACACGCTGCTCGGGCGGCTGAAGAAGCGGGTCGGCCTGTCGAAGGCGGTGACCGATGCCGAGCTCGACGAGTGGCAGGAACTGGTGTACGACAGCTGCACGCTGTGCGGCCGCTGCTCGCTGGTCTGTCCGGTGGGCAACGACCTCGTCTACATGGTGCGCAAATTAAGGGAAGGCATGGCGGTGTCCGGCCACGTGCCCGACGGCATCCGGAACGCGACCAAGCGCACCGTCGAGACCGGCGGGCCGATGGGCCTGAAATGGCCGGCGGTCGCCCATGTCCTCAAGCACGCCGAAGAAGTCACCGGCCTGAAGATCCCCGTCGACCAGGCCGGTGCCGACTATCTGGTGCTGCTGTCGTCGATGGAGATCGTCAACTATCCGGAATACATCGAGGCGATCGCCCGGATCTTCCACAAGGCGGGCATCAGCTACACGCTCGCGTCCGACGCCTACGAGGCGACCAACGCCGGCATCCAGATCGGCAACTCGGACCTGGCGAAGGTGATCGTCTCGCGCATCGTCGACGCCGCCGAGAAGCTGAAGGTGAAGAAGGTGCTGTCGCCCGAATGCGGCCATGCCTACATGGCGATCCGCTGGGAGGGCCCCAACCTGGTCGGCCGGCCCTTCGGCTTCGAGGTCGTCCACGTGCTGGAGCTGCTCGACGAGCTGCGCCAGAAGGGCGTGCTGAAGATGAAGGACAAGCTGAAGGATCCGCTCATCCTGCACGACCCCTGCCAGATCGTGCGCCGCGGCGGCGTGCTCCAGGCACCCGAGCCACTGATCCGGCAGGTCGCGGAGAACTACATTCCGACCGCCGACAAGCAGAAGCTGAACTGGTGCTGCGGCGGAGGCGGCGGGGCCTCCGCGATCCATACCGAGGCAGCGGAAGCGCTGCGCGCCAAGGCGTTCAAGATCAAGAAGCGCCAGATCGAGGAGGCGGGCGTCGACACCATGGTGACGTTCTGCGCCAACTGCCGCATCACGATCGAGGAAGGCTTCGACCATTACGAAATGAATACCAAACTGCTCGGCCTGACCGAGTTGCTGGCGGAACACTTAGAGCCTGTTGATGCTAATTCCGCGTCTGCGTTGCCATGAGAAAGCGATGGATGCAAGGCGCGGTGCGCCGGCAAGGGCCTTCCCTTGCCAAGCAACGCAACGCAGCAGACACGCTTTCTCGTGGCAACCCGGAGGGGCGAGCCGATTCGGGCCCATCCCTTTGTCGCAGGCCGCTAGCTGTGTTCACACAGCGGCGCGTCCCGCTTCGCGGGCTGCACCCGAATCGGCTCGCCGCAGATGTGGAAGTTAGTATCAACAGACTCTAAAGGACTGAATACATGACCACAGCACAACGCGTCGTCGTCGACCCCATCACGCGCATCGAGGGGCACCTGCGCATCGAGGCCGAAACCGACGCCAGCGGCAGGATCACCCATGCGTATTCGGCAGGCACCATGGTGCGCGGCATCGAGATCATCCTGCGCGGGCGCGACCCGCGCGACGCCTGGGCCTTCGCCCAGCGCATCTGCGGCGTCTGCACCCTGGTGCACGGCATCGCCTCGGTGCGCTCGGTGGAAGACGCGCTGCATCGCGCCGTCCCCGGCTACAGCCTTCCGCAGAACGCCGAGCTGATCCGCAACCTGATGATTGCCGCGCAGTTCGTGCACGACCACGTGATGCATTTCTATCACCTGCACGCGCTCGACTGGGTCGACGTGGTGTCGGCGCTCAAGGCCGATCCCAGGGCCACCTCGACGCTGGCGCAATCGATCTCCGGCTATTCGAAGTCGTCGCCGGGCTACTTCGCCGACGTGCAGAAGAAGGTGAAGACCTTCGTCGAGCAGGGCCAGCTCGGCATCTTCGCCAACGCCTACTGGGGCCACCCCGCCTACAAGCTGCCGCCCGAAGCCAACCTGATGGCGGTGGCGCACTACCTCGATGCGCTCGCCTGGCAGCGCGACGTGGTCAAGCTGCACACCATCCTCGGCGGCAAGAATCCGCATCCCAATTTCGTGGTGGGCGGCGTGCCCTCGGCCATCTCGGTGCAGACGGGCGCGGGCCAGGGCAAGGGGCCGCATTTCCACGGCGGCCAGGGCGGCACCGCACTCAACGAGGTGGGGCTGCAGACGATCCAGAACGTCATCCGGCAGATGCGCGAATTCGTCGACCAGGTCTACGTGCCGGACACGCTGGCCATCGCCGGTTTCTACAGGGACTGGGCCGGGCGGGGAGAAGGCCTCGGCAACTTCCTGTCGTTCGGCGACCTGCCCTCGAAAGGTTTCTGGGATACCGACTCCTATCTGATTCCGCGCGGCGTCATCCTCAATCGCGACCTCTCCAAAATCCATCCCATCGACCTCGATTCGGACACCGAGATCCAGGAATTCGTCAGCCACTCCTGGTACAAGTACAGCCAGGGCGACGGACAAGGGCTGCATCCGTTCAAGGGCGAGACCGAACTCAACTACACCGGGCCGAAGCCGCCGTACGAACAGCTCGACGTCGACAAGAAATATTCCTGGCTGAAATCGCCGCGCTGGCAGGGCAAGTCCATGGAGGTCGGCCCGCTCGCCCGCGTGCTGATGCTGTACGCCAGCGGCAACGCCCAGGCCAAGGAACTGGTGGGCCATACGCTGAAGACCCTGGACGTGCCGGCGGATGCGCTGTTCTCGACGCTGGGCCGTACCGCCGCGCGGACGCTGGAATCGAAGATCCTGGCCGACGCCATGCAGGGCTGGTACGACCAGCTCATCGCCAACATCAAGGCCGGCGACGTCCGAACCTTCAACGAGCAGTACTGGGAACCCTCGACCTGGCCCAGGCACATGCAGGGCGTCGGCCTGACGGAAGCGCCGCGCGGCGGCCTCTCCCACTGGCTCGTCGTCGACGACGGCAGGATCAGCAACTACCAGGCGGTGGTGCCCAGCACCTGGAACGCCGGCCCGCGCGACACGCAGGGCCAGCCGGGCGCCTACGAGGCGGCGCTGCAGGACAACCATGTGATGCACGACCCGAAGCAGCCGATCGAGATCCTGCGCACCATTCATTCCTTCGACCCCTGCATCGCCTGCGCCGTGCACGTGACCGACCCGGAAGGCGAAGAGCTGGTGCAGGTGAAGATCAAATGATTTTCCGAAGCCGTTTGCTGAGATGATGTTGAACGTGGAGAACATGCAATGAACCCGATGAAACATGCCCGCGCGATCGCCCTGGTATCCCTCTGCCTGTTTGCCGGGACGGCCTATGCGCATCCCGGCCACACCCCGACCGGTTTCGCCGGCGGCCTGGCCCATCCGTTCATGGGGGTGGATCACCTGTTCGCCATGATCGCGATCGGCCTGTGGGCGGCGCAACTGGGCGGGCGGGCCCTGTGGGCGGTGCCGGCCGCGTTTGTCGGCGCGATGGGACTGGGCGGGGCGCTGGCCTGGTCGGGCGGGGTGCTGCCGCATGTCGAGACGGGCATCGCGCTGTCGGTGCTGCTGCTGGGGCTGCTCGTCGCCACGCGGTACCCGGCGTCGGTAACGGCCGGCATGACGATTGCCGGCGTGTTCGCGCTTTTTCACGGCTATGCCCACGGACTGGAAATGCCGCAGGCCGCGTCGCCTGCGCTTTACGCCCTGGGCTTCGTGCTGGCCACGCTGGGCCTGCATGGCGTGGGCATCGCCGGCAGCCTGACCGGCCGCCGCACGGCGCGGATGGCCGGCACCGGCATCGCCGCCGCCGGCGCGGCGCTGCTGGTCCTTGCGTAAACCGCTTTGCGCGCCGGGCGCAATTGATCCATTGAGCTGAAGGCCGCGAATCAGATGGACGAGCCCCTGCAAAGACTGCTGGACGCCGAAGCCCGCGCGCAGGCGGTGATCGACGACGCCAGCCGGGAACGCCAGCGCATGATGGACGACGCGCTGGCTGCCGTGCGTGACGCCGAGGCGCGTTTCGACGCCGGCCGGGCCGAACTGCGGGCGCCTTACCTGCACGAGGCACGGGGACGCGCCGACCAGGCGGTGGCCGAACTGTCGCGCAAATACGGCGAGCGCCAGCGCATGCTGCGCGAACTGGCCGCCCGCCACGAATCCGAAGCCGTGGATGCGGCGCTGACCCTGTTGCTCGATCCGACCGCATGAGGGTTCCCCGCCCCTGACGGGAGAGGGAAATCCGCGAATCGCGCTGCCCAGCCGCCATGTCCGCCTACCTTGATACCCGCGTCACCTTGTTTTCCGGCCGGCTGTGGACGGACGATGCGCTGGAAGCGCTGATCGAAATGCCGGACGGCGCGGTGGCGGAGCGCCTGACCGGGCGTGGCCTGCCGCAACTGGCGACGGGCTACGACAGGACAGGCGGCACACCGTATCCCCGATCGCTGGAGCAGCGCATCATCGGCCAGATTCTCGACGAGACGCGCGTGCTGATCCGGCCTTTGACCGGCGATGCGCGTGCCTTCCTCGACTTCTGGACGGCGCGCTTCGAGATGTCCAACGTGAAGACCCTGCTGCGCGGCAAGATGACGGACGAACGCCCGGCAGCCATCCTCGCCCGGCTGATCCCGATGGGAAGCTTCGGCCGGCTGGACAACCAGGACCTGGCGCATGCCGAGGATGCCGGCGAGCTGTTGCGCCGCCTGGAAGCCGGCCCCTACGCCGGCATCGTCCGCCGCGCCCGGCGCGCGTTCGAGCAGAGCCACGATCCGTTCAGCCTGGATGCGGCGCTGGATCGCGGCTATTACGAAGGCCTGGTGCAGCGCGCCCAGCCGCTGGAAGACACGCTGGGCGCGCCGTTCCGCGGCCTCATGGCCAACCTCGTCGACCGCATCAACCTGGTGTGGCTGTTGCGCTACCGCTTCAACTACGGGTTGCCGCCGGCGCAGGTGTATTACCTGCTGGTGGCCTCACGCTACAGCCTGTCCGGCACGCGGCTGCGGGAACTGGCCGCCCTGGACAGCCTGGAGGCGGTGCTGGCCGCGCTGCCTGCCGCATGGCGGACCCAACTGCCGGGAGCGGCGGACATCCCCGCCGTGTTCGCGCGCATGGAACACGCCGCCACCGGGCAGGCGCTGCGGGTGTTGCGTTCCCGCGTACCCGAGATCGCCCGTGCGTTTGCCTACCTGATCCTGCGCGAACGCGACCTGCGTGCCGTCCGTGCGGTATTGCGCGGCCGCCATCTCGGTCTGCCCGATGACGATATTCGCCTTGCGCTGCGGCGCGCCGCCGCCGGGTTGAGCTGATGCTGCGCGCCGCCCCCCTGCTGAGGATTCAGTTGCTGATGCTGGCGTCCGAGGCGCAGGATGCCGCGCTGACGCTCGCCCGTTTCGGCGTGTTCAATCCGGCGCCGTGCCGGGTGGACGCGCTCGCGGAATCGCCCGCTGCCGCCTACCGCGAAGCCTGGCTCGAAGCCGAGGCGCGGCTGGCGAAGCTGCTGGAAACATGCGGCGACACCGGACCCGTGGATCTGCCCACGGCGGCCGAAGCCCCGTCGCTCGCCGACCTGGACGAATTGAACCAGTGGCTGAAGGACGTCTGGACCGCCTGCCTCGCCTGTCACGAGGACGAAGCGCGGATCGCCGAGGTGCGCAGCCGCCTCGGCGCACTCGAAGACACGCTGGCCAAGCTGGAAGGCTTGAATGTGGATCTCGCGCACCTGCTGCGGCCCGACAGCCTGCTGGCGGTGAACATCGGCAGCCTGCCGGCGGTGGAGCTCAGGCGGGTGGCCGAGGCGCTGGCCATGACCGGGTACCTGGTTTCGCGCTTCGACCAGGCCGGCGAACAGGTGTTTGCGGTGATTGCCGGTCCGCGCGCCCGTCACGACGAGGTGCGCGGTCTGCTGGCCCAGGCGGGCTGGCGCGAGTTGCCGGTGCCGGACGAATTGCGCACCCACCCGCAGGCGGCCCGCGCCTGGCTGGAGGCCGAGCGTGTCCGGCTGGATGGACAATTTGGCGCCGCCCGCCAGGTCCGCGACGGACTGCGCGATCGGCTCGGCCCGCGCCTGCACGAGGCGCGCCTGCGCCTGGCGCTGGCACGCCCGCTGGCCGAGGCGGCAGAATCCGGCGTGCGTGGCAAAGGCGGACTGGCCGTGCTCGCCGGCTGGGTGCCCAAGCGCCAGCTGGGTGCGCTGCGCGACACCCTGGACGCGCGTTTTCACGGCCGTTACTGGCTCGATCTGCGCGAGCCGTCCCCCCGGGAAATCGCCGAGGTACCTTCGCTGATGCGCTATCCGGGCTGGCTTGCGCCTTTCGTGCCGCTGGTGAAAAGCTACGGCGTGCCGCGCTACGGCGAGTTCGATCCGGCGCTGCCGTTCGCCTTCACCTACCTGCTGCTGTTCGGCGCCATGTTCGGCGATGTCGGCCACGGCGCGGCGATCCTCGTGCTGGCGGCAGCGTTTGCGCGGCGTCTCGGCCGCCTGGCCTGGGTCGGCGTCGCCGCGGGTGCCGTGTCGATGCTGTTCGGCCTCCTCTACGGCAGCTTCTTCGGCTTCGAGGACCTGATCGACCCGCTCTGGCTGTCGCCGCTGCACGACCCGATACGCGCCCTGACGATCGCCGTGGCGTTCGGCATCGGCTTCATCGTGTTCACGCTGCTGGCCAATGCGTACAACAAGGGCGTGGCGGGCCGCGCCGGCGAAGCCCTGTTCGATTCCGCCGGCCTCGCCGGGCTGGCGTTCTATCTGGGCGCCGTCGGCGTGCTGGCGAGCTGGGCCGGCGTGCTGGATCTTGCCCGGCCCGCCGCGATGCTGGCGGGGCCGGGCCTCGTCGTGGTGGCCGCGTACAAATGGCACGAGGCCCGGGCCGGCCTGGGCGAACGCATCCTGGTGACGCTCATCGAGACGCTGGAAACCGTCATCAACCTGTTTTCGAATACGCTGTCGTTCATGCGCGTGGCCGCCTTCAGCCTCAACCACGTGGCGCTGGCGCTGGCGGTGTTCACCCTGGCCCACGGCCTCGATGCGGCCGGCCATGGGATCGCGCTCGTGCTGGGAAATATCGTCATCATCGGGCTGGAAGGCGGCATCGTGGCGATCCAGGCGCTGCGCCTGATGTACTACGAAGGCTTCTCGCGCTTTTTCAGCGGGGATGGAAGGGAATTCGTGCCGTTGCGGATTGGAAAGGCGTGAGTGGCGAGCAGTGAGCGGAGAACGCCTCACTGCTTGCCGCTCACCGTTTGCCGTTTACCGAAAAAAGGAGAAAACATGATTGGGGTGATCGTATTGATGAGCTTGCCGGTCGCAGCGACGCTGGGCGCAGGCCTCTGGCTGACGCTGAAGCCGCGACGCGTATCGGCAGGCTGGCTCAAGGGCGGCCTGCTCGCCAATCTGGCGCTGTTCGGCCTGGGCGTCGCCGGTGTCATGCTGATGGGCGTGCAGGCGGTCATGGCGGCCGAAGCGACGGCGACGGCGGCGCGGGAAATCACCCTGGGGCAGGGCCTGGCCCTGCTCGGAATCGGCCTGCCGACCGGCCTGGCGGCCATCGCCGCAGCGATGGCGCTGGGGCCGATCGGCTCCGCGGCGATGGCGGTGATCGCCGAGAAGCCGGAAATGTTCGGTCGCACCCTGGTGTACATGGGGCTGGCCGAAGGGATCGCGATCTACGGCCTGGTCATGTCGATCCTCCTGCTCGGCAAGCTCTGAGGCGATGCCGCCCGCGAGCGACAAGCGCTTCGACGGCGCCCGCCTGATCGTGCTGGGCAGCGCCGGCCTCGCCGACGGCTTCAGCCTCATCGGCGCCGAGGTCCATGCCGATGCCGATCCCGCCACCGTGGAAACCGTGCTGGAGCAGCTGGCCCGCAGCGGCGACGCGGCGCTGGTGCTGCTCGAGACCCCGCTGGCCCACGCCGCCGGCCCGTGGCTCAATCGCCTGCGCGACGAGGGCGGACGCATCGTCATCACCGAGCTGCCGCCCTTGCCCGCGCCGCAGGATTTCGCGCCGGCAGTGGACGAGGTACTGCGGGCGGTCCTGGGACCTGAAGCCCTGAAATAGAGGCAGGCTGGATGCTGAGATTGTCCTTGAATTGCGCTACTTGAATCTTGCCCCGCAAGATTTTGAATCTGGAGAAAAAATGGAAGCCGGGGCACAGGTCTCCCAACTCGAGCAGGCGCTGCTTCAGCAGGCCGAAACGCTGGCACGCGAGCTCCTGCAGAACGCCGAATCGGCACGCACGCGCATGCTCGCCGAGTCGGCTGAAAAGCTGAAGCTGGCGGGCGAGCACGAAGTGCTCGCGGCCAAGGTCGAGGCCGAGCGGCTGGTGCGGCGGCAAGGGCAGGCGGCGGAAACGCGCCTGGCGGCCGAACTCGACCGGCTGCGCTGGGCGCTCACGGAATCCACGCTGTCCGAGGTCAAATCCGCTTTCCGCAAACTTGCGCACGACGAAGCGCGCTATCTGGGCGTGCTCGAAGCCTGGCTGGCGGCGGCGGCGCAGGCGCTGCCGCCCGGCGACCTGGTGGCGGAGGTCAGGCCCGACGACGAAAAACGCCTGGCGCCGGCATGGAGTGAACTCGCTGCTCGCGCCGCGCCGGGGCGGACGGTCACGCTTGCCAGTCTCGGACATCCGAGCGAGGGTGGCATCCGCGTGCGCATGGCGGACAATCGTGCCCGGCTCGACCAGACCTTCGAGGCACGTCATGCACGTCTCGCCGACGAACTGGCACGCGTGGCGATGGAACGGCTGTTCGCCAGTGCCCCCGACCTCGGCACGCTCGTTCACGGATAGGAAACATGGGCAAAATTCTCGAAATCAACGGCCCGCTGGTCAAGCTCGAACTGCCCCGGACCGTGCTCGGCGAACAGGTGCGGGTCGGGCGCATGGGTCTGGTGGGCGAGGTCATCGGTCGCGACGGCGACACCGCGCTGGCGCAGTTGTACGAGGACACCGCCGGGCTGCGTCCCGGCGAGATGGCGGACGGCCTGGGCTGGCCGCTGTCGGTGGAACTCGGGCCGGGGCTGCTGGGGGGCATTTTCGACGGCGTGCAGCGTCCGCTGCAGGCGATGCGGGAGCGGAGCGGCGATCGCATCGCGCGCGGCGTCGCCGTGCCGTCGTTGCCGCGCGACACGCGCTGGCATTTCGTGCCCGATCCGCAACGCCGCGCCGGAGCGGTGCTTGCCGGGGGCGACGTGCTGGGCACCGTGCAGGAAACCGAATCGATCCGGCACCGCATCCTGACGCCTCCGCTGCTGCACGGCGAACTGCTGGAACTGGCGCCGGAAGGCGACCACACCGTTGAGGACGTGATCGGCCGGGTAAGGCTCGCCGACGGCCGCATCGAGAAACTGTATCTGTTCCATCGCTGGCCGGTGCGCACGCCGCGCCCGTTCAGGCAGCGCGACCATGCCGTGGCGCCGCTGATCACCGGTCAGCGCATCCTCGATACCTTCTATCCGCTGCTGAAGGGCGGCAAGGCCGCGATTCCCGGCCCCTTCGGCGCCGGCAAGACCATGCTGCAGCAGCAGATCGCGCGCTGGTGCAACGCCGAGATCGTCATCTACGTCGGCTGCGGCGAACGCGGCAACGAACTCACCGACGTGCTCGAATCCCTGCCGGAGCTGAAGGATCCGTACACCGGCCGCCCGCTGATGGAGCGCACCCTGCTGGTGGCGAATACCTCCAACATGCCGGTGGTGGCGCGCGAGGCCTCGATCTACGTCGGCATCACGCTGGCCGAGTATTTCCGCGACCAGGGCTACGACGTGGTCATGGTGGCCGACTCCACCAGCCGCTGGGCCGAGGCCTTGCGCGAAGTGTCCGGGCGCCTGGGCCAGATGCCGGTGGAGGAGGGCTATCCGGCCTATCTCGGCTCGCGCCTGGCCGCCTTCTACGAGCGTGCCGGACGGGTGGAGACCCTGGCCGGCGACCACGGCTCGGTCACGCTGATCGGCGCGGTGTCGCCGCCCGGCGGCGATTTCTCCGAGCCGGTCACCAGCCACACGAAAGAGATCATCCAGACCTTCTGGGCGCTGTCGAAGGAACTGGCCGACGCCCGCCATTATCCGGCGGTCGACTGGCTGGAAAGCTTCTCCGGCTACGTGAAGTCGGCTGCGAAGTGGTGGACGGAACACGTTGATCCGAATTGGGAATCCGCTCGCGCGGACGCGCTGGATCTGCTCGCCGCGTCCGAGGAACTGCAGCGTATCGTCAACCTGGTGGGTGTCGAGGCGCTGTCAGGCGAGCAGCGCTGGACGCTGGAGGCTGCCGGCCTGATCAAGGAAGGCCTGCTGCAGCAGGCGGCCACCGACGAAGTGGACAGCTACGCCTCGCCGGAGAAGCAGTTCGCGCTGCTGGCGGCCCTGCTGGAGATCCATCGCCAGGGCCTGACGCTGGTGAAGCTCGGCGCGCCCGCCCGCAAACTGATCCAGATGCCGCTGCTGGCGCAGGCACGGCGCTGGAAAAGCCAGCACGGCTCGGAGGACCTGTCTGCGCTGAAAGCGAAAATCGCCGCGATCCCGCAAGCCTTCGAGCCGCTGCTGCTGGAATACGCGTCCACGGCCACGCCCCGGACGATGGGGGGCGCCTGACCATGAAGAACGTCGAATTCCGTACCGCCGCCTCCGCCCAGGGCGGGCTCGTCGTCATGGCCGGCGTGCCCGGCGTGGCAGCGGGCTCGCGCGTGCAGTTGCGCGACCACGCCGGCCGCCTGCGCTCCGGCCAGGTCATCCGCACGGCCGACGACGCGGTGCTGGTCGAGGTGTTCGAGGGCACCGACGCGCTCGATCTGGAGCGCACCTGGGTGCGCTTTCTGGACGAGCCGTTCAAGCTGCCGCTGTCGCGCGACATTCTCGGCCGCGTGTTCAACGGTTCCGGGCGGCCCGCCGACGGCCGCCCCCCGATCATTACCGCCGACCGCCGCGACATCAACGGCGAGCCGCTCAACCCCGCGGCGCGCGCGTATCCGCGCGAATTCATCCAGACCGGCATGTCCGCCATCGACGGCATGAATTCCCTGACGCGCGGGCAGAAGCTGCCGATCTTCTCCGGCGGCGGCCTGCCGCACAACCGCGTGGCGGCGCAGATCGTGCGCCAGGCCAAGCTCCTGGGCGAGGAGGCTGCCGACTTCGTGGTGGTGTTCGCCGCCTTCGGCGCGTCGCATGCCGATGCGCGCTTCTTCCAGGAAAGCTTCGAGGAATCCGGCGTGCTGAACAAGGTGGTGATGTTCCTCAACCTCGCCGACGAGCCGGTGATCGAACGCCTGCTGACGCCGCGCGCCGCGCTGACCGCCGCCGAGTACCTGGCGTTCGACCTCGACTACCATGTTTTGGTCGTGATGACCGACATGACCGCCTACGCCGAAGCCTTGAGGGAAGTGGCGGTGCTGCGCGGCGACGTGCCGGCGCGCAAGGGCTATCCGGGCTATCTCTATTCGGATCTGGCCGAAATCTACGAGCGGGCAGGGCGCATCAAGAACCGGCGCGGCTCGATCACCCTGATCCCGGTGCTGTCGATGCCGTCCGACGACATCACCCACCCGATCCCCGACCTCACCGGCTACATCACCGAAGGCCAGATCGTGCTCGGCCGCGAACTCGCCAACCAGGGCGTGTACCCGCCGGTGACCGTGCTGCCCTCGCTTTCCCGGCTGATGAAGGACGGAATCGGCAAGAACTTCACCCGCGAGGATCATCCGCACGTCGCCAGCCAGCTGTTCGCCAGCTACGCCAAGGCCCTGGAGGTGCGCGGACTGGCAGCCATCATCGGCGCCGAGGAACTCTCCGACGCCGACCGCCGCGCCCTGGCGTTCGCCGACGCCTTCGAGCGCCGCTTCATCGGCCAGGGCGAGGACGAGGACCGCAGCATCCACGAGACGCTCAACCTCGCCTGGGAGCTGCTGTCGATGCTGCCGCCGGAAACGCTGATTCGCGTGTCGGAAGCGGAACTGGCGAAGTACCACAAGGGGAAGGCGTGAAGGGGGAAGGGAGCGCGCTGCGCACTCAAGGGGGAAGGGGTTGCGCTTCGCGTACAACGGCGGCAAGACGCTCCCCCTTCCCCCTTCACCCTTCCCCCTTCACTCATACGAAGCCATGAAAAAGCGCCTCTCCGTCCCCCCAACGAAAAGCGCGCTGCTGCAGGTCGGCCGCCAGGCGCGCTTTCTGGAGCAGGGCCGGCAGATGCTGGAAAAGAAACGCGACCTGCTGACGCGCCTGGTCTACGAGCGGCTGGCGCAATACCGTGCGTTGCGCGCGCAGACCCAGCGCGAGCTCGCCGAAGCGTACCGCTGGCTCGGCATCGTGCAGATGCGCATGGGCGAGCAGATGCTGCGCCAGGCGTCGGTCGGGCTGAAGCCGGCGGTGGCGATCAAGGTGGTGGCGCGTTCCAGCATCGGCGTGGAATACCCCAGCGTGTCGGCCGAGCCGCTGCCGCTGCAGCCGGTGGGACTGATGTGGACCGATGTCAGCTTCGACGAGGCGCGTTTGCGCCTGCGCGAACTGACGGTGACGCTGGCGCGGCTGGGCGAGGCGGAGAACGCGCTGTGGCGTTTGCTCGCCGCCAGCCGCAAGACGCAGAAGCGGGTCAACGCGCTGAAGTACAACATCATCCCGCGCTACCGGGCGACGGTGCGGCATATCCGCGCCGCGCTGGAGGAGGACGAGCGCAACACCCTGTTCCAGATCAAGGTGCTGCGCGCGCGCCTGCCGGCCTGAGCGCGGTCGGTTTCCGGCTTCATGAACAGGATGATCACGCTGCCCATGGTGGCGCCGATCTTCAGCACGCCCCTGCCGCCGCCAGGATGGACACGCCCTTGTCCTTGCCGGGCAGCAGGCCGCCGGGGATGAGGATCTTGTAGCCCGCGGCAAAAAAGGAAATTTGTGGACAGGAAACGCTCAGCGACGGCAATTCGCCGTCTTGCCTTTTTGGAGCCCGGTGCTATAAACCGATCCTCGTTACCTCAGGAGGAAGAAAAGTGATGCGTAAACAGGTCGTGGCACTGCTGTTTTCGGGGCTGTTCGCCAATGCTGCGCTGGCCGCCCACGATGTCGTGACGGTCAAGCTCGATGCCCAGAACGATTCCGGTCAGACCGGCACGGCGACCCTGACGCCGGAAGGGGACAAGACCAGGGTGGTCATAGAACTTTCCAATGGACCCAAGGGGGTTGCGCAGCCCGCGCATATCCATCTGGGAACCTGCGACAAGCTGGACAAGGCGCCGAAGTGGAAGCTGGAAGCGGTCAAGGACGGCAAATCCGTCACCGTGATTCCCGCCTCGCTGAAAACCATCCTGAAAGACAGGACGGCGATCAACGTTCACAAGAGCGCGGCTGAAATTCAGGTTTACGTGTCCTGCGGAAACATCGCCGCGGGAATGTAGCGCCCAGGCTAGAAAGCCGTTTTCGGGCGCAGCCTTGGCGGGCTGCGCCGCCTAAGTTCGCGCCGCAAACGGTTGATCAGCTTGTCCACGGCGAACAGGCATCCTGCCCAGCCCTCAGCATACCCGGCATCATCCCTTTTCATGTCCTGATCTCTCCGCGTTCAAGGGCGAAGGCTCCCCTCCACCTTGGGCGGCTCGACCGGTTTCTGGCTCAGGACCCATTCGACCATGACCTTGATCTCCCGATCGGATAGCCGGGGATGCCCCGGCATCGGCACGCCGCCGGTATAGGCTGCCCACAGCCCTGGACTGCCGCTCTTGACGGCGGCGGCGAGCTTGTCGACCCGCACCCCGGCAAGCGGCCCGCAGGCCGGCAGAATGAGAAGAAGGGCGCGACTGGCCCTTTCATGGCATGGCGTCCTGAAGTCGCTATTTCTCCAGCGTCTTGCCCTTGAACTGGATGCTTGCACCCGGCTTCATCACCAGAGGCTTGATGTGCGCTTTCTCCACGGCCTTCGCCCAGCCGCCGGCATCCCGGGTCAGGATGGGGAAGGTGGCGTAGTGCTGCGGAATGGCCAGTCTCACGCCGACGGTTTTCGCGGCGAGAGCGGCCATGCCGGGCCCCATGCCGAAGTGGCCGCCGATGTTGATGAGGCCGACGTCGGGGTGGTATTGCTCGCGAATCAGCTTCATGTCGCTGAAATAGGCCGTGTCGCCGGTGTCGTAGATGGTGGGCCCGTCCTTGATCATGAGCACGAAGCCGGCGGGATTGCCGCCGTAGACCATGTCGGCCTCATCGGGGCCGGCGTGCGGATTCTGCAGGCCGCTGGAATGGATGGCCGGCACCATCGCCACCGTGACCTCGCCGTCGGCGATCCGGATCTCGCCGCCGATGTTCATCAGCGAGTCGAAGCCCATCTGGTCTTTCGGATAGCCGAGCAGCCTGGCCATATTGCTGCCGAGCTCGAAGTTGGTCACCAGCCGTGCGCCGGTCTTCTTCGCCAGGGCGACGGAATCGCCCACGTGGTCGAAGTGTCCGTGGGTGATCAGGATGTAATCGGCCTTGTCGATACCCCTGAGCGCGTCCTTGTCCTTGCCGGCGGCGGGGTTCAGCGGATTGTTGAGCCAGGGATCGACGTACAGCACCTTGCCCTTGGGCGTGACGATGCGGAATGCGGCATGGCCGAACCAGGTGAGTTGCGTGACGCCGTCGGCGGCGAGCGCGGAACCGGTGCTGGCCAGGGTGAGGGCGAGCGCGGCGATGACCCCGCTCAGAACGGCAGACATGCGACGCATGGGCGTGCTCCTTGTTGGTTTTTGGATGTGGCTGAACAGTTCGTGAAGCTGCATCAGCATAGCGCGGGAGTCGGCCGCCTGCCACGGTTCAACAAGAGGATGAAGCGCGACACGATCATCATTTTTTGCGGGACCGGCAGCAACCTGCCAACCACGACCCAGAAGAGTCCATGGCCTGGTCACGGGCCGTTTGCCGTTCAGTCGATCCCCGCGGCAGGGGCCTGCATTCGTCATGAGGCGGCGAAAGGAGAGCGCCCGTGAATCGTTGCGGCGGCGAGGAAACGTCCGGATGCACCGTGCCCTCTGGCCTGCATTCACCATGGCCCCCGCACCAACAGGGGATGCCGCTTCACGCGCAGATTGCCTTCCCAGCCGCAGTCCACCGAGCGGCAGCGGTAGCGGCTGACAGTTGTGAACATGCTCATGAGCAGATCGGCAAATCGGCGATGTACGCGGTAAGCAGGGCCGTTGCAGCGGGGGCATGTGCATGCGGAAGAGGAGGAATAGCAGCCTTCGTCAGGACGATCGCCACCGGTCGCAGGGAGTATATTCATGGTTTTTTGACTAACCTCAAGGTGATGTTGCCGTATCAACTGCGCTGTGCACTGGCCATCGTGCTAATCAATCCGGCAGAAACCGCCAGTTGCCGCCACGCCTGAACAACGGTGTGGCGCAATGGAGCGTCTGTAATCAGACATGAAGGGGCATCAAGAACATGCGCCAGCCCTGAGCCTGACGCCACACCGCACCGCGCCACGCTCAGGCAGGCCACTTGAACTGCTTCCAGTTGCCTTCAACGATAATATCCAGTCCATCTTGACTCCTCCGGTTCGCACTCCGACTGACGGCGTCGCCAATCGGGCTTTCTTCGTTGCCAGCCGGCCTCTCGCCACGTACTCACGTCGCATGACCTGCAGCTTGCAGGGGGAATGCCGTAACGACTGTCCGGGCAACTTTTATAGAATCTCCAGATGAAAGCGCAAGGCTACTCGCATCCTCGAGAGCTATCTGTACGGTGCCGTACGGAGTGCGGGGTTCTGTGGTAATGGACTTTTCCTGCTATAGCTATTCGATCTATGCAGGTCGGCAGCAAAAGGAAGGCTACGGTTCTTCCAATGACGCACAAGCCTCGTTCGGGGCGTCGTCGTTCTCGGCCGCCAGCTTCCTGTACGACTGGCAAACTCTGGAGCTGACGATCAACTTGAATTACTGGGCGCGCATCGCAAAGCCGGTCGACTGGGGGCTGTCCAACACTGACGACCACGCTGGCTGAAAAGGCCGGTTTGCCACTTGGGCAGAAGCCGTTGGGTCGGGTAGCAGCCAATTGGGGCCACCAAGCAGTCAGCTGGCTTGCGCTGGTAGTCACATCGACAGGAATCAGGGCAATCTGCCAACCCCGATCCAAAGGAACCAATGGCTTGGTCACGGGCCTTGTGCCGTTCAATCGGTCAGGCGCGACAAAGATGAGATGAGCCAGCGGTGGTGGGCGAGCGTAGGCGGACACACCGCAGGCTTTCGGTGCATCGGGATCGCTTGGACAGCATGCGTATCGGCCGCTGAGATACGCGGAGGACATTGCCGTCAAGAACGAAATTGGCCGCCGTTCTCGCGCACGCCGGGTATGTGGCCCTTGTCGCACCAGCCGTTGATCCACCGCTGTCATCGCCTGGGCACCACGCCGGGGTTTGGGTTACGGCCCCAGCAGTGGTCTTGGGCTGCTGTGAGTGATCCTGATCATTCCGCTTTTATTGTGGAAGATATACGCGCCCTCGTGCTGAATTCTGTCGCTTGCATTTCATTAGGCCATCAATGGGGAAGGGCAGACGATACGCCTGTCTGCAGCAAGACAGCGAGCGCCTCTGCTCCCATCGGACGGCCGAAATAGTAGCCTTGCCCCTCGTCGCACTGCCGCGCCAGCAGAAAGGCGACCTGCCCGGCTGTTTCCACGCCCTCCGCAATGACGTGCAGCCTGAGCGCTTTTGCCATGCTGATCACGGCACCGGCGATGGCGGCATCGTCCGGGTTGTGGGTCATCCGGCTTACGAACGACTGGTCGATCTTCAGGGTGTCGATCGGAAACTGCCGCAGATAACTCAGGCTGGAATAGCCGGTGCCGAAGTCATCGACCGCGAGCTTGATGCCCAGGTCTGCGAGCGCATGCAGCACGTAGCCCGTGGCCTCGGCATCGCGCATGAGGACGCTTTCGGTCAGTTCGAGTTCCAGATAGCGCGGTTCCAGACGCGCATCCTCGAGGGTCGCGCGGATATTTTCGAAAAAATCCCTAGCGTGGAACTCGGGCGCGGAGGTGTTGATGGCGACGGTGATCGGCGGCAGGCCCGCATCCTGCCAGGCCCGGGCCTGGTTGCAGGCCTCGCGCAGCACCCAGCGTCCGATCGGCAGGATCAGGCCGCAATCTTCGGCGATGGGCACGAACTGCGCTGGCGAAACCAACCCGCGTTGCGGATGCTGCCAGCGGATGAGCGCCTCGACGCCGACGATCGCGCCGCTCTGAAGATTGATTTTCGGCTGGTAGTGCAACACGAATTCCTGCAATTCCAGCGCGCGGCGCAGTCCACCCTCGATGAATTGCCGCTCGACGGCCCGGGCATTCATGCTCTGCTCGAAGAACTGGTAATTGTTGCGTCCGTTTTCCTTGGCGTGGTACATCGCGCTGTCCGCGCACTTGATCAGGGTTTCCGCATCCAGACCGTCGTCGGGGTAGATGCTGATGCCGATGCTCGCGCCGATGTGGATCGTGTGTCCGTCGATGTGGTGCGGCAGCACCAGCGCCGCCAGCACCTTTTGCGCGGACAGCGCCGCGTCTTCTGCGTGCTCGATATAGGGCAGCAGCAGCACGAATTCATCGCCCCCCTGGCGGCTGACGGTGTCCGAGTGGCGCACGCACCCCACCAGGCGTTGCGCCACCGACTGCAGCAGCTGGTCGCCCACCGCATGCCCCAGCGAGTCGTTGATGTGCTTGAACTGATCCAGATCCATGAACATCACCGCAAGCTGCCTGCCTTGACGGCGGGCCAGCTCGATGGCCTGGCCAAGCCGGTCCTGCAGCAGGGTTCGATTGGGCAAGTCGGTGAGCACGTCGTGGTGGACCAGATGCTCCAGATTATCTTTGGCGGCCTGGACCTGTTCGGCCAGTTTGTGCGCTTCAAGGCTGGCGGTGACGAGGTGTGCGTTGGCTTGCTGCAGCATCAGGATGTGATCGTCGGACGCGGCCTGCGCCCCCGCCGCGCGAATTTCAAGCTCGCGCGAGGTGGCGGCCCCTTCGCGCACATCGGCCACGCCTTCCCGCACCTGCGCCGCGCCCTCGCGCAGATGGGCCGCGTCTTCGCGCAAGTCGGCGGCATCTTCCCGTGCCGTGGCCGATTTCTCGCGGCTCAGGACGGCCGCTTCATCGTCGGCGACGGCGCTTTCCCTGCGCGCGATATCTTTTTCGAGGACCGCTGCCAGCCTGTCTTCGAACTGGCCCGCTTGACCCGGGCCATCGGTATCGGAAGCGCCGTTATTGTCCTTGCTGACCATTTCCACCCTCCATTACGGGGCCGTTCAGGCTAGGGGCTGGCCGTGGGCCGGCCCGACATGATTCCGGCGTACCCAGACAAGGTTTCGCCAATCATGATGCCGTCGTCGGTAATGTCAAACAATCGAATGTCCTTGCTGTGCTCGCTGCCACGGACCTTGACCACCGAGCAGACGCGTTTGAACTGGCCCGCGATTTCGATATAACGCTGCACGATGATGGCGTCGGCGAGAAAGGCGCTGCCGAACGGGCTGAAGCGCAAGTCGGTGTAGCGGTCTTCCAGTTCCGAGGTCATCAGTACGGTCACGCCCATGCCCGTCAGCTCGGCAATCATCCGGTACAGCGAGCCGCGAAAATCTTCCTGAAACTCGGGCGCCAGCGCCAGCTCGAACCCGGACAGGGAGTCGATGACGACGCGCTTGGCCTGCATGCGGTTAATCATTGCGATCAAATCATGCAGGGTTTCATCGATCGACAAATCCAGGGAACGCGTGTCGATCACCCCCACGTGTCCGGCCTTGACCAGCGCATGCAGCTTATTGTTCAGCAGTTGGCTGGGGCTTTTCTCGAACGCCGCAATCACGCCGGCCTCGCCCCGGCGCACCCCTTCGGCGAGAAATTCCGTCGCCAGGATGGTTTTCCCGGAGCCGGAGGGCCCGACCACCAGCAGCGAATAGCCCACCGGCAGGCCGCCGCCCAGCATGTCATCCAGGCCGGGCACCCCCATGGGCGCACGTTTGTCTCCCGTGGATAGCTTGATTGCCGCCTCAACCGCTGCGCCCGGCTGGACAATCGCGCGCGGGAAAACCTGAATGCCTGCGTTGCTGATACGGAAGGTATGCAAACCGGGCGCCTGGGCCTGGCCCCGCATTTTGACCACCTGCATTTTGCGCACGATGGAATTGCGGTGCAAACTTTGCGATATCCACAGGATGCCGTCCGCCACGGTAAAGACCGGGCTGGTCTCTGCTTCCGGCAGCAAATATTCGCCGATCAAAAATGTGGTGGCCTGCCAGCTGGTCATCTGCATGCCCAGTTGCTGCACGAAACGCTGCAGATCGAACGTGCCCTGTCCATTCGACTTCGCCGACTGCGCGACGGATCGAAACGAATCCACAAACACCAGGCCGGGCGCATAGTCTTTCACTTCGTCGGCGATATGCGACAGGACGCGGTCAAAATTTCCGTTCTGGAGGTCTGCGGACAGGTTGACGAAGCGGATCGATTGATTGACTTTATCGATATCGAAAAACGCAAATTGCTGTTGATAACGGAGCATCTTCAACGCGGGCTCGCCGAGTACCGTGAAGAACAGCGCCCGATTATCCGGGTTGGCCAGCGAGAACATGATCTGGTGGGCGAGCGTGGTTTTTCCGCTTCCCGGCGTGCCCGCAATCAGGTTGAACGAGAATTCCGGCAGGCCGCCGCCCAACAGGTTGTCCAGACCCGGCACACCCGTTGCCAGACGACGTATCGTTACCTTGCTACTCATTGTTGAACTCCTTGCTGGCCTTGTCCGAAGCACCATTGCCCCAGGCCGAACGTAAAATGCGGGTCGTTAGCTGCTCGCCAATCAACACGGCCAGGATGTCGGTGAATGTGATCAATAGCAGGCCATCTGGCCTGGAGGCTGGTCTGCCATATTCGTAGTCCTCTCTTTTTCAAGCCTTGCTGCGCGCTTTGAGTTCGGGTGATGCGCCCGATTCTGGCCGCAAGCGGGAGCGGCAAGAAGATGGTTTCGATAGGAGCCTCTGGCCTGCGAACGATCGCAGAAGCGGCACGGCCACCACACAAACCCAGTATAGCCCGGTCACTTTGACCAAAAACCTTCTCGTTGGTATGGGTATTGTTTTGGCTCTGGGCGCGATACGCTTTCAACTCAAGTCCACCTCGACGTAGTGCTCCCGGCGGTCGTCGGTCAGCGGAATGCGTGTGTCGGGACGCTCGATGCCATCCACTGCCACGCGGGCCACCTGTCCGGACAATTCACCAACGCGCCTGATGCTGATGTGGTAGACCGTTCCGCGATAGCGGTAGTGGATCGTATACGCGTCCCAGTGGGCCGGGACGCACGGCGCGATGCGCAGATGGTCCACTTCCAGCCGCAGGCCGAGCAGGGTTTCCACGGTGAGCCGGTACATCCAGCCCGCCGCCCCGGTGTACCAGGTCCAGCCGCCGCGGCCGGTGTGGGGCG
>JAJZRE010000007.1:51929-57406 GCA_021802945.1 Pseudomonadota bacterium
ACGCACGGCGCGATGCGCAGATGGTCCACTTCCAGCCGCAGGCCGAGCAGGGTTTCCACGGTGAGCCGGTACATCCAGCCCGCCGCCCCGGTGTACCAGGTCCAGCCGCCGCGGCCGGTGTGGGGCGTGGCACCGTAAATGTCCGCGCACATGACGTAGGGCTCGACCTTGTAGCGCTCGATCGCCTCCGGCGTGCTGCCGTGATGGACGGGATTGAGCAGGGCGAAGCATTCCCACGCGCGTTCGGTGTCGCCCATCATGGCAAACGCCATCGTGGTCCAGATCGCGGCATGGGTGTATTGGCCGCCGTTCTCGCGCACGCCGGGTATGTAGCCCTTGATGTAGCCGGGCTCCAGGTCTGATGTGTCGAAGGGCGGGTCGAGCAGCTGGATGATCTGCTTGTCGCGCCGCACCAGGCGCTGGTCCACCGCCGCCATCGCCTGGCGGGCCCGCAGCGGGTCGCCGCCCCTGGAGATGACCGCCCAGCTCTGGCTGATCGAATCGATCTGGCATTCGTCGTTGGTGGACGACCCCAGGGGGGTGCCGTCGTCGAACCAGGCGCGCCGGTACCAGGCGCCGTCCCAGGCATGGGCCTCGACGTTGCCGCGCAGCAGCGCCGCCTGGCTGCTGCACACACCGGCAAAGGCCGTGTCGTTGCGGTCGCGCGCCAGACCGGCGAACAGCTCGAGATTCTCGACCAGGAACCACGCCAGCCACACGCTTTCGCCCTTGCCATCCTTGCCGACGAGATTCATGCCGTCGTTCCAGTCGCCGCAGCCCATCAGCGGCAATTGATGGGCGCCAAAGCGCAAGCCGTGCCTGATGGCGCGCACGCAGTGCTCATAAAGGCTGGCCGCTTCGGGGGAGCGTTGCGGCTGGTCGTAGTAG
This sequence comes from Pseudomonadota bacterium, assembly GCA_021802945.1. GTDB lineage: Bacteria > Pseudomonadota > Gammaproteobacteria > Burkholderiales > Thiobacillaceae > Thiobacillus. Next base: position 52,818 of record JAJZRE010000007.1, read on the forward strand.
GCCTCCTCTTCCGGATTCAGCTCGCGGCCCTCCAGGAAATGCACCGGCTCGTCGAGTACGCCCGTATCGCCAGTCGCCATCACATAGCGACAGGTCGCATACGGCAGCCACAGATAGTCGTCGGAGAAATGGGTGCGCACGCCCTGTCCGTGGGGCGGATGCCACCAGTGCTGCACGTCGCCCTGGCGGAACTGGCGTTCGGCGCAACGGATCAACTGCTCGCGGGCAAGCCACGGCGTCGCATGAACCAATGCCATGGTGTCCTGCAACTGGTCGCGGAAGCCGTAGGCGCCGCCGGACTGGTAATAGCCGCTGCGCCCCCACAGCCTGCACGACAGCGTCTGGTAAAGCAGCCAGCCGTTGGCGAGCACATCGAGCGCGGGGTCCGGCGTCTCCACATGCACTGCGCCCAGCGCGTGGTTCCAGTGTTCCCACACCGCTTCCAGCGCCTGGCGTGCGCCGGCGCGTCCGCCGTATCGCTGGATGAGTTGCTGCGCTTCTTCGGGGTTGCGAGCCGCGCCGAAGACGAACACGATCTCGCGCTCCTGTCCTTCGGCCAGTTCGATTCGCGTCTGGACCGCCGCACAGGGATCCAGGCCGGCGCCGGTTCTGCCGGACAAGCGCTTGCGACGCATGGCGGCGGGACTGGCCAGCGTGCCGTTGCGGCCAATGAACTCGGTGCGGCTGCCGCTCACCGATCGCTCCCGCTCGCTGACGTGGGCAAACACCACCCGGTTGGCACATTCGCGGCCGTAGGCATTGCGGGCGAACAGTGCGCCGCTGACCGGATCCGTTTCGGTGACGATATGCATCAGATTGGCGTGGCGCCACTCGCCGAGCACCAGTTCCCAATACCCGGTCAGCGACAGGCTGCGCGCGCGCCTCGAGCGGTTGCGCAGCTTGACCACCACGAACTTCACCGGGGCGTCCATGGCGACGTAGGTGAACAGTTCCGAAGCGATGCCCGCTTCGTAGTGCTCGAATACGCTGTAGCCGAACCCGTGCCGGCACACGTAGCCGGAGCGACCGCGGGCGGGCAAGGGCGTCGGCGACCAGAACGCACCCGTTTCCTCGTCGCGGATATAGACCGCCTCGCCGCTGCTGTCGGAAAGCGGGTCATTGTGCCAGGTGGTCAGGCGGAACTCGTGCGCGTTTTCCGCCCAGGTATACGCGCTGCCGCTCTCGCTGACGACCGTGCCGATGTGCGGGCTGGCGATCACGTTGACCCACGGCGCCGGCGTGGTCTGGCCGGGTTCGAGGGTGACCACGTATTCGCGCCCGTCGGGCGTGAAGCCGCCCAGGCCGTTGCTGAAAATGCGTTCGCGCGGCGCCAGCGGATATATTTGTTCGATGACCGCGTGCTGCAAGGGCTCCAGACGGTCCGACCCACGCTCTTCCGATACGCGGCGTTCCAGCGGCTCGACCAGCGTTTCGGCGGTATCGCTGAACACGATGCGGGCGACGGTCTGCAGCAGGACCCGCTCATCCTCGGACAGCTCTTCGGCGCGCCGCACGAAGACGCCGCCCGGTTTATCGATTATCTGCGCTTCAGGACCTGCGTTGATCAGCCCCATGATCTGGTCATGCAGCACTGCCCGGTAGCCCGAGAAGTCCTCGTTCACGATCACCAGGTCCGCGGCCAGACCCTTCATCCGCCAATAGGCATGGGCCTGCAACGCCTGCTTGACCAGGTCGATACGGTTGAGATCGCCGATGCGCAACAGGATGATCGGCAGATCGCCCGAAATGGCAAAGCGCCACAGTCCGGACTGTCCCAGCTGGTTGCGGGCAATGACACCGGGCGCGGCGCGGCGCAGGGCATGGGCGTGAATGACGGCGGTGGCCAGACGTCCATAGACCTGGGCCTCGGCTTCGCTTGCGTTGAGGTGGCGCAGCACCTCCTGGCTCTGGAACCAGGCCATCTCAAACGCCCGCTCGACGAAGTGCCGGTCGGCATACTCCTCCAGCAAGGCCAATGCGGCCTCGCGCGTGTCGGCGACGCCGGAGATGATCTGCACGGTCGCCGATTCGTCGGGCGACAGGGTGAGGGTACGGCGGATCGCCACGATGGGGTCGAGCACCGGCCCCGCCGTGTTCGACAAGGCCGACGGGCTGTCAGGACTGTCCAGCACCACGGGGTTGGCCGCCGTTCGGCCGCGGCCGATGAACCGGGCGCGGTCGGTCTCGTAAGACTGCACGCCGGCAACGGCACCCGGCGCTGCCAGCAGGTGGAACATCCATGGCACCTGCTCCCCCGGTGTGCGACGCCGCCGCGTGCAGAGGATCGCCTGCCGCTCGGGCAGGATTTCGGTCTGCACGAACAGGTTGCTGAAGCTGCGGTGGGCGAGGTCGGCATTCAACGGGGCGAGCACGACCTCCGCGTAGCTCGTCACCTCGATGTGGCGGGGGCGGGACGAATGGTTGGTGAGCGTGACGCGGCGGATCTCGACGTCGTCCTCGGGTGACACGCTGATCTCGGTGTGCGTTTCGATCGCCTGGTCGCGCCGTCGGTATTCGGCGCGCCCCTGCACGAAGATCGCCTCGTAGTGATCGGCACGGCGCAGGGTCGGTTGATAGGCGGTCGACCAGTAGCGACCCGTGTCGCGGTCGCGCAGGTAGATGAAGGTGCCCCAGCTGTCGGACGTGACATCCTCGCGCCAGCGGGTGACGGCGAGGTCGTGCCAGCGGCTGTAGCCGCCGCCGGCATGCGTCGCCATGACGTGATAGCTGCCGTTGGACAACAGGTGGACTTCAGGGATCAGCGTGTCCGGGTCGGTGAACACGCGCATGTTCGTGCCCGCCTCGGCGGCGGGAGGCCGCGCGGCCGCGCTTACTTCGGCGGCGTGCGGATGCAGGGTCGCGCCCTTCTTCGGCACCCGCTCCTGCAACAGCAATTCAGTCGCCTGGATGAGCGGGGCGGACATGAAGCGGCGCTGCATCGGCCGGTTGAGCAACACGTGCTCGAAGGCCAGCAGGCTCATGCCTTGATGGTGCGCCATGAAGGTGCGCACGATGGCGTGACTCCTGCCCCGCGGCACGCGCGATGGCGTGTAGTCGATCGCCTCGAAGAAGCCATGGTTGCCGCGAAACCCCTGGTCGGCCAGCGCCTGCAGGTTGCGGCACGCGTCCTGCGGCATCACCGTCAGCGCCAGCGCGCTGGCATAGGGCGCGATGACCAGGTCGTCGCCCAGCCCGCGCTTGAAGCCCAGTCCGGGCACGCCGAACGCACGGTACTGATAGACCTGGTTCATGTCGGTGGCGTTATAGCAGGACTCGGAAATGCCCCAGGGCACCGCGCGTTGCCGTCCGTATTCGATCTGGCGCGACACTGCCGCCTTGCAGGTCTGCTCCAGCAGGGTGTTCTCGTAGCTCGGCATGATCAGCAGCGGCATGAGGTACTCGAACATCGAGCCGCTCCACGAAATCAGGCTGACTTCGCCGCCATGGCTGGTCAGCAGGCGGCCGAGCGAAAACCAGTGCTTCTGCGGAACCTGTCCCTGGGCGATGAGCAGGAAACTGGCCAGGCGCGCTTCCGATGCCAGCAGATCGTAGCAGGTCGGGTCGCGCCGCCGTTCGCTCACGTCGTAACCGATGGCCAGAAGGCCGCACGACGTATCGTAGAGAAATTCAAAATCCATCGCCGCCAGTTCGCGGCAACGCGCCACCAGCTTGTCGATGATTCCGAGCCGTTCCACTGCATGCGCGCCGGCCAGTTCCGCCAGCGTCGGGATGGCGCTGAAGTGCTGCGGCTCGGGCACCAGGAATCCGAGTTCATCGCGAAGCGCGCGGGATTGCTGGTCGAAGGCCTGTGTCCAGTAATACAGTTCGCCATCGATACCGGCTGGCAGCCATGCCACCAGCCCGCCGCCCGTGCGGTGAATCTCGTCCAGCACGTTTTCGGCGGCGGCCAGTGTCCGGGGTTGCCCGTCCAGGATGAGGGTGTGCAGGGTGTCCTGCAGAAACCGGATCTTCTTCGCAAGATCCGGGGCAGGGGAGACGGGCACGTGTTCGGCCAGCACCTGCAAGGTGTCATGCAGCCCTTGAAACGCGTTGGGGGACAGCACCGGCTGATCTTTCAGCTCGGCCAGCCCCGCCTGCAGGGTGAGCAGGCTGCCGACCAGATTGCCGCTGTCCACCGACGAGACGTATTGCGGGTGGAGCGGTTGCAGCGTGCGCGTGTCGTACCAGTTGTAGAAATGGCCGCGGTAGCGTTCCAGCTTTTCCATCGTGGCCAGCGTGTTTCCGGTACGCTGCAGGAATTCGCCGGCGCAGATGTAGCCGAAGTCGTACGCAGCCAGGTCCGCGAGCAGCGACATGCCGATGTTGGTGGGAGAGGTGCGCGAGGCGATGGCCGGCGCCGGATATTCCTGGAAGTTGTCGGGCGGCAGCCAGTTGTCCAGGGGGCCGGTGAAATCAGCGAAGAAGCGCCACGTTCTCCGGGCCGACGCCCGCAGGAACGCCCGCTGTTCGACGCTCAGGCCGGGTGTCGGCGACACCAGCGGCCGGCTGATCCACCAGCCGACGACGGGCGACACCAGCCACAGCAGCAGAATGGGCGCAGCGTAGAGCCACACCGTCGGCGGGCTGCC
>JAJZRE010000007.1:57506-61143 GCA_021802945.1 Pseudomonadota bacterium
CAGCCAGCCGGCCAGCTGCCAGTCGCCGCGTATCCACCGATGGCGCCGGCTGGCCTCGATGGCGTAGCTGGCCGGGTGCTCTTCGATGAGATCGACGTCGGTCACCAGGGCCGAACGCGCATACCCGCTTTCCAGCAGGTCGTGGCTGAGGATGAGGTTCTCCGGAAAGCGTCCATCGACGGCCTGGCGGAAAGCATCGACATCGTAGATGCCCTTGCCGATGAACGAGCCTTCGCCGAACACGTCCTGATAGACATCCGATACCTCGCGCGTGTACGGATCGATGCCGGATTCGCCCGCGAACAGTCGCGTGAAGCGTGAATGGCCTGCACTGGTCAGGCTGATCGAGGCGCGCGGCTGCAGGATCGCGTAGCCTTCGACGATGCGTCCCTTGCCGGCATCGTAGACCGGCCGATTGAGCGGATGCGCGAGGTTGCCTACCAGGGCGCGCGCCACATCGCGGGGCAGCTGGGTGTCGGTATCCAGGGTGATGACGTACTTGATCGAACCGAGGATGGAGACATCGCCGGCCACCTCCGAGAACGCCGTCCGCGCTTCGCCCCTCAGCCGCGCATTGAACTGCTCCAGCTTGCCGCGCTTGCGCTCGTAGCCCATCCACACCCGCTCCACCGGATTCCACAGCCGGGGCCGGTGAAACAGATAGAAAATGCACGGACGGTCGTCCTGGTAGGCCGCGTTGAGCGCCTCGACCGCTGAACGCGCGTGAGCGAGCAGGGCGTCATCGTCCGGCAGCGTCTGCTCGGGCGCGTCGCGGAAATCCGTCAGCAGGGCAAAGAACAGATTGGCATCGCGGTTGCCGAGATAACGGATCTCCAGGGCTTCGAGCAGATCATCGATCTCCTGCGGACTGCCCAGCAGGGTGGGAACGACCACCATGGTGCGGTGGCTGTCCGGAATCCCTTTGGAAAAATCCATGCGCGGCAGCGCACGGGGCGGCAGGAGCAGCGTGACCATCAGGTTCACCAGCGGAACCGCCAGCGCCGAGACGCCGATCACGCCGGTGACCGCAAAAAACCAGTAGCGCCAGTCGTCCAGCGCGAAACCGTCGAAAGCGGACAACACGAGCGCTGCCGCCAGCGCGGTGAGCAGCAGGATGGGGCCGAGGTACAGGGCCAGGCGAAAATGCCGGCCGGCCCGGCTGGCCCGCAATTTCCACGGCAGGCGGCAACCGACTGCACGCTCCAGACCCGGCCGTCCGTGATCGATCAGGTAGTAGCCGACATGCGCGCTGCGATCGTGGAGCCCCAATCGCCCTGCGGCCGCCTGTGCGAGAACGATGGCTTCGCGTGCCACCGCCAGCTCGCTGTACGCACTGCGTCGCGCCACGTCCTCGATGACATGCCGGTAGCGGTCGCGGGTGGCGAAATCCTGGCTGGCGTGCATCCCTGCCGGGTCTTCACGCAACGTCTGTTCGACGACGCTGAGCGATTCGACGAAATGCTTCCAGTCCATTGCGCCGATGAAGCGCAGGCTGCCGATGCTGTTGGCGATGGAAATCTGGTTGGCCGCGGCCGTTCGGCCAGCCGCCTCCGACAAAGCGGTTGCGGTCACCCCCTGGTCGAGCAGTTTCTGCTCGACCCAGGTCTGGACGAAGGCCATGGCGGGGCCCTGGGACTGGAGCCTTGCGTAAAACTCCTCCACGAACGGCGCGGTCAGCGGCACGTCGGCATTGGCAAACTCGGCCAGCAGATGGATCAGCTGTTTCGGCTCCGTTTCGGCCGTCGCGAGCATGCGGTCTGCCCAGGCGATGGCCGCGTCGCGCTCCCCGCGCCGATGGGCGATACGCAAGCCGACGCGGCGAAGATTCTCCAGCAGCGCCAACTGCAGCATGATCGGGAAGGCCCACAATTCGCCCAGCTTCAAGGGCTCGACGGTCTGGTAGGCGGCAACGAACTGGGTGGCGTTGTCGGCGTCCACACGGCCGTCCATGTGGGAGATCAGCTCCAGGGCCAGATCGTAGATGCGGGGAAAACCGGCTGACGGCCCGTCAGCCAGTCGCGGCAACTGCCGGCTATACCCGCGCGGCAGATGCCGGCGCGCCAGCGTGATCTGCTGCTCGATCAGATAGAAATTGTCGAGCAGCCAGGCTTCGGCCGACACAATCCGCTGCCCCTGCGTCGCCGCGGCGGTCACGAGGTCGTACGCCGCCAGCAGAACACGCGCATTGTCCGCCAGCCGCGGCAGCAACCGGTCCGGGCCCGGAGACGGCTCGATTCGATGCTGATCCGCCAGCGTGACCGCATGGCGTTTCAGTTGCTCGATGCTGAACAGCTCCGCGCGCAGCAACTCGGTATCGTGGTCGTTACGCAGCGTATTCCGTATGCGTGCCGACAATCCGAACTCTTTGATGACGATGACCGTCTCCTCGCTCGAAGTCGTGGTCGTCAGGACAACACCGGTCTTATGACCTGTGTTTACCGATATCGCATTCCGAACTGTTGTGTTGCACGTGCGAGCTGAATCAGCCGACGTTGAAAAAACGGGAAAAATTCGCGCACTTGGCGGCAAAACCCATCACCGCCGGCAGCAGCCTTGTCGCCAGAAGGACCTGTCTTGGCGACGGGCAAGCCGGTGAACGCAGGGAAACGGGATCCCGCTGGATGCCTTACCTGATCATCGCAGCATAGAACAATTTAGACGCTCAAAACCCCGCAGCGGGAGCGGCCGTGTTGGTCACTCCCGCTGCGGGGCCATGGCGATGAGCGACTGCGACGCACCGGCCGGACACAGGTCTCGCGTCGCGCGTGCGGCTTCACTGGCCAAATCGTACCTTTGCTTCATTCACGCAAACATCCTTCGCGTTTCCTGCGTAGGTGTCGCACTTTTCCTTGGCCACCCTGTACCCGGCGGCAAGCTTGTCTTTCGTGGCGTCCTTGCTGGCATCGTCAGACTTCTCGTTGGCCGTGGCATTCGCCTCCGAGGTCTTCATCTGTGCCTTGGCATCGGACTTGACGGCAATCTCCGCGGACTTCGCTTCCTTCAAGCATACATCCTTTGTGTTGCCCGCCCTGTCATCGCATCGTTCCTTGGCAACGTCATAATCAGCTTCCGCCCTGGCGACGCGTGCCTGGTAGCGGGTCTCCGGGGTCGGCTTGTAGCCGGCTTCGAGCTCGGCCAGCGCGACCCTCTCATTGCCTTTGGCCCCGGCCATGCAGATCTCGCTCGGGTTGCCTGACAACGAATCGCAGCCCGCCTTGGCCAGCTTATATTCAGCCGAGATCTTGTTCTTGCCCGCCTTGTAGTCGGACTTCGACAGGCTTTGCGCCATGGCGCCGGCACTGAACGTGAGGCTGACCGCGAGTGCGATTACATTGATGCTGAATGTGTTCACTGTTGTTCCTTTAGGGGGTGGTGTTGCAGGTGATGCATCGGCAATGCATGCCGTGCAGACACCTCTCATTGCCAAGCGCGCGTGCTGTTCGAGGCACGCGCATTGCCACGGTGCAAAAATTGCACGCATGTTGACTCCGATACCTGAAGCCTATGGGCAACCGGTTTCTCCGTCTGTCTGCTGTCGCACATAGCCGACGGTGTGCTAGCGTGACGTCCGAAATCCGACAATGCGGCTGACAGGGCAAGCCGAGCCTGCCAATGATTTAACATAATATACATTATG
>JAJZRE010000059.1 GCA_021802945.1 Pseudomonadota bacterium
GTGCTGCACTGGCTGGTGGCCCTGCTGATCTTCGTGGCGTTTCCGCTCGGCCTGTACATGGCCGACCTGCCCTTGTCGCCCGAGAAGCTCAAGCTCTTCAGCTACCACAAATGGATTGGCGTCACCGTGTTCATGCTGGCAGGACTGCGCGTGGTATGGCGGCTGACGCACCAGCCGCCGGCGCTGCCCGACAGCGTGGCCGGCTGGCAGCGCCGCGCCAGCGCCATCGTGCATGGCCTGCTGTACCTGCTGATCCTGCTGATACCCGTATCGGGCTGGCTCATGAGTTCCGCCAAGGGTGTCCAGACCGTGTGGTTCGGCGTGCTGCCCCTGCCCGACCTGATCGGCAAGGACAAGGCCCTGGGTGAACTGCTCGGCGTGATACACGAGACGCTGAATTACACGATGCTTGCCCTGGTCGTCCTGCATGTGGCCGGGGCCCTGCAGCATCACTTCATCGAACGCCAGCCGTTCTTGCAGCGCATGGGCCTGGGCGGGCGATAGGACGGCCGCGTCGACGCCCATGCGCCTGACCGCTGCAGCCGGGCGCGCTGATTTCAACATGCGCAAGCCGGCCTTCCCGTCGGCAATGGCAACCCGGCGGGTCGGGTGTTCAACGCGGGCAAGGCGCGATCGCCCCCGCAGTGAGCGGGCCGCGATCCGGTCAAGTAAAATGACGTTTTGCCGTCCGGAACGCCCCTCGTGCAACCCCATCAACTCGAACTGCTCGCGCCCGCGCGCGACGCCGACATCGGCATCGAATCCGTCAACCACGGCGCCGATGCGGTGTACATCGGCGGCCCGTCGTTCGGCGCGCGCGCGGCGGCGTCCAACGAGATAGCCGGTATCGCGCGGCTGGCGGCGCATGCCCACCGCTTCAATGCGCGCGTGTTCGTCACCCTCAACACGATCCTCGCCGACGACGAGCTGGAACCGGCGCGTCGGCAGGTCTGGCAACTCTACGACGCCGGGGTCGACGCGCTCATCATCCAGGACATGGGCCTGCTGGAACTCGACCTGCCGCCGATCCAGCTGCATGCCAGCACCCAGACCGACATCCGCACGCCGGAGAAGGCGCGCTTCCTGCAGGACGTGGGACTGAGTCAAATCGTGCTGGCGCGCGAACTCGATCTGAAACAGATCGCTGCCATCCGTGCCGTCCTGCGGCCTGAAACCACCCTGGAATTCTTCGTCCATGGCGCGCTCTGCGTCGCCTACAGCGGCCAGTGCTACATCAGCCATGCCCACACCGGACGCAGCGCCAACCGCGGCGACTGCTCGCAGGCCTGCCGCCTGCCGTATCAGGTCACCGACATGGAGGGGCGCATCGTCGCGCACGACAAGCACGTGCTGTCGATGAAGGACAACAACCAGAGCGGCAACCTCGAGGCGCTGATCGACGCCGGCATCCGCAGCTTCAAGATCGAGGGCCGCTACAAGGACATGGGCTACGTGAAGAACATCACCGCCCATTACCGCACGCTGCTGGACGACATCCTCTCGCGCCGCCCGGAATTCGCACGCGCGTCCTCGGGCCGCACCACTTTCAGCTTCACGCCCGACCCCAACCAGAACTTCAACCGCGAATTCACCGACTACTTCGTCGGCGGCCGCAAGGCCGACATCGGCGCGTTCGACACGCCGAAGAATCCCGGCCTTCCGGTCGGCCATGTGACGAAGGTCGGCGACAAATGGGTGGAACTGGCAACCGATTCGCCCGGCACCGTGCTCAACAACGGCGACGGCCTCTGCTACTACACCTTGCAGAAGGAGTTGGCGGGCCTCGCGATCAATCGCGCCGAAAAGCTGGGTGAGGGGGTGTGGCGCGTGTTCCCGAAGGATCCGCTGGCGAGTTTCAAGGACCTGCGCGCCGGCACCGCGGTGAATCGCAATCGGGACATGAACTGGACGCGCCTGATGGACAAGCCGTCCAGCGAACGCCGCATCGGCGTGTGGCTGCGGCTGGGGGAAACCGCGGAGGGGTTCTCACTGACGCTGACCGACGAGGATGGCCACAGCGCGACGGTGGCGGCCGCGCACGCCAAGGAACCGGCCAGGGATTCCGTCAAAGCCGAGGCCACGCTGCGCGAGCATCTGGGGAAATTCGGTGCGACCCACTTCGCGCCGATGGACCTCGCGCTGGACCTGGCGCAGGCCTGGTTCGTTCCCGCGTCCTTCGTCAACGGACTGCGCCGCGACGCCGTCGAGGCGCTGGAGGCCGCGCGTGCCGCCGCCTACGCCCGCCCCGCACGCGCGCAGGCGGTCGAGCCGCCGGCGGCTTACCCCGAGGACACGCTGAGCTATCTGGCCAACGTCTTCAACCACAAGGCGCGCGACTTCTACGCGAAGCATGGCGTGCAGGTCATTGCGGCCGCCTACGAAAGCCACGAGGAAACCGGCGAGGTCTCGCTGATGATCACCAAGCACTGCGTGCGCTATTCGCTTTCCCTGTGCCCCAGGCAGGCCAAGGGGATCGTGGGCGTTTCGGGCACGGTGCGCGCGGCGCCGCTGACGCTGATCAACGGCAGCGAAAAGCTCACCCTGCGCTTCGATTGCAAGCCGTGCGAAATGCACGTGGTGGGGAGACTGAAGCCGGCGGTCGCCAAAAGCAGCGTGCCGTTGACGTTCTACAGGACGCGGCCCTGAGCGGTCCGCTTCGGGAAGGGCAGGCGGTCCGCAGAACCGAACCGGCCTGCCGCTAGAGGTTTACTTGGCGTACTTGGCGTGCATGGAAACGACCGGCGCGTTTTGCGACGATGCGGCCGATTCGGATCCGGATTCGCATACCTCCTCGCATTCGCTGCGGTCGAGCCGGTAAAGGGCAAGCACCAGGCCGACCGACGAGATCAGCAGGAAGTAGGGGCCGAACAGCCAGAACACCAGCGGAATGGCGAAAAAGAAGGCCCGCATGCCGATCGCGAACATGTTGCCGGCGCGATTCAGGCGGTGAGCCACCGCCCGCGGCGAGAGCGTGTGATGCGTGCCGTGCTCCGGCACATTCACCATGAACAGCACATGGTTGGCCAGCCGGACGGACATGGCGAAGGCGAAGAAGGCGACGATGAAGTCCACCAGCAGCATCATGACCTTCAGGATCCACAACGCGGTGGCATGCGAACCGCCGATGCTGAGAACGTGCCAGCTGTGCGAGATGTTTTCCGCCTGGCCGGACAGGGTCAGCGTGCCGATGATGAGCAGCGCCGCCGTGGAGGCCATGAGCGAGGGGGCCATGATGAAGTTGCGCAGCGTCTGCACCGCCATGATGTCCTTGGCCGAGTTGCTGCGCATGACGTGTTCCACCCACAGCCTGCGCGACAGGGCGTTGACGCCGTGGATGCTGTAGGTGGGGTTGTCCCGCACCTTCATGTTGAGGAAAAGGTAATAAGCGGCAACGCACGCAGCGCTGATCACGAACGCTACAAGATCGGTTTCAAATTCGGTGAACAATTCCATCCTCTCGATTTCCTGGGCAATTCATCTCATCGGTATCGCGGGTGGGCCTTGGCGCTCACAATGCGCCATGGGCATGCCGGAACTCCGGCCGTGCATTGGACGTGTCGTGCGGTACGGCATCCAGGCCATGCCGGTCGTGATCGCGCTCTGAAGCGGAGGACGGGGCGACCTGGCGGAGCAAGGTGCGAAATTCGCCCAGATTGTTGACATTGGCGAAGAGGAGGCCGTTGAGGATGGTGTTCAAAAGGTTCATGGCATGCCCAATCATGGTGACAGATGCGCTTAAATATGCATATTGCGTGCCATGTTTGTAACACTTTGTTTATAAAAAGATAATTGCTATCGTTCCAAACGGATCGTTGTCAAGGTGTTGCGTATCGCAACGATCCATTCCGGACATTTGATTTTTCAAGTGTCTGTAATTGAAGTGGAAAAAAGAAAATGTGCCAGAACTGTTGCAGTAGTTTTTGTTTGTTGCAAATTGCAACTATACTTGACGCATTGATGACGACGTCCGGAGGGGAAATCCGTGATGCCTGCACTTCCTGTCGCTTTTCTGCGCCATTCCCTGCGGGGGAAAATCACGCTCGGGTATTACGCGGTGGCGGCGAGCATACTGGTGGCCTCGCTATTTTTCGTGGGGGAGTTGCGCACGCTTGAGGCGCGGGTGGTCCTGGGGCAGCGCGCAACCGACCTCTTCAACACCGTGCTGGAGATACGTCGTTTCGAGCGCAACTATTTCCTGCATCACCAGGCGGCGGACCTCGAGGAAAACAGCGCGTACCTCAAGCTTGCCCAGGCCTTGCTGACGGAAAACCGGGCGGACTTCTCCGCTATCGCCACGGAGGCGCGCATGGATGAATTGCGCGCGCGCCTCAACGACTATCAGCGCCAGATGTCGGCTTTCGCCGCGGCCGACCGGCCGCCGCTCGAACTCGAGCCCAGGGTGCGTGCCCTCGGGCAGGAACTGGTGGCCATCGCCGAGGACCTGGCCGGGTCGGAGCGGCGCCAGATCCAGACGACCCTGGCGTCATTCCGCACGCTGCTGCTGGGCGTGATTCTGACGATGGCGCTGCTGATCGTGGTCATCGGCCGTGCGCTGTCGCTGCGGGTCGTCAGGCCGCTGAAGGAAATGGAGGCCAGCGTGGCGGCGATTTCCGCCGACCGGCGCGAAAGCCTGTCGGCGCCCTCGAACGATCGCGAGATCCTGTCCATCATCGCGGCCTTCAACCACATGCTCAAGGAACTGGATTTGCGACAGAAGTCGCTGATGCGCTCGGAGCGGCTGGCTTCGCTGGGAACCATGCTGTCCGGCGTGGCGCATGAACTGAACAACCCGCTGTCGAACATTTCGACCTCCTGCCAGATCCTGCAGGAGGAGGCCGGCGAGGGCGACGTGGCGACGCAGAAGATGTATCTGGCGCAGATCGACCAGCAGACCGAGCGGGCCCGCATCATCGTGCGCTCGCTGCTCGATTTTTCCCGCGAAAGGGCGTTCCGGAAGGAGACCGTGCTGCTGAAGCCGCTGGTCGCGCAGACGGTCGGCTTCGTGCGCGGCGAAGTGTCGGCCAAATCGGTCGTGCGCCTGTCGATTCCGGACGACCTCAGCGTGCCGGCCGATGCGCAGCGTCTGCAGCAGGTGTTCGTGAACCTGATCCGCAATGCCATGGAAGGACTGGGGCCGCAGGGGCGAATCGATATTTCCGCGCAGGTCGTCCAGGCCAGCGAGCCGCCCGCGGGCACCGCGCTGGGCGAAGGGTGCGGGATGAAAGGGCCGATGGTGGAAATCCTGGTGGCGGACAACGGGCCCGGCATCGCACCGGAAATCCTGCCGCGCATTTTCGATCCGTTCTTCACCACCAAGGATGTCGGTCACGGCATGGGGCTGGGATTGTTCGTGGTGTATGAGATCGTCGATGAGCATGGCGGCTGCATCGCCGTGCAGAGCGTGCCGGGGCAGGGCGCGGCGTTCTGCATCCGCCTGCCGCGGGAGAACCCGGACGACCAGCCCGCGACGAACGCACGCGATGACAAGGGAGCGCAATGATGGATGCACGCCTGCTGATTGTGGACGACGAGGAGATCGCCTTGCGCAATCTCCAGCATGTGATGGAGAAGGAGGGCTACCAGGTCACCGCTGCCCGGACTGGCGCGACCGCGGTCTCGCTGCTCGAGTCGCAGCGCTTCGACGTGGTGCTCACGGATCTGCGCATGGAAGGCGTGGACGGCATGGACGTGCTGAAGAAGAGCCGCGAGCTGCAGCCGGAGGCGGAAGTCATCTTCATCACCGGCTACGCGACGGCGGAATCCGCCGTGCAGGCGCTGAAGCACGGGGCGTTCTACTACATCGCCAAGCCGTTCCGCCTCGACGAGGTGCGCAAGGTGGTCGCCGAGGCGCTGGAGAAAGTCCGCCTGCGGCGCGAAAACGACGAATTGCGCCGCGAAGTCGAAGGCTACCGGGACGGCGAAGGCATCGTCACCCAGGATGTCGAGATGCAGCGGCTGCTGGAGACGGCGCGGCAGATCGCGCCGACGGACTGCAGCGTGCTCATCACCGGCGAGAGCGGAACCGGCAAGGAACTGTTCGCGAAATATCTGCACAAACACAGCACGCGCCCCAGCGGCCCCTACGTCGCGATCAACTGCGGCGCATTCAGCGAGCAGTTGCTCGCCAACGAGCTGTTCGGGCATGAGAAGGGGGCGTTTACCGGCGCGGCCACGCTGAAGAAAGGCCTGATCGAGGTGAGTTCGGGCGGCACGCTGTTTCTCGACGAGGTCACCGAAATGGCGCCATCGATGCAGGTGAAGCTGCTGCGCGTGCTGCAGGAGAAGGAGGTCTTGAGGCTCGGGGGCACGCGGCCGGTGAAGTGCGATGTGCGGGTGCTGGCCGCCACCAATCGCGACGTCGACGAGGCAGTGAAGGACGGGCGCTTTCGTGAAGACCTCTACTTCCGGCTGAACGTGGTGAACCTGGCCATTCCGCCGCTGTCGCAGCGGAAAGGCGATATCCCCCTGCTCGCGCAGCATTTTCTGCTCAAGTACGCGAGCCGGATGAAGAAGCCGGTGACAAGGATTGCCGGCGAGGTGATGGCGCTGCTTGTGGATTATCCCTTTCCCGGCAATGTCCGCGAGCTGGAGAACCTGATCGAGCGCGGCACGGCCATGGCGCAGGGCGACACCATCGAAGTGGCGCATCTGCCGGAGTTTCTCCAGAAAAGGAGCAACTTCGACTTTCGCAAGATCGCGGGGCGCTTGCCCACGCTGGAGGAGCAGGAACAAACCTACATCAGCCGGGTGCTGGATGAAGTGCAGGGCAACCAGACGGCTGCGGCGCAGATTCTCGGCATCAACCGGGCTTCGTTGTGGCGCAAGCTCAAGGCGCGGCGGAACAGGGCCTCGGCCAAATGATGCGTAGGCCAGGCCGGGACGGGGGTCAGGCGTGCCTAGCCGGCAGGTCCTGTGCCAGTTTTTCCATGAACGCCGCGTGTCGCGCCTCGGCTTTCTGGTACGCGTCGATGAGGTGCTCGGCATCGGGCGTCAGCCGGCTGCCGGCCGGGCCGCTTGCAACGAGGGGGAGACCCCAGGCCGCATTCATCGCATCTACCGCGTCCCACGCGGCCCTGTAGCTCATCTTCATCGCCTTGGCCGCTCTGGAGATCGAGCCGGTTTCGCGGATGCGCTGCAGCAGTTCGATGCGGCCCCGGCCGAGAAAATTCTTGCCGTCCAGCGTGAGCCAGAAGCGGCCGTCTGCCCTGAGTTGCGTCTCCATGCGGGAAGTGTAGCAAACGGCCCTTGCGGTTCTGCCGTGCGCAATCGAAAATCACGTTTTGTAATGCTTAGGAGAGTCTCATGAAAAAAATCCTCGCTGCGTTTGCGCTCTTGTGTCTGCCGCTTTCCGCGATGGCTTCGGAGGGCTACACGGTCCTCTTCAAGACCCAGGGCACGTTCCAGGATGTGCGCGATTCGCTCCAATTCGCGATCGAGGGCCGGGGGCTCAAGATCAATCACACCAACAAGATCGCCGAAATGCTGGCGCGCACTGGTCCGGAGGTCGGCGCGACCAAGCAGGTCTATGTGGACGGGGAACAGTTCGAGTTCTGCAGCGCCACCATTTCACGGCAGATGATGGAAGCGGATCCGCATGCGATGGTGATGTGCCCGTACATCGTGTCGGTGTACACCATCCCCAACGACAAGAACGTCTACATCGCCTATCGCAAGCCCGGCCCGACCAGGAACCCGAAGCTGAAAAAGGCGCTGGGCGATGTTGAAAAGCTGCTGACCGGCATCATCAAGGAGGTGATGTAAGGCGCGCCGGCCGGTGCGGACAGGCGGGCATGGCCGGCGCGGGTTCGACTGCGCCGGCAGGCGGTCCGGTCGGGACACGGGACGTGAATCGAGACGGCTGCATTAGAATGGCCGCATGATTCCGTCCGTTGCGTTCCTGCCATGACCGCCTTTCTCGCCATCGGCCTGGGCGCCGCCATTGGCGCCTGGCTGCGCTGGGGGCTGGGGCTGTGGCTGAATCCGCTTTACCCCGCGATGCCGCTCGGCACCCTGGCCGCGAACCTGATCGGCGGCTATGTCATCGGCCTGGCCATCGCCTGGTTTGCCGAGCATCCCGGCCTGCCGCCCGAAGCGCGGTTGTTCATGATCACTGGCCTGCTCGGCGGCCTCACCACCTTTTCCACGTTCTCCGCCGAAGTCGTCACCGCGCTGATGCGCGGCCTCTGGATGAGCGGCGGCCTGATTGCCTTCACCCACATGGCCGGCTCCTTTGCCGCCACCGGACTGGGGTTTTATACCTTGAGGTTGCTTAAATGAACGTTGTCTGCCTGCGGGTGTTTGTGTCGGAAGCCAGCCGCCATCACGGCAAGCTGACCTACGAATGGCTGCTCGATGCGGCCCAGGGCCTTGGCATCGCGGGCGGTTCGGCGTATGCCGCGCTGGCCGGATTCGGCCGCCATGGACGGCACGACGCGGGATTTTTCGAGCTGGCTGGCGAACTGCCGGTTGCGGTGGAGTTCTTTCTCGAGGCGGCGATGGCGGACCGCCTGCTGAAGACGCTTGCCGACGCGGGGCTGAAACTGGTCTACGCCAAACTGCCGGCCGAACTGGGCGTCACCCTCTGATCCCGACGTGCTTGACCAGATTCTCCTGTTTGCCGCCTCGCTGACGGCAAACTTCTTTTCGGCCCTGTCCGGCGGCGGGGCGGGGCTGATCCAGTTTCCCATGCTGATCTTTCTGGGGCTGCCGTTCGGGGTGGCGCTGGCCACGCACAAGGTCGCCAGCGTGGCGCTCGGCCTCGGCGCGACGCTCAGGCACCTCAAGGGCTCGCACCTCGAACGCCGCTTTTCGCTGATCATCCTGGGCGCGGGACTGCCGGGCGTAATGCTGGGCGCCATGACCATCCTGCATATCCCCGAGCGCGCGGCCACCCTGGCGCTGGGCGCCCTGACGCTGGGGCTCGGCGTGTATTCGGTATTCAAGCCCGCCCTCGGCATGGAGCACCTGCCGAGGAACCGGCAGGGCGCCGCGCTCGTTGGCGGCATGGCAGGTCTCTTCGTCGTCGGCTTTCTCAACGGCTCGATCACCAGTGGCACCGGGCTGTTTCTCACCATCTGGCTGATCCGCTGGTTCGGCCTCGACTACACCCGCGCGGTGGCGTACACGCTGATCCTCTGCGGGCTGGTGTGGAACGGAACCGGGGCGCTGGTGCTGGGGGTGATCGGCACGGTGGCCTGGGACTGGATGCCGGCGCTGCTGGCGGGCTCGATCCTCGGCGGCTATCTCGGCAGCCACCTGGCTATCAGGAAAGGCAATCTGTGGATCAAGCGCGCGTTTGAAATCGTGACGATTCTGATCGGCCTGAAACTGATACTCGGCTGAGTATCGCCGCTGGCGGGTTCAGTTGTCGCCGCCGTGGATGCAGTTGCGGCCACCGCGTTTGGCCTGGTAGAGCGCCTCGTCCGCGGCCTTGATCAGCGCGTCGCCGGTTCGATGGAGCGGGTAGGTGGCGATGCCGCCGCTGGCAGTGGCCAGGAAATGGGTGTCTCGATAGGGATGGCGGATCTGCGCGAAATCCTGGCGGATGCGATCCACAATGGCGTAGGCCTGTCCGGCGTCGGTGTGCGGCAGGCCGATGAGGAATTCCTCGCCGCCGTAGCGGCAGAGGATGTCGTGCTTGCGCAGACGCTGCTTGAGCAGCCATGACAGGCTGCGGATGACCTGGTCGCCGACGGGGTGGCCGTAGGTGTCGTTGACCTGCTTGAAATGGTCGATGTCCATCATCACCACCGACAGGAAACCGCCTTCGTGCGCCACGCCGGACAGCACCATGTCGAGCGTGTTCTTGCCGCTCGAGTGGTTGAGCAGGCCGGTCAGACTGTCGTGGTACATCGAACGCCGCAGCGCGCGATAGCGTTCGATCTTGCTCATGATGATGGTGTTCAGGAACACCGGATTGAACGGCTTGGTCAGGAAATGATCGCCACCCAGCCGCATGGCGTCGACCTGCAGGGCCACGTTGGTCTCGCCGGACAGGTAGACGATGGGCATGCTGAGGAATTCGTTGTGCTGGCGGATGATGCGCGCGACCTCGACGCCCGTGCAGTTGGGCATGTACATGTCCATCAGGATCAGGTCCGGATTGAACTGCTTGAGCGCACTCAGCGTCTGGCGCGGATCGTTGACGATCTCCGAGACGATCTGGTTTTCCTGCAGTGTGCGGCGGATCAGGTGGCTGGCGGTCTTGGAGTCCTCCACGATCAGCACGCGGTACGCTTCCTGCTCATGTCGCTCGTTCAGCTCCATGATGCGCTCGATGATGGCGTGCGGTGGCGTGCCCTCGAGCAGGCAGCTGTCGCAGCCGCCGCTCAGCACCTGCTGCAATTGCTCGAAGTCGGACCGCACGCCGAGACAGATCAGCTGCCCCATCTCGAAGCGTTGACGCAACGCCTGGATCCGGGTGCGCCGCTCGGTTTCGGGCAGGCTGCTCATGTCGAGCAGCAGGAGGGGGGCGACGCCCGCGCTTTCCGGCAAGGGCTGTTGCCACGTGATGAATTCGGTCGCCATGCCGAAATAGCCGAGTTGTGCCTCGAGGGCGGCCCAGGCAGCCCGATCATGCGCGATCAGCCAGGTCTGGCCGATGCGCATGGCGTCGGGTGAGGCGTGCAGCGGGTCCTGGCGGTGCTCGGCCAGGTCGGCCGTTGCCGAGGCGTGGGCCTGGGTCATGCGCGCAAGTGCGCGTACGCGCTCGCCCAAATCTTCCAGTGCGGCTGGCGGCAGCGGATGGCTGATGTCCTTGTTGAACAGCGCGAGCGTGACCTGCTCCAGCTGGTGGCTGGCGTGATGCAGGGCCGTGATGCCCTTGTCGATCAGAAATTCGGTGAAGCTGTTGATGGATACCGCCAACTCCACGAAGCTTTCAAAGCTCGGGTCCGCCCGATACCGACGCCATGTGTTCGACAGGGCGTGGTTCTTCTGCAGGAGTTCTTCCGGTGGGCAGAGCATGAAGAATGGTTTTTCTGAATTTTCTTAATTGATTGAAATCATCGTGGCTTAGGGGGGTTCAGGCCGGTCGGTTGAGGCAGGCCGGCATGCGGGTGGCGCGATTGCGCGCGCTCCCACGGTCGGCTGCCGTGCCTACTCGCTGATCCCTTCCGCCTCCAGGCGCAGATACTGGTTGTAGGCATTCACCCGATTGGCTTCGTTGAACGCGGGCATGGCGCGGTATTTCGACCAATCGGTTTTTTCGTAGGCCTCATCGAAAGGAACAAGGTTGCGGGCCGCCTCCCCCATCCTGGTGCGCAGATAGCGCAGATAGTCGCGGGTGAAGACGAGATCCGCCTGGGGGGTGCGCGAGGGTGCGCCATGGCCGGGGACCAGCACTTTCGGGTGGACCGCGATCAGCTTGTCGAGCGCGGCGATCCAGGCGCGGCTGTCGGCGTCGCCGACAAACGGCACCCGGCCGCGAAACACCACGTCGCCGGCGTAGAGCACGCCATCCTCCCGGACCAGCATCGCGAGGTCTTCCCGGGTGTGGGCCGGGCCGACGTGGCGCAGGGCGAAATGCAGGCCGCCCATTTCGAAATCGGTGTCGCCGTCGACGAAATGGTCCGCCTCCAGCAAATGCGTGTTGTCATCCACCCAGGGAAACAGGGCTTCCTTGCGCTGGGCCAGCCGCTGCGCCGCCTCCTCGGTGCGAGTCGCGCCCTCGGCGGCGCGATGCGCCCAGATTTCGGCCCCCTGCGCCTTGAACACCTGCAGGCCGTAGAAGTGGTCGGCGTGGTAATGGCTGACGATGACCCGCTTGATCGGCTGGCGGGTGATCGTGCGGATCAGGCCGAGCAGCTTTTCGGCCAGGGGCGGCGAGGCGAGGGCATCGAAGACCACCACGCCGTCGCGGGTGACGACAAATCCGGCGTTGGACATGAAGCCCTGGTTTTCGCTGGAAGCGGCACCCGGCTGGCCCTGCACGAAGTAGCTGTGCGCGCCAAGGCGAACCGCCTTCATTGGTACGGTGATGTCGTTGTCGGCATGCGCAGCGGGCAGCAGGCCGAGCAGCAACAGGGTGAAAAGCAGGCGAATCATGACAGGCTCCTCTGGATGGCAGGCGGCATTATAGTCACCGGGCGCAGGCGGCCGGGTGCGCTGCGCACCTGCTGCGTCTGCGCCCAGGTTTCAAAGAGTGCGGGCGGCTGTGGCTTGTTGAACAGGTAACCCTGGTAGGCCTGGCAGCCATGGTCGGCCAGGAAGGCATGCTGGTCCCTGGTTTCCACGCCTTCCGCGACCACGGCCAGATTCAGGCTCTGACCCAGGGCAAGGATGCTGTGCGCAATCGAGGCGTCGTTGGGGTCGCTCAGCACGTCGCGAACGAACGAGCGATCGATCTTGATCTCGTCCAGCGGCAGCCGCTTCAGGTAGGCCAGCGACGAATAGCCGGTGCCGAAATCGTCAAGCGAGAATCCGATGCCGCGTTCCTTGAGCGCGCTCATCTTGGCAATGGTTTCCTCCATGTTGTCCACCAGCAGGCTTTCGGTCAGTTCCAGTTTGAGCCGGCTGGGATCGGCGCCGGTGCGATCGATCACCCGCAGCACCTGGTCGACGAAATCAGGCTGGCGGAACTGGCGCGCGCTGACGTTCACCGCCACGCTGAGGGAGGCCATGTGCGGCAGGGCTGCCCAGGCCACCAGCTGCATGCAGGCGGTCTCCAGCACCTGGAGGCCGATCGGCAGGATGAGGCTGGTTTCCTCGGCCAGCGGGATGAAGGCGGCCGGCGCAATCCAGCCCCGTTCGGGGTGGTGCCAGCGCAACAGCGCTTCCGCGCCGCAGAGGTGGCCCAGGTTGTCGACCTGGGCCTGGTAATGCAATTCGAACGACTGGTTCTGCAAGGCGTTGCGCAGATCGGCCTCCAGCTCGGCGCGGGCGGCCACCACCGCCTGCATGGCCGGGTCGAAGAAGCGCAGCGTGTTGCGGCCCTGCGCCTTGGCCTGGTACATCGCGAGATCGGCGCGCTGCAGCAATTCATCCTGTGTCGCCGGCTGGTCGTTGAAGAGCGTGACGCCTATGCTCGATGTGCTGTGGTGGACATATTCGGCCAGGTGGAAGGGCGAGGCGAAGCCGGCGAGGATCTTCTCGCCGACCACCGTCGCGAGTGCGGCAGCTTCATGCGGCGTTGCGGCCAGGTTTTCCAGCACGATCACGAACTCGTCGCCGCCCAGGCGCGCCAGGGTGTCGCCCTTGCGCAGACAGGCCTGCAGGCGCTGGGCGAGCTGTTGCAGATACAGGTCTCCGATGGCATGGCCCAGCGTGTCGTTGAGCGTCTTGAAATTGTCGACGTCGATGAACAGCAGCGCGCCCACCAGGGGGTGGCGCGCCGCGAACGACAGCGCATGCTGCAGACGGTCGCGCAGCAGCTGGCGGTTGGGCAGGCCGGTGAGGTGGTCGTAAAAGGCCAGATACTGGATTTCGTGCTCGGCGGCCTTGCGTTCGGTGATGTCGGTGTTGATCCCCAGAATGGCGTCGGGCATCTCCTGCTCGTCGCGCAGAAGCGTCCAGTGGGATTCGGCGATCAGCGTGCTGCCGTCCTTGCGCCGCTGGACGATCTCGCCGCTCCATTCGCCCTGTTCCAGCACCATGCGCGTGTTGTCGCGGAAAGCCGTCCGGTCGGTGTGCAGCAGGATTTCGATGGACTGGCCGATCGCCTCGTCGCGGGTCCAGCCATACAGCCGTTCGGCCCCCTTGTTCCAGTAGCGGATCTTGTTGTCGAGACCGCGCACCATGATCGCATCCTGCGCCCTGTCGAGCAGCGAGGCTTGTTGCCGGATATGCGCGTCGGCGGCCTGGCGCTCGAGTTCCGAGGCCACGCGGGTGGCAAATATCTGCAGCGTCGAGGTGA
>JAJZRE010000060.1:0-7436 GCA_021802945.1 Pseudomonadota bacterium
AGGCCGGCTTCGAGACGCTGACCGAAGCGGGTTACGCGCCGGAAATGGCCTACTTCGAGTGCCTGCATGAACTGAAGCTGATCGTCGACCTGATGTACGAGGGCGGCATCGCCAACATGAACTATTCGATCTCCAACAACGCGGAGTACGGCGAATACGTGACCGGCCCCAAGGTCATCAACGCGCAGTCGAAAGCCGCGATGAAGGCGTGCCTCGACAACATCCAGAACGGCAACTACGCCAAGCAGTTCATCCTCGAAGGCCGCACCAACTACCCCGAGATGACCGCGCGCCGCCGTCTCAACGCCGAGCATCCGATCGAGGTCGTCGGCGCCAAGCTGCGCGCGATGATGCCGTGGATCAGCAAGAACAAGCTGGTCGACCAATCCAAGAACTGAGGATCTAGGAGATAGGGGCTAGGATTTAGGGAGCGTGCGGCTGCGCCGCGCCTCCGCTTTTCCCTGGCCCCTAGCTCCTAATTCCTAGCCCCTACACATGACCCATCCCCTCATCGCCCGCGAAGGCTGGCTGGTCCTCCTGGCCGCGTTTGCGGCCGCCCTGATCGCGACCTGGCTGATCGGCTGGTGGTCGATTCCGTTCTGGATCTGGGCGGTGTTCGCGCTGCAGTTCTTCCGCGACCCCGCGCGCGTGCCGCCGATGGATGCCGATGCGGTGATTTCGCCGGCCGACGGCCGCATCGTCGCGGTGGAAAAGGTCGGCGACCCCTATCTGGAACGCGAGGCGCTGAAGATCAGCGTGTTCATGAACGTGTTCAACGTGCATTCGAACAAGAGCCCGGTCGACGGCGAGGTCAAGGGGCGCTGGTATACCCCCGGCAGCTTCGTCAACGCCGACCTCGACAAGGCGTCCACCGAGAACGAGCGCAACGCGATCTGGATCCAGACCGCGCGCGGCGACGTCACCAGCGTGCAGATCGCCGGGCTGATCGCGCGGCGCATCCTGTGCTACGTGCGCATCGGCGACAGGCTGACGCGCGGCCAGCGCTACGGCTTCATCCGCTTCGGTTCGCGGGTGGATGTCTATCTGCCGGCGACGGCGCGCGCCGAGGTCTCGATCGGACAAAAGGTGACGGGCGGGCGTACCATACTGGCTCGCTGGTAATCGCTGCCCCCTATGCTCGACTTCCATCACCGCAAGACCGAACCGAAGCGCCGGATGCGCGATCGCGGCATCTACCTGCTGCCCAACCTGTTCACCACGGGCGCGCTGTTCGCCGGATTCTTCGCGATCGTGCAGGCGATGAACGGCCGCTTCGAGCACGCGGCCGTGGCGATCTTCATCGCCATGGTGCTGGACGGGCTGGATGGCCGCGTCGCCCGCATGACGCACACGCAAAGCGCCTTCGGCGCCGAGTACGACAGCCTGTCCGACATGGTGTCGTTCGGCGTGGCGCCCGCGCTGGTGATCTATGAGTTCGCCCTGCAGGACATGGGCAAGCTCGGCTGGATCGCGGCCTTCGTCTACTGTGCGGGCGCCGCGCTGCGTCTGGCGCGCTTCAATACCCAGCTCGACGTGGTCACCGACAAGCGCTTCTTCCAGGGCATGCCGAGCCCGTCGGCGGCAGCTTTGGTCGCCGGTTTCGTCTGGGTGATGGTCGAGTACGGCATCACCGGGCACGAGGTGCGCTGGCTGGCGGCCGTGGTCGCGCTGTTCGGCGGACTGACGATGGTCAGCAATTTCCGCTATTACAGCGGCAAGGAAATCAACCTCCGCAGAAGCGTGCCGTTCTTCGTCATCCTGCTGATCGTGCTGGCCTTCATCCTGGTGTCGACCAGCCCGCCCGAGGTGCTGTTCGGCGCATTCCTGCTGTACGGCCTGTCGGGGTATGTCGATGCCTTGCTGGGGCTGATGCGCCACAAGAAAGAACTTGGGGCGGCCGTCCCCTTGCGGGGCGACGAAAAATAGATAGAATCCGGACCATGTCCAATCAGTCGCATCCGTCCTATCTCCTCTGCCTGTCGAACGTCCTGTTCGGCAGCCTGCTGCTGCGCGTCGCGCGCACATACTGAACCCCCTTCCCCGCAGTACCCCGCGCCGCCAGCTTCCCGCGGCAACCCCTTATAATGCGTCGGCCCGATGCCGACCCTCCATGGAGCCTGCCATGAACGACCGTTTGTTTATTTTCGACACCACCTTGCGCGACGGCGAGCAAAGCCCCGGCGCGTCGATGACCAAGGACGAGAAAGTCCGCATCGCGCGCCAGCTGGAAAAGCTCGGCGTCGACGTGATCGAGGCCGGATTTGCCGCCGCCAGCCCCGGCGACGCCGAGGCGATCCGCACCATTGCCGAGACGATCCGGAATTCGACCGTGTGTTCGCTGGCGCGCGCCAACGAACGCGACATCCACGCGGCGGGCGGCGCGATCAAGCCGGCCAGGTCGGGGCGCATCCACACCTTCATCGCCACCAGCCCGATCCACATGGAGAAGAAGCTGCGCATGCAGCCCGATCAGGTGCTCGAGGCCGCGGTCAAGGCGGTCAGGCTCGCGCGCGACTACACCGACGACGTCGAGTTCTCGGCCGAGGACGCGGTGCGTTCCGACATGGATTTCCTCGTCCGCATCTTCGACGAGGTGATCAAGGCCGGCGCCAGGACGATCAACGTGCCCGACACCGTCGGCTACAGCATTCCGGCCTTGTGGGGCGAGCGCATGAAGCAGCTGATCGAGCGCGTGCCCGGCTCGGACAAGGTCATCTGGTCGACCCACTGCCACAACGACCTCGGCATGGCGGTGGCCAACTCGCTCGCCGCGGTGATGAACGGCGCGCGCCAGGTCGAGTGCACCATCAACGGCCTCGGCGAGCGCGCCGGCAACGCCTCGCTGGAGGAAATCGTGATGGCGGTGCGCACCCGCAAGGACGTGTTCCACTGCGACACCCGCATCGACGCCACGCAGATCGTGCCGGCGTCCAAGCTGGTCTCCACCATCACCGGCTACCCGGTGCAGCCAAACAAGGCCATCGTCGGCGCCAACGCCTTCGCCCACGAATCCGGCATCCACCAGGACGGCGTCCTGAAGCACCGCGAGACCTACGAAATCATGCGCGCCGAAGACGTGGGCTGGAACGCCAACCGTCTGACGCTGGGCAAGCTCTCCGGCCGCAACGCCTTCAAGACCAAGCTCGCCGAACTGGGGATCGTTCTGGACAGCGAGGAGGCGCTCAACGCCGCGTTCGCCCGCTTCAAGAATCTGGCCGACAAGAAGCGCGAGATCTTCGACGAGGACCTGCAGGCGCTGGTCTCCGACGAGGGCTATGCGACCGAGCACGAACGCTTCAAGCTGGTGTCGATGAAGGTCTGTTCCGAAACCGGCGAGGTGCCGCATGCCAAGCTGGTGTTCACCGACGACGGCGCCGAGAAGCAGGCCGAAGGCGCGGGCTCGGGTCCGGTCGACGCGACCTTCAAGGCGCTGGAATCGGTGGTCAACAGCGGGGCGGACCTGCTGCTCTATTCGGTGAACAACATCACCAGCGGCACCGATGCGCAGGGCGAGGTGACCGTGCGGCTGGCGCAGGACGGGCGCGTGGTCAACGGCCAGGGCGCCGACACCGACATCGTGGTGGCCTCGGCCAAGGCCTACCTGCATGCGCTCAACAAGCTCGCCAGCAAGCGCGAGCGCGCGCATCCGCAGGTGTGAGAAAACCGCACGGACAGGCCCCGGCGGGCATGTCCGTGCGCTTTCCCCGCTACCTTGCTTGACCGGGCGCAGCCAACCCGGATAGTCTCTCATCCATGAACACGCAACACGCCGCTTCCGCAATTTTCTTCGCCAAACGACTGTGGCGGGGGACCCTGTCCCCTTGTCGCAGTTCGCTCCTTTTTTAACTTGAATTTTTCACGGGGCACTGCGGGTCCGACCGCCTTGCTCCCCGTTTGCCGACGACCCGCCGTAGCCCTTCAGGGTCTCATGCCATGGCAAACGATACGCAAATCAGATTGATCAATCAGGATG
This sequence comes from Pseudomonadota bacterium, assembly GCA_021802945.1. Lineage (GTDB taxonomy): Bacteria > Pseudomonadota > Gammaproteobacteria > Burkholderiales > Thiobacillaceae > Thiobacillus. Next base: position 3,974 of record JAJZRE010000060.1, read on the forward strand.
CGCTGGCCGGCGTGTTCTTCGCGCTGCTCGCGGCGGTCGGTTTCTCGGCCAAGGCCATCCTGGTCAAGCTGGCCTATCTGGATCGCGTCGATGCGGTGACGCTGCTGGCCTTGCGCATGGCGTTCTCGGTTCCGTTCTTCATCGGCGTCGCGCTATGGGCCAGGCGCCAGCATGCCGAGCCGCTCAGCCGGCACGACTTGATCCTCGTGCTGATACTGGGTTTGATCGGCTACTACCTGTCCAGTTTTCTGGACTTTCTCGGGCTGCAATATATTTCCGCCGGGCTGGAGCGGCTGATCCTGTTCCTGTATCCGACGATGACGGTGATCCTGTCGGCGCTGCTCGCCCGGCGCGCCCTCAGCAGGACGGTCATGGCGGCGATGGCGGTGTGCTACGCGGGGATTGCGCTGGTGTTCTTCCACGACGTGGGAACGATGCAGGGCGGCATCGTGGTGGGGGCGTCGCTGGTGTTCGCCAGCACCCTGTCCTACTCGGTCTATCTGGTGGGCGCGGGCCATGCCATCGCGCGGATCGGCACGGCGCGCTTCACGGCCTACGCGATGATCGTGGCGACGGCGGCCAGCGTGTTGCAGTTCGCATTCACGCATCCGCTCCAGGCGCTCGAGGTGCCGGCGCGGGTAGTCGAACTTGCCCTGGCCATGGCGATCTTCTCCACGCTGCTGCCGGTGTTCCTGCTGTCGCACGCCATCCGCCGCATCGGTTCCGGCAGCACGTCGCTGATCGGCTCCATCGGGCCGGTCAGCACCCTCTTCATGGCCTATGTGTTCCTGCAGGAGCGCGTATCCGTATTGCAGGTCGCGGGGTCTGCGCTGGTGCTGGCCGGGGTGATCATCGTCGGACTGCACAGCCGGCGCGGCGGGGCATGAGGCGGGCTAGGTATGGCGCGACGGCGCGCTGAGCTTGGCGTAATAGATCGCGGCGAAGAAGAACGCGACCGACAGCGCCACCTCGCCGCCGGCGAGCCCCGCCGACAGGCCTTTTTCCGACCACGCCCGCACCACGCCCTCGGTGAAATAGGCCAGCACCAGCATCGGCGCCCATTGATAGGTGTAGCGGCGGCCCTTCAGGATGCCCATCAGCGGCAGCAGCAGGGGCAGCGTCTTCAGCACCAGCAGCGAGCCGCCCGCACGCAGCGGCGCCAGCCACAGTTCCCACGCCAGGCAGAGGAGGATCAGCGCGATCAGGCTCGCGCTCGCGATGTGCTGGAGGGTCTTCATGCGGATGCGGCGAGTTTGGTGGCGGTTTCGGCGAGCCGCCTGCCCAGCGCGAGGCACAGCGTGCGCTCGTCGTCGGTGAGCGGCTTGTCGTCATTCGGGCCGGCCCAGTGGCTGGCGCCGTAGGGCGTGCCGCCGCTGGCGGTGGTGGTCACTTCCGCCAGCGTGTAGGGCAGGCCGACGATCAGCATGCCGTGGTGCAAGAGCGGCAGCATCATGCTGGTGAGCGTCGTTTCCTGGCCGCCGTGCAGGCTGGCGGTGGCGGTGAACACGGCGGCGGGCTTGCCGGCGAGCGTGCCCTTCGCCCACAGCGCGCCGGTGGTGTCGAGGAAATACTTCAGCGGCGCGGCCATGTTGCCGAAGCGGGTGGGCGAGCCGAGCGCGAGGCCGGCGCACTGCTCGAGGTCGGCAAGCTCGACATAGGGCGCGCCCGCGTCCGGCACCGGCGGCTCGGCCACCTGGGTGCGCGGCGCCACCGGCGGCACCGTGCGCACGCGCGCGGCGGCGCCGGCCACCTGGTTGACGCCGCGCGCGACCAGATGCGCCATCTCGCGCACGCTGCCGCCGGCGCTGTAATACAGGACAAGAATCTCGGTCATGTCGGTTCGTCGGAAAAAATGGTGAAATCAATCAGATCGAAGCTCGGCGTCTGCTCGAGGCAGCGGCCGAACGTGAGGGTGTACCGGTGCGGCGGGTGCAGGACGTCGGCGTCCATGCCGATCTGATACAGGTGACGCGGCAGCATCAGGCGGTCCTTCTGCTGCAGCGCGGCGACGCCCGGCACGAACAGCGCCGGCTCGGGGCTCGTCTTGCGGTGGCCGCGCAGGGGCTGCACCCACACCGGCTGGACCTGCGGCGACAGCCGCTCGATGCCGAGCTCGACCTGGCGCGCATCGCGCATGCGGATCCAGCGAATCACGCCCAGCGACCATGCCGTGGCGGCGTCGCCGCGCAAGCCCAGCGGGTCGCCCACTTTCAGGTTGAGCGGGGCGCCCGGCGTGCCGCTGAGCGCCAGGCCGGCCGCGCTGTCGTTGCTGACGGTCCAGCGGGTGGCGTTGACGACGATGGGCGCCGCATGCGCGGTCTCGACGTCCAGGATCGGCAGGCTGTCCATCTCGTCCGGCTCGCCCTTGGCGGCGGCCGGCTCCAGTTCCAGCAGCCGGTGAATGGCGCTCACGCCCGCCACCATCTGCATCGTGCTGCCGGGCGCGGCGAAACGCCTGAACGCGCGCTGCGAGCCGGTGCGCCACTGCTTGAGCAGGCGCTTGCACAGCGCCTGGCCGAACCCGCTTTCCAATCCCTCCGGCAGGCCGATGCGGCCGGGCGCGCCCCCGTCGCGCAGGCGAACCGCGATTTCGTGCAACTGGCGGCACAGCGCGTCGGTGTCGAGCCAGAGGGCGCCCGGCGGGAGGCCGGCCGGCGCCTGATGGCTCGGCGGCGCGTCGACGTCGGTCGGGATCGTAAAGCCCTGATGGCCGTCCACCGGCGCCGCGGCCAGCACGGCGAGCGTGGCGAACCGGTCCAGGACCTGGCGGGTGGCGAGCAGTTCGGCGTGGCTCATGTGCGGCGGATCGGCCAGCGCGATCAGCAGGGCCTGGCAATAGGCCTGGGCGGCCGACGGCGCATCGTCCGCCGCCGTGTCGGCCAGGTTCGAGGTCCGGGCATAGGCATGGAACTGGTGGATTTCCCGCCACGTGCCGGCTGGCGGGGGGATGCGGGTCAGGTCGCAGGCGCCGATGACGTCGCGCAATGCGGCCAGCAGCCGGGCAAGGGTTTCCGCCACGCGTTTGGGATGGGCGCGGCCGAAGCGGCGCTGGGTCAGCCCCTGCAGCACCAGCTTGTAGCCGATGCTGTGCTCGACATGCAGTTCGCGCAGCAGCGTGCCGATCTGCTTCTGCTGGGCATGGGGCGGCACGCCGGAATCGGCGAGCTGCGCCTCCAGGCTGGCGGTGGCGCGTGCCACCACCGGGCGGTACAGCGCCAGCAGCGTGCTGCGGTCGTCCTCGCCCAGCGTGTGGCGATTGAGGCCATGCAAGGCCAGCAGCAGCTGCTGGGCGGTGTCGGCCGGACTGGCGAAGGGCAGGCGACCGAGCCATTCCGCGACCGCCTTCGGGCGGGTTTCAACCGTGCGCTGCAGCACCGGGTCGGCGCCGGGGATGTTGAACGTGAGCATGGGGTCAGTCGAACACGACGGTCTTGTTGGCGTACACCAGCACGCGGTTGTCGAG
>JAJZRE010000060.1:7536-12654 GCA_021802945.1 Pseudomonadota bacterium
GACCGCCTTCGGGCGGGTTTCAACCGTGCGCTGCAGCACCGGGTCGGCGCCGGGGATGTTGAACGTGAGCATGGGGTCAGTCGAACACGACGGTCTTGTTGGCGTACACCAGCACGCGGTTGTCGAGGTGCCATTTCACCGCGCGCGACAGCACCACCTTTTCCAGGTCGGCGCCCTTGTTGATCAGGTCGTCGAGGCTGTCGCGGTGCGAGATGCGCGCCACGTCCTGCTCGATGATGGGGCCGTCGTCGAGCGTCTCGGTGACGTAGTGCGCGGTGGCGCCGATCAGCTTCACGCCGCGCTCGAATGCGCGGTGATAGGGCTTGGCGCCGTGGAAGGCCGGCAGGAAGGAATGGTGGATGTTGATGATGCGGTTGGGATAGTGGCGGATGAAGTCCGGCGACAGCACCTGCATGTAGCGCGCCAGCACGATGAAGTCGATCCTCTGGTCGCGCAGGATCGCCAGCTGTGTGTGCTCGGCTTCGTTCTTGGCGTCCTTGTGCACCGCCAGGTGCTGGTAGGGGATGCGGTAGGCCTCGGCCAGCCAGCGCGTGTCCTCGTGGTTGCTGAGGATGATCGGCAGCTCGCAGTGCAGCTCGCCGCTCTGGTAGCGGTACAGGAGGTCGGCCAGGCAATGGTCGAACTTGGAGACGAACACCGCCAGCCGCGGCTTGCGGCTCGATTCGGCGAGCCGCCAGGTCATGCCGAAACGCTCGGCGACCGGTCCGAACGCGGCGGCGAACTCGGCCAGGTCGAGGTTGAAATCCGCCAGCTCCCATTCCACCCGCATCAGGAACAGCTTCAGCTCGGCGTCCTGGTGCTGGTCGGCGTGCAGGATGTTGGCGTTGTGCGCCAGCAGGAAATCGGCGATGGCGGCGACCAGGCCTTTCTGGTCGGGGCAGGAGATCAGCAGAACGGCGGTATGACGCATGGAGTCTCGGCAATCCGGGATTTGTTTTTGCGCCATCATAACCAATATTCCCCGGTTCCTCTTAAGGGAAGCGGCCGGCCGCCCCCCGCTTGTCGCCGGGCGCGCAAGGATTCAGCAGTCTTTGCGCAGGACGGGGCAACGCGCGCGCATGCGAATACACTGAATTTCAACGCATTCATCGGCCCCACCGGGCGATTCAGGGCGCCAGCCCTTGCCCACCGCGGCGCTGTTCAAACTTTAGGCATCACGCCCGGCAAAAACTTTGATTTGCCATGAGATTTTCGCGCCCCCGAAAAATGTTGTGCGGACAAATCGAATCCGGGTTGACATGCCCGGCAGGACACCTAGAATTTGTATCCAGCCTCCGCCAGCACCACAATATGTTGTGAACAAACCTGTTGGCGGCGGTCGGGCAAGCTGTGCATAAATGTGGATAAGTCCCCGCATGGCCGCCCGGATTTTCGTTACACCCACCACCAAGGAGCCCCCATCGATGCTGAACGTCGCCACCGAATCCGCCGCATCCGCGCCCATTCCCCCCATCGAGCCTGTTGACGTGACGGTGACCGACACGCGCTTCGCCGACTACAAGATCATCCGACGCAACGGCGCGGTGGTGGGCTTCGCGCCCAACAAGATCGCGATCGCCGTGACCAAGGCCTTCATCGCGGTGCAGGGCGGACAGGCCGCGGCGTCGGCGCGCATCCGCGAGCTGGTCGAGGCTATCACCAGCCAGGTGACGCAGGCCCTGATGCGGCGCACCCCCAACGGCGGCACCTTCCACATCGAGGACATCCAGGACCAGGTCGAACTGGCGCTGATGCGCTCGGGCGAACACGAAGTCGCGCGCGCCTACGTGCTGTACCGCGAGAAGCGCGCGCAGGAGCGCGCCGCGCAGAAGGCCGCCGGCGTGCCCGAAGCCCAGCTCCACGTGATCGAGGACGGCCAGAAGAAGCCGCTCGACACCGCGCGCCTCGCCGGCCTGCTGGCCGACGCCTGCACCGGGCTGGGCGACAACGTCAAGGCCGAGCCCATCATGCACACCGTGTTGCGCGACCTCTACGACGGCGTGCCGATGGCCGAAGTCGAGAAGGCGCTGGTGCTGGCCGCGCGCTCGATGATCGAGCAGGACCCGGCCTATTCCTTCGTCACCGCCCGCCTGCTGCTCAATTCCATCCGCCACGAAGTGCTGGGCGAGGCTGTGACGCAGGCGCAGATGGGCCAGCGCTACGCCGAGTATTTCCCCCAGTTCATCAGGAAGGGCATCGCCGCCGAACTGCTCGACGAGAAGCTCGGCCAGTTCGACCTCGCGCGCCTCGCCAAGGTGCTCGACGCCGGCCGCGACTACCAGTTCGGCTACCTCGGTCTGCAGACCCTGTACGACCGCTATTTCCTGCACATCGAAGAGTCGCGCATCGAACTGCCGCAGGCCTTCTTCATGCGCGTGGCGATGGGCCTGGCGATCAACGAGATCGACCGCGAAGCGCGCGCCATCGAGTTCTACCAGGTGCTGTCGTCGTTCGACTTCATGAGCTCGACGCCGACGCTCTTCAACGCCGGCACCCGCCACTCGCAGTTGTCGTCCTGCTATCTCACCACCGTCACCGACGACCTCGACGGCATCTACCAGGCCATCAAGGAAAACGCCATGCTGCAGAAGTACGCCGGCGGCCTCGGCAACGACTGGACCCCGGTGCGCGCCATGGGCGCCCGCATCAAGGGCACCAACGGCAAGTCGCAGGGCGTCGTGCCGTTCCTGAAGGTCGTCAACGACACCGCCGTCGCGGTCAACCAGGGCGGCAAGCGCAAGGGCGCGGTGTGCGCCTATCTCGAGACCTGGCACATGGACATCGAGGAATTCCTCGACCTGCGCAAGAACACCGGCGACGACCGCCGCCGCACCCACGACATGAACACCGCGAACTGGATTCCGGATCTGTTCATGCAGCGCGTGATGGAAGGCGGCGACTGGACGCTCTTCTCGCCCAACGACGTGCCCGACCTGCACGACCTCTACGGCCGAAAGTTCGCCGAGGCCTACACCGAATACGAGCGCAAGGCCGACCGCGGCGAGATCAAGCTGTTCAAGCGCATCCCCGCCGTGCAGATGTGGCGCAAGATGCTGTCGATGCTGTTCGAGACGGGGCACCCCTGGATCACCTTCAAGGACCCGTGCAACATCCGCAGCCCGCAGCAGCACGTCGGCGTCGTCCACTCGTCCAACCTGTGCACCGAGATCACGCTCAACACCAACGACCATGAAGTCGCCGTGTGCAACCTCGGCTCGGTCAACCTGGTGAACCATTTGAAAGACGGCAAGCTGGATCTGGACAAGCTGAAGACCACCATCCACACCGCGATGCGCATGCTCGACAACGTGGTCGACGTCAACTACTACGCCGTCGGCAAGGCGCGCAATTCCAACCTCAAGCACCGTCCGGTGGGCCTCGGCATCATGGGTTTCCAGGACGCGCTGCAGGAACTGCGCGTGGCCTACGCGTCGAACGAGGCCGTCGAATTCGCCGACCGCTCGATGGAAGCCGTCGCCTACTGGGCCTACTGGGCGTCGACCGAGCTGGCCGAAGAGCGCGGCCGCTATTCCAGCTACGAAGGCAGCCTGTGGAGCCGCGGCATCCTGCCGCAGGATTCGCTGAAGCTGCTGGCCGAGGAGCGCGGCGGCTACCTGGAAGTGGACACGAGCAGCACGCTCGACTGGGACGCCTTGCGTGCAAGGATCGGCCGGTACGGCATGCGCAACTCCAACTGCCTGGCGATCGCGCCGACCGCGACCATCGCCAACATCGTCGGCGTCTCCGCGTCGATCGAGCCGACGTATCAGAACATCTACGTCAAATCGAACCTGTCGGGCGAATTCACCGTCGCCAACAAGTATCTGGTCGCCGACCTGAAGAAGCTCGGCCTGTGGGACGAGGTCATGGTCGCCGACATCAAGTACTTCGACGGCTCGCTGGCCAGGATCGACCGCATCCCGGCCGACATCCGCACGCTCTACGCCACCGCGTTCGAGATGGAGCCGCAGTGGCTGGTCGAGTGCGCCTCGCGCCGCCAGAAGTGGATCGACCAGGCGCAGAGCCTCAATATCTACATGGCCGGCGCCTCGGGCAAGAAGCTCGACGACACCTACAAGCTGGCGTGGATACGCGGGTTGAAGACGACGTATTACCTGCGCACGCTGGGGGCGACGTCCGCCGAGAAATCGACCGGCAAGGGCGGCGAGCTGAACGCCGTTTCTTCCAGCGGCGGCGCCGGGGCCATGGGCAGCAGCGCGGCCGCGCCCAGGCACCTGCCGGAGCCGGAAATCGTCGGCCAGGCGTGCACGATGCGGCCGGGGGATCCGGGGTTTGAGGAATGCGAGGCGTGCCAGTAAAGGTTCAGGTGCGTTGGCCGGGGGTAGCCCGGCGGCTAGTCACTTTCTCTTGGACGGCCAAGAGAAAGTAACCAAAGAGAAAGCCGCCCTGCTGCGCCACCCCTTCGGGGCGGGCCTCGACTGAACCGAGCCATCGGGGCGGCTGCGCAACTCGCCCTGGCGAGGCGCACAAAACGCGCCTCACTGCGGAGCTCGAACAGTGCTCGCCTTCATCCCCGCTGACTCGATTCAGTCGAGGTGGCGCAGAAGGGGGAGACGGTGCGCAGAGTTGGTGATGCTGGTTACGCGTTAACTGTTCGCCCTGAGCCGAGTGTGATGCGGGTAGTTATTAGTTAACCGTTCGCCCTGAGCTCGTCGAAGGGAGCCTGTCGAAGACAGGTAGGCACTAAAAACCGTACGGGCTGAGCTTGTCGAAGCCTCGCCCTGTTAAGGAGCTTGTCGAAGGGAGCCTGTCGCAGACAGGGTAGAACCGCAGCAAACCGCAAGACCGTAGCAACAAAGTTTGAATTCGGTGGTCACCCACCGTGGTTACAAGAACCAAAGGAGAGTAAAAACGATGCTGAATTTTGAAGAAGACTTCACCCCCGCCGCCCGTACCGTCGACGTACCGGCCTTCCTGCGCAAGGAATCCGCCGCGCCGGTCGGGGCCGACGTGGTTGCCGAAGCCACCGCCGCCCCGCAGACCCGCCGTGTGCAGGCCGCCGACAAGCGCGTGATCAACGGCGCGACGGATGTGAACCAGCTCGTCCCCTTCAAGTACAAATGGGCGTGGGAAAAATACCTCGCCGGCTGCGCCAAC
>JAJZRE010000061.1 GCA_021802945.1 Pseudomonadota bacterium
GCCCGGTTTCGTTTGCCGGGGCAGGGCGCGTCCGGTAAAATCGGGCGCTTCCCAAGGCGTTGTTTTGCCTTGGTTTTACGCAGGTTGACCAGGAAGACCGCCGTGACGGCCGACAACAAGCCACGCTTACGCACCATCCATAAATCGTCCAAGCTCGACAATGTCTGCTACGACATCCGGGGGCCCGTGATGGCGCGCGCCCGGCAGATGGAGGAAGAAGGGCAGCGCATCATCAAGCTGAACATCGGCAATCCGGCGCCGTTCAACTTCGAGGCACCCGAGGAAATCGTGCAGGACGTGATCCTCAACCTGCCGAATGCGTCGGGCTACAGCGACTCCAAGGGCCTGTTCTCGGCGCGCAAGGCGATCATGCACGAGACCCAGCGCAAGGGCATCGCCGGGGTGACGATCGACGACATCTTCGTCGGCAACGGCGTCTCCGAACTGATCGTGATGGCGATGCAGGCGCTGCTGAACAACGGCGACGAGGTGCTGGTGCCGGCGCCCGACTATCCGCTGTGGACCGCGGCGGTGAGCCTGGGCGGCGGCAAGCCGCGCCATTACCTGTGCGACGAGGGCGCCGGCTGGCTGCCCGATCTGGATGACATCCGCGCCAAGATCACCCCGAACACGCGCGCGATCGTCATCATCAACCCGAACAATCCGACCGGCGCGCTGTATCCGACCGAACTGCTGCTGGAGATCCTGGAAATCGCGCGCCAGAACCAGCTGATCGTGTACGCCGACGAGATCTACGACAAGGTGCTGTACGACGGCGTGGTGCACACCTCGATCGGCTCGCTGGCCGACGACGTGCTGATCGTCACCTTCAACGGCCTGTCGAAGAATTACCGCGCCTGCGGCTACCGCTCGGGCTGGCTGATCGTGTCGGGCGACAAGCGTCATGCCAAGGATTATCTGGAAGGCCTCAACATGCTGGCGTCGATGCGCCTGTGCTCCAACGTGCCGGGCCAGTATGCGATCCAGACCGCGCTCGGCGGCTACCAGAGCATCAACGACCTGGTCGCGCCGAGCGGCCGGCTGACGCGCCAGCGCGACCTGGCGCACGAGCTGCTGACCCTGATCCCCGGCGTGACCTGCGTCAAGCCGAAGGCGGCGATGTACCTGTTCCCCCGGCTCGACCCCAAGCTGTACCCCATCCACGACGACCAGAAATTCATCCTCAACCTGCTGGAAGAGGAGCGCGTGCTGGTGGTGCAGGGGTCCGGCTTCAACTGGCCGCAGCCGGACCATATCCGCGTGGTGTTCCTGCCGCACGAGGAAGACCTGACCGAGGCGATCGGCCGCATGAGCCGCTTTCTCGACCGCCAGCGTGCGCATCGCTGATTTTCAATTGAACGAGATTACGAGATGAAACCCATCAACGTCGGCCTGCTGGGCCTAGGCACCGTCGGTGGCGGCACACTCACCGTGCTGCGCCGCAACGCCGAAGAAATCACCCGCCGCGCCGGGCGCGAAATCCGCGTGCTGCGCGCGGCGGTGCGCAACCTCGACAAGGCGAAGGCGCTGGCGGGCGACCTGCCGCTGACGACCCGTCCGTTCGATGTGGTCGACGATCCCGATATCGACATCGTGGTGGAGCTGATCGGCGGCCTCGAGCCGGCACGCGAACTGGTGATGCGGGCGATCGCCAACGGCAAGCACGTGGTCACCGCCAACAAGCACCTGGTCGCCAAGCACGGCAACGAGATCTTCGCCGCGGCGCAGGCCAGGGGCGTGATGGTCGCGTTCGAGGCGGCGGTGGCCGGCGGCATCCCCATCATCAAGGCGCTGCGCGAGGGCCTCACCGCCAACCGCATCGAATGGCTGGCCGGCATCATCAACGGCACCAGCAACTTCATCCTCACCGAGATGCGCGACAAGGGCGCCGCCTTCGCCGACGTGCTGAAGCAGGCGCAGGATCTGGGCTACGCCGAGGCCGACCCGACCTTCGACATCGAGGGCATCGACGCCGCGCACAAGCTCACCATCCTTTCCGCGATCGCCTTCGGCATCCCGATGCAGTTCGACCGCGCCTACACCGAAGGCATTTCCAAGCTCACGCGCGAGGATGTGCAGTACGCCGAGGAACTCGGCTACCGCATCAAGCTGCTGGGCATCGCGCGCCGCGCCGAGAACGGCATCGAGCTGCGCGTGCATCCCACGCTGATTCCCGAGCGGCGCCTGATCGCCAACGTCGACGGCGCGATGAACGCCGTGCTGGTGTTGGGCGACGCCGTCGGCCCCACGCTGTATTACGGCGCCGGCGCCGGCGCCGAGCCGACCGCCTCCGCGGTGGTCGCCGACCTGGTCGACGTCACCCGCCTGCATACCGCCGACCCGCATCATCGCGTGCCGCATCTGGCGTTCCAGCCCGACCAGCTGGCCGACACCCCGATCCTGCCGATGGACGAAGTGCGCACCGCGTACTACCTGCGCCTCTCCGCCTTCGACCGCCCCGGCGTGCTGGCCGACATCACCCGCATCCTGGCCGACAGCAACATCTCGATCGACGCCATGGTGCAGAAGGAGCCCGCCGAGGGCGAGGAGCAGGTCAACATCATTCTGCTGACCCATGTCACGGTGGAGAAGAACGTCAACGCCGCGATTGCGAAAATCGAGGCGCTCGACACGGTGGCGGGCAAGGTGATGCGCATTCGCCTCGAGGAGCTGGCAGCCAAATGAACTACCTGAGCACGCGCGGCCTCGCCCCGCAACTTCGCTTCTCCGAAATCCTGCTCGGCGGGCTCGCCAGCGACGGCGGCCTCTACGTGCCGGAGAGCTATCCGCGTTTCAGCGAGGCCGAACTCGCGGCGATGCGCGGCATGAATTACCGCGAGCTGGCATTCGAGGTGCTGTCGCGCCTCATCGACGACATCCCGCACGACGATCTGCGCACGCTGATCGCCAGGACCTACACCGCCGACGTCTATCGCTACACCAATCCGGGCGAGAACGCGGCGGACATCACCCCGCTGAAGACGCTGGAGCCCGGCCTGCACGTGCTGGCCCTGTCGAACGGCCCGACGCTGGCGTTCAAGGACATGGCGATGCAGCTGCTGGGCAACCTGTTCGAGTACGTGCTGGCCAAGACGGGGGGGGAACTGAACATCCTCGGCGCCACCTCCGGCGACACCGGTTCCGCCGCCGAATACGCGATGCGCGGCAAGCGCGGCATCCGTGTCTTCATGCTGTCGCCCGAGCACGGCATGACGCGTTTCCAGCAGGCGCAGATGTATGCCCTGCAGGACGCCAACATCCACAACCTGGTGATCCGCGGCGTGTTCGACCAGTGCCAGGACATCGTCAAGGCGGTGTCGAACGACCTTGATTTCAAGACGACGCACCACATCGGCGCGGTCAACTCGATCAACTGGGCGCGCGTCGCGGCGCAGAGCGTCTATTACTTCAAGGCCTACTTCGCGGCGACCCAGAGCAACGATCAGAAAGTGTCGTTCTCGGTGCCGTCGGGCAACTTCGGCAACGTCTGCGCCGGCCACATCGCGCGCCAGATGGGCCTGCCGATCGACAAGCTGATCGTCGCCACCAACGAAAACGACGTGCTCGACGAATTCTTCCGCACCGGCGTGTACCGCCCGCGTCCGGAAACCAAGCACACCTCCAGCCCGTCGATGGACATCTCCAAGGCGTCCAACTTCGAGCGCTTCGTGTTCGATCTGGCCGGACGCGATGCCGCCAAGGTACGCAGCCTGTGGAACGCGGTCGAGTCCGGCGGCAGCTTCGACCTCAAGGCCGACGGCCTGTTCGACCGTGTGGCGGCGTTCGGCGTGGTGTCGGGCTCGAGCAATCATGCCAACCGCATGGACACCATCCGCACCGTGTACGAGGTCTACGGCACGATGATCGACCCGCACACCGCCGACGGCCTCAAGGTGGGCCTCGAGCACCGCGAGCCCGGCGTGCCGCTGATCTGCATGGAGACCGCGCAGCCCGCCAAGTTCGAGGACGCGATCCGCGAGGCGCTCGGCATCGAGCCGGTGCGCCCGGCCGAGCTCGCCGATCTGGAAGCGCAGCCGCAGAAAAAGCACGTCATGGACGCCGACGTCGATGCGGTCAAGCAATTCATCGTCGACCACGCCCGCTGAATCCGGCGCAGCCGAGACCTTTGACGCGCTGCTGGCGCGGGTGCGGGCCTGCACGGTCTGCGCCGCACACCTGCCGTACCCCCCGCGCCCCATTCTTCGCGCTTCCCCGACTGCACGCCTGCTGATCGTCGGCCAGGCGCCGGGACGGCGCGTGCACGAGACAGGCATCCCCTGGAACGACCCATCGGGCGATCTGCTGCGGCAATGGCTGGAGATGACGCGCGAGCAGTTCTACGACGTGTCGCGCATCGCCATCGTCCCCACCGGCCTGTGCTACCCCGGCACGGCGAACGGCGGCGACCTGCCGCCGCGCCCGGAGTGCGCGCCGCTGTGGCACCCGGCGCTGCGCGCGGCGATGCCGCGCATCCGGCTGACGCTGCTGGTCGGCGCCCATGCCCAGGCGTATTACCTGGGCAAACGCCGCGGACGCACGCTGGCCGACACCGTGGGGGCATGGCGCGATTTCGCCCCTGATTTATTGCCGCTCCCGCATCCCAGCCCGCGCAATCGCCTGTGGTTCAAGCGCCATCCCTGGTTCGAGGCCGAAGTCATCCCCATGCTGCGAGAACGGGTTGGAGCTGTCCTGGCGGCAGGCGATAATGGCGGCGCTCGCAACCCGTCCTAAACAAGCAGACCTTCAGGGAACCCGTATGAAACTCGTCACCTCGCTTACCAGCCCCTATGGCCGCAAGGTCCGTGTGGTGCTCGCGGAAAAGAAAATCCCCTTCCAGCTCCAGGTCGAGAACCCGTGGCTGCCCGACAGCCCCGTTTCCAGCCTCAATCCGCTCGGCAAGGTGCCGGTGCTGGTGCTGGAAGACGGCATCAGCGTGTTCGATTCGCGCGTCATCGTCGAATACCTCGACCATGTCAGCCCGGTGGCGCATCTGATCCCCAGCGAACCGAAAAGCCGCATGATGGTGCGCGGCGTCGAGGCGCTGGCCGACGGCGTCACCGATGCCGCGGTGGCCCTGTATCTGGAGAAAAAGCGCGCACCCGAACAGCAAAGCGCAGATTGGTTGGTCCTGCAGGAAAGGACCCTGTTCCGCGGTCTCGAGGCGCTGTCGGAAGCGCTGGGCGAAAAGCCGTGGTATCTCGGCAACGCCATGACGCTGGCCGACGTCGCCTGCGGGTGCACGCTCGGTTATCTGGGCCTGCGCTTTCCCGATATCGACTGGCGGGGCGCGCATCCCAATCTGGCGAGGCTGGCCGACAAGCTGATGGCGCGCGCGTCGTTCCAGGATACGGTCCCGGCCGTCTGAACGGAGAAACGCGATGACGCGCGCCGTAGCGACTTTGGCAGGCGGCTGCTTCTGGTGCCTCGAAACGGTGTTCAACCGCTTGCGCGGTGTCGAGACCGCGGTGTCGGGCTACATGGGGGGGCACACCCTCGATCCCACCTACGAGGACATCTGCAACGGCGACACCGGTCATGCCGAAGTGGTGCAGGTCACGTTCGATCCGGATGTGATTTCGTATCGCGGCCTGCTGGACGTCTTCTTTACCCTGCACGACCCGACGCAGCTCAACCGCCAGGGCAACGACGTCGGCACCCAGTATCGTTCGGCGATTTTCTGGCATACGGCCGACCAGAAGGCCGAAGCGGATGCGGTGATTGCCGGGCTGACCGCCGCAAAGCGGTTCGACGCCCCGATCGTCACCGAAGTGAGCGAGGCAACGACCTTCTACCCGGCGGAGGATTACCACCAGCGCTATTACGAACAGAATCCCCGTCAGCCCTACTGCCAGTTCGTGGTGGCACCGAAGGTGGCCAAGGCGCAGGCAAAGTTTGCCGACCGCCTGAAGTAATCCGGCCGGCCCGGAGCCGACGATCAGGATGCAACCTGGCGGCCTGCGCAGTGTCGATACCTGCGCCGACGGCATTGGCGGATAATGCCCGGCTTCGCCCGTCCACCAGGAAGCCCCGCCGTATGCAAAACGAAGTCAGACAGAAGCCCCGGTACGCCGTCGCGGCGTCGGTGCAATTGCCGGGGGTGAGCGATGTCGAGTTCGAGGCGTCGCTGACCGAATTGCGCGAGCTGGCTAAGACACTGGGGTTCACGGTTACCCGCACGTTCACCCAGAAGCGTTCCGGCTTCGACGCGATGGCGTATCTGGGCGCGGGCAAGCGACAGGAGATTCGCCGCTTCGTTAATCCGGAATCGGGCGATGAGGCCGGATCCGGTCATGCGCCCCAGAATCCCCTGCTTCGTGCCGCCACGCTCGTCGAGGCGGGGGAGGACGATGCCGCCTCTTTCTCGACGCATCCGATCGACGTCATCTTCGTCGACCACGAGATATCCCCGTCGCAGGCGCGCAACCTCGAGAAGGAGGTCGGTTGCCAGGTGATGGACCGCACCATGGTCATCCTCGAGATCTTCCACCGCAACGCGCGCTCGCCGGCCGCGCGCGCGCAGGTGGAAATCGCGCGCCTGGGCTATCTGGCGCCGCGCCTGCGCGAGGCGGCGAAGCTTGCGGGCCCGCAGGGGCGGCAGCGCAGCGGCGTCGGCGGGCGCGGCGCGGGCGAGTCGCACACCGAACTGGACAAGCGCAAGATCCGCGACCGCATCGCCGAGCTGCAGAAGGAGATCGATGCGATGGACGTCGAGCGCAAGACGCAGCGCGCACGGCGGCAAGCGCATCAGGGGCTCGCCAGCGTGGCGCTCGTCGGCTACACCAACGCCGGCAAGTCCACCCTGATGCGCGCCCTCACGGGAAGCGAGGTCCTGGTCGCCAACAAGCTCTTCGCGACGCTCGACACCACCGTGCGCACCCTGTACCCCGAGAGCGTCCCGCGCGTGCTGGTCAGCGATACGGTCGGCTTCATCAAGAATCTGCCTCACGGGCTGGTCGCGTCGTTCAAGTCGACGCTCGAAGAGGCGCTCGACGCGTCGCTGCTGCTCCATGTCATCGATGCGAGCGACCCCGGCTTTGAGCGGCAAATCGAAACCACCGAGAAAGTCCTGAGCGAAATCGGCGCGCAGGACGTGCCGCGCCTCCGCATTTTCAACAAGATCGACCACGTCGGCGACGCCGCGGCGCAAGCCGAACGCGAAGCCGCGCTGCGCGCCACGTATCCCGTTTGCATCGTGATGAGCGCGCGCCGCTCCGACGACGTCAGGAAGTTGCACCGGGCGATCGTTGCGTTTTTCCAGCGGGATCTCGTCGAGGCCGGGCTTTTCCTTCCCTGGTCGGCACAGCAGCTGCGTGGGGAGATATTCGCGCGCTGCGAGGTGCTGGAAGAGCGTTCCGGCAATGAGGGTGCGTTCTTCCGCGTCCGCGGCGACGACGAGACGCTGAATAAACTGCGTGAGCAGCTTGGCCAGGCGAGGTGAAGTCAGCGCCGCTGCCGAAGTTCAAATGACACGGCACAAGGACCCGGACACGGGATCCCGCAAACGCTAGTTTTCAGCTTTGACCCACGAGTCCTTCAGCGTCACGGTGCGGTTGAACACCGGCGAGCCGGCTTTCGAGTCGATGCGGTCTGCGACGAAATAGCCATGTCGTTCGAACTGGAAGCGGTCTTCGGCCGCGGCGTCACGCAGGCCGGGCTCGAGTTGCGCGCGGATCACGCGCACCGAGTCGGCATTCAGGTCGTCGAGAAAGTCGCCGGTCTCCTGCCCGGGCTGGGCGGTCCTGAACAGGCGGTCGTACAGCCGCACCTCGGCTTCGTACGCATGCGCGGCCGAGACCCAGTGGATGTTGCCCTTGACCTTGACCGAGTCGGCGCCCGGCGTGCCGGACTTGGTGTCGGGCAGGTAGTCGCAATGCACCGCCGTGACCTTGCCGTCGGCATCCTTGTCGCAGCCGGTGCATTGGACGACGTAGCCGTAGCGCAGGCGCACCGAGTTGCCCGGGAAGAGCCGGAAATAGCCCTTGGACGGGGTTTCCATGAAGTCCTCGCGCTCGATCCACAGCTCTTTTGAAAACGGCACCGCGCGCTTACCCAGATCAGGCTGCTGCGGGTGGTTGGGGGCGAAGCAGTCTTCCGACTGGCCATCGGGATAGTTGTCGATGATCAATTTCACCGGGTCGAGGACGGCGACGCGGCGCAGCGCGCTGTCGTTCAGCACGTCGCGCTGGCAGGCCTCGAACACGCTGTAGTCGATCCAGCCGTCGGACTTCGACACGCCGATCTGGTCGGTGAAGCGCTTGAAGCCTTCCGCCGTGTAGCCGCGGCGGCGCGCGCCGACCAGGGTGGGCAGGCGCGGGTCGTCCCAGCCGGACACATGCTTTTCGTCGACGAGCTGGATCAGCTTGCGCTTCGACAACACAACGTAGGTCAGATTCAGACGGGCGAACTCGATCTGCTGCGGCAGCGGGCGGGTGAAGAAGCCGCCGTCGGCGAGCTTGTCGAGCAGCCAGTCGTAGAACGGCCGCTGGTCCTCGAATTCCAGCGTGCAGATCGAGTGGGTGATGTGCTCGATCGCGTCCTCGATCGGGTGCGCGTAGGTGTACATCGGGTAGATGCACCAGGCATCGCCGGTGTTGTGGTGATGCGCCCGCTTGATCCGGTAGATCGCCGGGTCGCGCAGGTTGATGTTGGGCGAAGCCATGTCGATCTTCGCGCGCAGCACGTGCGCGCCGTCGGGGAATTCGCCGGCCTTCATGCGACGGAACAGGTCGAGGTTCTCTTCCGCGCTGCGGCTGCGGTAGGGGCTGTCCTTGCCCGGTTCGGTCAGCGTGCCGCGCCAGGCGCGCATCTCGTCTGCGCTCAAGGAATCGACGTAGGCGTGGCCCGCCTGGACCAGGTATTCGGCGCAGGCGTACATGGTGTCGAAATAGTTCGACGCGAAGTAGAGGTGCGAGCCCCAGTCGAAGCCCAGCCATTTCACCGACTCGGTGATGGCGTCGACGTATTCCTGGCTTTCCTTCTCCGGGTTGGTGTCGTCGAAGCGCAGGTGGCACACGCCGCCGTAATCGCGCGCGAGGCCGAAGTTGAGAAAGATCGACTTGGCATGGCCCAGATGCAGATAGCCGTTGGGCTCGGGCGGAAAGCGCGTCTCGACGCGGCCGCCCCATTTCCCGGCGGCGTTCTGCTCGTCGATGAGGTTGCGGATGAAATTGGCGGCGGGAGCGGGGGCTTCGTGCGACATGATGGCCTGCGAATCTGGAATGCGGGGATTGTAGCGGGTTCAGGTGATGATGCCGCCGCCGAGGCACACCTCGCCGTCGTACAGCACGACGGACTGGCCGGGGGTGACCGCCCATTGCGGGGCGTCGAACGCGAGTTCCAGCGTGTCGCCGTCGAGCCGGGTAATGCGGCAGGTCGCATCGCTCTGGCGGTAGCGGGTCTTCGCGGTGTAGGGTTTGCCGGGGTCGGGCGCGACGCCGCTGATCCAGTTGAGCTGGCCGGCGGCCAGCGTCGAGCGTTTGAGCAAGGGATGGTCGTGGCCCTGTACCACGACCAGCGTGTTGCTCGCCATGTCCTTGGCGGCGACGAACCACGGCTCGTCGCTGCCGTCCTTCTGCCCGCCGATACCGAGTCCCTGGCGCTGCCCGAGCGTGTAGTACATCAGGCCCTGATGCCGGCCGACGACCCGGCCTTCGGGCGTTTTCATGTCGCCGGGGTCGCGCGGCAGGTAGCGCTCGAGGAATTCGCGGAAGTTGCGCTCGCCGATGAAGCAGATGCCGGTGCTGTCTTTCTTCTGCGCGTTGGGCAGGCCGATCTGCGCGGCGATTTTGCGCACATCGGGCTTCGGCAGATGCGCCAGCGGAAACAGGGCGGGGCGGAGCTGCGCCTGGCTCAGGCGATAGAGGAAATAGCTCTGGTCCTTGTTGACGTCCGCCGCGCGCAGCAGCGTGGCGCGGCCGGCGGCATCCGTGCCCTTGCCGACGTAATGCCCGGTCGCGATGTATTCCGCGCCGCGCGCCATCGCGTCGTCGAGGAAAGCCTTGAACTTGATCTCGGCGTTGCACAGCACGTCGGGGTTGGGCGTGCGCCCGGCCTGGTACTCGGCGAGGAAGTAGCTGAATACGCGTTCCTTGTATTCGGCGGCGAAGTTGACCGCCTCGACCTCGATGCCGAGCACGTCGGCGACCGCCAGCACGTCGAGGAAATCCTGCCGCGCGGTGCACTGCTCGGTGTTGTCGTCGTCGTCCCAGTTCTTCATGAAGACGCCGAGCACGTCGTAGCCCTGCTGCTTCAGGAGATACGCGGCGACCGCGGAGTCGACCCCGCCCGACATGCCGACGACGACCTTCGTGCTCATGCGTGCCTCACGAAGTCGAGCGGAAAGTGCCGCCCGGCCAGATAGTCCTGAACGCAGCGCATGACCAGCGGGCTGCGGTGCGGCGTGGGATGGGCGGCGAGCTCGTCCGGCGTCAGCCAGACGGCGCGCACGATGCCCTCATCCAGCGTGCGGCCGGCGTCGAAGCCGGTGACGCGGCAGACGTAGGCGAAGCGCAGGTAGGTGATGTCGCGGCGCGGATAGTGCGTGGTGTAGCAGCCCAGGAGGGCGGTCGGCTCGATGCGATGCGCCGTTTCCTCCAGCGTCTCGCGGCGCACCGCCTCGATCAGCGTTTCGCCGCGCTCCCAGTGGCCGGCGGGCTGGTTGAGGCGCAGGCCTTCGGCGGTGTGTTCCTCGACCAGCAGGAACTTGCCTTCGCGCTCGACGATGGCGGCGGCGACGACATGCGGCAGCCAGATTTCGGTTTCAGACATGAATTTCTTTCCATTCTCCAGGCTGCAAGGCGCCCAGGGCCCATTCGCCGACGGCGGCGCGGACGAGGCGCAGCGTCGGAAAGCCGATCTTCGCCGTCATCCTGCGCACCTGCCGGTTCTTGCCCTCGCTGATCGTGAGTTCGATCCAGCTGGTCGGGATGGCCCGCCGAAAGCGGATCGGCGGGTTGCGCGGCCACAGCCCGGCCGGCTCGTCGATCAGGCGCGCCCTGGCCGGACGGGTGACGAAGTCGCCGAGGTCGACGCCGTGGCGCAAGGGGTCGAGGTCGGCGTCCGTCGGCGCGCCCTCGACCTGCGCCCAGTAGGTTTTCGGGAGCTTGTGCTTCGGATCGGCGATGCGGCTCTGGAGCGTGCCGTCATCGGTTAAAATCAGCAGGCCTTCGCTGTCGGCATCCAGCCGTCCCGCCGCATACACGCCGGGCACGCTGAGGTGGTCGCGCAGACCCCGCCAGCGCCCCTCGGGGGTGAACTGGCTCAGCACGCCAAAGGGTTTGTTGAACAGGATCAATCGCGCCACGCCGGAGACGAACATCGTAAAAGACCGCCATTTTAACGTTACCCGAGCACTCACCCGAGTTTATCCAGCCATGACTTATCAGCACATCCAGATTCCCGCCACAGGCCAGAAAATCACCGTCAACGCCGACAGCACGCTCAACGTGCCCGACATGCCCATCATCCCCTTCATCGAGGGCGACGGCACCGGCGTCGACATCACCCCGGCGATGCGCCGCGTGGTCGACGCCGCGGTGGCCAGGGCCTACTCTGGCAGACGCCAGATCGCCTGGATGGAAGTGTATGCCGGCGAGAAGGCGGTCAAGGTCTACGGCGGCGACCAGTGGCTGCCGGACGAGACCGTGCAGGCGGTGAAGGACTACGTGGTCTCGATCAAGGGTCCGCTGACCACGCCGACCTCGGGCGGCATCCGCTCGCTCAACGTCGCGCTGCGCCAGATGCTCGACCTCTATGTCTGCCTGCGCCCGGTGCGCTACTTCACCGGCGTGCCCAGCCCGGTGAAGGCGCCGGAAAAGGTCGACATGGTGATCTTCCGCGAAAATACTGAAGACATTTACGCTGGCGTCGAATGGGAAGCGAACTCCGAGGCGGTACAGAAGGTCATCGCCTTCCTGCAGCAGGAAATGGGCGTGAAGAAAATCCGTTTCCCCGAAACGTCGGCCATCGGCATCAAGCCGGTGTCGGTCGAAGGCTCCGAACGACTCATTCGCAAGGCCATCCAGTATGCCATCGACAACGGGCGCCGCTCGGTGACCCTGGTGCACAAGGGCAACATCATGAAGTTCACCGAAGGCGGATTCAAGAAGTGGGGCTACGAGCTCGCCGCGCGCGAATTCGGCGCCAGGGTGATCGGCGAAGGCCCGTGGATGGAGTTGCCGAACGGCATCATCATCAAGGACGTCATCGCCGACGCCTTCCTGCAGCAGATCCTGCTGCGTCCCGACGAGTACGACGTGATCGCCACGCTGAACCTCAACGGCGACTACATTTCCGACGCGCTGGCGGCGGAAGTCGGCGGCATCGGCATCGCGCCGGGCGCCAACCTGTCCGACACCGTGGCGATGTTCGAAGCCACCCATGGCACCGCCCCCAAGTA
>JAJZRE010000008.1:0-32693 GCA_021802945.1 Pseudomonadota bacterium
TCCTCGAAGGATTGTCCGCCGATGCTGGGCAGTTCTTTTTTTGGCATGTCGTACCTCCGTCTCTCCCCCGTGGATTGTATTGATTGTTTCCTGCGTAGGGGCTTACGGCGCGCAATCGCAATCGATGGCTTGTGGGTTATTCAGCCGGGTCGGCGATCTGTCCCGCATCCACCGCAGCCTTGAGTACATGCAGGTTCTCCAGCAGGGCGGGGATGTCTGCCTGGATGATGCTCCAGAGGATGTCGTTGTCGATACCGAGATAGCCATGAATCAGCTGGTTGCGCGTGGCCACGATGCGGCGCCAGTCGATGTGGCTGGCGAATTGCCGCACGTGTTCGGGGATATGCGTGGCAGCTTCGCCGATGAGTTCGAGATTGCGCAGGGTGGCGTCGTAGTTGAGGCCGCTTTGCTCGAAACGGCTTTGATCCATTATCATGGGTGTAGGCCAGTACCTTTTCCGCGAAGTCGATCATGTCGCTGACGTAGAAACGCCATTCACGCGACACGGACGGCTTCCTTTTCGATGCAGGGGCGCAGTTCAGGCCGAAGCGCCTTGTCGGTGACCAGATCGACCGGACAGCCGAACAGGTCTTCCAGATAAAACTGCAGACCGAAATAGCGGTCGGCGGTGGCCGGGCCGTCGAATTCGACCAGCACGTCGACGTCGCTGCTGTCCCGTGCCTCGTCGCGCACGGTGGACCCGAAGAGCGATAGACGCCGCACGCCGAAGCGCTGGCGCAGCGTTTCCTTGTGATCCTGCAGCAGATGCAGTGCGGTCTGTTTTTTCATCGGGGCCTCGATGGGGAGCTTAAGCCCCGTAATCGTAATCGACAATCAGCGGCGCATGGTCGGAAAAGCGCTGGTCCTTGTAGACGCTGGCGGCGGTGGCTTTGGCGGCGATGCCGGGGGTGGCGATCTGGTAATCGATGCGCCAGCCGACGTTCTTGGCCCAGGCCTGGCCGCGGTTGCTCCACCAGGTGTAGGCCTCGCCGGTGTGTTCCGGATACAGGCTGCGGTAGACGTCGACCCAGCCGAGCTCGTCGAACAGCCGCGTCATCCAGGCGCGCTCCTCGGGCAGGAAGCCGGAGTTCTTCTGGTTCGATTTCCAGTTCCTGAGGTCGATTTCGCGGTGGGCGATGTTCCAGTCGCCGCAGATGACGATTTCGCGGCCGCTTTTGATCAGTTTTTCCAGATGCGGGAAGAACTGTTCCATGAAGCGGAACTTGGCCTGCTGGCGCTCCTCGGAGCTGGAGCCGGAGGGCTGGTAGAGCGAGATGACGGCCAGCTTGCCGTAGTCGGCCTCGATGTAGCGTCCCTCCAGGTCGAATTCCGGAACGCCGAGGCCTTCGACGATGCGCTGTGGTACCTGGCGGGTATAGACGCCGACGCCGCTGTAACCCTTCTTCTCGGCGTAGTGGAAGGCGCCGGTGAGGCCGTCGCACGTCACGAACTCCGGCTTGAGGTCGGCGGCCTGCGCCTTGAGCTCCTGCACGCAGACGACGTCGGCGTGTTGCGTGGGAAGCCAGTCGAAGAAGCCCTTGGTGGCGGCGGAACGGATGCCGTTGAGGTTGGCCGATATAATTCGCATCAAGATTGATTCAAGAAGTTCAGAAAAATGTCCGATTACAAAGCCGAGTTTGTGAAGTTCGCCATCGCTTCAAACGTGTTGTGTTTTGGCGAGTTCAAGACCAAGGCGGGGCGCATGAGCCCCTATTTTTTCAATGCGGGGCTGTTCAACGACGGCGACAAGCTGAAACGGCTGGGCGAATTTTACGCGAAAGCCATCGTCGACTCGGGGGTCGCGTTCGACGTGCTGTTCGGCCCGGCCTACAAGGGCATTCCGCTGGCGGCAAGCATCGCGATCGCGCTGGCGGGGATGGGCAGGAACGTGCCGTACGCCTACAACCGCAAGGAAGCCAAGGATCACGGCGAAGGCGGCACCGTGGTCGGCGCGGCGCTCACGGGGCGCGTGCTGATCGTCGACGACGTGATCTCGGCGGGCACCTCGGTGCGCGAGTCGGTGGACCTGATCCGCCACGCGGGCGCCGAGCCGGCCGGGGTGGTGATCGCGCTGGACCGGATGGAACGCGGCACGGGCGAGAAATCGGCGGTGCAGGAAGTGCGGGAGCAGTATGGCATTCCGGTGGTGGCGGTGGTCACGCTGGACAACCTGGTGGAGTTTCTGGAGCGCGATGCAAACCGACAAGCTGAATTGCAGGCCGTGGCAGGCTACCGTGCAACGTACGGCGTTTAGCCTGCTGACCGCAGCGCTGCTGCTGGGCGCGGGGGCGGCGCAGGCGCAGTTGTACCGCTGGGTCGATGGCAACGGTCGCGTGCATTACGGCGATACCCCGCCGACGACCTATCAGAAAAGCGGCGGCGCCGAGATGAACAAGCAGGGACTGGTGATCAAGCGCACGCAATCCGAGGCGGAGCGCAAGGCGGAAGCCGAGCGCCTGGCCGGGCAGAAGCGCGTCGAGGAG
This sequence comes from Pseudomonadota bacterium, assembly GCA_021802945.1. Classification (GTDB taxonomy): domain Bacteria; phylum Pseudomonadota; class Gammaproteobacteria; order Burkholderiales; family Thiobacillaceae; genus Thiobacillus. Next base: position 2,484 of record JAJZRE010000008.1, read on the forward strand.
GCGCGGCAGAGGCAGGCGCAGCTCGATCGCGCGCTGACCCAGACCTACACGACCGAGGCGGAAATCGACCTGGCGCGCGACCGTGCGCTGGAGAATTACAAGCTGATGATCAAGGGGGCCGAAACGCGCGCCCGCGCGGTCGATGCCAACCTGGCCGACCTGCGGGGCCGGCTTGCGCTCATCCAGAAGTCTGGCCGCACGGTTGGGCACAACCTGCAGGAACAGCTGGATCAGGCCACCCGGGAGCGCGAGGAGCTGCAACGTGCCATCCAGACCAACCAGGCCGCCATGCAGCAGGTGCGCGAGAAATACGCCGCGGACAAGGCGCGCTTCCGCGAACTGACCGGGAAGTAGACGGGCGGATTGCAGGGCGGAAGGCAGGGGGCGGAAACGCCCCCCTGTTCATTGCAGCTTGGCCTTGAGCAGGTCGTTGACCTGCGCCGGATTGGCCTTGCCGCGGCTGGCCTTCATCACCTGGCCGACCAGCGCGTTGAAGGCCTTCTCCTTGCCGGCGCGGAATTCCTCGACCGACTTCGGATTGGCGGCGAGCACGTCGTCGACGATCTTCTCCAGTTCCCCGGAATCCGACATCTGCCTGAGGCCGCGCGCCTCGATGATGGCGTCGACTTCGCCCGCGCCCTCCCACAGGCCTTCGAACACCTGCCTGGCGAGCTTGCCGGACAAGGTGCCGTCCTGGATGCGGGCGATCAGCGCGCCGAGCTGGGCGGATGAAACCGGGCTTTGCGCGATGTCGAGTTCGGCCTTGTTGAGCGCGGCCGAGAGTTCGCCCATCACCCAGTTGGCGGCGAGCTTGCCCTGGCCGCATGCCTTGGCGGCGGCCTCGAAGTAGTCGGCCAGCGCGCGCGACCCGGTCAGCACCGTCGCGTCGTAGGCCGACACGCCGTAGTCCCGCTGGAAGCGCGCCTGCATCGCGGCGGGCAGTTCGGGCAGCGTGGCGCGCACCGCGGCTATCCAGTCCTCGTCGAGCCTCACCGGCAGCAGGTCGGGATCGGGGAAGTAGCGGTAGTCGTGCGCCTCCTCCTTGCTGCGCATCATGCGCGTCTCGCCGGTGTCGGGGTCGAACAGCACGGTGGCCTGAGTGACGCGCCCGCCGTCCTCCAGTGTCTCGATCTGCCAGCGGACTTCGTAGTCGATCGCCTGCTGCAGGAAGCGGAAGGAGTTGAGGTTCTTGATCTCGCGGCGGGTGCCGAATTCGGTCTGTCCGACCGGGCGCACGGAAACGTTGGCGTCGACGCGGAAGCTGCCTTCCTGCATGTTGCCGTCGCAGATGCCGATCCAGGTCACCAGCGCGTGCAGCGCGCGGGCATAGGCCACGGCCTCGGCGGAGGAGCGCATCTCGGGCTCGGAGACGATCTCCAGCAGCGGCGTGCCGGCGCGGTTGAGATCGATCCCGGTCATGCCGTGGAAGTCCTCGTGCAGCGACTTGCCGGCGTCCTCTTCCAGGTGGGCGCGGGTGAGGTGGATGACTCTTTCTTCCGATTGCCCTGAGCCCGTCGAAGGGACGATGATTTTCAGCGCGCCGCCCTCGACGATGGGCTTCGCCAGCTGGCTGATCTGGTAGCCCTTGGGGAGGTCGGGGTAGAAGTAGTTCTTGCGGTCGAACACGTTGACGCGGTTGAGATTCGCGCCGATCGCCAGGCCGAACCTGATCGCGCACTCGACCGCGCCCTTGTTCAAAACCGGCAGCACGCCGGGCAGCGCGATGTCGACCGCGCTCGCCTGCGTATTGGGCGCGGCGCCGAAGGCGGTGCTGCTGCCTGAAAAGATCTTGGACTTGGTGGCGAGCTGGGTATGGACCTCCAGCCCGATGACGGTCTCCCACTTCATAAGAAGAACCTCGTGAGGGGTGAGGGGGAAGGTGTGAGGAGCAGATCGCAAGATGCAAACATCATCGCCTAACCCCTTGCGCCTGGCGCCTCACCGAGCGGCGGCAGCCGCATGTGCCAGTCGGTGGCGCGCTGGTACTGGTGGGCGACGTTGAGCATCTTCGCCTCGGAAAAATAGTTGCCGACGAGCTGCAGGCCGATCGGCAGGCCTTTCGAATCGAAACCGCAGGGCAGCGACATGCCGGGCAGGCCGGCGAGGTTGGCGGGGATGGTGTAGAGGTCGTTCAGGTACATCTCCACCGGGTCGCCGGATTTTTCGCCCAGCCTGAACGCGGTGCCCGGCGCGGTCGGGCCGAGGATGACGTCGCAGACCTTGAACGCTGCGTTGAAGTCGTCGGCGATCAGGCGGCGGATTTTTTGAGCCTGGAGATAGTAGGCGTCGTAATAGCCGTGCGACAGCACGTAGGCGCCGATCAGGATGCGGCGCTTCACTTCCGCGCCGAAGCCCTGCGCGCGCGTCTTGCAGTACATGTCGTCGAGGTTGGCGTACTCCGGCGCGCGGTAGCCGTAGCGCACGCCGTCGAAGCGCGACAGGTTGCTGGAGGCCTCGGCGGGGGCCAGCACGTAATAGACGGGGATGGCGAGCTTCGAATTGGCGAGCGAGATGCCGACGGTCGTCGCGCCGAGCTTCTTCAGCTCGGCCACCGCCGCGTCCACGGCCGCGGCGACTTCATTGTTCAGGCCTTCGGCGAAGAACTCCCTGGGCAGGCCGACGCGCAGGCCGGCAAGCGGAAGGTTCAGGTCGCGCGTGTAATCCTCTTTTTCGCGGTCGAGGCTGGTCGAGTCGCTGGGGTCGAAGCCCGTCATCACGTTCAGCAGCAGCGCGCAGTCCTCGGCCGAGGGCGCCATCGGCCCGGCCTGGTCGAGGCTCGACGCGAAGGCGATCATGCCGTAGCGCGACACCAGGCCGTAGGTGGGCTTGAGACCGGTGATGCCGCACAGCGCGGCCGGCTGGCGGATCGAGCCGCCGGTGTCGGTGCCGGTGGCGGCGGGCGCCATGCGCGCGGCGACGCAGGCCGCGGCGCCGCCCGACGAGCCGCCGGGCACGCAGGCCGGGTTCCAGGGGTTCTTCACCGCGCCGAAGTAGGAGGTTTCATTCGACGAGCCCATCGCGAACTCGTCCATGTTGGTCTTGCCCAGGCTCGGCATGCCGGCGGCCTTGAAGCGCCGGATCACGTGGGCGTCGTAGGGCGCGACGAAGTTGTGCAGCATTTTCGAGCCGCAGGTGGTGAGCCAGCCGTCGGTGCAGAAGATGTCCTTGTGGGCGACCGGCACGCCGGTGAGCGGGCCGGCCTGGCCGGCGGCGCGCAGCGCGTCGGCGGCGGCCGCCTCGGCCAGCGTTTTTTCGGCGTCGACCGTGATGAAGGCGTTGATCGCAGGGTTCAGCGCGGCGATGCGGTCGAGGTAGGTCTGCGCGAGTTCGCGGCTGGAAACCTGCCTGGCCGCGAGTTGCGCGGCAAGTGAGGATAGTGAGGTGTCGGACATGACTTATTCGATGACTTTGGGCACGAGGTACAGGCCGTTCTCGACCGCCGGCGCGATGGTCTGGAAGGCGGCATGGCGGTCGGTTTCGGTCACCACGTCGTCGCGCAGGCGCTGGGTGACCTCCTGCGCATGGGCCATCGGGGCGATATCGCGGGTATCCACCGCCTGCATGGCGGCGATGAGGCCGAAAATGCTGTTGAGCTGGACCTGCGTGGCCTGCGCCTCGGCATCGCTGGTTTCGATGCGCGCAAGGCGGGCGATGCGCTTGACGTCGTCCGGGGTGAGGGACATGGAAGCACCTGAATGACTTACGGGAACGAAGCCCGTTAGGGTATCATAGGCCCCTTGTTTTTTCTGCCCTTTCGCCCGCCTGGCGCGGGCGCTGCCGCCACCATGTTCAAGTTTCTGACCAGTTATTTCTCGACCGATCTCGCAATCGACCTCGGCACCGCCAACACGCTGATTTACGTGCGCGACCGCGGCATCGTGCTCGACGAGCCCTCGGTGGTGTCGATCCGCACCGATGCGGCGGCGGGCGGCAAGCGCACGGTGCAGGCGGTGGGCGCGGAAGCCAAGCTGATGCTGGGCCGCACGCCGGGCAACCTGCAGGCGATCCGGCCGATGAAGGACGGCGTGATCGCCGACTTCACCGTCACCGAGCAGATGCTCAAGTATTTCATCAAGAAGGTGCACGACACCCGCATGCTGCGGCCCAGTCCGCGCATCATCATCTGCGTGCCGTGCGGCTCGACCCAGGTGGAGCGCCGCGCGATCCGCGAGTCGGCGATCGGCGCCGGCGCACGCCAGGTCTATCTGATCGAGGAGCCGATGGCGGCGGCGATCGGCGCCGGCCTGCCGGTGGCCGAGGCGACCGGCTCGATGGTGGTCGACATCGGCGGCGGCACCACCGAGGTCGGCGTGATCTCGCTCGGCGGCGTGGTCTACGCCAACTCGGTGCGCGTCGGCGGCGACCGCATGGACGAGGCCATCATCAACTACATCCGCCGCAACTACGGCATGCTGATCGGCGAGGCGACCGCCGAGCAGATCAAGAAGAAAATGGGCTCGGCCTTCCCCGGCGCCGAAGTGCTGGAAATGGAAGTCAAGGGCCGCAGCCTCGCCGAGGGCGTGCCGCGCAGCTTCAACGTGTCCTCCAACGAAATCCTCGAAGCCTTGACCGAGCCGCTCAACGCCATCGTCAGCGCGGTCAAGCAGGCGCTGGAGCAGACGCCGCCGGAACTCGGCGCCGACATCGCCGAGAAGGGCATGGTGCTGACCGGCGGCGGCGCGCTGCTGCGCGACCTCGACCGCCTGCTGATGGAGGAGACCGGCCTGCCGGTGATCGTCGCCGACGATCCGCTGACCTGCGTGGTGCGCGGATCGGGCCGCGCGCTCGAGGAAATGGACAAACTGGCGTCGGTGTTCACCAACGAGTGAACGCTGCCGCGGTTGACCGGGGCTGCTGATGGCCATGCCGGGCCAGCTCATGTTCGCCCGCCGGCTGGGGCCGGCGGCACGCCTGACGATCTGGCTTCTGGCCGGCTTGTCCTGCGTGGTGGTCGACGTCAGGTATCACGCGCTCGACGGCCTGCGCAGCGGGTTTTCCCTGCTGCTGCAGCCGGTGCGCGAGGCGATGCGGGCCCCCACCGATGTCGCAGCCGAACTTACCGGATTCTTCACCCGCCACCGCCTCCTGCAAAAAGAGCGTGATGCCCTGCTGGCCGAGCGGGCGCAACTGATGGTCGGCGTGAACGACGCGAAGGAGCTGGCGCGCGAGAATGCCGAATTGCGGGCGCTGCTGAAGCTGCATGCCCGCCCGGGCCAGAAGGTGGTGCATGCCGCCCTGCTGTATCAGGGGCACGACTGGTTCGCCCAGCGCCTCACGCTGGATCAGGGCGCCGGCGCGGGCTTGCGCAGCGGCCTGCCGGTAGTCGACGCCGACGGGCTGGTCGGGCAGGTGACGCGGGTGTACCCGGGGTCGAGCGAGGTCACGCTGGTGAGCAGCACGGAACAGCTGACGCCGGTGTTCGTCGAGCGCACCGGCCAGCGCGGGCTGGCCGCCGGGACCGGGCACGGCCAGATGGAATTGCGCTACATGCCGTCGCAGACCAGCCTCCGGCCGGGCGATCGCCTGGTGACCTCGGGCATCGACCGGGTGTATCCGGCCGGCATTCCGGTGGCGACCATTACGCGGGTGTCCCGCTCGCAATCCAGTCCCTATCTGCGGGTGGACTGCCTCCCGCTGGCGGGCCTCGACCGTGCCCGCGGGGTGCTGGTGCTGATCGCGGAGCCGCAGGTGACGACGCGATGAACGTATCGGTCCATCGCGCTGGCAACTGGCGCCGCATCCTCGGCACCCTGGCCCTCGCGGTGCTGCTGGAGCAGCTGCCGTGGTCTGGCTGGGCGCTGGTCGCGCGGCCCGACTTCGTTCTGGTCGGCGTGCTGTTCTGGACGTTGCATCAACCCGCGCGCATCGGTTTTACGACGGCATTCTTCCTCGGCCTGCTGGCCGATTTCCAGGATGGCGCGGTGTTCGGTCAGCACGCCATCGCCTATGCGATCGGGGTCTATCTGGTGCTGTACCTGCGCCTGCGCCTGCTGCAGTTCGACCCGTCCCGGCAGGCCGCGCAACTGTTCCCGATCCTGCTTGGGGTGCAGCTGGCGGTGCTGCTGGTCGGCTGGCTGGCGGTCAACCCGCCGGCCGGACTGAGCATGCTGATTCCGGTGCTGAGCAGCACCGTGCTGTGGTATCTGGTCGCCCTGTTCGTGCGCCTGTTGCATGGCAAGGGCGTGCAGGATCGGGCGTGAGCCGGGCATGCCACTCGCCACGCCGCTGAAAAACCTGGACCGGGAGCTGTTCCGCTTTCACGGACGGCTGAAAGTCGCCGGGGCCTTCGTGGTACTGCTCGCCGCCACGCTGCTGGGGCGTGCGTTTTACCTGCAGATCATGCAGCACGACTACTACATCCAGCGCGCGGAAAGCAACCGCATTTCGCTGGTGCCTGTCGCGCCCAACCGCGGCCTGATCCTGGATCGGAACGGCCGCATCCTGGCGGAAAACTACTCGGCCTATACGCTCGAACTGGCACGGGCGCAGCCCGACGGTCTGGAGACGACGCTGTCCAAAGTGGGCAAGCTGATCGAGATCACGCCGGGGGAGCTGCGGCGCTTCCGGCGGCTGCTCGCCGAATCGCACGAGTTCGAAACGGTGCCGCTGAAGAGCAAGCTGACCGACGAGGAAGTGGCGATCCTGGCGGCCAACCACTATCGCCTGCCGGGCGTTGAAGTGAAGGCGCGGCTGTTCCGCAACTATCAGGCCGGGCCCGGCATGGCGCACGTGGTCGGCTTCATCGGACGGATCAACGACCGCGATCTCAAGGGTCTGCGCGATTCCGGGCGGGCGCAGAACTACCGGGGCACGGTCCATATCGGCAAGACCGGGCTGGAGCAGAGCTACGAAGCCCTGCTGCACGGCCGCACCGGATTCGACCAGATGGAGACCGACGCCAGCGGCCGCGCGGTGCGCGCGCTGTCGCGGATTCCGCCGGTGCCGGGCAAGGATTTGCGTCTCTATCTCGACGAGAGGCTGCAGGCGGTCGCCGAACATGCCTTCGGCGATTACACGGGCGGCCTGGTGGCGCTCGACCCCAATACCGGCGGGGTGCTGGCACTGGTGAGCAAGCCGGGGTTCGACCCCAACCTGTTCGTCGACGGCATCGATCCGGAAACCTGGAAGGCGCTCAACGAATCGCCGGAGCGGCCGATGGTGAACCGCGTGCTGCGCGGCATCTACCCGCCGGGTTCGACCATCAAGCCGTTCATGGGGCTGGCCGGGCTGGAACTGGGCGTGCGCAAACCTGCGGACATCACGGTCGATCCCGGTTATTTCATCCTCCCCAACAGCACCCACCAGTTTCGCGACTGGAAGCACGGCGGCCACGGGCTGGTCGACATGCGCCGGGCGATCGCGCAGTCGTGCGATACCTATTTCTACAAGCTGGCGTTCGACATGGGGATCGACCGCATGCACGACTACCTGGCGAAATTCGGCTTTGGCGAGAAAACCGGTATCGATCTGGAGGGCGAATCGCCGGGCCTGCTGCCTTCGCGCGACTGGAAGCAGCGCCGCTGGAAGAAGGCGTGGTATCCCGGCGAGACGGTGATCGCGGGCATCGGCCAGGGCTATCATCTGACCACGCCGCTGCAACTGGCGACCGCGACCGCCATGCTGGCCAACGGCGGCAGACGCATCGAGCCGCGCCTGGTGCAGGCGGTGCGCGATCCGCTCACCCACGTCTGGCAGCCGTTGCCGGTGAAGGTGGATGAACAGCTGGCGATCAAGCCCGAGGACCTCGCGGTGGTGCGGCAAGGCATGCTGGACGCGATGCGGCCGGGCGGCACGGCGTCGGCAGCCGCTGCCGGCGCCCCTTACACCATAGCCGGCAAGACCGGCACCGCGCAGGTGGTAGGCATCAGGCAGGGGGCCCGCTACGACGCCGGCAGCCTGTCCCTGAAAAATCGCGACCATGCGCTGTTCATCGCCTACGCGCCGGCCGAGAAGCCCACCATCGTGGTGGCGGTGATGGTCGAGAACGGCGGCCATGGCGGCTCCACCGCCGCGCCGATCGCGCGCGCGGTGTTCGATTATTACCTGACCGGGAAACGTCCCGGCAACATGAAACTGGAGGGAAGCGATGCCCCGGACTAGCCACTGGATCCTGCGCGGCCTGCGCCACGTGGACGGCATCCTGCTGACGCTGGTGGTGCTGGTGCTGGGCATCAGCCTGGCCGTGGTGACGAGCGCCTCGGGCCAAAGCGCTGCACGCATCAGCGGCCACCTCGTCAACATGGGTCTGGCGCTGGGCGTGATGGTGATGATCGCCAACGTGCCGCCGCACCTGCTGTCCAAGGTGGGGCCGCCCCTCTATGCGGCGGGGGTGGTGCTGCTGGTCGGGGTGGCGCTGTTCGGCGAAATCCGCAACGGCGCACGGCGCTGGCTGGACCTGGGATTCATGGCGTTCCAGCCGTCCGAACTCTTGAAGCTGGCCCTGCCGCTGATGCTGGCCTGGTATTTCCATCGCAACGAGGCGGTGCTGCGCGTCAAGCACTATCTGGTCGGCGGCGTGCTGCTGCTGGTGCCGTTTCTGCTGATCCTGCGCCAGCCCGACCTGGGCACGGCGCTGATGATCGGCGCGTCGGGATTCTACCTGCTGTTCTTCGCAGGGCTGCCGTGGAAGGTCATCCTCGGCGGTGGCGCGCTGGGCGCCGCGAGCCTGCCGCTGGTGTGGGGGATGATGCACGACTACCAGCGGCAGCGCGTGCTGACCCTGCTCGACCCGTCGTCCGACCCCCTCGGCGCGGGTTACCACATCATCCAGTCGACCATCGCCATCGGCTCCGGCGGACTGTTCGGCAAGGGCTGGATGCAGGGCACGCAGAACCAGCTCGACTTCATCCCCGAGCGCACCACCGATTTCATCTTCGCCGTGTTCGGCGAGGAGTTCGGCTACGCCGGCGCGATCCTGCTGGTTGTCCTGTATCTGGCCATCGTCGCGCGCGGCCTGGTCATCGCCGCGCGGGCGCCGACGCTGTTCGGCCGCCTGATGGCGGCCACCCTGAGCCTCAATCTCTTCACCTATGTGTTCGTCAACATGGGCATGGTGTCCGGCATCCTGCCGGTGGTCGGCGTGCCGCTGCCGCTGATGAGCTACGGCGGGACGGCGCTCGTCACGCTGCTGCTCGGCATGGGCATCGTGATGAGCGTGGCGACGCACCGCCAGCTCAACAAATCATGACGCGATAAAATAGTGCGATGAAAACGATCCCGCTCCTCTGCTTCGCTGCCCTCGTCCTGGTCCTCGGCGGTTGCGCCAGCACCCCGCCCGCAAAGCAGGCATCGACCGTGAAACAGGCGCCGACCCCACCCAAAGGCGGCGGCTACTATCTCGACGACGGCCCGGAGGCCAACCCGCCAGCGAACCTGGACGCGGTTCCCGACGCCGTGCCCCGCAAGGAGCCGCTGCTTCCTTCCGCCAACCGCACCTATGTCGCGCTGGGAAACACCTACACGCCGCAGACGACCCGTCGGCCCTACAGCGAGGAAGGCCTTGCCTCGTGGTACGGACGCCGGTTCCAGGGCAAGAAAACCAGCTCCGGCGAACCGTACGACATGTACGCGATGACGGCGGCCCATCCGACCCTGCCGATTCCGAGTTACGCGCGGGTCACCTCGCTCGAGACCGGAAAATCGGTGGTCGTGCGCATCAACGACCGCGGGCCGTTTCACAGCAAGCGCATCATCGATCTCTCGTATACCGCCGCCTACAAGCTGGGTTATCTGGGGCGGGGCAGCGCCCGGGTGCGGGTGGAAAGCATCGACCCCGACGCCGAGGACGCCCAGGGCAAGGCGCCGCAGGACGGAATCTATCTTCAGGTGGGCGCCTTTTCGCGCGCCGACAACGCCCGGCACTTGCTCGATCGCCTGAAACGCCAGCTCGACATCGACACCAGCCAGATGCGCGTGGTACTCGAGGGCGGACTGCATCGCGTGCAACTCGGGCCGTATGCCAGCGACGATGCGGCGCGGACCGATCGCCGGCGGGTGCGGGAACGTCTCGACCTCAATGCGGTCCTGGTCAGACGCGATTGACTGAAAGGCTGAATATGAAACGCTTCTGGCTGGGGCTGGCGCTCCTCTTTTCCGCGGCGGCGTGGGCGGAACCGCCCGGCGTCGCGTCGCGCGCCTGGATCGTGATCGACGAGGCGAGCGGGCGCGAGCTGGCTTCCCAGCAGGCCGATCTGCCGCTGCCGCCGGCGTCGCTGACCCAGATGATGACGGCCTATGTCCTGCTGGATGACATCCGCAAGAACAAGCTGAGACCCGACGAGATGGTCACGGTGCCGCCGGCCGCCACCCGGATGGACGGCCCGCGCATCTTCCTCGAGGCGGGCGAGAAAGTGCGCGTCGACACGCTGCTGCAGGCGATGCTGGTGGAGTCGGCCAGCGACGCCGCGATCACCCTGGTGACGGCGGCCGGCGGCAGCGAGGCGGCGTTTGTCGAGCGCATGAACCGCGAGGCCAAACGACTGGGCATGACGAGAACCCGCTTCGTGAATGCGACCGGGCTGAACGCGCCCGGGCACGAATCGAGCGCGCGCGACCTCGCCCTGCTCGGGCGGGCGCTGGTGAACGATTTTCCCAGCCGGCTGACCCTGTTCGGCCAGAAGGAGCTGGCATTCCAGGGCGTCACGTATTACAACGGCAATCGCCTGTTGTGGCGCGACAATACCGTCACCGGCCTGAAGGCCGGGCGCACGGCCCAGGCCGGCTATTGCATGGCGGCGTCGGCGCAGCGCGGCGGTCAGCGCCGCATCGCGGTGGTGCTGTCCGCGCGTTCGGACGCGCAGCGCACGCAGGATGCGCTGAAGCTGCTGAACTACGGTTTCGAGAATTTCGACAGCATCCTGTTGTATCGCGCACAGTATCCCGTCAAGGTGGTCGAGATCTACCGGGGCGAGCGCACCTCGGTGAGCCTGGGATTCGAACAGGATTTCCATTTGCTGGTTCCCCACGGCGGCGCGGCCCGCGTCAAGGCGGAGGTCATCACCCGGCAGCCCGTCGTGGCGCCGGTGAACCGGGGGCAGCGCCTGGGCACCCTGCGGCTGACGCTCGACGGCCAGCCGCTCGGCGACTACCCCCTGGTCGCGCTCCATGACGTCGGCGTGGCCGGCCTCTTCGGCCGCGGCTGGGATTCGCTGCGGCTGCTGTTCGCGAAATGAGCTGTTACCTGAACGGCCGGTTCCTGCCGCTCGCCGACGCGAAAGTGCCGGCGCTCGACCGCGGCTTCGTCTTCGGTGACGGCGTCTACGAACTGGTGCCGGTGTATTCGAGGAAACCGTTCCGGCTCGACGACCACCTGCGCCGCCTGCAGGGCAGTCTCGACGGCATCCGGCTGGCCAACCCGCACGAGGTGTCGGAGTGGCATGAATTGATCGTCGAACTGATCGATCTGCAGGATTTCGCCGACCAGTCGGTCTACATCCAGGTGACCCGGGGCGCGCCTGCCGAGGGACAGCCGCCGCGCGACCATGCCCTTCCCAAAGGCGTGCAGCCGACGGTGTTCATGTTCGCGCAACCGCTGGTGACCGCTTCGCCCGCGCAGAAGGCTGCCGGCGTGTGCGCGGTCAGCGCGGCCGACAACCGCTGGCTGCGCTGCGACATCAAGGCGACTTCGCTGCTGGCCAACATCCTGCTGCGCCAGCAGGCGGTGGATGCGGAGTGCGCCGAGACCGTGATGCTGCGCGACGGCTTCCTGACCGAAGGCGCGGCGAGCAACATCTTCGTGGTGAAGGACGGCGTGTTGCTGGCGCCGCCGCCGTCGAATCTGATGCTCACCGGCATCACCTACGACGTGGTGCTGGAACTCGCCGCCGCGCATGGCATTCCGCACGCGGTGCGGGCGATTTCCGAGGCCGAGGTGCGCAGCGCCGACGAGCTCTGGATGACGTCGTCCACCCGGGAAGTCATGGCCATCGTGAAGCTCGACGGCGTGCCGGTCGGCGCCGGCGTGCCGGGACCGCTGGCGCAGCGGATGGATGCGCTGTATCAGACCTTCAAGCAGGAGGTGATGCGCGCATGAGCAGCGAGCCTCGGCACGTGCGAGCGCCCGCGAATGCGCGCCGCGCCCGACGCGACAGGTTTGTATACCCCGGAACCGCACGGAGGGCGCGGTCATGAGCGAACACGAGACGCTGCTGACATTTCCCGCCGATTTCCCGATCAAGATCATGGGCGAGCGGCACGACGATTTCGCGCAGGCCATGGTCGAGCTGGTGCTGCGTCACGCGCCCGATTTCAGGGCCGAGACCGTCGAGATGCGTGCGTCCAGCAGCGGCAACTATCTCTCGGTGACCTGCGTCGTGCGCGCCACCTCGAAAGCCCAGCTCGATGCGCTGTATCGCGAGATCACCGCGCATCCGTGGGTGAAGATGGCATTGTGAGCGTGAAGGGGGAAGGGGGAAGGGGGAAGGGTGAAGAGGCGATCGTGCGCAGTTTGGGGCGCGTCGAGTACGAGCCGACCTGGCGGGCGATGCAGGACTTCACCGCGCGGCGTTTGCCCGACACGCCCGATGAGCTGTGGCTGCTGGAACATCCGCCGGTCTACACCCAGGGGCAGGCCGGCAGGCCGGAGCACCTGATCGCCGCCACCGGCATTCCCGTGGTGCCGATCGACCGCGGCGGCCAGATCACCTACCACGGCCCGGGCCAGCTCGTGGCCTACGTGCTGGTCGACCTGCGCCGGCGCGGCTACGGCATCCGCGAGCTGGTCGCCCGCATGGAACAGGCGGTGATCGATGTACTGGCGGCGCACGGCGTCGCCGCCGGACGGCTGGCCGGCGCGCCCGGCGTCTACGTCGGCGGCGCCAAGATCGCCGCGCTCGGCCTGCGCGTGAAGCACGGCTGCACCTATCACGGGCTGGCGTTCAACGTCGACATGGAGCTGGCGCCGTTTGCCGCCATCAACCCCTGCGGCTACGCCGGCATGCGGGTGACGCAATGCCGCGATCTCGGCGTGAAGCTGGGTTTGCCGCAGGCGGAGCAGGCGCTCTCCCGGGCCTTGCTGGCCACGATCTATTCTTGACCGGTTTAGTCGGTTATCAGTATTCTTGCATCTTCTAATGGAGTCACCCATGAGCACCGACACCCTGCCGTCCGACCCCAAGCTCCTGATGCGCTCGATCATCCAGCGCATCGCCACCGGCCCCGACCTGTCCAAGAACATCAGCCGCGCCGAGGCGCACCTGGGCACCAAGGCCATCATCGACAACGTGATCGATCCGGTGCAGGTGGGCATCTACTTCATCGCCCTGCGCATGAAGCGCGAGACGATGGACGAAAACCGCGGGGTGCTCGACGCGGTGCTGGAAACCACCCGCCGCGTCACCGCCGGGGTCGACGAAGTGGTCGACATCGGCGATCCCTACGACGGCTACACGCGCTGCCTGCCGGCCGCGCCCTTCCTCGGCCCGCTGCTGGCCGAATTCGGCGTGCACGTGGTGAGCCACGGCCTCGACAAGGTCGGCCCCAAATACGGCGTCACCGCGCGCCACGTGCTGGAGGCCGCCGGCGTGCCGGTGAACCTGAGTCCCGCCGAGGCTGCCGCCCGCCTGTCCGATCCCTCGCTGGGCTGGGCCTATGTCGACCAGGCGCAGTCCAACCCCGGCCTGCACAAGCTGATTCCGCTGCGCACGCAGATGATCAAGCGCCAGGTGCTGACCACGGTGGAAGTGCTGTCCAAGCCCATCGCCGGCCGCAAGAAAACCCATTTCGTCACCGGCTACGTGCACAAGCCGTATCCGCCGGTGTACGCCGACCTCGCGCGCGAGGCCGGCTTCGACACCGCCTGCATCGTGCGCGGCGTCGAGGGCGGCGTGGTCCCCAGCCTGCGCCAGGCCGGCAAATACTTCCACTACCACGACCGTGACGCCGAAATCGAAGCGAGCGTCGACCCGGCGGCACTGGGAATCGACCAGCCAGTGCGCGCGGTGCCGCTGCCCGGCAGCGTGGCAACCGAGGAAGGCGCAGACGAAATCGTCGCCGCCATCGACATCAAGGCGACCGCGCGCGCGGCCGCCGAGGCCGGCATCCTGGCGCTGAAAGGCGACAAGGGCGCGACCTACGATTCGCTGGTGCTGGCGGGCTCCATCATCCTGCACCACGTCGGCCGCGCCGCCAGCGTGGCCGATGCGGCGGCGCAGGTCCGCGCCGTGCTGGATTCCGGCAAGGCCGTCGCACGGGTCCAGTGATGAGCGAGTTCACCGCCATCGCCGCCGCCGACGAACTCAAGCCCGCCGAGATGAAGCGCGTCGTCGTCGGCGGCAAGAAACTATTGCTGTGCAACTCGAACGGCACGCACTACGTCGTCGACGAGATGTGCAGCCACGAGGACTACTCGCTCTACCTCGGCTGCATCAAGGACGGCAGGATCAAGTGCTCGCTGCACGGCAGCTACTTCGATCTCGTCACCGGCCGGCCCACCTGCGAGCCCGCCGACGAGCCGATCCGGACCTATCCGGTGAAGGTCGAGGCGGGGCGGGTGTGGGTGAAGGTTTAGGGGTTAGGGGATAGGATTTAGGGGCTAGGGGGCCTTGAGCGGCTGCGCCGCGTTCCATCAATTCATAAAGGCGCGGCTTGGCCGCTCATCCCCTAGCCCCTAGCCCCTAAATCCCAGCCCCTGCTACTTACTTCAACAGCTCCCCCACCGTCTTCACAATCTCCGGATGATCGAACTCGCGCCCGCCGATGGCGCTGGCGATGATGCGCCCGCGTCTGTCGACCAGGTAGGTGGTCGGCAGCCCCGCCACCTTCCAGGCCTGCATGACGCGGCTGCGGCTGTCGAGCAGGATGGGGAAGGTCGGCATGGTATCGAGCTGGCCGGTGAAGGCCTCGATGGTGTCGGCATCCTCGCCCACATCCACCGCCAGCACGCTGAAGGCCTCGCCCTTGAGCGCCTGCGACAGGCGTTCCATCGACGGCATCTCGCGGCGGCACGGCGGGCACCAGGTGGCCCAGAAGTTGACCAGCACCACCCGGCCCCTGAGCTGCGCGAGATCGTGGGTTGCGCCGTCGATGTCCTTCAGCTTGATCGCCGGCGCGGGTTTGGGCGCCATCCTGGTGAGGCTGTGGGACAAGGGCGGAAGGTCGGCTGCGAGGGGACTTGCCCCCGGCATTCCCAGCAGGCAAAGCAGGGCGAACGCCATGCCTGTGAATCGATCATGAATTCCCATCTGCGCACCTCGCCTGTTCGAGCGTTCCTCTGTGGAGCTTGCCGTCGGCGTGCCAGGCGAAGTGCAGGTCGAACTGCCCCCCGCGCGGCACGCCGTAGCTCGTCATGCCCTGGTTCCAGTCGCCCGGCGCAAAGGTCTGCGCGGTGGGGAACTGCGCCCAGGTGAAGGCGATGCGCGCCGATTCGGGAACGCCCTGCCGTTTCCACAGGCGCGCCCACTCGGCCTTGCCGCGGATGGCGCGCGCCGGCTGATCGCCTGCGACATAGCGCCAGTCCGCCAGCCGGTGGCGGATCGGCGTGTCGCCGATGTTGCGCACCACGGTCATGAAGACGCATTCGCGGGCGTAGCGTTCCGCCGCGGCGGCGGAAAACCCGCGCGCCTGATAAAAGGCGCGCGCCTGGTCGGGGCTGATCTGGGTCAGCCGCACCTGGATGCCGTCCGTTTCGGTTTGCCAGCTGGCAAGGCCGGTTTCCGGGTCCACGCTCATGTCGGTGCCTGCCAGCGCCATGGCACTCCACACCGCCAGCAGGGTCAGGCTCAACAGGCGCATAGGCTAAAATCCGTTTTCAACGTTGTTCCGGGCACATTATGGCAGACTCCATCCAGCACAAAGGCGCGGCCAAGACCGCGCGCATCCCGATCAAGATCGTGCCGCAGCCGCGCATGCGCCTGCCGTCGTGGATCCGCGCCAAGTCGCCCAACGTGCCGAACGTCGCGCGGCTGAAGGGCATCCTGCGTGAGGCGAAGCTGCATACCGTGTGCGAGGAAGCCTCCTGCCCCAACCTCGGCGAATGCTTCGGCCACGGCACCGCCACCTTCATGATCCTCGGCGACCTCTGCACGCGGCGCTGCCCGTTCTGCGACGTCGGCCACGGCACCCCGCTGCCGCCGGACGCCGACGAGCCGCGTCATCTGGCCGAGACGATCGCGCTGATGGCGCTGAAATACGTGGTCATCACCAGCGTCGACCGCGACGACCTGCGCGACGGCGGCGCCGCGCATTTCGCGGCGTGCATCGCGGCGGTGCGCGAGGCTTCGCCTTCCACCCGCATCGAGATCCTCACCCCCGACTTCCGCGGCCGCCTGGAGAAGGCGCTCGACATGCTCGACAGTGCGCCGCCCGACGTGATGAACCACAACCTGGAAACCGTGCCGCGCCTGTACAAGGCGGCGCGCCCCGGCGCCGACTACGCGCATTCGCTGAAGCTGCTGCAGGACTTCAAGGCGCGCCACCCCGGCATCCCCACCAAGTCCGGCCTGATGCTGGGCCTGGGCGAGGCGGACGACGAAATCCTGCGGGTGATGCGCGACCTGCGCGCGCACGACGTCGACATGCTGACCCTGGGCCAGTACCTGCAGCCCTCGCAGCATCACCTGCCGGTGCTGCGTTTCGTGACGCCCGAGCGCTTCGCCCGGTTCGAGCAGGAGGCGCTGGCGATGGGCTTCAGGCATGCCGCCTGCGGGCCGATGGTGCGCTCGAGCTATCACGCCGACCAGCAGGCTGCGGGGGTCTGAACTTCGATATGGCGTCCCCATTTCGTGCTTGATTGCCCTCTCATCCGCCCTCATACTTCCCTCCGTAGCAGAAAAGCCAATTTGACGTTCGTGCAATTCAGACACAAATGGTGGCCGCGTTCAGCATGACCAAAACGGATATCCGGGATCAACCCGCCTACTCTTTATCGGAGGCCGCGCGCTACCTGAAACTGGCGCCGG
This sequence comes from Pseudomonadota bacterium, assembly GCA_021802945.1. Classification (GTDB taxonomy): domain Bacteria; phylum Pseudomonadota; class Gammaproteobacteria; order Burkholderiales; family Thiobacillaceae; genus Thiobacillus. The sequence continues at coordinate 19,379 of JAJZRE010000008.1, forward strand.
CGACCTTGCGCTCGTGGGTAGTGGGTCGCGCCTATCCAAAAGTGGATGGCACCGCGCATTTTCGGCCACTGATTCATCCAGCCACTAAAAAACCGCCTACCCTTTCCTTCTGGAATCTCGTCGAAGCCCACGTACTCCGTTCATTGCGCACCGACCATGGCGTCTCCATGGACGCTTTGCGCAAGGCATTGAAGTACGCGGAGAAAACCCTGGACATCGACCGCCTATTGCTGAGTCCCGAACTCCGTACGGATGCTGGCAAACTCCTGCTCGAACGCTATGGCGAACTCATCGAACTTTCGGCATCTGGCCAAATCGCCATGCGCCACCTGTTTAACGAACATCTGGCTCGGGTCGAATGGGATGAATGGAAATTCCCAGTTCGACTCTATCCGTTTGCGTCCAGTAGCATACTTGCCGACAGCCGGCCTATTGCCATCGACGCGCAGATCGCTTTTGGACGCCCCGTCATTGCCAGCCGCAGTGTCAGTACAGGCGTGATCGCGGAACGGATCGACGCGGGAGAAACGGCAGCCGATCTGGCTGACGACTATGATCTGAGCGAACGCGAAATCGAGGAAGCGGTTCTCTACGAGCGGGCTGCGTGAGTCGCGTTTTCTTCACCGACCGCGATCTCGGAAAACGCTTTCCGGAAATTCTGTCCACCGCCGGTCTGCATGTTGAACGGCACGCAGATCACTTCCCTCATGATTGCCCCGACCCAATTTGGCTGGAGGAAATAGGTCAACGCGGCTGGGTAGCCGTTACCCACGATGGCCGCATCCGATACAAACCCAACGAGCTCGCAGCAGTCGTTCAGCACCGAGTCGCCTTGCTGGTCGTAATCGGCCATGCTCCTTATCCGCAACTCGCCCGCACCTTTGCAGCAACGAAAGACCGTATCCTTGTTTTTCTTGAACAACACGATCCCCCCTTCATTGCCAAGATCTACCGGCCGCCCGCAAACGAAACAGCCCTTAACCCTGGCGCCCCCGGCCGTATTGAACTCTGGTTTCCGCGTTAAACTCAAACTACCTTGACGGCGGGTCGATGGACACTCGGCTTCTGGCAAACTGTGCCGCGATTAGTGCCTGCGGAATCACTTCGATGTCCAGAGCATAGATGGGCGGATTCAGGAATGAAGTGCAATTTTGAGTAACGCTGGTTGAGTGGGCGGGTTCCTGTCTGGTCACTTCAACAACCTGCGCCGCGTCAGTGCCAGAGCGACAACATAGCCCAGGCTACCGTAAATCAGCAGCGCCACGACGTGCAGCGCGATGTCGTCGGGCATGCGGCCGACGACCAGCGGCCGTGCCAGGTCGATGGCGTGGGTGAGCGGCAGCCAGGCGGAGACGCCCTGCACGACCGGGGGCAGCTGCGACACCGGAAAGAACACGCCGCACAGCAGCACCATCGGCGTGATCACCAGGGTGAAGTAGTAGAGAAAGAAGTCGTAGCTCGGCGACACCGCGTTCATCACCAGTCCCATGCCGCCGAAGCAGAACCCGACCAGCGCGACGACCGGGACGATCCACAGCGTCATCCAGAAGTTGCCGTACAGGCCCAGCCCCCAGATCACCGCCAGGATCGCCAGCCCGGAGAGCAGGCTCTTGGACGCCGCCCAGGTCAGCTCCCCCAGCATCACGTCGTCGAGCGTCATCGGCGCGTTGAGGATCGCGTCCCAGGTGCGCTGCACGTGCATGCGCGAAAAGCTCGAGTACAGCACCTCGAAGGTGGCCGCGTTCATCGTGCTGTAGGCCACCGTGCCGGCGGCGAGGAAGGTGAGGTAGGGCATGCCGCCGACATCGGGCAACAGGCTGCCGAGGCCGTAGCCCAGGCCCAGCATGTACAGCATCGGATCGGCCAGGTTGCCGAGAATGGACGGAATGGCGAGCTTCTTCCACACCAGGTAGTTGCGCTGCCACACCGGGATGAAGCGCCAGGACAGCCGGGGGAGTCGCAGGTTTGAGCGCATTTCTGTTTATCCGCGAAGGACGCGAAGGGACGCGAAGCGGGTCTCGATGGGGTGTGGGCATGCCGCCAGACCGTGCGCTGTCTTGAACGCGTCCAAACCAAGGTTTTCTTCGCGCTTCTTCGCGGATGAAAAAAAGGGTTTCACTATGCTAATCGCGCAGATCGCGCCCGGTGAGCTTGAGGAAAACGTCTTCCAGATTGGACGGCCGGTGCAGGTAGCGCAGCGCCGGCGCCTGCTTCAGCGCGGCGATGACGTCTTCGGCATGGTCGGTATAGCAGAACAGGGTTTCGCCGACGGTCTCGAAGCGCTGGCAGACCCCGGCGGCGTGATCGCGCATCCAGTCTCCCAGTCCCTCGCCGTAGACCTCGACCACCGCCGGCTCGATGTGCGATTCGATCAGCGCGCGCGGCGCGCCTTCGGCCACCAGGCGGCCATGGTCGAGGATGGCGAGACGATCGGTGAGGCGCTCGGCCTCCTCCATGAAATGCGTGGTCAGCACGATGGTCTTGCCGGCGCCGATCAGCCGCCGCAGGCCTTGCCAGATGAGGTGGCGTGCCTGCGGGTCGAGTCCGGTGGTCGGCTCGTCGAGAAACAGGATGTCGGGGTCGTGCACCAGCGCGCGCGCCAGCGTGAGCCGGCGCTTCATGCCGCCCGACAGCTGGGCGATCTGCGCGTCGGCCTTGCTGGTGAGACCGGCGAATTCCAGCAGCGTGGGCACGCGCGCGGCGACGGCCGCCTTGCTCATGCCGAAGTAGCGGCCGTAGGCGAGCAGGTTTTCGCGCACCGAGAAATCCGGGTCGAGATTGTCCATCTGCGGCACCACGCCGACCTTCATGCGCGCTTCACGCGCGTGCCGCGGCACCGCGATGCCGGCCAGTTCGATGCTGCCGGCGTCGGGCTCGATCAGGCCGAGCAGCAGGCGCAGCGTGGTGGTCTTGCCGGCGCCGTTGGGGCCCAGCAGGCCGAAGCATTCGCCGCGCCGCACGTCCAGGTCGAGGCCGCGCACCACTTCGGTGTCGCCGTATTTTTTCGTCAGGCCGCGCGCCTTCAGCATGGGCAGGCCTCCAGAAACGCCTGTTTCAGCTCCTTCAGCCTGCCGTGGAAAAAGTGCCCGGCGTCGGGGATGGCCTTCACCGCAAGCTGCTGCTGCTCGGCCCACAGGCGGATCGCGGCCGGCGGGATGAGCTCGTCGGCCTCGCCAAAGATCACCACGGTGTCGGGCGGCACCGGGTCGAATTCGTACATCGTGACCGCCGGCGCGACCAGGATCAGGCGCTTGGCATGGAGTGCCTGGCGCAGGCGGTGCTGCACGAAGGCGCCGAACGAGAAGCCGGCCAGCGCCCACGGCAGGTTGGGGTAGCTCGCCTCGACGAAGCGGGCCACCGCCAGAAGATCTTCGGTCTCGCCGACGCCGGCGTCGAATTCGCCGTCGCTCATGCCGACCCCGCGGAAATTCGGCCGCACGCTGACCCAGCCGGCTTCGTTGGCGGCCTTGGCCAGCGTCGTCACCACCTTGTTGTCCAGGCTGCCGCCGTGCAGCGGATGCGGATGGGCGACCAGCAGCAGGCCGCGGCGGTCGGTCTCGGGGTCGTCGATCACGGTTTCCAGCTTGCCCGCCGGAACCGGAATGCGCAGCTTGTAGCGCTTCACTTCAGCTGCAAGCGCTCGACGATACGCCCCTGCCTGAGGTGGACCTCGAAGATTTCGTCGATGTCGGCCTCGTCCACATAGGTGTACCAGACGCCTTCCGGATACACGACCAGCAGCGGGCCTTCGTCGCAGCGGTCGAGGCAGCCGGCGCTGTTGATGCGGCACTTGCCCTCGCCGTTGAGGTGGGCGAGCTTGACCTTCTTCTTCAGGTAGTCGCGCATCTGCTGGCCGCCGGACGCGCCGCAGCATTTGGCGCCGTCGTCGCGCTGGTTGGTGCAGAAGAAGACGTGGTGCTTGTAATACAGATCAGTCATTCGAGAAGTCCGAATATTTAAGGGCGTTGCCATGCGCCTTGTCGACAGGATACTTGCGCGCGTTGATCGCCAGCTTGTCGGCGGCGGCGTCGAGCAGGTCGATGTCGAGCAGGTCGGCCAGCCGGGTCAGGTAGATCAGCACGTCGGCGATTTCCTGACGCACCGCCTCATGCTGCTTCGGACTCAGCTGCAGGCTTTGCTCGGCCGTCAGCCACTGGAAGGGCTCGAGCAGTTCCGCCGCTTCCACGGCGAGCGCCATGACCAGGTTCTTCGGGGTATGGTAGCGCTCCCAGGCACGCGCCTGCGCGAAATCGCGGATATGCTGGCGCAGCGTGTCGAGGCTGTCGATCTCATGAGGGTTCATGGGCGGCATGATAACGCGGCTGGCGACAGGCTTACGACACCGTTGTCGGGTAGCCGACACCCGGGTCGTGGCGTGATGGGCAAAATCCCTCGTATCAGGGACTCCGCGCAGGGGCAGAGCCTGGCCTGACGCTTGCTTGCTGTCTTTGGCGATGAAACCGAATTTTTATTCGGCTCTGGCATAATGCCAGCGAATTGACAACATACAAGGAGGGTGGACATGTTCCCGATCAAGAAGCACCTCGCTCGTGCCGGTGTCATGCTGGCCGTCGCGGCCATGGCAGGCTGTTCCGGCACGCCGACCTATCCGCCCGCCCCCGCGCAGACAGGCAAATACAGCTGGAACTACCTGATCGGCCCGGGCGACTCGGTCCAGGTTTTTGTCTGGCGCAATCCGGAGGTGTCCGGCACCTTCCCGGTGCGTCCCGACGGCAAGATGACCATGAACCTGGTCGAGGATATCCAGGCCTCCGGCAAGACCCCCAGCCAGCTCGCCCGCGATATCGAAAAATCGCTTGGCAAATACATCCAGGAGCCCATCGTCACCGTCATCGTCGCCGGCGGCATCGGCCCGTTCGACCAGCAGATCCGGGTGGTGGGCGAGGCGGCCAAGCCGCAGGCGCTGAACTACCGCGAAAACATGAGCCTGATCGATCTGATGATCGCGGTCGGCGGCCTGACCGATTACGCGGCCGGCAACAAGGCCTACATCCTGCGCACGGTGGACGGCAAGCAGGAACGTCTCGGTGTGCGTCTCGACGATCTGCTGCGCGGCGGGGACACCTCGGCCAACGTCGATATGCGTCCGGGCGATGTGCTGGTCGTGCCCGAAACCCTGTTCTGAAACGTGTCTGCGCCGCCTTGAGCGGCGCTTCTTGATGGCGGAACGCGCACATGGATCAACTGTTGCAGCAAATTCTGGGCCATGCCAAGGCGACCTGGCAGCGTCGCTGGTGGGGCGTGGCGGTGGCCTGGCTGGTGTGCATCGTCGGCTGGACCTGGGTGATGCTGATCCCGGACCGCTATGAGGCATCGGCGCGCGTCTACGTGGATACGCAAACCCTGTTGCGGCCGCTGCTGTCCGGACTGGCGGTCGAGCCCAACGTCGAGCAGCAGATCAAGCTGATGACGCGTCAGCTGGTGAGCCGGCCCACGCTGGAAAAAGTCGCCCGCATGACCGACATGGACGTGAAGGCGAAAACGGCCGAGCAGACCGAAAGCATGCTCACTGGTCTGGCGGAAAAGATCACCATCGCGGATGCCGGCAGGGAAAACCTCTACACCATCAGCTATCAGGACGCCAACGCCGATCTCGCCAAGAAGGTGGTGCAGTCATTGCTGACCATTTTCGTGGAAACCAGCCTCGGCAAGACCCGCCAGGACATTTCCAGTTCGGCGCGCTTCATCGAGGGGCAGTTGCAGGACTACCTGCAAAAGCTGAACGACGCCGAGAGCGCGCTCAAGGAATTCAAGCAGAAGCATATCGGCATGATGCCGGGGCAGGGCGGCGACTACTACACGAAGCTGGCCGAGGTGAGCGGCCAGCTGCGCCAGGCGCAGCTGGACCAGCAGGAAGCGGTCAACCGCCGCGACCAGCTGAAGCGCCAGCTGGCGGACGAGGAGCCCGAGATCACGGCATCGGCAGCGGCCGGCGCGGACACCAGCGAGATCGATGGCCGCATCCAGGCGCTGCAAAAGCAGCTCGACCAGTTGCGTCTGCAGTACACCGACCTGCATCCCGATGTCCAGTCGACCAGGCGTCTGATCGAAAAGCTCGAGGCGGAGAAGAAAGCCGAACTGGCAAAGCGCAGGGCCGACCCGTCGGGCAGCAAGGCCCAGAACCCGGTCTATCAGCAGCTCACCATCTCCATCGCGGAAGCGGATGCGACCGTGTCCTCCCTGCGGGCGCGGGTGGCGGAGTACCAGCGCCGCTATGCAGAACTGCGCAATGCATCCAACATGATTCCCCAGGTGGAACAGGAATACACCCAGCTGACGCGCAACTACGACATCTACAAGCAGAACTACGACGATCTGCTGAAGCGCCGCGAGTCCGTCACCATGTCGGGCGATGTCGAGAGCAAGACCGACACGGTCGACTTCCGCGTGATCGATCCGCCGTTCGTTCCGAGCAAGCCGGCGTGGCCGAACCGCCCGCTGCTGCTGTCGCTGGTGACGCTGGGCGGGCTGGCGGCGGGCATCGCGGTGGCCTTCCTTGTGAGCCAGCTGCGCCGGACTGTGACCGATCGCCGTGCCCTGCGCGAGCTGACCGGCCTGCCGCTGCTGGGGGCGGTGTCGCGGGTGGAAACCGATGAGAGCCTGCGCCGCAAGCGCAAGGGGCTGATGACGTATCTGGCCGCGCTGGGCAGCCTGATTGGCGCCTATGGCGCCGTAATGATCCTGCAACTGCTTGTGTCGCGCGCGGGCTAGGAGAGACCATGAGCATCATTGAAAAAGCGGCGGGCAGAATGGGTGCGGGTGCGTCTCACCCGGCTCCCCAGGACGGTCCCGGCGATGCCGGCCACGACGCCAGCCTGATCGAAAATGCGCTCAACAAGCAGCGCGGCGGCCAGGCCGCGCCCTTCGTCGCCACCCCGGTCGACCCGATATTCAATTCGCCCGACACCACCGCGATGGAAGGCGGGAGCCAGGTGCAGTCGATCAACCTCGCGCGCCTGCATCGCATGGGCGTGGTCGCGCCGGACGCCGAGAAAAGCCAGATCGCCGAGGAGTTCCGCATCATCAAGCGGCCGCTCATCGCCAATGCCTTCGGCCAGGGCACCGCGCGGGTCAGGAACGGCAACCTCATCATGATCACCAGCTCGTTGCCCGGCGAAGGCAAAAGCTTCGTTGCGATCAACCTGGCGATCTCGATGGCGATGGAGATGGACCGCACCGTGCTGCTGATCGATGCCGACGTCGCCAAGCCGCGCGTACCGGAATACCTCGGCATCCAGGCCGACAAGGGTCTGCTCGACGTGCTGCAGGACAAGGATCTGAAGCTGTCCGACGTCCTGATCAAGACCGACATCGCCAAGCTGACCGTGCTGCCTGCCGGCCGCACCTACAAGCGCGCGACCGAATTGCTGGCGAGTGCCGCCATGACCCGCCTGGTCGAGGACATCGGCAACCGCTACCCCGACCGCATCATCCTGTTCGACTCGCCGCCGCTGCTGGCCACCAGCGAAGCGAGCGTGCTGGCGACCCACATGGGCCAGATCGTCATGGTGGTGGAAGCCGAAAAAACCTCGCAGGAGGCGGTGCGCGAGGCCCTGAGCCACATCCAGTCCTGCGAAGTCGTCGGCATGCTGCTGAACAAGACCACGCCGACCCCGGGCGCCGATTACTACTATGGCTACTACGGCAGTTATGGCAAATAAGCCCTGCGCCGGTGCGGCGGCGCGCCGGCGCGTTCCCGCTGCAGGCGCTTTTTCCGTTGTTGCGCTGGCCTTCGCGTCACCCGCGCATGCCCTCGACTGGCGCTTCGAGCCTTCCCTGAGCGCGTCGGCCATCTACACTGACAACATCAATCAGAGTTCAAGCAACCCGCAGGACGGCTTGATTCTCAGCGCGACTCCGGGCTTCACGCTGCAGTCCAAAGGGTCGCGCCGGGTGCAGGCCAGCATGCAATACGGACTCAGCGGCGTGACACGTTTCGGCGGCAATCAGAGCGACAATTTCTATCACAACCTCACCGCGGTGGGGAAGGCTGAGCTGGCCAGGGACTTTCTGTTCATCGACGGCAGCGCCCACATCTCGCAGCAACTGATCTCGCTCCTGGGTTCGCCCGCCGACGCGACTGTCAACAATAGCAACCGGGCCACCGTCGGCACCTACTCGATCAGCCCCTACCTGCAGAGGCGACTCGGCACCTTTGCGAATGCGCAGGTGCGCTACACGGCCAGCGGGGCGATTTTCGATAACCAGGCCGTCAATGCCAACAATTCCAGCGTGAATGCGGTCACGGCGGGTTTGGCCAGCGGCACCCGTTTCGACGATCTTACCTGGGGCCTGGATTATTCCCTCCGCAAGGCGGACTACCGCAGCGGCGTCAGCACCACGTTCGAAAGCGCAAGCGCCAGGCTGGGCTACGCCCTCACGCGCAAATTCCGCGTGTTCGGCACCGTGGGTCATGACTGGAACGACTACCCGAGCCTGACCGCAACGAGCGGCGCTTCCTACAGTGCCGGATTCGGCTGGGCGCCCTCGCGCCGCACCAGCGTCGAGGCGTCCGCCGGCAAGCGCTACTTCGGCAACACCTACAGCCTGTCGGCGCGCCACCGCACCCGCATGTCGAACTGGAACGCCAGCTATTCCGAGGATGCCAGCGATATCACCCAGTTCCTGTTCACCAGCGGAACCCGATACAACTACCTGTGCCCGGACGCCCAGGGCAACCCTCAGATCATCACGGACTGGCCGTACAGCTTTCCGCCTTCGTCCGGCTGCCTCCAATTCGGTGGAACCCCGGGGCTGATGTTCGACCTGCGCAGCGGCGTGTTCATTGCCAGGACCGCGCGCGCCGGCGTGAGCTGGGGCATCCGCAAGGTGACCTATTCGCTCAATTATTCCGATTCGAGGCGCATGTTTGTCGCGGCAAACGTCGAGGACCGAACCCAGTCCCTTGGGGCAACGGCGATCTACCGCATGACGCCGCGAACATCGCTCAACGGCGGGCTCACCCTGACGCGAACCCACATGCCAGCCGAACTGGTCGGTACGCTGCACGACGACGACTTGATGATATTCAGCCTGGGGGTCAGCCACAGCTTCGCGGAGAAACTGGATGGCGCGCTGATTTTCCGCCATATCAAGCGGGATTCGAACGTGGCCACGTACGGCTACGACGAAAACAATCTCATGGCCTCGGTCAACATGCGTTTCTGACCGGCCTGCGGAATGGCACAGCCGTTGCTTCGCATGACGTAAGCCCGCCTGGCTGTGCCCCACTACGAGATAACGGATTGTCCATGTACGAAGACTACTACCGCTTTAGCGCCAAGCCGTTCCAGCTCAACCCCGACCCGCGGTTCTTCTTCGGATCCAAGGGGCACAAGCGGGCGATGGCCTATCTGGATTACGGCCTGTCGCTGGGCGAGGGCTTCATCGTCATCACCGGCGAAGTCGGCGCCGGCAAGACCACGCTGGTGCGCAACCTGTTCCGCCAGCTCGAGGCCCACAACCTGGTCGCGGCGCAACTGGTGTCGACCCAGCTGGACGCCGAGGACACGCTGCGCAGCGTCGCCGCCTCGTTTGGCCTGGAGCATGAGGGGATGACCAAGTCGGCCCTGCTGAAGAACCTCGAGGACTTCCTGGGCGCGGCGGCCCGTCAGGGCAAGCGCGCCCTGCTGGTGGTGGACGAAGCGCAGAACCTGACGCCGCGCGCGGTGGAAGAGCTGCGCATGCTGTCCAATTTCCAGAACAACGAGCGCTCGCTGATCCAGACCTTCCTGCTGGGGCAGCCCGAATTCCGCGGCATCCTGCAAAGCCCGGACATGCAGCAGCTGCGCCAGCGCGTGGTGGCCTCGTATCACCTGGGCCCGCTCGACGCCGACGAAACGCGCGGGTACATCGAGCATCGCCTGCGCACCGTCGGCTGGCAGGGCGCGCCGAGCTTCGACGACGCGGCGTTCGTCACGCTGCACCGGTTTGCCGGGGGCATTCCGCGCCGCCTCAACACCACCTGCGATCGCCTGCTGCTGTTCGGCTTTCTCGAGGAAAAGAGCCACTTCGGCGAGGCCGAGGTCAACGAGGTGATTGCCGACCTCAAGAACGAAGTCGCCCACCAGGACTTCCACGGCGCCCCCGGCGTCAACAACCACGCCCCCGCGGGAAGCGTGCTGCATGGCGAAGACACGGCCCGGCTGACGCAGCGCGTCGAGCAGATGGAACGGTCGGTCAATCGCATCCTGCCCATCGTGCGCAAGATCCTCTACACCGTGAGCGAGCGGCAGCAGGCGGCGGACGGGGACGGCCCGCCCGAACAGAGCGAAGCGGCCCATTGAGCGCCATGACCCAGGTCTTATGCGTCGCGGGCGCGCGCCCCAACTTCATGAAAATCGCCCCGGTGATGGCGGCGCTGGTCGAGACCGGCATTGCCGCGCAACTGCTGCATACCGGCCAGCATTACGACGCCGCGATGAGCGACGGCTTCTTCGCCGACCTCGGCATCCCGCGTCCCGACCATCATCTCGAAGTCGGCTCCGGCAGCCATGCGGTGCAGACGGCCGAGGTGATGAAGCGCTTCGAGCCCGTTCTGGAAAGCGTGCGGCCGCAGGCGGTCCTGGTGGTCGGCGATGTCAACTCCACCATCGCGTGCGCCCTGGTCGCGGCCAAGCGCGGCGTGCGCGTGGTCCATGTCGAGGCCGGCCTGCGCAGCTACGACCGCAGCATGCCGGAGGAAATCAACCGCGTCTTGACCGACCAGATCTCCGACCTGCTGTTCACCACCGAGCGCGGCGCGCTGGCCAACCTGCAGCGCGAGGGGATCGACGCCGCGCGCGTCGAGTTCGTCGGCAACGTGATGATCGACACCCTGCACCGCAATCTCGAACGCGCGGTGCCGGCCGCCCGGACGCTGGGCACCGCGCTGCCGCAGTACGCGGTGCTGACGCTGCACCGGCCCTCCAACGTGGATGACGCGGCGACGCTCGCCGCGCTGCTGGACGTGGTCGGCGAAATCAACCGCCGTTTGCCGGTGGTGATCCCCCTGCATCCGCGCACGCGCGGCAACATCGAGCGGTTTGGCTTAACCGCCAGGCTCGACGGCCTGCGCATCCTGCCGCCGGTGGGCTACCTGGAAATGCTCGGCCTGATGCGCGACGCCAGGCTCGTGCTCACCGATTCCGGCGGCATCCAGGAAGAAACCACGGCGCTGGGCGTGCCGTGCCTCACCCTGCGCGACAACACCGAGCGCCCGGTCACGATCGCCGAAGGCACCAATACGCTGGTCGGACCCCATCCCGACGCGATCCGTGCCGCGTTCAACGACGTCATGACGAACGGCGGCAAGGCCGGGCGCATTCCCGAATACTGGGACGGCAGGGCGGCGATGCGCATCGCGCACACGCTGCAAGGCTGGCTGCCGGGCCAGAAGGGCATTCACACCCTGCCGGGCACGAGGATCGCGTGATGGCCGCGCGCATCAGGAACGCCATGTCGATCGACGTCGAGGATTATTTCCAGGTCTCGGCGTTTGCCCCGCATATCCGGCGCGAAGACTGGGACGCGCTGCCGTGCCGGGTCGAGCGCAACGTCGACGTGATTCTCGGTCTGCTCGACGAGGCCGATGCCAGGGCGACGTTTTTCACCCTGGGCTGGATCGCCGAGCGCTATCCGCAGGTGGTGCGCCGCATCGTCGACAACGGCCACGAACTCGCCAGTCACGGCTACGGCCACCAGCGCGCGAGCGACCTGACGCCCGGGCAGTTCCGCGAAGACATCACCCGCGCCAAGCACATGCTCGAAGACCTCGGCGGCGTCGCCATCCGGGGCTATCGCGCCCCGAGTTTCTCCATCAACCGGAACAACTGGTGGGCGGTCGAGGAACTCGAGAACGCCGGCTACGTATACAGCTCGAGCATCTATCCGGTGCGCCACGACCATTACGGCATGCCCGATGCGCCGCGCTTTCCGCACCGTCCAAACGGCGAGGCCGGCATTCTCGAACTGCCGCCCACCACGGTGCCGCTGATGGGGCGCAACTGGCCCGCCGCGGGCGGCGGCTGGTTCCGCCTGCTGCCGTATTCGATGTCGCGCTGGATGCTGAATCGGGTCAATGAGCGGGACCGCGCGCCCTGCATGTTCTATTTCCATCCCTGGGAACTCGATGCCGGTCAGCCTCGCCAGACCGGCCTGTCGGCCCGGACGCGCTTCCGCCATTACGTCAATCTGCAACGCATGCCGGGCAGGCTGCGCAAACTGCTGAGCGATTTCGAATGGGACCGCGTGGACCGCGTGTTCCTGCCCGGCCATTGAACATGCAAGCCGAATCCTTCTCGCTGGATGATGCCCGGACGGCCGACGTCGCGGTGCGCACGCTGGAAGCGCACGAGCACGCGCGCTGGGATGCCTACGTGAACACGCATCCGGATGCGACGTTTTTCCACCGCGCCGGCTGGAAGCGGGTGATCGAGGACGCGTTCGGGCACCGCACGCATTTCCTGCTGGCCGAGCGCGGCGGCGAAACCGTGGGCGTGCTGCCGCTGGCCGAAATCAAAAGCCGCCTGTTCGGGCACAGCCTGGGCTCGCTGCCGTTCTGCGCCTACGGCGGCATCCTCGCCGATCACGATGCCGCCTTCCGCGCGCTCGACGAGGCCGCGCAGACGCTGGCCAGGGCGCTCGATGTCGGCGCGCTCGAATACCGCAACCAGGTCGCGCAGCATGCGCACTGGCCCACCAAGGACCTGTACGTCACCTTCAAAAAGGCCATCGCACCCGACGTCGAGGCCAACATGAACGCCATTCCGCGCAAGCAGCGCGCCATGGTGCGAAAAGGCATCAAGGCCGGGCTGGCCGGCGAGATCGATGCCGATACCACGCGCTTCTTCCAGGCCTATTCGGCGAGCGTGCACCGTCTCGGCACGCCGGTTTTCTCCCGCAAATTCTTCCGCCTCTTGAAGGAGGAATTCGGCGACGACTGCGAAGTGCTCACCATCACGCTGGACGGAAACGTGATCGCCAGCGTGATGTCGTTCTATTTCCGCGACGAGGTGCTGCCGTATTACGGCGGCGGCGTCGACGCCGCGCGCGCGGTGGCCGGCAACGATTTCATGTACTGGGACCTGATGCGGCGCGCCTGCGAGCGCGGCCTCAAGGTGTTCGACTTCGGCCGCAGCAAGCGCGGCACCGGCTCGTTCGACTTCAAGAAGAACTGGGGCTTCGAGCCGACGCCCCTTTACTACGAATATTTCCTGGTGACGGACTCGGACGTGCCCGAGATCAACCCGCTCAACCCCAAATACCGCCTCTTCATCCAGGCCTGGAAAAAAATGCCGCTGGCGCTCGCCAACGT
>JAJZRE010000008.1:32793-54106 GCA_021802945.1 Pseudomonadota bacterium
CGACGCCCCTTTACTACGAATATTTCCTGGTGACGGACTCGGACGTGCCCGAGATCAACCCGCTCAACCCCAAATACCGCCTCTTCATCCAGGCCTGGAAAAAAATGCCGCTGGCGCTCGCCAACGTGATCGGCCCCCATATTGTCAAGAATCTGGGCTAGCGGTCTGCTTGCGCGATGGGGGGACAGATGAAACGGATGGATTTTGTTGCAGGGCATACCCGACAGCCTGACGGCTTGGGCACAAGAGGCGCGAGGAGGCGGCATAGCCCGCACTATGGCAACGACGAGCAACGCCGCCATGCGGCTAAAGCCGCCGTTTCATGTTCGCCTGTCGTGCAAGAAGGCCGCTAAGATGGACGGGCTGCTGTTTCTTGCACACCGCATCCCGTTCCCGCCCAACAAGGGCGACAAGATCCGCTCGTTCCATCTGTTGCGGCACCTGGGCACGCGTTACGAAATTCACCTCGGCGCATTCGTCGACGACCCCGACGACTGGCAGTACCGGGATGCATTGAAGCCCTATTGCGCGTCGATCAAGCTGCTGCCGCTGCATCCGCGCCGCGCCAGGCTGGCGAGCCTGACCGGCCTGCTCACCGGCGAGGCCTTGACGCTGCCGTACTACCGCAGCCGCGAACTCGGGCGCTGGGCGTCCGGGCTGGCCGACACCGGGCAAGTGACGCGCGGGCTGGCGTTCTCCTCGGCAATGGCGCAGTTCATGCCGGCCGGACTTGCGCGTCGCGTGCTCGACATGGTCGACGTCGATTCCGACAAGTGGACGCAGTACGCCCCGACCCGGCGCTGGCCCCTGTCATGGGTCTATGCGCGCGAAGGCCGCAAGCTGGCGGCATGGGAAGCGCGGGTGGCGCAGGATTTCGACGCCACGCTGCTGGTGTCGTGCGACGAGGCGGCGCTGCTGCAGCGCCGCGTCCCGCAGGCCCGGCACAAGATCGGCGCTTTCGAAAACGGCGTCGACGCCGAATATTTTTCGCCGGCGCGCGATTACCCGAATCCCTATTCGTCCGACGCGCTGGGCGTGGTCTTCACCGGCGCGATGGATTACTGGCCGAACGTCGACGCCGTCAGCTGGTTTGCCGAACGGGTATTCCCGGCGGTCCGCGACGCCGTGCCGGCTGCGCAGTTCACCATCGTCGGCAGCCGGCCAACCGAAGCCGTCCTGGCGCTGGCGCGCCAGCCCGGGGTCGTCGTCACCGGCAGCGTGCCCGACGTGCGGCCCTGGCTGGCGCATGCCGCGTGCGCCGTGGCGCCCCTGCGGATCGCACGCGGCATCCAGAACAAGGTGCTGGAAGCGATGGCGATGGCGCGGCCGGTGGTGGCCACGGCGCAGGCGGCCGAGGGTATCCGCGCCGAGGCCGGACGCGATTTCATACTGGCGCAGGACGAAGCCGGCCTGGCCGGCGCCGTCATCGCGCAATTGCAGACGCGTGCGGCCTGTCCGCAGGCACGCGCCTGCGTCCTGGCCCATTACGACTGGCCCCGCAATCTGTCGATGATCGATGCCCTGTTCGATGCGGCGCCCGCCGCCCCCGCCATACTGGAGACGTGCCCCGCATGAGTGCCCTGCCCGAAGTCCTTCCCGCGACCGCGCCCCGCAACGGCTGGCGGCTGCCCGCCGGCCTGACGACAGGCATCCTGCTGCTGCTCGCCGCCGGCTTCTGGCCGACGCTCTATTCGATGATCGAGATCTGGGATCGATCGGAAACCTATACCCATGGCTACCTGATTTTCCCCATCAGCGCCTGGCTCATCTGGCGCATGCGGGCCGAACTGGCGCGGATCCGGCCGCATCCCGACCTGCGCGGGCTGATTCTGCTGGCGGCGGCCGGCGCAGCCTGGCTGCTGGCCGATGCCGGCAGCGTCAACGTGGCGGCGCAATACGCGTTCATCACCATGCTGATCGCGGCCGTGTGGGCCTTGCTGGGATGGACATTCGTACGGGCGGCGTTCTTTCCGCTGATGTTCCTGCTGTTCGCGGTGCCGGTGGGTGAGTTCCTGATTTATCCGCTCATGCAGGTGACGGCCGATCTCACTGTCACATTGCTGCAGGCCACCGGCATTCCGGTGTACCGGGAAGGCACGTTCTTCAGCATTCCCAGCGGCGACTGGTCGGTCATCGAGGCGTGTTCAGGGCTGCGCTACCTCATCGCCTCCGTCACCCTGGGCAGCCTGTACGCCTATCTCACCTATCGCTCATGGGGGCGCCGCCTGGTCTTCGCCGTGCTGTCGGGCATCGTGCCGCTTTTCGCCAACGGCGTGCGCGCCTACATGATCGTCATGATCGGTCATCTCGCGGGCATGGAATACGCGGTCGGCGTCGATCACCTGATCTATGGCTGGGTGTTCTTCGGCTTTGTCATGCTGCTGCTGTTCTGGATCGGCGGTTTCTGGCGCGAGGATGGTCGGCCGGAGCCCGGCGTTGCGACGGCGGTTGCTGCGGATTCGGGCCGTTCGTATGCCCGCCCGGCCCTGCCGGTGGCCATCGCCACGCTGCTGGTCGCCGGGCTTTGGCCGGTGTATGCCGCCTGGCTCACCGCCCGGCCGCTGCCGGCCATGCCGGTTTTGCAGGTCGAGGCGCAGGGCGGCTGGCAGCCGAGTGAAGCCTTCGTTACCTGGGTGCCGCACTGGGTTGGCGCCGACCGGACGCTGCGCCAGTCCTATTCGCAAGCCGGCCGCAAGGTGCTGCTGGCGCTCGATTACTATGCGACCCAGCGGCAGGGGGCCGAGCTGATCAATTCGCAGAACTACATGGTCAGCCAGTCGAAATACGAGCACTGGATCAACATCGGCGAAAAACAGCGCACCGTGGACATCGGCGGGCAGCCCCGCCAGGTTCGGCAGGCCAGGCTCGAGTCCAGGGACGGACAGGGGCGCCTGCTGGTCTGGCAGTGGAACCTGATCCATCGTCGGCCCACCGTGAATGACCCGGTCGGCAAGCTGGTGCTGGCGCGCGACCGCGTCTTGCTGAAGCGCGACGACGGCCTCTCGGTGCTGATCGCCACGCCGTACGAGGGCAGGGAAACCGAAGCGGCCTCCGCCACCCTGGCGCGCTTCGCGGCGGGCATGGAGCCCGCGATCGCGCATGCGCTCGACCGGATCGACGGGCCGTGACCGCGCACATCGTGCATGTCGTCCACCGTTTCGACACCGGCGGCATGGAAAACGGCATGGTCAACCTGTTCAACACGCTGCCGCCCGAGCGCTTCCGCCATACCGTGGTGGCGCTGACCGGCTTCGGCGACTTTCGCCGGCGCATCACCGCGCAGGCGGTCGAGTTCCATGCGCTGCATCGCCCGCCGGGGCACGATCCGGGCTGGATGGTGAAGCTATGGAAGCTGTTGCATCAGCTCAGGCCCGACCTGGTGCATACCCGCAATCTGGCGGCGCTGGAAGCGCAGTTCGTCGCCGCCGCCGCCGGAATCCGCGCCACCGTGCACGGCGAACACGGACGCGACGTGTTCGACCTGCACGGACGAAACTGGAAATACAACCTGCTGCGCCGCGCGGCGCGGCCGTTCGTGTCGAACTACATTGCGGTGAGCCGCGATCTCGAAACCTGGCTGCGCGAGGCCGTCGGCGTGCCTTCGCGCAAGCTGCACCAGATCTACAACGGCGTCGACAGCGTGAAATTCCGCCCGCGCGAAGGCGCGCGGCCCGCTGTATTGCCGCCGGGATTCGCCGACGCCGGGAGCACGGTCTTCGGCTCGGTCGGGCGGATGGCCGAGGTCAAGGACTATCCCACGCTCACGCGCGCCTTCATCCGCTTGCAGCGGCACGCCCCCGAGCGCGCCGCGCATGCGCGGCTGGTCATCGTCGGCGAAGGACCGGCCCGCGCAACCTGCCAGGACCTGCTGCGACAGGCTGGCCTGGACCGCCTGGCCTGGCTGCCGGGCGAGCGCCACGACATCGCGGCGCTGATGCAGGCCTTCGACGTGTTCGTGCTGCCGTCGAAAAACGAGGGCATCTCCAATACCATTCTGGAAGCGCTGGCGAGCGGGCTGCCGGTGGTCGCCACCGCGGTGGGCGGCAACGTGGAACTGGTGGAGGACGGCGTCAACGGCAGGCTGGTTACGGCGGGCGACCCGGATGAGATGGCACAGGCCTTGCTCGGCTATCTGGAGGGGCCGGAGGCGCCCGCGCGCATCGCCGGGCACGGCGCGAACGCGCGGCGTCGCGCCGAGCAGCGCTTCAGCATTCCCGGGATGGCCGCGGCGTATGCCGCGGTCTATGACAAGACGCTGGGGCGCGGATGCTGAGCGGCCGTCGACCCAACCGATCAATCGACAGGAACGGACAACAGGCATGTGCGGCATCACCGGCATTTTCGATACCCAGGGCGTGAGCGAGATTTCGCGCGAGCTGCTGCATCGCATGAACGAGACCCAGTTCCACCGCGGCCCCGACGAAGGCGGCCTGCACCTGGAGCCGGGCGTGGGGCTGGGGCACCGGCGGCTGTCGATCATCGACCTGTCCACCGGCCAGCAGCCGCTGTTCAACGAGGACGGCTCGGTCGTCGTCGTGTTCAACGGCGAAATCTACAATTTCCAGGAACTGGTGCCCGAACTGGAGGCGCTGGGCCACGTCTTCCGCACCCATTCCGATACGGAGGTCATCGTCCACGCCTGGGAGGCCTGGGGCGAAGCCTGCGTCGCGCGCTTTCGCGGCATGTTCGCGTTTGCGCTGTGGGACCGCAGGCAGGAAACGCTGTTCGTGGTGCGTGACCGTTTCGGCGTCAAGCCCCTGTATTACGCCTTTCTCGACAGCGGCGAATTCATTTTCGGCTCGGAGCTGAAATCGCTGATGGCGCATCCCGGCCTGGCGCGCGACATCGACCCGCTGGCGGTCGAGGAATATTTCGCCTACGGCTACGTGCCCGAGCCGCGCACCATTTTCCGGCGGGTGTACAAGCTGCCGCCCGGTTTCACGCTCACGCTCAGGCGCGGCGCCGCCCGCGCGCTGCCGAAGCAGTACTGGGACATGCCGTTCACGCCGGTGACCGTGAAGGATGAATCGGACGCCATGGACGAACTGGTCGAGCGCATGAAGGAATCGATCCGCCTGCGCATGATCGCCGACGTGCCGCTGGGCGCCTTCCTGTCGGGCGGCGTCGATTCCAGCGCGGTGGTGGCGATGATGGCCACGCAGTCCGCCACGCCGGTGAACACCTGCTCGATCGGCTTCGACGACCCCGCGTTCAACGAAGTCGAGTTCGCCCAGATGGTCGCCGACCGCTACCACACGCGTCATCACGTCGAAACGGTCGCGTCCGACGATTTCAGCCTGGTCGACAAGCTTGCCCAGGTCTACGACGAGCCGTATGCCGATTCGTCCGCGCTGCCCACCTACCGCGTGTGCGAACTCGCACGCAAGCACGTGAAGGTCGCCCTGTCGGGCGACGGCGGCGACGAGCACTTCGCCGGCTACCGCCGCTATCGCTGGTTCCGCTACGAGGAGCGGATGCGCGCGGTGATGCCGCTGATGCTGCGCCGCCCGCTGTTCGGCGCGCTCGGCAGGCTGTATCCGAAGGCCGACTGGGCGCCCAAGGTGTTCCGCGCCAAGACCACCTTCGAGGCGCTGGCGCGCGACACGGTCGAAGGCTATTTCCACGGGGTCTCGCTGCTCTCCGATACGCAACGAAAACAGTTGTTCTCGCCGGCCTTCAGGCGCGAGCTGCAAGGCTACCAGGCGGTGGAAGTGCTGCGCCGGCATGCGGCCGCGGCCCCGACCGACGACCCGCTGTCGCTGGTGCAGTATCTCGACATGAAGACCTATCTGGTCGGCGACATCCTCACCAAGGTCGACCGCGCCAGCATGGCGCACGCGCTCGAAGTGCGCGAGCCGCTGCTCGACCACGAACTGATGGGCTGGGTGTCGGGCCTGCCGGTCGACCTCAAATTGCGCGGCACCGAGGGAAAATACCTGCTGAAGAAAGCCATGGAGCCCTACCTGCCGCACGATGTGCTCTACCGCAGGAAGATGGGCTTCTCGGTGCCGCTGGCCGCCTGGTTCCGCGGCCCGCTGGCCGCCACCATCCGCGGCGTGGTGCTGGGCGAACGGCTGGCGTCGACCGGCCTGTTCAACCGGGACTACCTGCGCGAGGCGGTCGAGGCGCATCAGTCCGGCCGGCGCGACTATTCGGTGATCCTGTGGACGGTGCTGATGTTCGATGCCTTCCTGGCGCAGGTTCTCGGCGTGAATGAAACGGAACGAGAGGCCGCATGAAAATCCTCCACGTCTTCGACCACACCCTGCCGCTGCATTCCGGCTACACCTTCCGCAGCGCGGCGATCCTGCGCAACCAGCGGAAGATGGGCTGGGACACCTACCATCTGTCCGGGCCCAAGCAGATCGATTGCGAGGTGATGGAAGAGGAGGCCGACGGCCTGCATTTCTATCGCACGCCGAAACCGGCCGGATTGCTGGCGCGCCTGCCCGGCGGCGATCCGTTCGCGGTGATGGGCGCCATCGAACGACGCCTGCTGGCCCTGGCAAAGGACCTGCAGCCCGACGTGATCCATGCGCATTCGCCGGTGCTGGACGGGGTGCCGGCGATCCGCGTCGGCCGCAAGCTGGGCATCCCCGTGGTGTATGAAATCCGCGCCTTCTGGGAAGACGCCGCGGTCGACCACGGGAGCACGAAGGAGGGCAGCCTGCGTTACAAGCTCACCCGCGCGCTGGAAACCTGGGCGGTGAAGCACGCCGATGCCGTCACCGTCATCTGCGAAGGCTTGCGCGGCGATCTCGTCGCGCGCGGCATTCCGCCCGGCAAGATCACCGTCATCCCCAACGCCGTCGACATCGACAAGTTCGAGACGGGCGGCAAGCCCGATGCCGAACTGAAACTCAGGCTCGGCCTCGGCAACAGCCGCGTGCTCGGCTTCATCGGCTCGTTCTACGCCTACGAAGGCCTGGACCTGCTGATCGCCGCCTTGCCGGCGATCCTCAAACAGATGCCCGACGTGAAAGTGCTGCTGGTCGGCGGCGGGCCGCGGGATGCGGCCTTGAAGCAGCAGGTGATGGCGCTCGACCTGAAGGACCGCGTGGTGTTCACCGGGCGCGTGCCCCACGCCGACGTGAACCGCTACTACGACCTGGTCGACGTGCTGGTGTACGCCCGCCACCCGATGCGGCTGACCGAACTGGTCACGCCGCTGAAACCGCTGGAAGCGATGGCGCAGGGCCGGCTGATGGTCGCCTCCGACGTCGGCGGCCACAAGGAACTGATCCAGGACGGCAAGACCGGCGTGCTGTTCCATGCGGGCAATGCCGGGGACCTCGCCAGCAAGGTGGTGGCGCTGCTGAAATACGAGCAGGGCTGGGACGGCATGAAGAAGAACGGCCGCCAGTTCGTCGAGACCGAGCGCAACTGGGCCGCCAGCGTGGCGCGTTACCGCGGCGTGTACGGCAGCCTCGTCAAACCGGGAACGGAGGCGGCGCTTGGCTGAGGCGCGACCGGCTGAATCCGGCCAGGTCGACCTGGTCGTGTTCAGTTCGCTCTTTCCCAGCACGGCGCGCCCCGGCGCCGGGCTGTTCATCCGCGAGCGCATGTTCCGCGTCGCCCGGCACCGCCCGCTTGCCGTCGTCTCGCCGCAGCCCTGGTTCCCCGGACAGTCCCTGATCCGCATGCTGCGTCCCGGCTACCGGCCACAGGCCCCCGCCCTGGAAATCCAGCAGGGCATCCGCGTCTATCACCCGCGTTTCCTGTCGGTGCCCGGCTGGCTGCGCCAGTTCGACGGCTGGTCGATGGCGCTGGGCAGTTTTTTCCTGCTGCGCCGACTCAAGGCAGAGGGCGCCCGGCTGATCGACGCCCACTTCGCCTACCCGGATGGCGAGGCCGCGACCCGGCTGGGGCGCTGGCTGGGCCTGCCGGTCACCATCACCCTGCGCGGCACGGAAGTGCCGCACAGCCGGAATCCCGTATTGCGCCCGCGCATGGCGCGGGCGCTGCAACAGGCGGCGCGCGTGTTCTCCGTCTCCGATTCGCTGCGCCAGCTGGCGCTGCAACTCGGCGTGGCGGCCGACAAGACCGAAGTCGTCGGCAACGGCGTCGACACCACGCGATTCTATCCGCTCGATCGGCAGGCCACCCGCGCGGAACTGGGCATCCCGCAGGATGCGGAGGTGTTGGTTTCGGTCGGCGGCTTGGTCGAGCGCAAGGGCATGCATCGCGTCATCGATTGCCTGCCGGCGCTGCTCGAACGGCATCCGGACCTGCACTACCTCGTCGCCGGCGGCGGCAGCCCCGAAGGCGACATGCGCGCCGAACTCGACGCCCAGGTGAAACGACTGGGGCTGACGGACCGGGTGCGCTTGCTCGGCAACCTGCCGCCGGACGAACTTAAAACGCCCCTGTCGGCGTCCGACGTCTTCGTGCTCGCCACCCGCAACGAAGGCTGGGCCAACGTGTTTCTCGAAGCCATGGCCTGCGGCCTGCCGGTGGTGACCACCGACGTCGGCGGCAACGCGGAAGTGGTATGCCGCGCTGAACTCGGCACCATCGTACCGTTCGGCGATCCCGCTGCCCTGCAACAGGCGCTGGACGCCGCGCTCGCCAAGGATTGGGATCGGGACGCGATCCTCGAATATGCCCAGGCCAACCAGTGGGACACGCGCGTCGCGCAACTGCTGCGGGCGTTCGACCGCATCACGAACCTGGCTCCGGTCGAAGCGGGGCTCGCGGTCAAATGAACGTGCCGGCCTGGTTCGCGCGCACCGTCTTCCGCGCACAGGAAGCGGCAATGCATCGCCCCACCTTCGCGGTGCTGGCCGAACTCGAACGCACGCAATGGCTGTCGCGCGAGGGCATCGAGGCCTGTCAGTCGCAGCGACTGAATCGCTTGCTGGCCAGCGCGCTGGCTCACAGCCCCTGGCACGCCGACCGCCTGCGTGCGGCCGGGCTGGATGAGGCGGCCAGGGCGGGGGCGGTCACGCTGGCCGACCTGCCGCGTTTGCCCACCATGAACAAGCGCGATGCGCGCGACAACGTCGAGCAGCTGGTCTGGCGGGGCGTGCCCGGCGGGGTGTTCCAGTACACCACCGGCGGCTCCAGCGGCGAGCCGCTGATCTTTTATTTCGGCCGCGCACGCCAGGCCGCGGACGCGGCCGGCCGGCTGCGCGCGCGGCGCTGGTGGGGGGTGGAGCCGGGCGAGCGCGAGGTGTACCTGTGGGGGGCGCCGGTCGAACTCTCCCGGACCGACCGCATCAAGACCCTGCGTGACCGACTGGTCAATCAGTTGCTGTTGAACGCGTTCGAGATGTCGCCCGCGCGCATGGACGACTATCTGGTGGCGGTCCAGGCCTGGAATCCGAAGGCCATCTACGGCTATGCCAGCAGCCTGGCATTGTTTGCCGCCCATGCCGAGGCGCGCGGCTTCCGGCCGAAGCTGCCCGCGCTGCGCGTGGTGAGCACCACCGGCGAGCCGCTGTTCCCCCACCAGCGCGAACTGATCGAACGGGTATTCGGGGTGCCGGTCTCGGTCGAATACGGCGCGCGCGATGCCGGGCTGATGGCCTTGCAATCGCCGGATGGCGCCCTGCTGCAAATGAGCGAGACCCATCTCATCGAAGTGCTCGACGACGCCGGCAATCCGGTCGAGGAAGGCGAGGCGGTGATCACCAGTCTCGTGTCCGAAGCGCAGCCCTTCATCCGCTATCGCACCGGCGACGTGATCCGCCGTTCGGATCGCCCCGACCCCGGCGGGCGCGGCCTCGCCGTGCTGGATAGCGTGGTGGGCCGGCAGACCGATTTCGTCGTCGCCGCCGATGGCCGCATCATGCATGCGCTGGCGGTGATTTATGTGCTGCGCGCGATTCCGGGCGTGGGCCAGTTCAAGCTGATCCAGCATGCGGTCGACCGGATGGAAGTGCAGGTGGTGCCGGATGTGCGCTGGAGCGAGGGTGCCCGGGAAGCGGTGATTCAGGGCTTGCGCGCGCGTCTGGGGCCGACGTTGAATATCGAACTGAAGCTGCTCGATGCGATCGCGCCCGAAGCCTCGGGCAAGCACCGCTATGTTGTGAGTCATGTTCCCCTGGGCGGCGCGCTCGCGCAGGCCGTGTCATGAAATCGGCCGTCATGATGGATCGGGTGGGAATTGCTATTCCGGCTATGCAGGATGGAGAGAGCCACGCATGAGAGATTTGCTTGTTACCGGCATTGTCTTCGGATTGCTGCCGTTTGTGTTCAGGCGGCCTTGGGTAGGCATCCTGCTGTGGTCGTGGATGAGTTACATGAATCCGCACCGGCTGACCTATGGATTTGCCTACACGTTTCCCTTTGCCATGGTTGTAGGCCTCGTCACCATCGTGGCGTTCCTGTTTTCGAAAGAGAAAAAGGAGATGGTCTGGTCGCGCGAAACGATCGTGCTGCTGGTGTTTATCGGCTGGATGCTGTTCACGACTTTTTTCGCGTTCTACCCAGACAGGGCTTGGGTCCAGTGGAACGAGGTCTGGAAGATTCAGTTGATGACCTTTCTGACGGTATTGATGATCACCGACCGTAAGAAGCTGCATTGGCTGATCTGGGTGATTGCCCTGTCCTTGGGGTTCTATGGCGTCAAGGGCGGGATTTTCACCCTCCTGCATGGCGGCGCGTTCCATGTGGAGGGGCCTGCCGGAAGCTTTATCGGCGGCAATAATGAACTGGCGCTGGCGCTGGTGATGACCATTCCGCTCATCCGCTATCTGCATCTGCAGGAATCCCGAAAATGGGTCAAGAACGGCTTGGCCATCGCGATGGTGCTGACGGCCGTTTCCGCTATCGGCAGCCAGTCGCGCGGCGCCCTGCTGGCCATGGCCGCCATGGGGCTGTTCCTGTGGATCAAGAGCCGCCACAAGCTCATTACGGGCATCTACATCGTGTTTGCTGTCGCCATCATGGCCGCGGTCATGCCGCAATCCTGGTATGACCGCATGAACACGATCAAGACCTATCAGGAGGACCAGTCGGCACAGGGGCGGATCAATTCATGGCATACCGCATTCAACGTGGCTAAAGACCGGGTCGTCGGCGGAGGCTTTGAAATGTTTCAGAGGCCCACTTTCCTTCAATACGCGCCCCGTCCCGATATCGTCTTCGATGCTCACAGTATCTATTTCCAGGTGATGGGCGAGCATGGCTTCATTGGCCTGGGTTTGTTCCTGCTGCTGGGGTGGCTGGCATGGATTCGTGGCCAGCAGATCATCAAACGATGCAAGCACGATCCTGACAAGAAATGGGCAGCCGACCTGGCCGCCATGACCCAGGTCAGCCTCGTTGGATATGCGGTTGGGGGCGCCTTCCTCGGATTGGCCTATTTCGACCTGCCCTACCACATTGTGGTCATCATGCTGCTGACGGCGAAATTCTCAGGGGCACTTGACGATGTGGCGCAAGGTGCGGGGAAAGGCGCTGGTGGGCCAGCTATCCACCCAACGTCACGTTGGAGTGACGCACCCGCATGGAAGCGTAAATAGCGATATTCGCATGCGCTTCGATTCGAGAATGCCGACGCGCGGAATGGGGCCGTGAATATCTGGTGCATTGAATGATTGCTTCAATGCTCGTTCGCATGCAGCCATTGCTCCAGCATCATCACGACCCAGATCATCACCCCGTAATAGCTTGCATGTGGCCCGCGCTGCATCGCCAGCATGTGGTCCAGGTAGGCGGGCTGGATCCAGCCCCGTTGTTTGAAGCTGGAGAGGCTGTCTCCGACGATATCGCCGAGCGGCGCGTATTGCGTGCTCCATACCCCGAACGGCAGGCCAAAGCCGTGCTTGCTCTTGTTGATGATCTTTTCCGGCAGCAGGTCGTCCAGCGCTTCCTTGAAGAACCAGCGCAGTTTCTGCCCGCGCACCTTGTAATCCACGGGCAGGTGGTTGGCGAGCGCCACCATGCGGTCGTCCAGCAGCGGGTAATGCGCCTCGATGCCCGCGGCCTCCGTCATCGTGCCCACCTTGCGCAGGTCGTTGTCGGCCAGGGTGAACTTCAGGTCCAGATGCATCATGCGGTTGATGTAATGATCCGACGCGGTGCGTTCGTACACGTCGGTCAACGCGGCATCAGTGGTCGAAGGATCGATGGCATGGAGGAAATCCTCTGCAAAAATCTGGTCGAGCGGGGTGCGGTGCAGAAAATTGTAGGACTCCAGCCGCAGCGGCAGCCCGATCCTGGCCTGGCTGACGTAGCTCTTCAGCTTGGCGAGCGGAAAACGGTCCGACAGCCCCGGCAGATGCGCAAGGGGTTCGATCAGTCCGCGCCGCAGCGCGGCGGGCAGGCGGGCATAGGCTTCGAACAGGCTCTGCTTGGCGTAGCGCGCGTTGCCGCCGAAGATTTCGTCGCCCCCGTCGCCGGCAAGCATGCGTTCGAACCCCGCCTCGCGCGCGGTCCTGGCGCAGAAATACGTCGGCACGGCCGAGGCGTTGCCGAACGGCTCGTCGTATTCGTGCGCGATGATGGGGATGGCGGTCACGATGTCGGCCGGCTTCAGGTAGTACTCGTGGCTGTTGCTGCCGAAGCGTTCGGCCGCGCAGCGCGCGTATTCCATTTCGTCGAAGCCCTCGGCGTCGAAACCGATCGAGAAGGTGTCGACCGGCGCCCCGCGTGCGGCCGTCAGCGCGCCCACCACGGTCGAGCTGTCGGTGCCGCCCGAGAGAAATGCAGCGGTGGCCGGCGCATCGGCATCGCGCACCGCCTGGTCCAGCGTGCTGCGGAAATTGCGCCGCTGGCTGTCGAAACCGGCATCGACCGGAGTGTAATCCGCCTGCCAGTAAAACCCGGTGTCGAGCTGGCCGTTGCTCAGGGTGGCGTATTGGCCCGGCAACAGCTTGCGTACCCCCTGGTACAGGCTGCGGGGCGAGGGAATGGTATGGAAATAGAGATAGTCGTAAATGGCCTGAGGGTCGATGTCGCGGCCGATCGCGGGGTGTGCCGCCACGCTTTGCGCGCTGCTTCCAAACACCAGTTGGCCGCCGTGCCTCGCGTAGCACAAGCGTTCGGCGCCGACGCGGTCGAGCGCCAGAAAGGCCTTCTTCTTGATGGGTTCGAGTACGGCGAAGGCGAAATTGCCGTGCATCAGGGTCGGCAGTTCTTTCCCGTGACGCAGCCAGCCATGCGCCACCGCGACGGCGGCATTCTGGTCGCGCGCGATGAAGGCGAGTTCGTCATCGAGAAACCGGGGGCTGCCATGGAGCGCTGCGGCAAGGCCGTTCTCGACATGGATTTCCGCCTTGCCGAAACGGGAGCAGGCCGCGACACCCAGCAGCTGGCTGCTGTGTTCGTGCAGCAAACCTTCCGGTGACAGGCAGGCTGCCCGGCCCATGTGTCGAATCAGGTCCTGATGCGCGCCGTGGTTGCCGAGCCAGCCAAAAATACCGTCCATAATGGTTAACAGGTGAATATCCGTGCCGAGTGATGGCACTGAATATAAACGAACTTTAATGAGAAAAGCGTAAAGTGCTGCGGTGGCAGGGAACGCTGCTTCATGTCCCGCCCTGATTTGCTGTACGGATAGGGGGAAGGGAAGAGCCCATTCCCATCAAGCCAAAGCATGGGGTGCCGATTTGTGTGACCAAAGGTGTGGGGGTGATGTGGCGTGGTTTCGCAGAAACGTTCGGCCTCCGGGCGTAAAAAACCATAAGCACCATGACAATGAGCGTGTCCTGATGCCAGTATTGCGATGGGTACCGCGAAAATGCATTTGCTGTTCAACTAGGCCAAACCCGTTTCCTTGATCGGGCGCGGACATGGAAACTGAATGCTTGGGTTATGCCAGACCCGGAAGTAGTGTCGACGGAACTTCCTCGCTTCCAGGCGGGAATAATGCGATTCAAATGGAAAATTGACGCATGAAAAAGAAGGTCTTGTATCTGGTGGCGGGCGGAGGATTCCAGTGGGAGTCCCTTACGCTGGCAAATCAGCTGCAAGCGGATTGGGATTGCTGTTACGTGATCCATGAGGTCGGCCTGTACCCTGGCTCGACCTTGAGCAAGCTGGTGGAGGGCGGCCGACATCTGGCTATTCCGGAGTTTTCATCTCGTGCAAACAGCCGGGTTTCTCACATCGCCCGAAACTTGTGGCGAACCTTGCGGCTTGTGTGGACGGAAATCGGGAATGACCGCCCGGATGTCGCCGTCTGTCTGGGGTCGTCCAGTTCCTTGCCGATCGCGCTGGCCTGTCGCTTGCGTGGCGTGCCCTTTATCTTTATTGAGAGCATCACCCGCACGGACACGTTGTCGTCCACGGGAAAACTGCTGCTCGGGCTGGGGATGGCAGATCATTTTTATGTTCAATGGCCGGAACAGGAACAGTTGCATCCGCGTGCGCGTTACAAGGGGACGGTGCTGTGATCTTTGTGACGGTGGGGACCACGCATTTCGATCCGCTGATCCGGGAAATCGACGCGCTCATCGGCGCCGGGAAAATACGGGATCGGATCGTTTGCCAGATCGGGGCAGGCACGTATGTGCCGAGTCATGCCGAGCATTTCCGTTTCCAGCCTTCGATCGACGACTGGATCGAGCAGGCTGACCTGGTGATCTGCCATGGCGGGGCGACCGTGATGTCGTTATTGCAGAAGCGGAAGCGGTTCGTGGCGATTGCAAATACGGTGCTGGCCGGCGATCATCAAACGGCATTCTTATCCAGACTCGCGAAGAGCGTAGGCTTCTCCTGGAGTTGGGAAGTGCGGGATGTGGGGCAACTTGTGGAGGCTGCCCTCATCCAGCCTGCGCCCGGAATCAATTTGCCGCATTTGGCGGATGAGTTGAGATGCCGGGTGTAGCGTTGGCGTTGCTGTTGCGAGACGGGTCGAAACCGTGCTGGTTCTTTCGCACGTGGCGATGGACTGGCGTGGTCCATTTGGGCGGTAGGCTTTTCGTTGCTAACCGCAGCTGAATAACGTAGGGATTCACCATCAAGGGATCAATCCATGCTTCGTCTTAAGCGGAAAATCAGTTGGGCCCCAAAGTTCATCCAAAATTATGGCCTGCTTGGCGGATTGAGGTTGTTGTTCGCCATCGAGAGAAAACTGCCCCGCGCTTCTGAAAGCATCAGACGTTATGACGTGCCTGGCTATGACCAGCCATTTTTTCTCAGAGACACGATTGCGGACCATGCCACCTTCAAGCAATGTCTGGTTATGCAGCAATATGATTTCCGAAAATTTCCCCAGAGCGAACGCCTGCTTCGGGACTATCGCGCTGCGATTTCGCGCGGGGAAACGCCGCTGATCGTCGACTGCGGCGGAAATGTCGGGTTCGCGACACGATGGTTTGCCGGGATGTTCCCCGACGCACGTATCGCGGTGGTTGAGCCCGATGATCAGAACTTCAAAATGTTAACCATGAATACGGCGCATCTTGGCGATCGCGTAACACGGCTGCATGGAGGAATCTGGAATACGTCAGCACGGCTCATGATCACCAACCCGGATGGCGGTTCGGCGGCGTTCCAAGTTAAGGAGCTGAACGTTTCAGGAGGCGAAGGTTTACGTGCCTACACGATAAATGAGATTTGTGAGATGCAGGGGGTGAATGCGCCTTTTATTGTCAAGCTTGATATTGAGGGTGCTCAATCCACTTTGTTTAAAAGCAATACCGATTGGGTGCCTAAAACACACCTTATTACTTTGGAACTGGATGATTGGCTCATGCCTTGGCAAGGTACGAGCAGGCCGTTCTTTGCTTGCATTAGCCGCTACCCGTTCGAGTACTTGTTTCGGGATGAAAGTATTTTCTGCTTTAGGGATTTTGAATGAAAGGCAAAACTCGGGCCAAGCCTGGCGAGATAAAATCTGGCCGCATTTTCCGCGCATAACCAGCAGCTTCCCATGGCAACTGCGATTGACTGCCATGTTGCTTCAACAAGGTCTTGAGCAGGATTGTTTCAGATATTTCGTTGCAATTAATTCCTGGCACGGACGAGCAAATTTGTCGAAAACCATGGCCGCAAAAGCGTCAGTCTGTTTACAACCCAACTCCATCTCTCGGAATTGTTTATGGGGATAATCTCGATATTGGAAAATCCTGCCCTTGAAAGAATCTCGGTTAATGTGCTGGGGCAGTACCACATCACATGTTGGGGATGTACCAGGGCATAGCCATGGAACAATATCTCGACCATTCTTTTGGGATAAAAGGGATTGGGTGTCGTTAAGACAATCTCTCCATTTTCATTGAGATGCTTTTTCATGTTCTCCAGGAACTTGCCGGGATTGCTTAAATGCTCAATCAACTCACCAGCGACAACCACATCAAATTTCTGGTGTAAATCGATCTCTTCGGCATTCCCATAGGCAATCTTGTACCCCCTGGCTACGAGCTTCTTGACTTCGTCTTCCGCAAAGTCGAGACCCAATACCTCTGACGCATGATCCAGGATTACCTTGTGCAACCATTCGTCACCCGCTTCCTTGGAGGCTTCGTGGTCGACACATCCCACGTCAAGTACGCTCTTTCCTCGAACGGCTTCAGAAATAAGTCGTAATCTCTTTTTCATATAAGTGGTTTCCAGGCAGGGGCTGATAAAGATATAGACAACAATTATCGCAAGCTTCGTTCTGTTCCCTTCATGATTTTCAATGGCAGCCCGAACGCAGAGCCATTGCGTATCGGAGGCGGGTTTGTCGGGGTGTGGTATGCAAGAGGGAATGGCAGAACAAAACCTCTCTCGATTGTGAACGCCTTTGGATACGTTTATGGCTTGTCATATCACGCAAGGGGACCCAGTATCCCAGCGTTGCTCATCTAGACCGGCAAGGCAGATATCACTTTATTGGATGAACGGATGTACTCCCCCCCCTCAAAACGATGGGTACCGAAAAAATGAAGAAATTTTGCCTTTGATAGGTCAACCCCGGGCTTCCAGAATGGGTAAGTCGATACAGGGAGGATACGAGCCTGCGGGCTGTTGGCCACAATGAAGTTCGAGGTCACCTGCTCGCTGCCCCACTCCGCCCATTTGCTTTTTCCCAGCAGTTCCATCATTGCGGCCGAAAAAGCTTCAACGGCGTCACGCCTGATGCTTCCTGGTGAAAATCCGGCGAATCCTGCGCATCCGTGAACATAATAATTCCCTAGCGTGGACGGCAGTTGGGCAAGCGCTTGTTCGGCCAGAACCTGCACGTGGTCGCCGCCGTACCCCGAAGCAATCTCGCTTGCTTCTGCCAAGCGAATGATTCTCTGGCCGCCAGGTGTGCCCAGGGTAAAGCTGTGTGAACTGTTCAGGCAGCCAAGCACTTCAGCGGGCTCGTCAAGCGTGAGTGTGTCGGCATCCAGTTGGATGACATAATGATCCGTATTCAGGTCGGCAATGCTGATCAATCTCTCCCAGCAGCCTTTTCGCGGGCATGATCCCGTATCGACTTGTTCGGTCTTGATGAACTCTATATTCTCGAAGTGACCCCGCAGCGTTTCCCGGTCGGAGTCGGTCAGCCCATCGTCGACAATGACATACTTGTGTGGCTGGACGTAGCGGGAGAATGACTTGGCTGCGACCATGAACATGGCCAAGTCGGGGTGATAGAGCTGACTTAAGATGACGAGATTGCTGTTTGGGTCGCACTTGGCAACGTTTGTTTCGAACACTTTTCTGACGCGCCAGTCGAACCAGCTTTTGTTCAGCTTGTTTCTTATCGAGAAAAACATTTCGTTCACCTTTATGTTTCAATTTTCCGACAATCTTGCTGCAGTGCCCACCGTGGATAACCAGCA
The DNA here is from genome assembly GCA_021802945.1 of Pseudomonadota bacterium. Classification (GTDB taxonomy): domain Bacteria; phylum Pseudomonadota; class Gammaproteobacteria; order Burkholderiales; family Thiobacillaceae; genus Thiobacillus. The sequence continues at coordinate 50,499 of JAJZRE010000008.1, forward strand.
AACAGAATGCCATACGTGAACATGTTATAGGTTTGGATCAGTTTATGAACAGAGCGCTTGTCAACATCAAACTTGGATTGTTCTTGTTGTGCTTATGGGCTTTGGGCATGGCGCACGCGTCTGAGTTCGACCCTAAGGTTTTTTTGCCCAAACTCGTTGGGGTTAAGGTCATGTACGAACCCATGACGGCGCAGGAGGTGCTTGCCATGGACCCGGTCTGCCTGGAAATTGGAATGGGCACCGCAGTCGCAGGTTCATGGGGCTATCCAGGCATGACGCGGGAAGCGTTGCTCGCGATTCTTTCCCAGCCGCAGTATGCCTCATGGGCACTGATCGGTCCCCGCGAGACTGCGCAATGGTTGCATCATTACTGCTGGGGGAAGGTTTCAAAGTTCAGGTACTTCTCTGCGCAGGACCGCAACAAGCGCATGGGATACATGAGGAACTGGCGCCTGAACATGCAGTACTGCATAGACGACCCAGCCAAGCATGGAATAAATTGGCCCCACATCCCGCTGATGTATAAGGAAATCGCTGAATCCTACTTTTACGACCATGCCTATCAGAAGGCGATCATTGCTGCGGGCAAGGCTATATCAATGGACCCCAAGCTTGCTGAGGCTTATCCCATTCTGGCGGATAGTTACGAGAAATTGGGTAAAACCGCGAAGGCATTGGAAGTGGTCACCGAAGGCCTGAAACAGGGAAACCAGACCATTGCGTTGAAGCGACGTTTCAAAGAGTTGGGCGGGAAAATGCCTTATCCAGGGCCCAACGTGGTAGAGGCGGTTACGCCGGAACCGCCGCAGGCAGAAAGCCTTTTGGCCGAGCCAGTTGCGCAGTCGCCACTCGATGCGACTGAAAACAAGAACCCAAGCGAGGGGGCTGGAAATGGCGCTGATTCTCGAGCCGTTCCCGAGCAAACCCCTAAACCTCCGGATAATCCCTACTGCAGATTCTGCCCTTGACGCGGCTCAAGGGGGCGTTGGCAAAACCCTGTTGTGGTTTGGCACTCTCAACGCGCAGGGTGGGCCAATAACCAGATGCGTGCAGCTTTGAGCAATGCATTGCGTGCTTCAATTGTGGAAAAGGCCTGATCTGCCTCGGCGATGTCCGCCCGCGTGATCGAAGCGCTTTTGTACGCCTTCTGCCATTCGGGAGAATTGGCGACCAGCACGTCGAACTCCTCGGATGTCAGGCTTTTCCCGCTCATCACGAGCAGAATCTGGCCTTGGAATTTCTTGAACCCGGAAAGCATGAGTTCGGTGAAAGGTTGGTCCTGCCGTTCTCCGGCTAGCGGCGCGGCCGCGTTCGATGCAAGAAGCCGTTTGAGCACGGAGCGTATGGCGGACTGGATATAGGGAAATGGATTGAAGCGCAGCCTGAATACCTTGGCCCAGAAGGTCGGGTCTTTGAGGCGGCGCATGTAGTGATTGCGCACAACGACCGTCTCGGTTGCCTCCGAGTGGGCGTAGGGGTTGCTGATGATCATCCCGGTTACTTCGGGATAGCGATGTGCATTGATCATGATGGCAGATGCGGCATTGCAGCCCCCCCACAACACCACTTCGCGCAGTTGCGGGACGGCGCGTTTGAACGCCTCGATCGCAGCCGAAAGGTCGTTTTCCACATGCAGAAAATCGAGAAACTCGCCGTCGCCATCGCCTACCCCGCGGTGGTCGAAACGCATCACGGGGATGCCGTGAGCGGAAAAATCGCGTGCCATGTAGACCAACTGGCGACAACAGCCCGCGCGGTATTGTGGCCCCCCCGCCACGAGTGATAGCACACCCCGCGGCGATGCCCGTTCAGGACGGTGAACAATGCCGATCAGCGTGTCGCCTTCGCAATCAAACGCCAGGGGGATTTCTTCGACGTTCATGACGCTGATTGGCATTGCTGTGATGAAAACAGTGCACTGGTCCTTGCAATCATGTCGGGCGCCTTGTCGCGTTCATGCAGTTGCCAGATGGGAGGCGCGGTAAACGGATGTATGTTGACGTGCGTCCCTTGGGCCAGGAGCGCGTTGATGGCTTTCTGGCTACCCGGGGGCAATGGTTTTCCTGGCTCGGCTATGTTCTCCAGCCAGTCGATTCGCGCTTGCCCGAGGTTCAGGTCGGCGAGCCTGGCTTGGTCAATCGCAATGGCGAGGGCAGCCGGCAGTTCGTATCCGGATACGGCTACGCTTTCACCCGCCGAAAACCGGGCCCTCATCTGCTCGGTGGTTTCGGGCGGCAGCCCTTTGTCCATCAGCGCCGCAACACGCAGGCGCAGGAACTGCGTCAGAAACAGCTTGCCGTCGATGACGGGTTGCCAGAACAGCAAGTGGTTGAATCGCCCCGGGGAGCGACTTGCGGCTTCAGCAGCAAGCAGGGCCCCCAGTCTGCACCCCCACAGGATGGGGGGCATGCCGGTTCGATGCTCCAGCCAGGCTGTGGCAGCGTCGATATCTGCATGCCAGATGTCCCAGGTGGCGTCTTTCAACTCGCCGGCGCTGTCACCGGTGCCGAAATAGTCGAGCAGCAAAACAGCGTAGCCCGATGCGGCCAGCCCGCGTGCCTGCGAGTTGACCAGCGCCCGGCAGCGGTTCATTTCTTCGGTAAAGGGGGGCAGGTAGATCAGCGCACCGCGTGTTTCCCCGCATGCCGGAAAGTACAGCGTAAATACTTGGCCGGCCGCACTCTTGATAAATTGCGGCGTAATAGTGCTCATGGGGTGGCGCAGCATCTCAACCGATCTTGCTTTCGATGAAGTCGGCCAGCGTGCCGACGGTCTCGAATATTTTGGCAGTGATTTCCTTGTCGGATATGGCGCACCCGGTTTGTTCTTCGATGCCGGTGACAATGCCGACAACGGTCAGGGAATTGAATTCCGGAATGCTGCCCATCAAAGGCGAGTCCCGGACCAGGGAGTCGGCCTGTTCGCCCAACTGCAGGTTGATACGGAGTATGTCTTTTGCCAGCGTCAATGAGTCCATAGCTACGGTGCCAATTTGAGCCGATTTCGATTATGCCATTTTGGAGGAGATGAAGTCGCTGAAGGTGCCGACCGTTTCGAAAATGTCGGCGTTGATTTCGTCGTCCGCGACTGAGCAGCCAAGCTGTTCTTCGACTGCGGTGATGAGTCCAACGACGGAAAGCGAGTTGAATTCAGGCAGGGCGCCCATTAGTGCGGTATCCCGCTCCATTTGATCGGCATGTGCGCCCAGCTGCAGGTTGCTGCGTAGTATGTCGCGCGCGAGTTCGAGAGTGTCCATTATTCTTGTCCGCGTATCGTTATGATGAATGTGCCGGTTGGCGACTAATCGCCACTGCTTCTGTGCATGTGGAATTTGTCCTTGAGGATCATGTCTTTTTCCGGCAGGCCGACAAAGCCGAGGATTTCGCGCTGACCTTCCGGGTGGCTTAATTCGGCAATGTCAAAAATGCGGAAATGCGCCGGGTGCCTTTTTTCCAGTGTCCCGGCCTCGGCATAGTAGTAGTCCCAGTATTGCTCGATGGCTTCGCGCTTGGTTGCGGCCTTGAACTTGGGAAAGGTCTTGTCCCATACCGGATCGGGCTGGTAGATGCTGCCGTCGTGTTCCTGCCAGAAGTTCTTTGACTCATGAA